>NZ_CP107921.1:5257500-5857500 GCF_036014215.1 Streptomyces sp. NBC_00440
GTGGGCTGCGAGACGACCTGCGCCCAGAGCCGGAAGGCCGGCTGGAGCGCGCCCTCGGACGGCACCCGGTTGAACGGCGTCAGATGCTTGTAGTGGCCGTCGTCGTGCGAGACATAGGCGCCGGAGCGCAGCAGCTTCAGCACGGGGGCCGAGAGCGCGGGGATCTCGGCGAAGACGTCGGCCACCGCGTCGAACCAGGCGCTGCCGCCCGCGCTCAGCACGATCTCGTCCAGACCCGCGAAGTGGCCGTCGCGGTCGAGTCCGGCGGCCAGCGCGACCAGTTGGCGCAGCCAGGCGTGCACCCGCTCGCTGTCGGCTTCGGGCACCTCGCCCTCGTAACCGGCGACGCCGACCAGGCGCAGCGTGTCCGTCGCGGCCACCGCTCCGGCGACGGCAGCGCCATCGGCCGGGGTCCGTACGCCGGTCCGGGCGCCGTCGCCCGCGCCCAGCTCCACGACCACGTCGAGCGGGCGGGCGGAGCCGCGCAGCGCCTCGTCCATCAGCTCGACCCCGCGTACGGAGTCGACGTAGCAGATGAAGCGGAAGTCCGGGTCGGCGGCCAGTTCGGCGGCGATCCACTGGAGGGCGGGGGCGTCCACGATCTCGTTGGCGACGAAGATCCGCTGCACGCCGAAGGCGCGGGCGACGCGGACCTGGTGCGGGACGGCGAGGGTGATGCCCCAGGCGCCGTGCTCGGTCTGCCGGTCGAAGAGCTGCGGGGCCATCGACGTCTTGCCGTGCGGGGCGAAGGCGAGGCCGTGCTGTGTGGAGTACGTCTCCATGAGGGCGAGGTTGTGCTCGACCGACTCGGCCGAGAGCGCGAGTACGGGGGTGGTGAACCCGCCGGTGAACAGGTTGCGGCGTTCCGCCGCGAGGGCGGCCAGGGTCAGCCCGTCGGCGCCGGGCGGCAGCCCCTTGAAGCGGTGGTCGGCCACCTCCGCGCCGATGGTCTCGCGTGCGTCCGCCGCACTCGCCGCGCCCGCCGTACCTGCCGCGCCCGCCATGGAACCTCCCAGAGAGTGTGCGTTGCAACATGCGCAACGCTCATTGCGTATATCGCTCACCGCTGTCTAACATCCGAGCCATCGCCGGGTCAACGGAGTCCCCGGCCACCCACCACCGAGGAGCGAGAGCGATCGTGACCGCCCAGTACACCCCAGGGCCCCCAGTGGACGTCGTCTGTCTCGGCGAGTCCATGGTCACCTTCCTGCCTTCCCGCCCCGGCCGACTGGCCGACGTGCCCTCCTTCGACCGGGGCATCGGCGGCGCCGAGTCCAATGTGGCCTGCGCGCTGGCCGCCGCCGGGCACTCCGCGCGGTGGATCAGCCGGGTCGGCGCCGACGGCTTCGGCGACCACCTGACCGAGGCCGTCGGGGCGTACGGGGTCGACACCTCGGCCGTCCAGCGCGACCCGAACCGGCCCACCGGTGTCTACTTCCGTACCGCCGACGACCGTGACGCCGACCACCACGAGGTCATCTACTACCGGGCCGGGTCCGCCGCGAGCGCGATGGCGCCCGGCGTGATGGACCGCGCCGCGCTGTGGTCGGGGCAGGTGCTCCACCTCTCCGGGATCACGGCCGCGCTCTCGCCCGGCTGCCTGGCCCTGATGCGCGAACTGACCGCGCCGGCGCCCGGCCGCCCGCTGGTCTCCTTCGACGTGAACTTCCGGCCGGGGCTGTGGCGCGACGACGCAGACGAGACCGGCCCCCGGGTGCTGCTGGAGCTGGCGCGCGGGGCGGACGTGGTGTTCGTCGGCGAGGACGAGGCGGCGGCGGCCTGGGACGTACGGGGCGCTGCCGCGATCCGGGCGGCGCTGCCGGAGCCCGCCGTGCTGGTCGTGAAGCGGGGGGCGGCGGGGGCGACGGTCTTCGCCGGCGGTCCGCAGGGCGACACCGTCACCACCGTCCCCGCGCTGCGCGTCGACGTCGTGGCCCCCGTGGGCGCGGGCGATGCCTTCGCCGCCGGTTTCCTCTCCGGCACGCTGCGCGGCCTCCCGGTCCGCGACCGCGTCCGGCACGGCCATCTGATGGCCGCCGCCGCCCTCACCGTCCACGGCGACCTGGCCGACCCGCCGTCCCGTTGTGTGGCCGACCGCCTCGCGGCTCTCGACGACACCGCCTGGGGCACACTTCGCATCGGCCCCGGCTGGACCGAGACCGTGTCCGACGTGACCGGCGCCGAAGAGGAGGCATGTACGCCATGAGCCAGACCGTGGACCGCGCGCTGTCCATCCTGCCGCTGCTCGCCCGGGGGCCGGCCGACCTCGGCCAGGTCTCGGAGAGCCTCGGCGTCCACAAGTCGACCGCGCTGCGGCTGCTGCGCACCCTCCACGAGCACGGGCTCGTCTACCGCCAGCAGGACCAGCGCTACCGGCTGGGCACCCGCCTCTTCGCGCTCGCCCAGGAGGCCGTCGAGAACCTCGACGTACGGGAGATCGCGCACCCCCATCTGGCCAGGCTCAACGAGGAGTGCGGGCACACCGTGCACCTCGCGGTGTACGAGGAGAACGAGGTCCTCTACATCGACAAGGTCGAGAGCCGCTACCCGGTCCGGATGTACTCGCGGATCGGCAGGCCCGTCGCGATCACCGTGGCGGCCGTCGCCAAACTGCTGCTCGCCGACCTCCCCGAGCCGGAGCGGCGCAGCGTCGCCGAACGGCTCGACTACCCCACATACACGGCCCGTTCGACTCCGAACGCCGGCGCCTTCCTCAAGGAGCTGGCCACGGTGCGCGAACAGGGCTGGGCCACCGACCTCGGTGGCCACGAGGAGTCCATCAACTGCGTCGGAGCCCCCATCCGGGGCGTGGACGGCCGGGTTGTCGCCGCCATGTCGATGTCGGCGCCCAATGTGGTCGTGACCGCAGAGGAACTCCTCACCCTGCTCCCGCTGGTGCGCCGCACGGCCGACGCCATCAGCGGCGAGTACGCGGGCACCGCACCGCAGCCGAAGACCGTTTCCCCGCACCACCCCCCGAAGGAAGCAAGGGCATGACCGAGAAGACCGCTCTCACCCCCGCCACCCACACCACGCCGCCCGCGAAGTTCTCGCACGGCGTCCGCAAGGGCAACATCCTCCAGGTCGCCGGCCAGGTCGGCTTCCTGCCGGCCGTCGAGGGCCAGGCGCCCACCCCGGCGGGCCCGACCCTGCGCGAGCAGACCCTCCAGACCTTCGCCAACGTCAAGGCGATCCTGGAGGAGGGTGGCGCGACCTGGGACGACGTGATGATGATGCGCGTCTACCTCACGGACGTCGCGCACTTCGCCGAGCTGAACGAGATCTACAACGCGTACTTCGAGGAGCAGGGACTCACCCAGCCCGCCTCGGCCCGTACGACCGTCTACGTCGGCCTGCCGCCCGGCCTGCTCATCGAGATCGACGCGCTCGCCGTACTCGGCTGACACCGCCTCACCCCGACCCGGCACGGCGCCCCTTCCCCCTTCCGGGGCGCCGTGCCGCGCACCACCCTGCTCCGCCGCACCCCTGCATCTCCCGTGCACTGAAGTCTCCCCTTGTGCACCGGCAGCCCCCCCGCCCCTGAAGTCCCCGAGGAAACAACGGAGTTCCCCCATGTACTTCGCCGCTGACACCCCCGCAGCGCCACCCCACACCGGCGGACTGCTCGCCGTCGTCGGCGGCACCACCGGTCTGCTGACCGTCGCCGTCCTGGGCATAGCACTGCTCCTCTTCCTGATCATCAAGGTCAGGCTGCAGCCGTTCGTCGCGCTGCTCGGCGTCTCCATAGCCGTCGGCCTCGGTGCCGGACTCTCCGTCACCGAACTCTTCGGCACGGTCCAGAAGTCGTCGTCGGTCTCGATGATCGAGTCGGGCATGGGCGGCATCCTCGGGCACATCGCGATCATCATCGGCCTCGGTACGATGCTCGGCTCGATCCTTGAGGTCTCGGGCGGCGCCGAGGTGCTGAGCTCCCGGCTGCTGAACCTCTTCGGTGAGAAGCGCGCCCCGCTCGCGATGGGTCTCACCGGCCTCATCTTCGGTATCCCGATCTTCTTCGACGTCGGCATCTTCGTCCTCGCGCCGATCGTCTACGCGGCCGCCAAGCGGTCCGGCAAGTCCATCGTCCTGTACGCGATGCCGCTGCTCGCGGGCCTGTCGATGACCCACGCGTTCCTGCCGCCGCACCCCGGCCCGGTCGCGGCCGCCGCGCTCTTCCACGTCTCGCTCGGCTGGGTCATCCTGATCGGCGCCGCCTGCGGTATCCCCGCCGTGCTGGCCGCCTGGGTGTACGCGGCGTGGATCGGCAAGCGCCTCTTCGTCCCGGTGCCGCAGGACATGGTCGAGGCCGCCGAGGAGGCCAAGGCCGCGGTCGTCGCCGAGCAGCAGGCCCTGGGGGTCGAGCCGCAGGAGAAGCCGGTCCCGCTGGGCACGGTCCTCGCGATCATCGGTACCCCGCTGATCCTGATCCTGCTGGCGACGTTCTCCTCGATCGCGCTGGACCCCTCGACGCTCCGCTCGGTCCTGGAGTTCTTCGGCCACCCCTTCGTCGCCCTGACGATCGCGCTCTTCCTCTCGTACTACCTGCTGGGCATCCGCCGCGGCTGGTCGCGCAAGTCCCTGGAGGCGGTCTCGACCGCCTCGCTCAAGCCGGTCGGCAACATCCTGCTGGTGGTCGGCGCCGGCGGCATCTTCGGCGCGGTCCTCAGCGGCAGCGGCATCGCGGGCGCCCTGTCCAAGACCTTCAACGACGTGGGTCTGCCGGTCATCGTGCTGGCCTACCTGATCTCGCTGGTGCTGCGGGTGGCCCAGGGCAGCGCGACGGTGGCGATCGTGACCACGGCGGGCATCGTCCTGCCCCTGGTCGACGGCCAGCACCTCTCGCAGCCCCACCTCGCCCTGATCATCATGGCCATCTCGGCCGGCTCGATCTTCGCCTCGCACGTCAACGACGGCGGGTTCTGGATGGTCGCCAAGTACTTCGGCATATCGGAACGCGACACGCTGAAGTCCTGGACGGTGCTGGAATCGGTCCTGTCGGTGGCGGGCTTCGTGGTCGCCGCGCTGCTCAGCCTGGTGATCTAGCAGGTCGCGCCCCGGCAACGTGCTCGGTGACCGCTGCCGGGGTTTCGGGGCGGGGAACGCAGCGGTGGGCGACCGCGGTCGACCGCAGGCGGATCACACAGTGACGCGCTTGCCGGACATGAATTCCGCGAGGCCCGAGACGGGGAGGACGCGGACGCTCTGTTCCGCCTGGGGCAGGGCATCCCGGTAGGCCACGAGGTCGCGTACGTCCGAGGTCACGACCACGCTGCTGACATGGCGGGCGGCGATGACCATGGCGAGGGCGTCCACCGCGTCGGGGCGTTTCTCGGCGGGGATGGCGGCGAGCGCGAGCAGCTGCCCGGCGCGCTTCGCGTCGCTTTCGAGATGCCCCACGTCGCAGGGGCCGCACCCTGCGACCCGGGCCTCCCGGGTGCCGAAGACCGTGCACTGGGGCACACACCGGCTCAGCGGTGTCCAGCGTCCCGGGCGCCAGACCTGGGCCAGCACCGGGAGGGGCACCACGGGCGGATGGTCCAGCCGGATCAGTGCCTGGTGGAAGGTGTGTGCTGTGCGGTCCTGGTGGTCGAGCGCGATGAGCATGCCTGCGTCGTAGACGAAGGCCGGGTGGCTCACGCCGCTTCTTCCGACGAAGGTGCGAGAGCGTGGGCGATACCCGCGAGCGCTGCCGCGATCTCGGCGTCGTCGATCCCGAGCTCCGCGCCCTCCGGAGCGGGCAGGGCCTCGGTCGCGGCGATGTCCGCATCGATCGTCGCGAAGCGACGGGCGATGACGGCGTCCTCCTGCATCTGCTTCTGAACGGCGAGGGTCACATAGCGCGTCACATCGAGCTCCGCCGCCCGTGCGTGCTCCTTGAGCGAGGCTTTGAGGTCAGGGTCCATGCTGATGCTGAAGCGTTCCTTGGGCGCCATGACAGAAGCGTAGCACTGCGTGTTACGGCCATGGGGTGCGACCGCGTGACCTCAGGTGCCGGGGAAGCAGTCCAGGCCGGCCCTGCTCCGGCCGGCCGCCCCTATGCCATCTGCCGCCGTACCAGCTCGTGCAGGCGGCCGTCCGTGTCCGCGAGGAGCTGGGCCGGGGGGCCCTGCTGGACGATGTGGCCGTCCGCCATGACCACCACCCGGTCCGCGTCCATGACCGTCGACAGGCGGTGTGCGATGACGATCCGGGTCGCGTTCAGTGCGCGCGTGCTGTCGATGACCGTGCGCTGGGTCTCGTTGTCGAGTGCGCTCGTGGCCTCGTCGAAGAACAGGATGCGGGGGCGACGGATCAGCGCCTGCGCGATCATCAGGCGCTGGCGCTGGCCGCCCGAGATCGCGCCGCCGCCGGCGATCATCGTGTGCAGGCCCATCGGCATCTGTTTGATGTCCTCGGCCAGACCCGCCATCGCCGCCGCCTCCCACGCCTCCTCCTGCGTGAACACCTCAGCACCGCAGATGCAGTCCAGGATCGAACCGGTCAGCGGCTGGGCGTTCTGCAGCACCACCCCGCACTGCCTGCGCACCGCCGCCTGGTCGAGTGCCGTGAGGTCCTGGCCGTCGTACAGGACGCCCCCCGAGACCGGCCGGTCGAAGCCGATGAGCAGCCGCAGCAGCGTCGACTTGCCGCAGCCGCTCGGGCCGACGACCGCCACGAACTCGCCAGGACGGACGGACAGCGACACGTCGTCCAGGACGAGCGGGCCGTCGTCCGTGTACCGGAAGGACACCCCGCGCGCCTCGATCTCCCCCGTCAGGGCGCCCGGCTGGGTGCTGGCGGCGCGTACCTCGGGCGCCTCGTCGAGCACCGGCTTGATCTGCTCGAACATCGGAAGGACCGCCGCCGCCGAGAGCGCCGCGCCGGTGAGCTGCGTGACCGCGGTGAGCAGCATCGTCACCGCGGTGCTGAACGTCAGGAAGTCGCCCGCCGACATGCTGCCCCGCGCCGGGCCCGCGAGCAGCATGAACATCACCAGTGAGCACAGCGGCAGATAGACGGAGTTGAGGACCGTGGTGAGGTTCTTGACGCGTCCCGCGCGCCGCTGGAGTTCCCGGCTGCGCGCGAACTCCCCGGCCCACGCGGCGTACGCGAAGCTCTCCGCGCCCGCGACACGCAGCTTCGGCAGTCCGCGCAGGGTCTGGAACGCCTGGTTGTTGAGCTTGTTGCCGAGCACCACGAGGCGCCGCTGCCAGCGCAGCTCCCACAGCCCGAGGGCGAGGAACACGGCCGCGATCACCGCCAGCATCCCGAGAGCGGCCAGGGCGAGGGGCACGCTGTAGCAGAGCAGCAGGACGAGGTTGAGCGTGCCGACCGTGCCCGCCTGCACCACCACGGGGCCCACCCCCGACAGGAGCCGGCGGATCGAGCTGATGCCCATCGCCGCACTGGCCAGTTCGCCGGTGGAGCGCGAGGCGAAGAAGCGCGTCGGCAGCCGCAGCAGCCGGTCCCACACGGCCGGTTGGAGCGCGCTCTCGATCCGGCCCTCCATCCGCAGGATCGTCAGGTTCTGGAGCAGCATGAACGCCGCCGACACGATGCTCGTCACCATCACCGCGACGGACACCTGGACGATGAGGTCCGACTCGGCGTTCGGCACGTACTCGCCCAGGACCCGCCCGGTCGCCACCGGCACCAGGGCGCCGATCGCGACCGTCACCAGGCCCGCGCCGAGCAGGTTCCGCAGATCGCCCCTGGTGCCGCGCGCACTGAACCGCAGCAGCCGCAGCGGGCTCAGCGGCCGGTCGGGTAGCGGCCGGTACAGCATCACGGCCCGCGGTTCGAACTCGTCCGCGTTGTCCTCGTCGATCCGGGTGGGCCGTCCGCTGGAGGGGTGCACCGCCTCGTACCCGCCGCGCCGCCACAGGAGCGCGACCGGGGCGCCGGACGCGGCCCGGTGTCCCACCAGGGGGCCGGTGTTCTCGCGCCACCAGCGGCCGTCGAGCCGGACCGCGCGGCTGCGGATCCGCGAGGCGACCGCGACCTGCTCGACCGGGTCGATCCGGTCGCTGACCGCGCCGCTGCGCGCGGGCTCGGTGAGCGTGATCCCGGCCGCGTCGGCGACCAGCTTGCACGCGGCGTACGTCGCGTCGTCACCGTATCCGGAGGACGTACGCCGTGAACTTCCCCTGCTCTGGCTGCCGATGGACGCGAGCAGTGTCCGGTCGGCGTTCTCGCGGACGGTCTCGCCCGCCTTGATACCGGCCGCCGTACGGGTCTCGTGCGCGCTCTCCAGGCGCTCGATCCACCGGTCGAGGGCCGAAAGCAGCCGGAACTGCTGGTTGACCATGCGCTGCCACATCGACCCGTCGACCAGCAGGTCGCCGGCCGCGTCCGCGCTGTACGACGCCCCGTACTGCACGCTGCCCGGCATGACCGGCAGCCACAGGATGTCGTCGTCGCCCACGGAGTCGTCGCCGGCGGTCCTGCCGTCGAGCGGGGCCTCGAACAGCACCCGCTGACTGCGGCCCACGCCCAGCGCGAACGCGTGCTCCAGGAGGCTCAGCGCCGCGTCCTGGGTGTCGTACTGGCTGAGGTACTGCTGGTCGTACGCCCACGAGCCGTCGCCGTGGTCGGGGCCCTGCAGTTCCCGCAGCGCGATCCGGCGCAGCGCGCAGCCCTGCAACGGCCGCCCCACCAGCGTGTGTTGCGGCCCCTCGACCGGACCGAGGAGCAGGGTCCCCGCCTCCAGCCGGCCCAGGAAGTGCCAGTGCCCCTGCGCCGCGGCGTCCACCGCGAACAGGTCGAGCGCGCCCCCGACGACGAGCCACAGGACCTGCGGCCCCTCCAGCGGCAGGCTGCGCAGGCCGGTGCAGTCGACCGGCACGCCCAGCGCGCCGAACGCGGCGGTCACCTGGTCGCCCGCGGTGTGCTCCTGGTGCGGGTACGTCACGTCAGTGCTCCCTGACCAGGTCGGCGTACGGCCCCCCGGCGGCGACCAGTTCCTCGTGGCGGCCGCGCTCCACGACCTGGCCGTGGTCGAGCACCACGATCTCGTCGCTGTCGCGGACCGTGCTGAGGCGGTGCGCGATCACCACGCACGCGCAGCCGCGGCGCCGCAGATTGTCGATGATGATCTGCTCGGTCTCGGCGTCCAGGGCGCTGGTCACCTCGTCGAGCACGAGGACGCTCGGCCGCCGGACCAGGGCACGCGCGATTTCGAGCCGCTGGCGCTGCCCGCCGGAGAAGTTCCGTCCGTCCTGCTCGACACGGCCCTGGATGGAGCCGGGCCTGCGCGCCACCACGTCGTACAGCGCCGCGTCCTTGAGCGCGTCGACGACCGCCTCGTCGGGGATCGACGGATCCCACAGCGCGACGTTGTCACGGACCGTGCCCTCGAAGAGGAACACGTCCTGGTCGACGAAGGACACGGACGCGGTCAGCGCGCCGCGCGGGATGTCGTCCAGACGCTGCCCGTCGATCCGGATCGTGCCCTCCCAGGGGGTGTACAGACCGGAGATCAGCCGCGACACCGTCGACTTGCCGCTGCCCGAACCGCCCACGAGGGCGACCTGCTGCCCCGGTCCGACGGTCAGCGAGAAACCCGTCAGGAGCGGCTTGTCGAGCGGGCTGTAGCCGAACGTGATGTCGTCCAGCGTGACGTGCCCCTTCAGACGGCGCGTGCTCCCGGCTGTTCCGGACGGGGCATCGTCGGAACGGGCGTACAGGGAGTCCACCGGAAAGTTCTCGACGTCCTTCAGCCGCGTCACGTCGGCGGCGAAGTCCTGGATGCGGCCCGCGACGCCGTTGAGACGGGTGACCGGCGCGGTGAAGCGGACCACGAGCGCCTGGAACGCCACCAGGAGCCCCACCGACAGATGCCCCTCGACCGCGCGCAGACCGCCGATCCACAGGATCAGCGCGCTGTTCAGCGTCGCCAGGGTCGGCGCCACGATGCCCAGCCACGCGCTCGGCACCCCGAGGCGCTGCTGCTCCTCAAGCGTGGTGGCGTGCTGCCCGGCCCAGCGCCGGAAGTAGCCGTTCTCGCCGCCCGTCGCCTTCATCGTCTCGATCAGCTGAAGGCCCGTGTACGAGGTGTTGGTGAGCCGGGCGGTGTCCGCGCGCAGCTTCTGCGTACGCGTGGCGCGCAGCCGGATCACGATCCGCATCGCGACGACGTTCCCGAGCGCGATGCCCACCCCGACGAGCGTCAGCTGCGGGTCGTACGTCCACAGCAGCGCCGCGTACAGCAGCACCACCACACCGTCGACTCCGGCGGCGGCCAGATCGCGCGCGAGGGTCTCGGCGACCGCGTCGTTCGACTGGAGACGCTGCACCAGGTCGGCCGGGCTGCGCTGCGCGAAGAACGTCACGGGAAGCCGCAGCAGATGCCCCAGGAAGCGGGCGCTGCTGAGCGTCGAAGCGATGATGCGCCCGTGCAGCAGGTTCGCCTGCTGGAGCCAGGTGAGGACGCCGGTGAGCGCCACCATCGTGGCCATCGAGGCGAACAGCGCGCCCAGGAGCGATGTCTGATGGCCGAGCAGGAACATGTCGATGTACGTGCGGCTGAGCGCGGGCAGCGCCGCGCCGGTCGCGACCAGCAGCAGGCTGGCGAGGAGCGCGGCGAGCATCGTGCCCGTGGTGCCGCGCAGGCGCGCGGGCAGCGCCCTCAGGACGCCCGGCCTGCGGCCGCCCTCGCGGAATCCTTCGCCCGGTTCGAGTACGAGGACGACGCCGGTGAAACTGGTGTCGAAGTCCTCGGCGGGCACGAACCTGCGGCCCTTGTCCGGGTCGTTGATGTGTACGCCGCGCCGGCCGAAGCGCCGGCCCATGCCGTCGTAGACGACGTAGTGGTTGAACTCCCAGAAGAGGATCGCGGGCGCCTTGACCTCGGCGAGGGCGGCCGGCTCCATCTGCATGCCCCTGGCGGTCAGGCCGTAACTCCGCGCCGCTTTCAGGAGACTGCTGGCCCGCGAGCCGTCACGCGAGACGCCGCAGGCGATGCGGAGCTCTTCGAGGGGGACATGGCGGCCGTGGTGGGCGAGGATCATGGCCAGGGACGCGGCGCCGCACTCGACGGCCTCCATCTGGAGGACGGTGGGCGTCCGGACCGTCCGGTGGCGGCGGCGCTGCGGCGCGGGCGCGGGGCGTGCCCTGCGGCGGCCGTGGCCGGCCGGCGGCAGCTGCTGCTGGGCGGCGGGGGAGGGGCTCACGGAAGCAGCCAATCGATCGGGTGCTGCCCGGCGAGGTGCACGGCGCCCGAGGCCGGGGTCATGGAGTCGAGCGCGTACGGCGGTCCGCCGGCGGACGACCACGCGTAACCCGACTTCGTGGCGGAGGACTTGACCAGCTTCACGAGGACCGCGACCGTCGGGCCGCCCTTCGTGAACTGCCCGGCCAGCTGTTTGTCACCGAGGAAGCCGGCTATCTGCTGCTGGGTCTGCGCGCCGTGCCCCACGGCCTGTACGCGGCCCCGCAGCATCCCGTACTGCTGTTCCGGCGCCGACTGGACGGTGAGATCGACGTCAGCGCCGACCGGCACGGTCCCCGCGCTGTCCGCGGGGACGTAGACCATGGCGAGGAGGGGATCCCCGGCGCTGCGGGTCTTCTCCACGGTGGCGACATCGGCGCCGGTGGTCACGACCGTGCCGATCCCGGCCGACAGTGTGGTGACCCGGCCCGCGTCGATGGCGCGGACGAGCCGGTCGCCCTGCTCCGTACGGACCTTGAGGACGGGCGCGCCGGCGGCCAGGCGCTGTCCTTCCTTGGCGAGCACGCCCGTGACCTGACCGGTGACGGGGCTCTGGAGGACGTAACTGCCCTGCGCGTGCGTCAGGATGCCGGGTGCGCGGAGGGTCGACGACACCGACCCGGTGACCGCCCACACGGACGCGGCGGCCATCACGACGACCGTCACGACCAGGGCGAGCAGTCCCTGCGGTCTGGCGAGCCGCACGGGAAGGTCGAGTTCCTCGGGCGACTGCAGCTTGGACAGGGCCTGTTGGCGGAACTGCACGACATTCTTCCCTTACGTTGCGGAGCCGGTGGACCGACAGGCCCTGACGGCGCCGTCAGGCCCCGGAACCCTGGGGAAGGTTCCGGGGCCTGTGTGGAGCCGTGGCTCAGGCGCCGGCGATGAGGCCGGTGACCGTGCCGGTGACGGCGCCGGTGTTGACACCGGTCAGACCCGCGACCGTGCCGGCGACGCCGCCGACGAGGCCCGAGACCGGGGCGATGGAGTCGGCCGTGCCGGTCACGTTGCTGACGAGGCCACCGACGAGACCGCCGGAGACGTTGTCGAGGTCGGCGTCGGAGATCTCAAGGGTCTGAACCTGGGGGACGGAGTTCATGATGTGAGCGGCCTTTCTCAGGGGTAATTCGAGAAAACGGGAATCAGTGGTGCAACTCCCGCGGTGCGGAGGATCAAAGCACGATGGCCCCTCGCACATCCACTCGGAGCGTCCCCGCTCAGGGGCTGTGTGGTCACAGAATTGCGGCGGAGTGCAGGTCTGTTCACCGACCCGGGACAGCCCCTTCACGGGATCGATAGGTTCGCATTACCCGGGGCGCTGTGACATTCACCAAAGTGGACACTCCCGCATTAATGACCAACGTCAATTCTGCGGGTTGTGCGTGTTCTCGGGACGCAGTGACCGGACTGCGCAGTCGGTGTGCAGGTTCACTGGAGATGCTCATGGGGCGGCCGGGGCCGGTGGGGTTCCCGGCTGCTCGGTCCCGCTTCACAGCGCTCCGATCACAGCCATCCGGAGCGCTGTGCCTGCAAGGCCATCTGGAAGCGGTTCGCGGCGCCCAGCTGGGCCATCAGGATCTGCAGGCGGCGGAAGAGCGTGCGGCGGCTGATTCCGAGCTCGCGGGCGATGACGTCGTCGCTCGTGCCGCCCGCGAGGAGCCACAGCAGCCGGCGGTCGGCGGGCGGCAGGCCGCCCGGGCGGGCGGTGCGGCCGTGGAACGGCAGGGCGTTCTGCCAGGACTGCTCGAACAGTGCCATGAGCGCGGAGAGCAGGCCGCACGGCTGCACGACCAGCATCGTGTTGTGCACGTCGGCCTCTTTGATCGACAGCGACACGAGCCCGTACGCCTCGTCGATGATCACGAGCTTGACCGGCACCGACGGCAGCACCCTCGCCTGCTCACCGGCCTTGATGCACGGTTCGACGGCCTCCTCCAGATGGCCCGGGTGCTCCAGCGACGCCCGCGAGTACACGACACGCTGTGTCACACCGCGGGCCAGCGTCGCCAGCGCGTCGTCCGTGGCGCCGGACAGCGGGAAGTACGGCGGTGACTCGAACTGCCGGATCTGTTCGCGGGCGCTCGCCCACGCCTGGCGGATCCTGGGTCCGACGGCCTCGCCGGTCACGACCTCGACCAGGTGGTCGTTGTACGCGGCGAGCCGCTGACGCCGGAACGACTCGAACGCGCCCCCGACGCTGATGCGCGACTCCTCGACCTCGGCCGCCCGGTGTCTGGCGAGGATCTCCAGACCGGCGGTCGGCGGAACCGGCGCCACCACGTCCCCGCCCGACCCGGCGGCACTGGCCAGACCGGCGTCGACCAGTGCGCCGTAAGCCGTGGTCAGTTCCGCACCGTCCAGACCGGCCGCGGCGCCGACAGCACTCAGCGGGGCCGGGGCCAGTTCGAGCAGCGCCAGATAGACCCGGACCGCCGAGTGATCGATTCCCAGGAGCCGCAGGGCCTCACCGAGCTTCGCGTTCGTCATATGCCCCATTATCGGTGGCTCCCGCCGGGGTGTCTGTCCGATCTGTGCCACTGGCACTCTTCCGCCCCGAACGCGCGCGGTGCGAGGTAGCGTCCGGGAGCCGCCGAGTGGCTGCGGGATCCATCCAGAGGAAGGTGTACGACGTGGCGAAAGGCCGGAGGAACGGTCTCTACTCAGGGATCTCCGATGAGCTGTCCGCTCTGATGCGGACGGGCTGGGCGGACACCGAGCGGCACGACCTGACGCTCGCCGAGCAGTCCCCGCACGCGGCCCGCCGCCGAGCGGCGCTCTCCGCGCGCTTTCCGGGCGAACGCCTCGTGATTCCCTCCGGGAACCTCAAGGTCCGTTCGAACGACGACACCTACCCCTTCCGGCCGTACTCGGGCTATGTGCACATGACCGGAGACCAGGTCCGGGACGGCGCGCTCGTCCTCGAACCCCGTGCGGACGGCGGCCACGACGCCTACTGCTACCAGCTGCCGCGCGACAGCAGGGACAACGACGAGTTCTGGACCGGCCCCACGGCCGAGCTGTGGATGGGCCGCCGCCGCTCCCTCGCCGAGTCGGAGCTCGTGCTCGGCCTGCCCTGCCGTGACATCCGCACGGCCGCCGACGACCTGGCCGCCGCCCCCGCCGCGCCGACCCGGATCGTCCGCGGTGTCGACCCGGCCCTGACGGCCGCCGTCACCACCGATGAGGTGCGCGACGCCGAACTCGACGAGGCGCTCAGCGATCTCCGGCTCGTCAAGGACGAGTGGGAGATCACGGAGCTCCGCAAGGCCGTGGACTCCACGGTGCGCGGATTCACCGATGTGATCGGTGAACTCTCCACGGCGATCGCGTCGTCCGAGCGGTGGATCGAGGGCACGTTCTTCCGCCGCGCACGCCTTGAGGGCAACGCCGTCGGCTACGGCTCGATCTGCGCAGCGGGCGAGCACGCCACGATCATGCACTGGACGGACAACGACGGTCCGGTGCGCCCCGGCGACCTGCTCCTGCTCGACGCGGGCGTCGAGACGAACACCCTCTACACGGCCGACGTCACGCGCACCCTCCCGATCAACGGGACCTTCACGCCCGTGCAGCGCAAGGTCTACGACGCGGTGTACGAGGCCCAGGAAGCGGGCATGGCCGCCGTCAAGCCGGGCGCCGCGTACCGCGACTTCCACGAGGCGTCGCAGCGCCACCTGGCGACCCGGCTGGTCGAGTGGGGCTTCATCGAAGGCCCGGCCGACCGCGCGTACGAACTCGGCCTCCAGCGCCGCTTCACCATGGCCGGTACCGGTCACATGCTCGGTCTGGACGTCCACGACTGCGCGCAGGCCAGGCAGGAGGAGTACGTCGACGGCGTAATGGAGCCGGGCATGGTGCTCACCGTCGAGCCCGGCCTGTACTTCCAGCCGGACGACCTCACCGTGCCCGAGGAGTGGCGCGGCATCGGCGTCCGCATCGAGGACGACCTGCTCGTCACCGACGACGGCAACGAGAACCTGTCGGACGGTCTGCCCCGGTCGGCGGACGAGGTCGAGGCGTGGATGGCCCGTTTCGCCGGCTGAGTGCGCTCAGCGGGCCCTGCGGTGAAGGTGGGATGCTCATCCGGCCATCAGCCGCCGGATGTACGCCGCGTCGGTCCGGGTCCGGTCGAGCACCTGGGCGTAGGGCAGCGCGTACGGGCTGTGCAGGGTGAGTACGCCGCCGAAGTCCGCTGCTCGAAGGTGGGCGATGATCGCAGGCCACGGGACCATGCCGTCGGCGAGTCCGAACCAGTCGGAGGCCCATGCCCGCCGGCCGCTCGGGTCGAGGGCGGCCGGGTACCAGCCGCCGTTCTTCACCCCCACGCAGCCGAGCCAGGTCGCCAGCAGGTCGAAGGTCAACCGCCAGTCCTCCCGGCCTTCCTGCACCACCTGGTTCCCGGGGTCCGGGTAGGCGACGAACGTGGCCGGATCACGCCCGTCGAGGAGCCGGTGCGCGAGCGCGCCGGAGCTGTGCACGGTGCCGCCGTGCAGCTGCAGCGCGAGCCGGACACCGGCCCGTTCTGCGATCTCGCCCAATACGTCGAGATCGCGCCTGGCTCGGTCGATCTGCTCGGTGACCCGAGTGTGCGGGTCGTACTTCCAGAAGCCGAGCCGAACCGTGCCGATCCCGGCCGCGGCGCAGGCGTCGAGCACGGACTGGGCCGGGTAGGCCGCGGGATCGCTGAGGTCGGTCGTCGCCAGCGGCACCGACAATCCGCCTTCGCGGCAGCGGGAGACCGCGGTGGAGATGTCGGCAGGGCTCGTCGGGGAGGCGGTGAAGCCGTCCCGGATGAGGAGATCGACGCCGTCGAAGCCGAGATCGGCGCTCGTGTCGGCGACCTCGGCGACTTCGCGGTCGCCGAACAGCTTGGTGAACAGGACCGTTTGCATCTGGCGCTGCCTTTCTCTCAAGGGGCACGGCGCGGTTGACTCCGCAACTGCGAGGCGGGTGGGCAGTTCGTCCGTCCGCGAGCGTGCGGTACGCCGTGGCGGGCGCCGGCACCTGGGCGGTGTCGGATCCGGTCCCGGCGATCAGCCGCCCGGCCTGGTCACCGGGCAGTGCCGCCCAGGGTTTGGTGAAGGCCGCGGATTCGGCATCAGCGGCCTCCCAGGCCACTCATGGTGATTCCGCGGACGAACCAGCGTTGGGTGAGGAAGAACAAGATGATCAGCGTGACCGCGGTGACCAGGAAACAGGCGAAGAGCTGAGCTCGACGAAGCTGCGGCGGGACACTTGCTGATCATGGTTCTCCTCAGCGATAGAGCAGGTTGAGCGACTCGGCCCGGATACGCTCCTCGTCGACCTCGACGCCCAGTCCAGGGGCTGTGGGGACCGTTGCGACGGCCTTGGTGATGGTCAGCCCGTCGACGTACAGATCCGTCAGCAGCTCCGGCCCGTTGAGTTCGGCGGGCAGGGCGAGTTCGAGCTGGCTGAAGACGTGCAGTGCGGCGGCGAACGCGATTCCGCAGTCGGTGAGGCCGCTGGCCAGGATCTCGAGACCGCCGGCCAGCGCGGTCTGGGCGGTCTTCAGGGCGTTGCGCAGTCCGCCGGACTTGCAGACCTTGATCACGACCAGGTCCGCCGCGTCCAGCCGGATCGCGCGCGCCAGGTCCTGCGCGGAGAAGCTGCCCTCGTCGATCGCGATCGGCAGGTCGATCAGCTCACGCAACCGGCCCATCGCCAGCGTGTCGGTGCTCGGCACGGGCTGCTCGACGCAGTGGATCGTGCGGACGTGCGCCGTCCGGTCGCGGAGTCGCTTGAGGGCGGCCGGGCGGTACGACTGGTTCGCGTCGAGCCACAGCGGTTTGTCGCCGGCAACTTCCGCGGCGGTCTCGATCGCCGCCGTGTCGGCGTCCAGATCACCACCGATCTTGATCTTGTACGCCGCATAGTCCGACGACTGGAGTGCGTGCTCACGGACCGCGTCCTGGTCGCCGACCCCGATCGCCGAGCAGAGCGGGATCTCGTCGTGCACCTTGCCGCCGAGCAGCGCGTGCACGGGGACGCCCGCGAGCTTGCCGGCCGCGTCGTGCATCGCGACGTCGACCGCCGCGCGGGCGAACGGGAAGCCGTTCGAGACCGCGGGACTCAGGCGCTGGGCGGCGCGCCGTTGGAAGAGCTCGACATCGAACGGTGTGAGTTCGAGCAGGATCGGCGCGAGGTGGCGGCGGATGATGACGGCCATCGTCTCGGCGGTCTCGTAGCTCCAGCTCGGGAGCGCGCGCTGTTCTCCCCAGCCGACCACGCCGTCCTCGGTGGTCAGCTTGACGAAGATCACCGCCGCGGACTGGTCCGGCGCGGCGTCGGGTGCGCCGACAGCTCCGCTGCCGAGCACGAACCGGCGGGCGAACGGTACGGCGACCGGGAAGACCTCGACCTGGGTGATGCGGGACATCGGTGGTCCTTTCAGGCGGTGATCGACCAGGCGGCCGGCTCGACGAAGCTCGGTCCGCGGGTGCCGTCGGCCAACCACTGCAGGGCGTCGCGCAGCACATAGCCCGCGAGCGCGAGGTGACCTTCGGCGGTGTCGCCCGCGATGTGCGGGGTGAACAGGAGGTTCGGGGCTTGGAGGATCGTCGCGTCGAACGTCGAGGGCTCGGGGTCGTAGACGTCCAGGGCCGCGTAGATCCGGCCACCCAGCGCGTGGTCCAGGAGTGCTTGCTGGTCGACCGCAGGGCCGCGCGACGAGTTGACCACGACCGCGCCGTCGGGCAGGGTCTCGATCAGCTCGCGGGTGATCATGCCTTTCGTCTCGGGCACGTTCGGGACGTGGATGCTCAGGAGCGCACTGCGTGCGGCGTCCTCGAGCGTCGTCGTCCGTACGCCGAGTTCCTGCGCGTGTGCGTGCGACAGGTACGGGTCGTAGACGGCGAGGTCGCAGCCGAACGGTTTGAGCATGGCGATCAGTGCGCGGGCGGTGCTGCTCGCGCCGATGATCCCGACCTTGGCGCCGGCCAGCTCGTGACCGCGGTACTCCGTCTGCTTCCAGCCGCCGGAGCGGATCGCGCCGTCGAACCGGGGAAGCCGGCGGGCGAGGGTCAGCAGGGCGCCGAGGCAGTACTCGCCGACCGACCACGCGATCCGCCGGCCGGCTGAGAAGACGCCGACGCCGTGGTCGAGGATGACCGGGTCGATCAGGTGCTTCACCGTGCCGGCCGCGTGTGCGACCACCTTCGGGCCCTGGCCGTCGGCCCACAGCTCGTTGCCGAGCTTCGGCGTACCCCAGCTGGTCAGCAGGACGTCGGCGCCGGCGACCAGTTCGGGCAGGGTGGCCGGGTCGAGAGCAGGAGGCCGGCCCGGCTGGGCCGGACCCGCCGCGTGCCCGGCTTCCGCCCAGACGACCTCGAAACGTTCCTCGAGAAGCCGTCGCGTGCCGGCGTCGACGACCTCAGCGGCACGTTCGGGGGAGATGAGGGCGGCGAGTTTGGGATTCGGCACGGGAACTCCTTCGGGTTGGCGTGAATCTGACGGTAGGTGCACTCCGTCATGCAGGTCCAAGCCCGATTTCGCATCAACCGATACCGTGTGCGCATGGATTTCACGCTTCAGCAACTCCGTGGGTTCGTCGCCGTCGCCGAAGAACTGCACTTCGGGCGGGCGGCGCAGCGTCTGAACCTGACCCAGCCGCCACTGACCCGGCAGATCCAGGGACTTGAGCGGATACTCGGTGTCCGCCTGTTCGACCGCCTCGGCCGCGGTGTCCGGCTGACCGCGGCCGGCGCGGTGTTCCTGGAGCACGCCCGCCGCGTGCTCGCGCTGCTTGAGGTCGCTCCGGAGGCGACCCGGCGGGCGGCCGACGGGACGACCGGGACATTGCGGCTCGCGTTCACCGCGATCGGCGCCTACGCCGTACTCGCGGATTTCCTGACCATGGTCGGCAAGCGGACGCCGGGCGTGACGGCGGAGCTGACGGAGCTGGTGAGTCCGGCGCAGTTCGAGGCGCTGGCGAATCTCGAGATCGATCTCGGGCTGGTGCGGCCGCCGATCCCGGAGAAGTTCGAGTCGCTGCTGGTGCACTCGGAGGACCTGGTGCTCGCCGTACCGGACTCCCATCCGCTGGCGTCCGGCGAGGGGCCGGTGTCGCTGACCGACGTCACCGACGACTACATCGGGTACAGCCCGGAAGGATCCCAGTACCTGCACGACATCTGCGCGGCGATGATCGGGATGGACCGGTACGCCGTGAGCCAACTGGCGTCACAAGTACCGACGATGCTCGCGCTGGTGCGGGCCGGACTGGGATGCGCGCTGATCCCGCGGTCGATCACGGCGATGAAGGTCGAGAGTGTCCGGTACCGCGAACTCGACACAGCCGAAGCACATTCGGTGACACTGCATGCCTGCTGGAGCCCCGACAACCCGAACCCGGCGCTGCAGCGGCTGGCGGAGTCGCTGCGCGAGCAATAGCCGGACCCGCAAACCGGCCACGCCACCTCGACCGAAGCCCCGCCACCCGTCTACGTGACGGTTTCGCGTTTCCCGCCCCTCCAGTCCCTCGGCCGCCGCCAGCACGTCATGCCTGAGCCGAAGCCGAAGCCGAAGCCGAAGCCCAGCTCCTGCGGCAGGAACTCCCACGGGATCCTTGTGTACAGCACGAACGGGATCCCGCACCTGACCTTCCGCTGGTCGAGTCGCTTGCGACCGGGGTAACGGAAACGCCGCGCCACCACCGGCCGCAGTGGCTCGACCCGCTCCCACAGCGCGTCCCCCATCTCCTATGGCTTGCGCCTGACCGTTCCAGTAGCCGTCTCGCACCCCCAACTCCCCCTGAAGCAACACGGCATGACGCCAGTCCTCGGACCGACCGGCAAATGGGGGCGGGTGATGGAGCGGGGTCTGGACCGGGTGGTGGGGGTTGTCCCCAGGGGTGTGCTCTTCCCCGTAACCCCCTCTTGCGTTAAGAATGCGCATGTCAAACCGGAAGAACTTCGGTCACAGAGGGGACCCCCCACATGAAGAAGCCTCTCGTCGGCGCACTGCTCGCCCTTTTCCTCATGGGCGCGGCAGCGACACCCGCGGTGGCGGCCACCAGCCGCCCCACGGTCAAAGCAGCCGACTTCGCGGGAACGGTGGCGCTGAGCAACTGCTCGGGCTCCGTCGTCCGCACGCCGGACTCCCAGCCGGACGACCCCGCGCTGGTGCTCTCCAACGGTCACTGCCTGGAGACCGGCTTCCCGGCCGCCGGACAGGTCATCACCGACCAGCCGTCCAGCCGTACCTTCTCGCTGCTCAATGCCGCGGGCAGTTCGGTCGCCACGCTCAAGGCGAGCAAGGTTGCCTACGCGACGATGACCGACACGGACATCTCGCTGTACCAGCTCACCTCCACGTACGCGCAGATACAGAGCAAGTACGGGATTTCGGCGCTGGAGCTGAACGCCGCCCATCCCACGCAGGGCACGGCGATCAGTGTGGTCTCCGGGTACTGGAAGAAGATCTACAGCTGCAACGTGGACGGCTTCGTCTACCGCCTCAAGGAGGGTGACTGGACCTGGAAGGACTCGGTCCGCTACACCTCGGCCTGCGACACCATCGGTGGCACCTCGGGATCGCCGGTGGTCGACACCGCGACGGGCAAGGTCGTCGCGGTGAACAACACGGGTAACGAGGACGGCGAGCGCTGCACGGAGAACAACCCGTGCGAGGTGGACGAGAACGGCAACGTCACCATCCACCAGGGCATCAACTACGCCGAGGAGACGTACGGGATCGTGCCGTGCGTCGGCGCCGGCAGCAAGATCGACCTGAGCCGCTCGGGCTGCACCCTGCCCAAGCCGTAGGGATCCGGCCGCATCGGTGACGGCGCCCGCCGGGGGACCGGCGGGCGCCGTCGTGCGCCCGGTCATACTGGGCGGTGAACCGAGAGCAGGAGGGGGCCCGCACATGTCAGGGACCGGACAGTACGGTGGCACGGCCCCGGAGCCGTACTCCCCGGCCCAGCAGCCGCAGGGCTTCGGGCCGCCGCCCCCGCCGTACGCTCCGGCGCCGCCACCCGTGCCTCAACAACCCGCGGGCTCCGCGTCCTTCGCGGACGGCGGCCCCGACTTCCTCGCCACGGACCGGCGGAACGCCGTGGTCGTCGACAGTGAAGGCGTCTCCTTCGAACGGGGCGGCCGGACGGCCGATTTCGCCTGGAGCCACATCCGGGCGGTGCCCTACAAGGGTTCCTACGGGGGCACCACGCTCATGGTGGCGGTGGTGCTGGCCGACGGCCTGTACTACGAGTGCGCCGTGGACGCCCGGAACGGCGCCACGCTTCAGCAGTGGTTCGTCGAACTGGCCCCGGTGCTCGGGTACTACCTCGGCGGACGGCCGCAGTAGCCGGCCGGTCCCGTACGCACGGCGGCAGCGCCGCCGGGGGAGCGGCGGCGCTGCCGTGCTGGGTGCAGCGGTCGATACGGGCTGCGATCGCTGCGGGCTGTTCCGGCTACAGGCTGTGGACGTGCGGTCCGACCGCGCCGGACCAGGCGTTGCCGGCCGTGGCGTCCCAGTTGGTGGACCAGGTCATCGCGCCGCGCAGTCCGGGATAGGTCTTCGAGGGCTTGAAGGAGCCGCAGTTGCTGCCCTTGGTGAGGCAGTCGAGCGCGTTGTTGACGACGCTCGGTGCGACATAGCCGCTGCCCGCCGCACTCGACGACGCGGGGACGCCGAGACCGACCTGCGAGGGGTCGAGGCCGCCCTCCAGCTGGATGCAGGCGAGCGCGGTGAGGAAGTCCACCGTGCCCTGCGAGTAGACCTTGCCGTCGCAGCCGAGCATGGAGCCGCTGTTGTAGTACTGCATATTGACGACGGTCAGGATGTCCTTGATGGCGAGCGCCGTCTTGAAGTACTCGTTCGAGGTCGACTGCATGTCGATGGTCTGCGGGGCCATCGTGACGACCAGGCCCGAACCGGCCTTCGACGCGAGCGACTTGAGTGCCTGCGACATATAGGTGGAGTTGAGGCCGTTCTCCAGGTCGATGTCGACGCCGTTGAAGCCGTACTCCTGCATCAGCGCGTAGACGGAGTTGGCGAAGTTGTCGGCCGACGCCGAGTCGCTGACCGAGACGGTGCCGTTCTGACCGCCGATCGAGATGACGACGGACTTGCCCGCCGCCTGCTTGGCCTTGATGTCGGCCTTGAACTGGTCGGGGGTGTAGCCGTCGAGCCCGGCCGAGTCCAGGTTGAAGGTGACGGCGCCCGGCGAGCTGCCGGTGTCGGCGAAGGCGACCGCGATGATGTCGTAGTCCGCCGGTACGTCGCTGAGCTTCTGGACGGCGGCGCCGTTGTTGAAGTTCTGCCAGTAGCCCGTGACGGCGTGGGCGGGCGGGGCGGCTGTGGCGACCCGGGCGGTCGTGGTGGAAGTGGCAGCCTTGCCCGCCGTGTTGGTGGCGGCCTGGGCCGTCGTCCCGGCGAAGGAGAGGGCTGCTGCCGCGAGCGCTGCTACGGCGGTGCCCAGCCAGGCGCGGGTGGATCGTCTGGATTTCACGTACGGCCTCCAGGTGTGGGGGGTGGGGGCTGGGATACGGAACGGTGGCCACCGCTGAATGCCACCAAGCTGGTCCAGACCAATTGCAATGTCAAGGGATCTGTCCGGGCGGCGGCATCTTCTCCACCGTTTCTCCGTCTTCCGGGCCGGTTGCCCGCCGGCCAAGATCCAATGAATCTTGGGCAGTTGTGGTTCTTCCGGCGTGTCCCCTGGATACAGTGCTGAGGCAGGAGCAACTCGCTGTGAACGGGGGACCACGACGTGCCGACCGCCATAGCTGTCACCAGCGGCGACCTCGTGCTGCCGTCGTCCGACCGGCACACCCCGCTCGCCGCCGTGCTCCAGCCGCCGTCCGCGCAGTCGCTCGAAGCCGCCGTCGCCGACCTGCACGCGCTTCTCGAACAGCACGGCTACGTCATCGTGCCGTACGCGGCGGCGCTGCCCGCGCACTGCGTCCAGCGGCTGCACGCCGTCCGCTCGGTCCTGGAGAGCGACCGCATCGCCCTGCTGCCCGTCGACCTGCCGCCGCTCGGTGTCGCGGTGCTCGTCCGGCAGCTGCGCCAGCTCTCCGTCTGCGACTTCAGCCCCGGTGTCCTCGCGTCGGCGGCCCGGCTGCTCGCCCACTACATCTACGCGGGGGCGCTGCTGCCGACGGTCACCCGGCTCGACCACGTACCGGTCTCCCTGACGGCGCACGCCAAGTCCTGGCTGCCGGGCTCCCAGTTCGCCGTACTGGCCTCGCCCGTACCGCAGTTGGCCAAGGTGACCGGCGCCGAACCCGGCCTGCTCGAAGGGCCGTCGTTCGCGACCCGGCTGCTCGTGGCCAGGGGCCAGCTCCAGTCCGACTGGGTGACCACGGTGCTCGCCCCGGCCTGGCGGGTCCAGGGCCATCTGGAGACCGCGCTGCCCGCCGACTCGGCCGGCTGGTGGGCGACACCCCGGCTCGTGGAGTTCGCCGCGGCCATCCCCGAGCTCTCCGTCCTCCACCAGCTGGTCTCCTCCGTACGCCGCGAGCTGTGCCGCTGGTGCGGGCTCGAACTCATAGGAGACCGCTGCGGGTTCTGCTCCGCGCCGTTCGCCGATCCGCACGCCCAGCTTGAGAGGCCCGCCCAGTGAACTCCCGCCAGCGCCGCGGCGTCGTCCTGCTGATCCTGTCGGCCGTCTGCGCCGTCGCCGCGATCATCGGTGTGCTCTCGGTCATCCGCGACGTGAATGCGAAAGTCGGCCCCGAGGTCACGGCGTACCGCGTCAGAAGCGACATAGCCCCGTACAAGCAGCTCACCCCGGGCGACTTCGAGGAGACGCGGATGCCACGGAAGTGGCTCTCCGGCAACGCGGTGACCGATCTCGCCCAGGTGCGCGGCAAGATCGCCGTCACCCAGCTGCGCAAGGGCTCACTGCTGCAGAGCGACATGATCGTCCAGCAGCCCGAACTCGGCGCGGGCGAGCAGGAGATCGCCATCATGATCGACGCCTCCACCGGGGTGGCGGGCAAGATCACACCGGGCTCCGACGTCAACATCTACGCGACGTTCAAGGGCGACGACAAGGGCGTCCCCGACACCTCCAAGGTCATCGTCTCCAACGCGCGCGTCGTGGACGTCGGCAAGCTCACCGCCCTCGACCCCGGTCAGAACGAGAGCGACCGCTCCCGGCAGGCCACCGACGCCGTCCCGATCACCTTCGCCCTCAAGACGCTCGACGCCCAGCGCGTCGCGTACGCGGAGTCCTTCGCGACCCATGTCCGGCTGGCGCTCGTCGCGGCAGGCGGCAGCCCGGCCGTCCCGCAGCGCGACCGCACCTACACCCTCGACGGCGACAAGTGAGGGACCGATGACGACTCGTATCCTCCCCGTGGCCGGTGACCCGGACGCGGCGCGCGCGGTGATCACCCTGCTCAGCCAGCTCCCCGACGCGGAACCCTTCCCGCCGGTCGCCGACTCGACCTCGCTGCTCGACCTGCTCGCCCGGCTGGCCGCCGAGTCGCTCGACGAGCTGCCCGAGGTCGTCCTCGTCCACGAACGGATCGGCCCGGCCCCCGCGCTGGAACTGATCAGGGAGGTCGCGCTGCGCTTCCCGGCGGTCGGCGTCGTCCTCATCACCGCCGACATCAGCCCGCTGCTCTACACATCGGCGATGGACGCGGGCGCCCGCGGCCTCATCGGACTGCCCCTCGGCTACGAGGAGCTGGCGGCCCGGGTGCAGAACGCGGCCTCCTGGTCCACCGGCGTACGCCGCCACCTCGGCGGCGGGCCCGACCCGGCCGCCGGACCCGGCGGCACGGTCGTCACGGTCACCGGGGCGAAGGGCGGGGTCGGCGCCACCGTCACCGCGGTCCAGCTCGCGCTGGCCGCCCAGGCGTCCGGCAGGTCCGTCGCCCTGGTCGACCTCGACCTCCAGTCCGGTGACGTCGCCTCCTACCTCGACGTACAGTTCCGCCGCTCCATCGCCGACCTGGCGGGCATCGCCGACATCTCGCCCCGGGTCATCCAGGACGCGGTGTACGCGCACCCGACCGGGATCGGACTGCTGCTTGCGCCGGGCGACGGCGAACGCGGCGAAGAGGTCACCGACCGGGTCGCCCGGCAGGCGATCGGCGCGCTGCGCAACCGGTACGAGATCGTGGTCGTGGACTGCGGCACCCAGCTGACCGGCGCCAACGCGGCGGCGGTCGAAATGGCCGACCACGCGCTGCTGTTGGTCACCCCCGACGTGGTGGCCGTCCGGGCCGCCAAGCGGATGGTGCGGATGTGGGACCGGCTCCAGGTCCGCAAGGCGGAGGAGACGGTCACCGTCGTCAACCGGGCCACCCGGAGCGCCGAGATCCAGCCGCCGCTGGTGGAGCGCATCACCGGCACGAAGGCGGCCCGCGCCGCGATCCCGGCCGGGTTCAAGGAACTCCAGGGGGCGGTGGACGCGGGCCGGATGCAGGACCTGGACAGCCGCTCCACGGTCAAGCAGGCCATGTGGGGCCTGGCCGGGGAACTCGGCCTGGTGAAGGCGCCCGCGTCGGCCTCGCACGGCAGGGGCGCCCGGGGAGGCCGGCTGCGCGTCCGGGGCAGCAAGCTCGACAGCGACCGGGGCGCGGTGCTGGTCGAGTTCGCCGGGATGGCCCCGCTGATCGCCTTCGTCCTGGTGGCGATGTGGCAGTGCGTGCTGTGGGGCTACACGTTCTCCCTGGCGGGCAACGCGGCGGACGAGGCGGCACGGACGGCCACGTCCTCGTACGCGGTCGACGGCTCGACGGCGGGCTGCCGGGAGGCGGGCCTGAAACGGTTGCCGGCCAACTGGCGCGGGGCGGCGACGGTGTCCTGCGGCGCGTCGGGAAACCTGATGAAGGCGACGGTCCACCTGCGCACCCCGGTGCTCTTCCCGGGGGCCGGAAACTTTCCGTGGCCGGTGGACGGGAGCGCGGGGGCGGCGCTTGAGGGGGACGGGGGATGAAGCGGCAAGAACAAGCCCGTCCTGGGGGTCCCCCCGGACGAAGTCCGGGGGCAATTGAGGACCGGGGGTCCGGGGGCGGAGCCCCCGAAACCCGCATCCGCCGCCGCGACGACCGTGGCACCGCCATCCTCGAATTCACCGGCATGCTCCCGATCCTCCTCTTCATCGGCATGGCCGCCATCCAGCTCGGCATCGTCGGCTACACCGCCAACCAGGCAGGCACCGCGGCCCGCGCCGCCGCCCGCACCGAAGCCCTGGAGGCCGGTACGGGGAGCGCCGCCGGACAGGACGCCGTGTCCGGCTGGCTCCAGGGCAACACCACCGTCCGTGTCAGCGGCGGCGACACCGTGAGCGCGACCGCCACCATCGCCGTCCCGTCCGTGCTGCCGGGCTTCCACCTCTTCGGCCCGGTCCACCGCACCGTCGTCATGCCGAACGACACCACAGCCGCGAGTGCCACAGCCGGGAACGACAGGGAGGCACCATGAGTCTGCGGGCCCGCATCGCCGCCCCCGAGGAGCACGGCGGCGGCCGGGAGGACGGCCACCAGGTCGCCGTCTACCGTGCCAAGCTCCTGGAGGAGATCGACCTCGCGGAGATGTCCTCGCTGGCCGCCGCCGACCGGCGCGCCAGGCTGGAGCGCGTACTCGGCCACATCATCAGCCGCGAGGGCCCCGTACTCTCCACCGCCGAGCGCTCCCAGCTGATCCGCCGGGTCGTGGACGAGGCGCTCGGCCTCGGCGTACTGGAACCGCTCCTCGAAGACGCGTCCATCACCGAGATCATGGTCAACGGCCCCGACTCGATCTTCGTGGAACGGGCCGGACGCGTCGAGCAGCTCCCGATGCGCTTCGCCTCGACCGAGCAGCTGATGCAGACCATCGAGCGCATCGTGTCGACCGTCAACCGCCGGGTCGACGAGTCCAATCCGATGGTCGACGCCCGCCTGCCCTCCGGCGAACGGGTCAACGTCATCATCCCGCCGCTCTCCCTGACCGGCCCCACCCTCACCATCCGCCGCTTCCCCCGCGCGTACCGCCTCCAGGAACTGATCGCGCTCGGCACGCTCGACGAGCAGATGCTGCTGCTGCTCACCGCGTTCGTCCGGGCCCGCTTCAACGTGATCGTCTCCGGCGGCACCGGATCGGGGAAGACCACGCTCCTCAACGCGCTCTCCGGCCTCATCCCGGACCACGAGCGCATCATCACCGTCGAGGACGCGGCCGAACTCCAGCTCCAGCAGGCCCATGTCGTACGCCTGGAGACCCGGCCGGCCAATGTCGAGGGCAACGGCCAGATCACCATCCGCGACCTCGTCCGCAACTCGCTGCGGATGCGCCCCGACCGGATCATCGTCGGCGAGGTGCGCGGCGGCGAGACGCTCGACATGCTCCAGGCGATGTCGACAGGTCACGACGGCTCGCTCGCCACCGTGCACTCCAACAGCGCCGAGGACGCGCTGATGCGACTCCAGACCCTGGGGTCCATGTCCGAGGTGGAGATCCCCTTCGAGGCGCTGCGCGACCAGATCAACAGCGCGGTCGATGTCATCGTCCAGCTGGCCCGGCACGCCGACGGCTCCCGCAAGGTCAGCGAGCTGGTGCTGCTCGTCAGTCACGGGCGCGAGCGCTTCCAGATCTCCACGGTCTCGCGGTTCCGTGCCCGGCCGATGACCGCGGACCGGGTCGTGCACGGCCGGTTCGAGCACCTGCCGCTGCCGCGCAGGATCGCGGAGCGGCTGTACCTCGCGAACGAGGCGCTGCCGCCCGCGTTCGGTGTGGTGGAAGGCGTCGACCCGCTCAACACGAGAGAGGCGAGGTAGGGCAGCACCATGACCAACATCGCTCTGCTGGCGATCGGCGGCACGCTGCTCTGCGGTGTGCTCGCCGTCGCCGGTATCCATACGTACGCCACCGGGAAGGCGCAGCGCGAAGCCCTGGTCGACCGGCTCTCGTACAGCGGACCGCGTCCGCAGGGGCTGCGCGTCCGCCGCTTCGGCGGAGTCGACCGCAGGCTCCGCGGGACGGCCTTCGGCAAGCGGCTCCAGCTGCGGCTGGCCGCGACCGGACTGGATCTGACGGCGGGCGAGTTCACCGTGTACGTCGTCGGGGGATTCGCCGCACTCTGGCTGATCGCCTCCGCGGCGCTGGCCCCGTTCTTCGGCCCGGTCGCCGGCCTGGTCGCCCTGTGGGCGGGCAACACCTTCCTCAACTGGCAGCGCCAGAAGCGCATCGAGGCGTTCATCAACCAGCTCCCCGAGCTGTCCCGGATCCTGGCCAACGCGACGGCCGCCGGGCTCGCTCTCCGTACCGCACTGGGCATGGCGGCGGAGGAGCTGGAGGCACCCGCAGGCGAGGAACTGGCCACGGTCACCGCCCAGCTGGCGCTGGGCAGGTCGATCGACGAGACCCTGGGCGAGCTGGCGGCCCGGCTGCCCTCCCGGGAACTGGTCGTCCTCGTCACCACCCTGGTCCTCTCCAACCGTGCGGGCGGCACGGTCGTCGGCAGCCTGCGCAACCTCACCGAGACCCTGGAGGAGCGCAAGGAGACCAGGCGCGAGGTCGTGACGATGCTCTCCGAGGTCAACGCCACCGCGTACACGCTGCCGTTGCTCGGCCTGGGCGCCATGATCATGCTCAACTCGATGGACTCCGGCTCGCTGGCCCGGATGACCGGCCACCCGCTGGGCCAGGCGGCCGTGCTGATCGCCCTCGCTCTGTACGCCGTCGGGTTCATCGGGATGCGGCGCCTCGGCAAGATCGACGTCTGAGGGGACGGGACAACCGCCATGGTGGGACTGCTGCTCGCACTGGCACTCGGCGCGGCCGTCGCCGGGATGTTCCTGGGCGTCCGGATGTACCGCTCCGATGTGAAGGTTCCCAGCGACCTCGCCGTCGCACTCGAAGTCGGCGCCACCCGGGTGGGCGGCGCCGAGGCGGCGGTCGACCGGGCGGGGATGCGCTTCGCGCCCGCCGTGCTGAGGGCGATGGGCCCCCGGGCGGTGGAGAAGAAGCGCCGCAGGATCGACTCGGCGGGCAATCCGGGCGGCCTGACCGTCGACCGCTATGCGGCCCGCCGCGCGGTGTACGGCATCTTCGGCGGCCTCGCGGGCCTCGCGCTCCTCACCAACGGCAGCTGGATCTTCGCTGTCTTCGCCTTCGCCTACGGGGCGTTCGCAGCCGACGCGACGATCTGGCAGGCCATCCGCAAGCGCCGGGACATCATCGAGCGGACCCTGCCCGACTTCCTGGATGTCCTGGCCGTGGTCGTCAGTGCGGGACTCGGCTTCCGGCAGGCACTGGAGCGGGTCGCCGAGAAGTACGAGGGGCCCTGGGCCGACGAACTGCGCATCACCCTGCGCCAGATGGACATGGGTGTCAGCCGCCGCCAGGCGTTCGACGAACTGCGCAGGCGCAACGAGTCCGAGCAGGTCTCGCAGTTCGTCAGCGCGCTCCAGCAGGGCGAGGAACTGGGCGCGCCGATCGCGGACACCCTCATACAGATCGCCAACGACATGCGACGTACCGACGCGCAGAACTCCC
This sequence comes from Streptomyces sp. NBC_00440, assembly GCF_036014215.1. Taxonomy (NCBI): domain Bacteria; kingdom Bacillati; phylum Actinomycetota; class Actinomycetes; order Kitasatosporales; family Streptomycetaceae; genus Streptomyces; species Streptomyces sp. NBC_00440. The sequence continues at coordinate 5,287,145 of NZ_CP107921.1, forward strand.
GCCGCCGGGCGGCGAAGGCGATCCCGCAGGCCACAGTGGTCACGCTGATCACCATGGTCCCGGCGACGCTCATCCTGATCGTGACGAACATGTTCCTGGGCTCCACCACCGACTTCGGCTCGCTGTTCGGGAACTGAGCGATGAGACCACGGAGGGCGCGGCTGTTGATACGGAGGGTGGGATCCGGCCACTTTCTGTCAGCTGCTTCGAGGCCGCAACCCTTTGTGCCACCCTCTCCCCAGGGATATGACTTCGGGCCGAGTCCGAGGGAGGCGGAGGTCATGCACCGTACCGCCTCCGGCAGGAGCGACCAGCAGTTCGCCGCTGCCAGCAGCATCCGAACCAGCACCAACAGCCTTACAGCGGAAGCGATATGGCTGGGAACGTCCGCGCGGGAGCCCGGCCGCCATGGCTGAATCCCTGCGCGGTGAGGGGAGGCGGGGCGCCGCGCACGGCAGCCCGGCCGCAGAGACGGAGTCGTACGTTCCCGAAGGGGCAGAGCATGGCGAAGGACATCACGCTCAAGGCGTATCTGGCGTTCGGCACCTGGCGCGACACGGTCGTCTCCCGGATGCGGAGGCGCGCGGGCGACAGCGGCGCGAGCATCGTGGAGTACGGCGGGCTGCTGGTGATCGTGGCGCTGATCGTGGTGGCGGTGCGGGGGCTGGGGCTGCAGAACATCATCTCGAAGGCGATCGGTACTGCCGTCAACTCCATCACCGGGGGCTGAGGGCGAGGGCGCCCCGCGCCGGGGACGACCGGGGCCAGACCATCCTCATCTACGTCGTCGTGGTGGGCGGACTGCTCTTTCTGGCCTTCGCCTACTTCGCCTTCGCGCAAGCCGCCGTGGCCCGCAACGGTGCCCAGTCGGCCGCGGACGCCGCAGCACTCGCGGCGGCCCAGGACGTCCGGGACCAGATGGCCGACGGCCTGACCGGCTCGCTGGGGCAGAAGGACGCATGGGCGGGCTGGCTGCTCGGCGACCACCCTGTCGCCGGTACGGGGAGTGCCGCAGCGGCCCGGCTCGCGGGCGACAACGACGCCACCCTCGACGGGCTCGCGCCGACGACGGTCAAGGGGTATCCCGCCTTCGAGGCGAGCATCACCACCCGGTTCACCGTCGGCAAGTCCGTCATCCCCGGTACGGAGGGCAGGCACGCCAAGGCCCATGCCGTCGCGATGATCGAGCCGCGCTGCTCTGTCACGCCGTCCGGAGACCCGAAGCTCGTCGAATTCGACTGTGACGGCCGGCACTGGGAGATCGACCCGAAGAAGCTGGACACGATTGAACTGCCCCAGCCGAAGGACCTGTTCGCTGTCCACCTGGCCGAGTGAGGATGAGTAGTAGATGAACATGCGTCGCACCTTGAGGGCCCGCAGGGCGCTGGCCACTGTGGCAGTCACAGCGGGCCTGGCGCTCACCGTGGCGGGCTGCGGAGGCGACGGCGGGGGAACGGACAAGGGGAGCGCGTCGCCCCCCGCGGCCGGTGCGAAGGGGAGCGGCGACACCGCACAGCCGGCTCCGTCCGCGTCGGCCGACAAGACCCTGGCACAGGTCAAGGGCGGGGCTGACATCACCCTGACCATCACCTCGGCGGTGCGCGACACCGGTGGCTTCCTCACCGTCAGCGGAACGGTGAAGAACGGAAGCGGCAAGTACTGGCTCGAACCCAGCTGGGCGGGGGACGAGAAGGAACTGGCCGCCAACTCCACGTCCATGGCCGGGGCCGCGCTCGTCGACCAGGCAGGCAAGAAGAAGTACCTCATCCTGCGGGACACCGACGGACGCTGCCTCTGCACGAAGTTCAGCGGCGGGATCCAGGCGGACGAGGAGAAGCCGTTCTACGCCCAGTTCCCCGCCCCGCCCGCCAGTACCAAGTCCGTGGAGTTCCAGATCGGCGACATGCCTCCTGCCACCATCGACATCTCCGACGGGCAGTGACCGATGAGACGACCACGCCGCCCCGCGGCCACCCTCGCCGCCACCCTCCTGCTCACCGGGCTGACCGTCACCGGGGCACATGCCGCCGGTCCCAGCCCCGGCCCCAGCGCGCCCCCGGACAGCACGACGTCCTCGCCACCGCCCGCCATCGACCCCGCCGCCCCCGGGCTCCGGCTCGGCGACGGGGCGACGCTCGCGCCCTCCCATGTCCTCGACATCAAGTCCGTCGTCGAGGACCTCGGCGGTGAGGAGCGCCGTGAGGACACCAACGCCGATGTGACGTTCGCGCTCCAGGCAGAAGTCCTCTTCCCCAAGGACAGCCCCAAGCTCAATCCGGAGGCCAGGGCGCGCATCAAGGCCATCGCCGACGAAGCCCTCGCCCAGCACGCCACCAAGGTCCGGGTCTTCGGGTTCACCGACAACCTCGGCTCGTACGAGCACGGCAAGGTCCTCTCCAAGCGGCGCGCCGACTCCGTGCAGGAGGAGCTGGCCAAGTCGCTCGGCTCCGATGTCACGTTCGACATCCGCGGATACAGCGAGGACTACCCGATCGCCTCGAACGCCACCGAAGAGGGCCGTACGAAGAACCGCCGCGTCGAGATCTCCTTCCCCCGTGGCGAGAAGCCCGGGTCCGGCTCCGCCTCGTAGGACCGGGCAGGACAGGACCGGGCAGGGCAGGGCAGGGCAGGACAGGACAGGACCGGACACGACGATCTGGCTCCGCCGGGGCGCGGCAGCAACGGCTTCTGCTGGTGGCCGAATTCGGTTGCCCCGCGTACGGGCGTGCGGGCACTGTGTCGCGAGGCCATTCGGCTCCGGGGCGTGCGTTCCGGGGCGCGCGATGCGAGACGTGCGTTCTGGGCGGGCGACCCGCGTCGTGCGGGGGTCCTGCGCCTACGGGGGTGGGGCCGGACCCCCGCGCTCCACGGCCCGGCCCGTGCCGCCCGGGGCCACGGCGGCGCGGCCCGGACGGGGGGAGATCCCCGTTTCGTATACCCCGGCCTTCATCATGGACCGGTGATCAGTGTCCTCTTCGCCGTGCTCACCGCGCTCAGTAACGGCGCCGCATCCGTGTTCCAGCGCCGTGCCGCCGCGAAGGTGCCCGACGCCGAGGCGATGCATGTGTCCCTCTTCGGCCACCTGATCCGCCAGCGGGTGTGGCTGGCCGGGGTCGGTCTGGTGATCGTCGCAGCCGTCTGCCAGGCCGTCGCCCTGGCCACCGGACCGATCGCCGTGGTGCAGCCGATCTTCGTCATCGAACTCCCCGCGACCCTGCTGCTCGCCGGCTACCTCATGCGCGTACGGCTGCCCCGCACAGTCTGGTACGGCGTGGCCGCCGTCACCGTGGGCCTCGCTCTCGGGATGGCCACCGCGGCTCCGGGCGGCGGTGGCGAGACCGTGGACGGGCTGCGGTGGATCCCGGCGCTGATCCTCACCGGGATCTTCGAGACGGTCCTGATCGGTGCGGCCCTCAAGACCCGTGGCAACTCCCGCGGGGCCCTCCTCGGGCTGGCCGCCGCCTGCGGCTACGCACTCACCGCCGCACTCATGAAGGACGCCATGGCGCGGCTCAGCGACGCCGACGGATGGGTGGAACTCCTCAAGTCCTGGCAGCTCTACGGCACGGCCGCAGCCGGCGTGGGCTCGCTCTTCCTGCTGCAGAACGCCCTCCAGGCGGGCACCCTGGTCGCGGTCCAGCCGATGCTCACCCTCGGCGACGCGCTCATCAGCATCCTGTACGGCGTGACCCTGTTCGGTGAGACGCTGCGCACCGGCTGGTGGCTGGTGCCTGAGCTGGCCGCGCTCGCCCTGGTCGGCCTCGGCTGTGTCGAGCTGGCCCGCTCCCCGCTGGCCTCCGGCAGCACCGGCCCGCCGTCCAGGGTGAAATAAACGGCGGGCCGGGTCCGTTGGGCGTTACGCCGTGCACTCCACCCGGATCGCGGACGAGGCATTGTGTGCGTTCTCCCGTGACGACGAACTCCAGTCGTCGCCGCGGTCGTGGAGCTTCACGCTCAGCACACCTGAGTTGATCTTGTACGAGGGGGCTGCTATCCACTCGCCGCGGTGACTCACCTGGGTGATCGTGAAATGGCCGAGCTGGGTGGAGCCCGCGGTGCTGGTGCCGTCGTGGACGGTGTAGTACGTGGGCTGGCCGCCGACGTGTCCGACGTTGCTGTCGTTCGGTATGTAGACGCTGACCTTGCAACTGCCGGACTTCACGTCACCGGTCCGGAAGTTCCACACCGCGCTGTTGTCGCTGTCGTTGGAGTCGCCCGACATGGGAATCGAGCGGTACCAGCCCGAGCAGCCACCTGAGGCGTAAGCGCCGTCGTGGGTGGTCCAGCCCTTCTGGTCGTCGGTGTACTTGCCGCGTTCGGTGTACGTGACCGAACTGTTGGAGCAGTGCATTCCGCCGATCGCGGAGTAGAGCACCTTGGGGGAGGACGACGTCTTGTTCGCCGTGTTGGTGGCGCCGCTGCCCGACGAGGAGTCCGTCTTGGTGTCGGTCTTCCCCTTGCCCGTGGAGGAGTCCGAGTCGGTCGTGCCCTTCCCGGGATGGCTGTCCGTCTTGGTGTCCCCGGGGCCGTCGGCGCTGTCCGCCGACGCGGCTTCGTGGATGGGCGGGGCGTTCACGCCGCCCGCCGGGCCCGATCCGCCGGTCCCCTTCGAACCGCCCTTGCCCAGTGGTGCCTTGGAGGCGTCGGACTGCGGTACGTAGCCGTCCGCCCCGGCGCCGGGGTCGGTGTATCCGGCGGCGGCGTTCCTGGTGTTGTGCTTGGGTCCGTCCCCGCCGGTGAACGAGGCGACGACGAACGGGAGGGACAGCAGCACCACGCCCCCGATCGCGGCCGCCGCGACCATCGGTCGGGAGACCTTGCCGGGTGCCGAGTCCTCCTCCTCCGTACCGGTTCCGCCGGGGCCGTTCCCGCCCGCGGTGCTCACGGCGGCGGTGGCATCGGAGGAGGTACGGGTGCGAGTACGGCTCCGGGTGAGGCTGCCCAGTACGGCGGTGAGTGCCGGTATCCCACGGGACGTTGAGGCTGCGGCCGTCGAGGTCGAGGTCGAGGTCGCGGTGGCGCTGGCGGGGGTGGCCGTGGTTTCCGGCTCGGTTGCGGGGGCCGCCGTGGCATCCGAAGCCGGTTCCGAAGCCGGTTCCGAGGCCGGTTCGGGGGCCGGTTCGGGCTTCTGGGGCTTCTCGGCCTTCTGCGGCTCGGCCTTCTCGGCGGCCACGGCCTCGGGTGCCGATTCGAGCGTCGTTGCCTTGCTCTCCGTCACGCGGGTGGCGGCAGGCACCTCCGCACCGATCACGCCACCGGCGAGCGTCGCGGCGACGTCCTTCGGGGAAGCCCCGCCGGATTCCGTCACCTTCTCCGTCCCGGTCTGCGTACCCTCTCCCGGCGCCGCCTCATCGGACGTGTCCGCAGCAGCGGACACCTCGCTGTTCGACTCGGGTTCCGTGCTCGCCATGGCCACCTCGCCTCTCCTGCTTCTCGTACTGCTCTTACTGCTCATGTGCATTCGTTCGTGTACGTCAGCCGTGTACGGCAGTGGTGCGTGTCAGTCGCCCGCGCCGGACAGCGCGGCGAAGATGTCCGTGGACAGTGTCACGGGCGGACCGTCGTCCTCGAACACACCCCCCGGGTACCGCACGTTGAGCTGCGTCAGCTGGAATTGGACGAACTGCTCGTAGAGGGCCAGTTCCTCCGCCAGCTTGGTGGGCAGCGGCCCGGATCGCCGGGCGAGGTCCACTGTCAGGAACAGATCGGCCTGGAACTTCCCCTTCTCGCGCGGGTCGAAGTCCGCAGGCACCTGATCGGTGCCGTCGTTGGTCTTCCTGCGCCAGTGCCCCACCAACTCTCGCAGGCGCTGATCCGTGAAGACGTTCAGGCCCAGGTGCTGCGCCTCCGCCGACCAGTGCACGAAGGAGCGGAACCGCTGCTCCGCGAGGCCGGGTTCGCTGCCCAGCAGCTCGTCGGCCGCGGCAAGGAACCGTGCGCGGTCGCGGCCGATGCGGGCCTCTTCCTGCCGCTGACGTTCGTTGTCCCGGTACTTCTGCGCCACCGCCTCGGGCGAAAGGGGCTGCTGCCAGAAGGACTTGTCCTCGCCCAGAGAGATGATGTCCGCCGTGGGCACCCGGAGGGCGTCCGCCAGCCGTGTCAGGTATCTCGGGTGTACGCCCAGCGCGTAGGCATGGAGCTCGGTCTCGTTCGGGACCTGCGGCAGCGGATGGATGCGCGAGTCGTTGAACAGCTTCTGGGCCCCGGCCCGGTCCATGCTGATCACGTCGGACATCAGGCCCTGCTTGGTGTGCAGATAGGACGCGAAGTGCCACCACTCGGAGAGCGGCGCGCCGATCTCCGACATCCGCCGGATGAGCGCGCTCGTGGTGTGCGGCCGGGCTTCCAGCCGGGTGGCCAGTTGGTCGAGTGCGTCGAGGGCGGAGCGGAGAGGGGCGGGTCCCTGGAGGGCGACCTTGATGCTGGCGAGGGCGGTGGGGTGCAGTCCGAGGGCCTGGGCCGCCGCGGCCGTACGGTCCAGGCCGGTACCGGTGTCGGCAGCGGTGCTCGTGCCGGTTCCTGTGCCGGTGTTCTCGGTCCCGCCCGGATGCGTGTCCGTGCTCGGGCTCGGGCTCGTGGTCGCGTCCGTGAGCGGGCCGGTCGGCTCCAGGCTCCGGTGCTGCTCCAACAGCCCTCGTACGCCGGGCTCGTCGAGCAGCCCGGACGGGGTGTTGCGGCGTACCGAAGCCGTCACGTCCGACGTCCAGACCGGGTCCTGCTCGTGGTGCGGCTGCCCCTGCGGGCCCTGCCAGCCGGCCGGCAGCTCGGACAGCGGCGGCAGCGTGGGGGCGACGGTGTTCAGGAAGTGGTACAGGCTTGACGGGTCGGAGGCGTCGACCGCCATCAGATCCGGCAGGGTGCTGTTGTCCACGTCGCCCATCAGGACTGTGAAGATGTCGGAGCGACGTGTGAGCTTCATCGTCGGGTCGGCCGCCGGTGCCAGCTCCACGTCGAAGGTGACCCGGCTCAGGTCGCGGCGTCCGGCGGGGTCGGGGTGCTGGAATCCGGCGGTCAGCTGCGCACGTATCTGCGGCAGCAGCTCATCGGTCACACGGCTGTGTTCCGCGGGGTCCAGCGGCGGATACGGCAGGACCCGGGTGACGCGTATCCCCAGCGCCCCGTCCTGGTGGATCACGCGCCGGACCGCGAACTGTGCCGCCGTGCCATTCGGCTTGTTCACCTGGGTATGCACGGGAGCCGTGAGCGCGAGCACTTCGGAAGAGCTGTGCGGGACCGGCGGCTGGTACGCGGAGGGCCGGACCCACAGCTGTTCGCCGCCCCGGACGTGTCCGTGCATCCGCACGCCGTTGTACACGCCCTCCCACAGGTAACCGCCCTCCGGGACCTGGACCCACGAACCCGAGCCGATCGCGTTGCGGTGGGCCACGACCATCGCTTCCCAGACCTGGTGCGTCGACCAGGAGGAGGGGAAGAGCAGCTGGCCGATGGTCGCCGTGCCGTCGGCGCCGAGCACGGCCCCGTTCTCCCGGTCGCCGAGCTGCCATTCGCGCGGGGGCGGGGTGCCCTTGGCGGCGGCCTGTTCGGTCAGCCCCCGCAGGTTGGGATCCCTGAACCAGACCGTGGCCCACTGGGTGCCGTTCGGGTGGGCGCTCCACAGCGGGTTGATCAGGACGCCCTGGTCGTACTGTGCCTCGACCCCCGCCCGGTCCGGCAGTGCGTAGTGGACGCCGGTCCTGTTGTGGGTGGAGCCGTACGTCACGAAGCGCAGCGTGCCCTCCCCGATCGCGGGTTCGCCGGTGACTCCGGGCGGCGGTGCGAGATGGGCGAAATAAGGGGGAAGTTCGGGAACGGAGGGCGTTCTGAGGTGGACGGGCGTCACGAGCCCGGTCTGGTCGGAGTGCGGCGCGAAATCGGTGATGGTCCCCTTGCCGTCGACCGTGCCCTTGATCCGTACGCCCTGGTAGTCGCCGGTGAAGTGGTAGTTGCCCGCCTCGATACCGTGGGCGCCCGTGGTGGGCACCAGACCGTCGGTGCTCTGCTGGCGGAGGTAGACCTGGCGGGTGGCGTAGAGCGCCTCTTCGAGGGTCCAGTGGTCGGGGAACATGGTCCGTGCGCTGCCGTCGGGGTGGGTGCCTGCCTGGTAGGTGCCGTTCGGGTTGCGTTCTTCGGTGGCGATGGCGCGGGGCCGGTCGGTGGTGCCTTGCGGGGCGAGGAGGCCGGGGATGCCGGTGCGGGGGTTGCCGCGCAGGACGCGTTCCCGTACGTCGAGCGGGATGTCGACGGTGGCCCGCGGCGCCCCGGGCATCGCCGCCCCGATCGCGGTGCCCATGACCAGGAGGTCGCGGGGCATGATCCGCAGATAGGGCGACCGAACCGACGGCCGCTGGAATTGGGAGTCGACCGCCGGCCGGCCGAAGAGCGGGTCGGCGTAGATGGCGCCCATCAGCGCGTGCTCGTCGTAGACCGGCCAGTGGGCGAGCCCCGGGGTGTGATCCCGGTAGTAGTCCCACAGGCCCAGCAGATGACCGATCTCATGGGCCGGCATCTGCGACTGGGCTTCGATGGTCTCCATGGAGAGGTACCAGTTCGCGCTGTTCGACCGGCCGTTGCCATCCGGGTTGGGGTGCAGCGCGATGGTGTGGTGCGCCTGTTTCGGGTCGTCCGTGAACTCGGCCCTCACCCGCAGCAGATCGCCGTTCGGCAGACGGTGGTCCGGGTCGTTGTAGTACTTCTTGAGACCGCCGACCGCCGTGTCCTTGGCGGCCTGGACGACCTCGGGGGTGACACCGGCCTGCGGGTCCAGGTAGATGCGTACGGTGATCTCCGCCTGGGTGGCCCCGTCCGGCAGCACGGTGCGCCGGGCGCTGAACTTGCGTTCCCAGGCGGGCCCCGTGTGGCCCGAGCTGTTCATGAACGGGGCCGAGGGGCGGGGGATCTCGGCGCTGGGCTGCGCAGGGGCGGGCGGCGTTACGGGATGCGGCAGGCTCGCGTCCACGGGTGTCTGCGGGGGGACGGGGAGCGGAGGCGGTGCCGAATCCGACCGGCCGCGGGTTGTGGGCCGCTGCGGGAGGACGGCGGGCGCGGACCGGTGGGGCGGGTGCGGGTCCGTGGACGGTGTCACGGGCACGACGGCGTCCTTGGCCACGCCCCCCGGGACGGCGTCCTTGGCGACGCCCCCCTCGTACCAGAGGTCCAGCAGCTCCGTCTTGGACCGGATGTACCGCTTGTACTTGTTCAGCGTCTCCGTCAGTTCCTTGGACAGGTGTCCCGACTGCTCGGCGAGGTCGACCTCATGGAGGAGAGCGGCATGCTTCTCCCGTTCCTTGCGCGGGTCGAAGTCCTCGGGGACCGGGTCGGTGCCGTCCTCCGTGTCCTCACGCCAGTGCTCGGCCAGCTCTTGCAGGCGCTCGTCCGTGAAGATGTGCAGCCCCACGTCCGAGACCGTGGACCAGTGCATGAAGGAGCGGAACCGCTGCTCCGTGACGGTGGGGTCGCTGCCGAGGAGTCTGTCGGCGACCTTGTCGAACCGTGCGTGGTCGCGGGTGAAGTGGAGATCCGCCACCTTCTGCTGCTTGCTGATCCGGTAGTCCAGCGCCACGGCCTCGGGTGAGAGGGGCTGCTGCCAGCGGAACTTGTCCTCGCCCAGTTCGACGATGTCCGCCGGGTCCACCTGGAGGGCGTCCGCCAGCCGTTGCAGATAGGCCGGGTGCACGCCCAGTGCGTAGGCCTGTTCCGCCGTCCCGTGCGGGATGCGCGGCAGCGGGTTGGCGAACGAATCCTTGTACAGCTTCCAGGCCTGGGGCAGATCCATGTCGAGCATGTCGTTCATCGTCAGCTGCTTGGAGTGCAGGTACGACGAGAAGTCCCACCACCCGGGGAGCGGCGCACCGAGTTCCGTCATCCGCCGGACGAGCGCGCCCGTGGAGTGCTTCCAGGCCTCCATGCGGGCGGCCAGCTGGTCGAGTTCGGTGAGGGTCGGGCCCAGGAGGGTGGAGCCCCGCAGGGCGACCTTGATGCTCGCGAGAGCGGAGGAGGGTATGCCGAGCTCCTTCGCCGCCGCGGCCATACGGTCGGCGCCTGCGCCTGCGCCTGTGTCTGCTTCTGCGCCTGCTTCTGTGTCTGTGCTCGTGCTCGCCTTCGCTGTTGTCTTCCCGTCGGCGCCCGTCCCCGCGCCCGTCCCCGCGCCCGTCCCCGCGCCCGTCCCCGCGTCCGCGCCCGCGTCCGCGCCCGCGTCCGCGTCGGTGAGCGGGCCGGGCGTGTCCTGGCTGCTTCGGTGCTGCTCCAACAGCCCCTTCACGCCGGGCTCTTCGAGTATTCCGGCCGGGGTGTTGCGGTGCAGCGAAGTCGCCACGTCCGACTCCCAGACCGAGCGTCGTGTGTGGTGCGGCAGCCCCTGCGGTCGCTGCCAGCCGGCCGGTTTCCGCGGTACCGGCGGCAGCAGGTTGACCACGTTGTGCAGGAAGGTGTCCAGGCCCTGCTGGTCGGTGGGGTCGAGCAGGGTCAGGTCCTTCAGGATGCTCGTGTCCGAGGAGCCGATCAGGATGTTCATCAGCTCGGGGCTGAACGCGACCATCGTCGGATCGTCCGTCAGTGACAGCTCCACGTCGAAGGTGACCTGACTCAGTTCCCGGTGTCCTTGCGGGCTGAGCCGGTTGAAGCCGGCGGCCAGCTGCTTCCGGACCTCAGGCAGCAGGTGCTCGGTCAGCTCGGTCTGCCGTTCCTCAAGCATCGGCGGATGCGGCAGGACCCTGGTGACGCGCATCCCCAGGTTGCCGTCCTGGTGGATCACCCGCTGGATATGGAACAGCGCCGTCGAGCCATCGGGTTTGGCCGCGCCGACCTGCAGGGGAGCGGTGACCGCGAGTATCTCGGGCGAGCTGTGCGGGACCGGCGGCTGGTGGGTGGAGGGCCGGACCCACAGCTGTTCGCCGTCGCGGACGTGTCCGTGCATCCGCACGCCGTCGTGCACGCCCTCCCACAGGTATCCGCCCTCCGGGACCTGCACCAGCGAACCGGTGTCGAGCGCGTTGCGGTGAGCCATGACCATCGCGGTCCAGAGCTTGCGCGGCGACCAGTCGGAGGGGAACAGCAGATGGGCGGTGATCCCCGTGCCGTCCGCGCCGAGCGCGGTCCCGTTCTCCGCGTCGCCGAGCTTCAAGGGGCGCGGGGGCGCGGCGCCGTTGGCGACCGCGTGTGCCGTGTGACCGCGCAGATTCGGGTCCTTGAACCAGATCGTGGCCCACTGGGTGCCGTTCGGGTGGGCGCTCCACAGTGGGTCGATCTGGACGCCCTGGCCACGCTGCGCGGCGGCCCCGTCCGGGCCGGGCAGCGCGTAGTGGACGCCGGTCCTGCTGTGGGTGGAGCCGTACGTCACGAAGCGCAGCGTGCCTTCCCCGATCGCGGGCTCGTTGCTGGTCGGGGCCGGCATGACGAGATGGTCGGGCGGCACGATGTCGGCCTGGTCGGAGTGCGGCGCGAAGTCCGTAATGGTGCCGGTCAGGTCGGCTGTGCCCTTGATCCGTACGCCCTGGTAGTAACCGTCGAAGTGGTGGCTTCCCGGCTCGATCCCGGGGGTTTCCGTGGTGGGCACGAGGCCGCCGGTGCTCTGTTGGCGGAGGTAGACCTGGCGGGTGGCGTAGAGCGCCTCTTCGAGGGTCCAGTGGTCGGGGAACATGGTCCGTGCGCTGCCGTCGGGGTGGGTGCCTGCCTGGTAGGTGCCGTTCGGGTTGCGTTCTGTGGTGGGGGTGGGGCGGAGCCGGTCGGTGGCGCCTTGTGGGGCGAGGAGGCCGGGGGTGCCGGTGCGGGGGTTGCCGCGCAGGACGCGTTCCCGTACGTCGAGCGGGATGTCGGCGGTGCCCCACGGCGCGTGCGGCATCGCCGACTTGATCGCGGTGCCCAGCACCAGCAGGTCGCGGGGCATGACACGCAGATGCGGCGACAACGTCATCGGGCGCGGGAAGTGGTTGTCGACCGAGATCCGGCCGAAGAGCGGGTCGGCGTAGTTGCCGCCCATCAGCGCGTGGTCGTCGTAGACCGGCCAGTGGGCAAGCCCCGGGGTGTGGCGCCGGTAGTAGTCCCACAGGCCCATCAGATGGCCGATCTCGTGGGCCGGCATGTGCGGCTTGGACTCGATGGACTGCGCGGAGACGTACCAGTTTCCGGCGTCGTCCGGGCCGTTGCCGTTGGGGTCGGGGTGCAGCACGACGGTGTGGTGCGCCTGGGCCGGGTCGTCGGTGAACTCGGCCTTCACCACCAGCAGATCGCCGTTCGGCAGACGGTGGCGCGGCGCGTTGAAGTACTTGGTGAGGCTGCGGGCCGTGACGTCCTTGGTGGCTTCGATGTCCTCCGGGGTGACACCGTCCTTGGCGTCCAGGTGGATGCGTACGGTGATCTCCGAGCGGCTGACACCGTTCGGCAGCTCGATGCGCCGGGCGCTGAACTGGCGCATCCAGATGGGTCCGGTGTAGCCCGCGCTGTTCCTGAAGGCGGCGGTGGGCCGGGGGATCTCGACACTGCCCGGAGTGGAACTGGCGGTGGGGGCGGGGGTCTGTGGAGCGGCAGGGGCATGCGGGGCGGCAGAGGACTGCGGGGGGTTCGCGGGGCTCTGCGGGAGGACGGTGGGCGGTGACTGGAGGTGCGGGCGCGGGGCCGCGGGCTGCTGAGTCGCGGGCGGGGCCGTGGACGGTGTTACGGGCGGCCCGTCGCCCTGGGACACGCCCCCCGGGTACTGCTCGTCCAGCTGGGTCAGCCGGGTCTGTATGTGCCGCTCGTACTTGTCCAGGGCCTCCTCCCGTGCCGGGTCCAGCAGGGGTGCCGACTTGTCGGCCAGATGGAGCAGATCGGCATGCTGCTCCCGTTCCACGAACGGGTCGTAGTCCTCGGGCACGTGGGTGGTGCCGTCATTCGTTTCCACCCGCCAGTGCCCCACCAACTCCCGCAGGCGCTGGTCGGTGAAGATGTGCAGCCCCTCGCTCGCGACCCCGGACCAGTGCATGAAGGAGCGGAACCTCGCGTATGCGAGGTCGGGGTCGCTGCCCAGCAGTTCGTCGGCGACCGTGTTGAACCGTGTGTGACTGCGGGCGAAGCGGACATCCTCCAGCGTCTGGTGGTTGTCGAGCCAGTAGTTCCGCGCCAGGGCCTCAGGGGCGTGGGGCTGCTGCCGGAACGTCTCGTACTCGCCCAGATTGAGGACATCCGACGGATGCACGTGGAGGGCGTCGGCCAGCCGTTGCAGATAGGTCGGGTGCATGCCCAGGGTGTAGGCGAAGAAGCGTGTGTCGTCCGGAACCCGCGGCATCGGGTGGGCGCGCGAGTCTGCGTACAGCTTCTTGGCCCTGGCCGGATCCATGGAGGCCACCCTGGACAGCGTGTGCCCCTTGGTGTGCAGATACGACGAGAAGTGCGACCACTCGGAGAGCGGCACACCAATGTCCGTCATCTGCTTCACGAGCTGGCGCGTGGACCTCCCGAGGCCCAGTCGGGCGGCCAACTGGTTGAGTGAGTCGAGGGCCGTGCGGAGGGGGGTGGTCCCCTGCAGGGCGGCCGTGATGCTGGTGAGGTCGGAGGGCCGCAGTGTGAGGACCCCGGCCGCTGCCGCCAGGCGATGGGGGCTTACGACCGTGTCCGTGCCGGTGTTCGTGAGCGGGCTGGATGGTTCCTGGCTTCGGTATGGGGCCAACAACGCCCGTACGCCGGGCTCGTCGAGTATCCCGGCCGGGGTGTTGCGGTGCACGGAAGTCGTCACGTCCGACTCCCAGACCGATTTCAGGACCGGGTTCTGCTCGTGCTGCGGCTGCCCCTGCGGGCCCTGCCAGTCGGCCGGTAGCTCCGACACCGGCGGCAGCATGCCTCGAACGCTTTGCAGGAGGGCGTCCATGCCCGCTTCGTCGATGGAGTCGACCGTCATCAGGTCCGACAGGAGGGAGCTCAGGTCCCCGTCGTTCTGTGCGATCTTGACCAGCTCGGAGTCGTCCCCGAGTTCCATCGCGGGGTCTTCGGTCGGTGACAGTTCTATGTCGAAGGTGACCAGGCTCAGCTCGCGGTGTCTGTAGGGGGAGAGCCGATTGAAGTCGGCGGCCAGCTGCTCACGCAGGTCCGGCAGCATCTCGTCGCGCAGGTATTCGTGGAACTCGTCGGCCAGCGGGGGACGCTCCAGGACCCGGGTGATGTGGAGCCCCAGGGTGCCGTCCTCGTGGATCACCCGCTGGACGTGGAACGGCAGCGGCGTGCCGTCCGGTGTGTTCAAGGAGATCCGTACGGGATCGGTGACCGCGAGCACCTTGGCAGACATGGCCGAGATCAGCGGTTGGTCCGTCGAGGGCCGGGCCCACAGGTGTTCGCCGTCGCGGACGTATCCGTGCATCCTTACGCCGTCGTGCACGCCCTCCCAGAGGTAGCCGCCCTCCGGGACCTCCACCCACGAACCGGCGTTGCGCGCGGTGCGGTGGGCTCCGGCTATCGCGTCCCGGAGAGTGGGCAGCGACCAGTGGTGGGGGAAGAGAAGCTGACCGGCGGCGGTCAAGCCGTCGGGGTTGAACACGGTCCCGTTCTCCCGGTCGCCGAGCTGCCATTCGAGAGGGGGCGGGGAGCCCTTGGCGACGGCCTGCGCCGTCCGCCCCCGCAGGTTCGGGTCCTTGAACAGGACCGTGGCCCACTGGGTGCCGTTCGGGTGTGCGGGCCACAGCGGTTCGATGTGGACGCCGTGATGGCGCTGCGCGAAGGTCCCGGCCTCCTCCGGCAGCGAGTGGTGGACGCCGGTTCTGTCGGCGGTGGAGCCGTAGGTCAGGAAGCGCAGTGCGACGTCCCCGATCGCGGGTTCGTCGGTGGGCTTGCGGGGTGGTGGCGGTTCGAGGTGGGTGGGCGGCTGAAGGCCGTTCTGGTCGGGGTGGGGTGCGAAGTCGATGATGGTGCCGATGGCGTCGGCGGTGCCCTTGATGCGTACGCCTTGGTAGACGCCGTCGAAGGTCTGGCGGCCTGAGCGTTCGGAGTCGGTGGTCAGGCTGTTGGTCCTGACGTGGTCGAGGTAGACCTGGCGGGTGGCGTGCAGGGCTTCTTCGGGGCTCCAGTGGTCGGGGAACATCGTCTGGTCGCTGCCGTCGGGCCGTTTGCCCGCCCGGTAGGTGCCGTTGGGGTTGCGCGGTCCGGTCGCTTCGGGGCGGAACCGCCCGGCGGGGCCGCGCGGGGCGAGGAGGCCGGCGGCGCCGGTGCTGGGATTGCCGCGCAGGACCCGGTCCCGTACGTCGAGCGGGATGTGTGCCCTGGCCTTGTCGTGCGGGCCCGTGCCCACGCCGGGAGTGTGTGCCCAGGCGGCGTCGACCGCCGTGGAAAGCATCAGCAGGTCCCGCGGCACGACCCGAAGGTTCGGCGAGAGCCGATCGAAGGGAGGCAGGTTCATGTCGAACTGGATGAGCCCCGACTCGTCGATGTCGGGACCGGACATCAGCGAGTGGTCGTCGTGCACCGGTCGGAGCGGGATGCCCGCCTTGGCCTCGCGGTACTGGTCCTGGAAGCCGAGGAGATGGCCGGTCTCGTGTGCGATGACGTACGACTTGTCCTCCGCGCCCTTCCCGATCTCGGAGACGTACCAGGTGCCACTGTTGTCGCGGCCGTCCCCGTCCGGGTCCGGGTGCAGCTCCACCGTGTGGTGCGCCTGCGCGGGAGTGTCGACGAACTCCACCTTCACCCGCAGCAGATCCCCGTTCGGGAGACGGTGTTTCGGGGCGTTGTAGTACGTGTCGATGCCGCGCTTCGCCATGTCCTTGGCGTTCGCGACGTGGTTCTCGGTGGCGCCGGGCCGGCGGTCCAGATGGATACGGACCGTGATGTCGGAGCGCACACTGCCGTCGCTGAGCTCGGTGCGCTCGACGGAGAACCCGCGCTCCCAGACGGACGCGGCGGCCCCGCCCAGGTCCATGACCCGGTCACTGGGCGGGAGCACCTCCGCCGTACCCAGCGAACGGACGTCGGTGACCGGTGGGCGGGGGACCGAGGCGGAGGAGTGCGGGGGGATCTCGGCGATGGGGGTCGGGGCGACGGGGGCCGTGGGGACATCGGTGACGGCGTGGACGGCGGCGGGTGTGGGCGTGGGTGCCGGGGCCCTGTGCGGGCTGGCGTGCGGCGTGCGGAGCGGGACGTTCTGCGAGGCGTGCTGCTGAGTGGAGGACGACTGGGCGGGGTTCGGGGCCGTGGGCAGCGTCACGGGCGGGCCGTCGTCCTGATGCACGTCCCCCTCGTGCCACAAGTCCAGCAGCGTCAACTGCGCCTTGATGTCCGCGTCGCGCCTGGCCAGGGCCTTCTCCAGTTTCTGGGGTAGCGGTCCCGACCGATGGGCGAGTGCCACCATATGGAGCAGCTCGGCCTGGGGCTTCCCCGCCTTGCGCGGGTCGAAGTCCGCGGGCACCGGGTCGGTGCCGTCATTCGTTTCCAGACGCCAGTGCCCCACCAACTCTCGCAGTCGCTGATCCGGGAGGACGTCCAGGCCCAGGTGCGCGACCGTGGACCAGTGCATGAAGGAGCGGAACTCCTCCTCGGTGCGGGTGGATCGGCTGCCCAGCAGCTCGTCGGCGGCGTCGTCGAAGCGTCTGTGGTCACGGGCCAGGCGGGCGTCTTCCCGCTTTTCGCGCTCGCTGTCGAGTTCGGCTCGGACCTTCTGTCCCAGGGTCTCGGGTGACAGGGGTTGCTGCCAGAAAGGCTTGCGCTTGCCCAGGAGGGCGACGTCTTCCGTGCCTACTTTGAGGGCGTCGGCCAACCGCGTGAGATAGCGCGGATGCACGCCCAGTGCGTGCGCCTGGTCCGACGTCTCGGCCGAGACGTTCGGCACTGGATGGGCGCGTGAGTCGTCGAGCACCGGCTGGACCCATGTCCGGTCCAGGGCGACCATGTCGGACATCGAGGCCCTCTTGGTGTGCAGATACGAGGAGAAGTCCCACCACTCGGAGAGCGGCACATCGAGTTCTGTCATCCGCTTCACGAAGGGGCCTGTGGGCCCGGCATCCAGTCGGGCCGCCAGCTGGTTGAGTGCGTCGAGGGCCGGGCGGATGAGGGCGGAGCCCTTCAGGGCGCTCTCGATGCTGGTGAGGTCGGAGGGTTGCAGTCCGAGGGCGTCGGCCACCGCGGCCATGCGGTCGGTGTGTGTGCCTGCACCCGCGTCCGCGCCGACGGTGTGTGTGTCTGCGCCCGTGTCGGTGGTGTTGGTGTCTGTGTTCGTGAGCGGGCTGGGCGGTTCCTGGCCTCGGTGCTGCGCCAACAACGCCTTGACTCCGGGCTCGTCGAGCAGTCCGGCCAGGGTGTTGCGGCGAACCGAAGTCGTCACGTCCGACGTCCAGGCCGGGTCCTGCTCGTGGTGCGGCTGCCCCTGCGGGCCCTGCCAGCCGGCCGGTAGCTCCGACACCGGCGGCAGCCGGTCGGCGGCCTCGCGCAGGAAGGTGTTCACGGCCTCCTGGTCGTTGAGGTCGAGCACCATCAGGTCCTGCACCATGTTCGGATTGAAGAAGTCCGTCGCGATGTTCGACAGCTCCGGGCTGTACTCGGTCATCGCCGGGTCGTCCGTCGGCGACAGCTCCACGGCAAAGGTGATCAGGCTCAGTTCGCGGTGTGCGAGTGGGTCGGGCCGGTTGAGTTCGGCGCCCACTTGCAGCTGTACCTCGCGCAGCGGCCCGGCCAGTTCGTTGCTCTGCTCCGGGGACAACGCCGGATGCGACAGCACCCGGGTGATGCGCATCCCCAGGGAGCCGTCCAGGTGGATTACCCGCTGGACACGGAACGGTGCCGGTGTGTTGCCCGGCCTGGGCATCTCGAAATCTACCGGGGCGGTGACCGCGAACACCTTGGGCGAGTGGTCCGGGGACGGTGGTTGGTCCGTCGAGGGCCGGGCCCACAGGTGTTCGCCGTCGCGGACGTGGCCGTGTATCCGTACGCCGTCGTGCACGCCCTCCCAGAGGTAGCCGCCCTCCGGGACCTCCACCCATGAACCGTTGCCGCGCGCGTTGCGGTGGGCCTCGACGATCGAGTCCAAGAGCTGGGGCGTCGACCAGTCGGAGGGGAAGAGCAGATGGGGCGTGGCCACCTCGCCGTCGACGCCGACCATGGCGTCGTTCTCCCGGTCACCGCGGTGCAATGCGGGCGGCGGCGGGGTGCCGTTGGCGAGGGCCCGTACCGTCTGCTCCCGCAGGTTCGGGTCCTTGAACCAGACGGTGGCCCACTGGGTGCCGTTCGGGTGCGCGGGCCACAGCGGTTCGATGAAGACGCCGTGATGGCGCTGCGCGAGGACCCCGTTCGGGCCGGGCAGCGTGTAGTGGACGCCGGTTCTGTCGGCGGTGGAGCCGTAGGTCAGGAAGCGCGTGGCGACGTCCCCGAACGCGGGTTCGTCGGTGGGCTTGCGGGGCGGTGGCGGTTGGAGGTGGGTGGGGGGCAGCAGCCCGCTCTGGTCGGGGTGGGGCGCGAAGTCGATGATGGTGCCGGTGGTGCCGGCGGTGCCCTTGATGCGTACGCCTTGGTAGACGCCGTCGAAGGTATGGCGGTTCGAGCGTTCGCGGTCGGTGGTCAGGCTGCCGGTCCTGACGTGGTCGAGGTAGACCTGGCGGGTGGCGTGCAGGACCTCTTCGGGGCTCCAGTGGTCGGGGAACATCGTCTGGTCGCTGCCGTCGGGGCGCTTGCCCGCCTGGTAGGTGCCGTTGGGGTTGCGTGGTGTGGTGGGCTCAGGGCGTACGCGTCCCGAGGGACCGCGTGGGGCGAGAAGGCCGGTGGCGCCGGTGGTGGCGTTGCCGCGCAGGACTCGGTCCCGTACTTCGAGCGGGATGTGTGCCCTCGCCTTGTCGAGCGGTCCCGCGCCCACGCCGGGGGCGTGCGACCAGGCGGTGTCGACCGCGGTGGAGAGCAGCAGCAGGTCCCGCGGCACGATCCGCAGCGTCGGCGAGAGGGGATGGGTGGAGTGGATCCCGTGGTCCATGCTGAACTGGATGAGTCCCGCGTCGTCGGTGCCGTATCCGGACATCAGCGAGTGGTCGTCGTGCACCGGTCGGAGCGGACGGCCTGTCCTGGCCTCGCGGTACTGGTCCTGGAAGCCGAGGAGATGGCCGGTCTCGTGCGCGATGACGTGTGACTTGTCGGCTGAGCCCGCCCCGCCCTCCGACACGTACCAGGTGGCGCTGTTGTCGCGGCCCGTGCCGTCCGGGTCCGGATGCAGCGCCACCTTGCGGTGTGCCTGCGCGGCGTTGTCGACGAACTCCAGCTCCACGTGCAGGAGATCACCGTTGGGGAGACGGTGTTTCGGGGCGTTGTAGTACGTGTCGATGCCGCGCTTCGCCATGTCCTTGGCGTTCGCGACGTGCTTCTCGTTGGCACCGGTCTGGAGGTCCAGATGGATACGGACCGTGATGTCGGAACGCACACTGCCGTCGCTCAGCTTGGTGCGTTCGACGGCGAAACCGCGCTCCCAGACGGACGCGGCGACCCCGCCCTTCGCCATGGTCCGCATACTGGGCCGCTCGATCTCGGCCGTGCCCAGGGAACTTTCGGGGCGGGGGACCGAGGCGGAGGGGCGCGGGGGGATCTCGGCGACGGAGTAGTCGACGCCGGGTGCCGGGGCGTGGACGGGTGCAGTGGTCTCGTGCAGGGTGGTGAGGTGCGGGGACGAGTGGGGCCGGTGCGGGCTCGGGGTCATCACGATGTCCCCGTCCCAGTCCATCTGGTCGGCATCGCCCATCACGATGTCCTCGTCGAAGACCGTGTGCGTCGGCGTTGCCGGGTGGGAGGAAGGGGTCTGCGCGCCCGGAGTGGCGGGGGTCATGGGGTTCTCGGACCACAGCTGGGCGAGCCGCTGCTCCCTCTCGGCGCGGTGGTCCGTGACGTAGGGATCCAGCTGAGCCAGGCGTTCCTGCGCGCTGCTGAGCGCCACCGGGTCCTGGGCCCGGTTCGCCCTGATGACCGCGAACTCGGCCATGTTGCGCTGGTGTTCCACCTCGTACAGCTCGCTCCGGTGGTCAGCGAGATCGAAGCCGGGCGGGGGCGGCACGATGTCCCTGACCGCCGACCAGTTGCCGATCAGGAAGTCCAGCTCGGCTGTCGTGAAGTGCCGCAGACCTTCGAGAGACATCCTGCTCCAGTGCAGGAAGCCGTGGTAGTCGAGGTCGGGATCGCCGGTCTCGTTACGGTCCTCGCCGAGGAGGTCGTCGGCGATCTCGTCGAACCGCTCCCGGTCGATCTCGGCGCGGAGCTCCTCGATCTCCGTGCGGTGCCCGGCCAGATACTCCAGCGCCAGTTCCTCGGGGGTGGCGGGGCGCTGCCAGAAGTCGGCGTCCATGTTCAGCCGGGTGATGTCCGAAGGGGAGTACAGCCGAAGGGCGTCGGCGAGCCGGGTCAGGGCGAGCGGATGTACGCCCAGCTCGTGGGCGGTGGCGTCGGTGACGGCGTCGGTGTCCACCACCTCGGTGCGCTGCCACTCGTCGATGCGCTGCCGGCTCTGCTGCAGGTCCGGGCCCAGCAGGCTGCGCATGCTCTCGCCCTGGCTGTGCTGGAAGGTCGACAGGTCCCACCAGTCGTCGGCGGAGACCCCGAGTTCCGACATCCGCCGGACGAACTCGCCGAGCTGCGGTCCCGCGTCGAGCCGCGTCGCCAGCGTTTGCAGGGTGTGCAGCGCCTCGCTCGGCGTGGCGGACTGGTGCAGTACGGGCAGAACGCTGCGCAGATATGTGGGGTGCAGGCCCAACGCCCCTGATATGGCGGCCAGATAAACCGGGTTGACCGGGGTGACGTTGCTGTTCAGGTCGACCGGGGCGTGGTTGCCCGGCTGAGGGGCCGGGGCCTGCGGGTGCCCGGCCGGGGCTGCCGGCTGCGGCACCCTGACGATCTCGGCGCCGAGGACGACCAGCGAGGTGCTGCTGACGCGGGTGGTGAGCTGTACGCCCGGTTCGGGCGTGGTGACGATGGTGAGTGCGCCCGGCTGGTGCGGGTCGGGGGTGCGTGGTGCGCTGCTGCGGGCTGCCCGCAGTGCGGCCAGTCGCAGTCGGTCCGGGGTCCAACCGCCCGGGAGCTGGTCGTCCGGGGTCCGGGTGTAGCCGGGCGCGAATTCGCCCTCGGTAAGGGCGGCGAGCGCTGCCTCGGTCGATTCCTTGGTGACGTGCGGGGCGTGGTCCTGGGACCGGCGGGCGGCCAGCAGTTCCAGTACACCGGGTTCGTCGAAGAGCCCGGCGTGCGTGTTGCGGCGCAGCGCGGCTTCGACGTCCGCTGTGAGCAGCGGGCTCGGTGTCCCGCCCTGCTGCTGGTTCGGGGGATTCCAGGAGTGGGTGGACCGGGGCGTCGGGCGGCGGTGTTCGAGGACCTGGCGTACGAGGTCCTGGCGGCCCGCGTCCGGGTCCACGTCGAAGCCCAGCAGCCGGGCCGCGGCGTCTTCGGCGCTGTGCAGGGACAGCGTTCCGATGTCGGCGCCGTCCTCCGACGGGTTGTTCCTGCTCGTCGGCCGGAGCTCCACGGTGAACCGGGTCTTGGGGAGCCGGCCGTTCTCCTTGCTCTCCTCCCCGGAGTTGTAGGTGTCGTCGATGTGATCCTGTACGTCGGACAGCTTCTCGCGCAGTTCGGTGAGGGCCCCCGGGTCCATGCCCTTCGAATACCGGACGACCCGGGTGAGGTTCAGCCCGCGGTCGCCGTTGGTGAACACCACGTGCGACGCACGGAACTCGGCAAGTCCGCCGGACGCCCTGGTGAACGTCATCGGGGTCTCGGAGGTGGTCGCCGCGATGTCGTGCGCGTCCCACTCCGGGTGCGGCTGGAAGCGGGTCGGACGGAACCAGCGGTGCTCGCCGTCCTTCACGACCCCCTGCATCCGGACGCCGCCCGCCGAGCCCTCCCACAGGTAGCCGCCGTCGGGCAGTACTTCGAAGAGGCCGTTGGCCAGGGCGTTGTTGTGCGCGTCCCGTACGGCCTCGCGCAGATCACCGGGGGCCCACTCCTCGGGGAACAGCATCCGCGGATTGGTGCCCCAGCCGTCCTGGCCGACCCCGTCGGGCGAGTCGCCGTCGCCGACCTTCAGAGTCTTCGGCCCGGGTCCCGTCGGCGGGTTCCGGAACCACACCTCGGCCCGGCGCACGCCGTTGAAATCGGGGTCCGTCAGCTTCTCGAAGATGATTCCGCGGTCCGTCTGGGCCAGCTCGCGCCGGTCCTCGCTGTGCGCGTACTGCACCCCGGTCAGCGTCGGGACGTCGCCGCGCAGCATGAAGCGCATGGAGGCGTCGCTGAACGCGGGCTCGTCGGTGAGCTTGCGGGGCGGTGGCGGTTCGAGGTGGGTGGGCGGCTGAAGGCCGCTCTGGTCGGGGTGGGGTGCGAAGTCGATGATGGTGCCGATGGCGTCGGCGGTGCCCTTGATGCGTACGCCCTGGTACACACCGTCGAAGGTCTGGCGGCCTGAGCGTTCGGTGTCCGTCCTCAGGCTGCCGGTCCTGACATGGTCGAGGTACACCTGGCGGGTCGCGTGGAGGACTTCGTCGCGGCTCCAGTGGTCCGGGAACATCGTCTGGACGGTGCCGTCGGGGCGTTTGCCCGCCCGGTAGGTGCCGTTGGGGTTCAGCGGTCCGGTGGCTTCGGGGCGGAAGCGTCCGGACGGGCCGCGTGGGGCGAGCAGACCGTTGGCGCCGGTGCCGGCATTGCCACGCAGCACTCGTTCGCGTACGTCGAGCGGGATGTGTGCCCTGGCCTTGTCGTGCGGGGCCGCGCCCGCGCCCGGAGTGTGCGACCAGGCGGCGTCCACGGCCGTGGAGAGCAGCAGCAGATCTCGCGGCATGATCCGCAGCGACGGCGAGAGGGTGTGGTCGGACGTCATGTGGTCCATGTCGAACTGCACGCGTCCCGATGCGTCGATGCCGTAACCGGACATCAGCGAGTGGTCGTCGTACACCGGCCGGAACGGACGGCCCTGCTTGGCCTCGCGGTACTGGTCCTGGAAGCCGAGGAGGTGGCCGGTCTCGTGCGCGATGACGTACGACTTGTCGATCGAGCCCGCCCCGCCCTCCGAGACGTACCAGGTGGCGCTGTTGTCGCGGCCCGTGCCGCCCGGGTCCGGGTGCAGCTTCACCTTTCGGTGCGCGTCTGCGGGATCGAAGACGAACTCCAGCTTCACCTGGAGCAGATCACCGTTCGGGAGACGGTGTTTCGGGTCGTTGTAGTACGTGTCGATGCCGCGCTTCGCCATTGCTTTGGCGTTCGCCACGTGGTTCGCGTTGGCACCCGGCTGTACGTCCAGATGGATGCGCACCGTGACGTCGGAGCGCACACTGCCGTCGCTGAGCAGGGTGCGCTCCACGGCGAACCCGCGCTCCCAGACGGACGCGGCGGCCCCGCCCTCGTCCATGGTCCGGTCACTGGGCGGCAGGATCTCGGCCGTGCCCAGCGAACTGACGTCGGCGACCGGATGGGGGGCCGTGGCCGAGCGGTGCGGGGGGATTTCGACGACGGAGTAGTCGGCGGTGAGCGTGGGCGTGGCGGCAGGCTTGTGCAGGGGAACGGGTGCCGGGGCCTCCAGCGGGCCGGTGTGCCGCGTGTGGAGCGGGGCGTTCGGCGAGGCACCCGGGACACGGAACGATTCGGTCCGCGGACGGGCGGTCGGCTCCGTCGTCCCGTCGAAGTGCGAGCCGTTCTGCTGGAGGTGTACGGAGAGCGGTGCACCACCCCCGGGCGGGGGCCGGAACCGGTCCGACCCGCCGGGGTTACCGCCGGACGGCGCGGTGTGCACGGTGAGGTCCACCCCGAAGGTATCGGCCAGCAGCGGCAGGAAGCTCTGGGACCAGGGGGAGTCCCCGCTGTGTTCCCACGCGGCGACGGCCGTCTTCACCTCCTTGAACATGAGGTTCACGGCCCGGTACATGGCGCGTCGGTTGCCCTGGGTGAACTGCGGGACGAGGTGGGGCATCCGCATGGCGAGCCCGCGGGCGCCCAGCTCCACCACATGGGCGTGCACGGCCTCCTTCATGCCGAGCACCAGCGTGTGCAGGTCCTGGTGGTGCTCGACGCCGGACGCGGCCGAGGCAGTGGCGCGCAGCTCGTCCGGGGAGCCGACCAGGTTCCGCAGTTTCTGACCGAGGTGGGGGAGCTTCGGAGCGACTGCCGAGGGCGCGCTGACCAGCAGCGAAGTGAGCTGCGAATAGCCGTCGTCCGGCACCTTGACCACCGGGCGGGGCGTACCCGGCACGGGTTCGAGGTCGGACCCGTCGTCGGAGACCGAGTCGTTGTCGGAGACCGAGTCGTTGTCGGACGGCGGGTCCTGTGGCGGCCTCAGGTCCTGGGTCTGGTCCACATAGCGGTAGTGGCCGTCCTTCAGCAGCAGTTCGACGCCGCGGTTGCCCGGGTTGCCCGTCGCCTCGCTGCCGTTGGGCATGAACGTATGACGTCTGCCGCCCACCATCACCGTCACCGGAACCCCGAACAGCTGGGCAGCCAGCGGCGGATACAGGTCACCCGCGCTGTCCTTGGCAGCGGACTCCTCGTTGGCGGGCCGCGTCGTCTGCGACGCGGCGAGCGAGGTCCGCTGCTCCGGGGTCAGTACCGCACGGTGGTTCTCGGTCGGGCGGCCCGCCGAGTGCGGAATCCACTTGCCCTCGGTGTACTCCCGGCCCTGCGGGGTGGACCTGTCCAGCAGGGTGTCCAGCCCGGCCGCTCGGATCTCGTCGGGCTCGAACTTGTCGGTGAGGTCCGGGTGGATGTAGTCCGCCAGGGGGTCGGGACTGTCCCTGTCCTCGCGGAGGTTCTTGCCGAACAGCGTGCGCAGC
Source organism: Streptomyces sp. NBC_00440 (assembly GCF_036014215.1). Classification (NCBI taxonomy): domain Bacteria; kingdom Bacillati; phylum Actinomycetota; class Actinomycetes; order Kitasatosporales; family Streptomycetaceae; genus Streptomyces; species Streptomyces sp. NBC_00440. The sequence continues at coordinate 5,311,858 of NZ_CP107921.1, forward strand.
TCGTTCACCGTATCGGTGAGATCGTGGCCCTTCGGGACGGTGATGCCCTGCGTGGTCAGCAGGTCCGGATCGATCCGGACCAGGTGTGCGGCCAGGTGGTGGAAGAAGCCGTTGCCGTCCTTCGTGGTCGGACCGACCTCGTGGATCTCCCCGGACACCACGTTCTTCAGGCTGGTGACTTCACCGGCTTCGTTCGTGAACTCCTCGTACTCGGCGCCGTGTTCGGGCTTCTCCACACCGTGGTCGTGCTCCACGGTCGCGTCGTACGCCAGCGACTCGGGCGCCGTGCCGGTGCGCTCGTTCTCCGGGAGCCGGTGCCAGTCGTTGAGGGCGTCGGCGGCCGACCGCAGATTGCGGTAGTGCTCGCCCGCGTCCCGCAGCTTCTGGGTCAGCGACTCCAGCTTCGGCCGGACCGTCTCCCGTGCCGCGTTCAGCTCGGCGTTCGCCGTGTCCAGCGCCTGCTGGGCCGCTTGCCGGGCCTCGGGGGTGGTCGCCACGTCCAGCCGGTGCTGCGCGTCCTGCACCACGAAGGCCAGGTCGGTCAGCGGGCGGTAGGTGCTCCAGTACGCGTCGTGGTTGGCCTTCCAGGTCTTCCACCCCTTGGCCACGTCGTCCCACTGGCTGGACAGCGCCGCGGGGTGGTTCTGGTCGGTGATGAGCCCCAGATCCCGGGCCACGTCCTCGCGGATCCAGGCGAGCACATCGGTGTCCGTCTCACCGGCCTGGAGGCCCGGCGGGTCGTAGCCTTCCCAGGTCAGCCCGCGAGTGGCCACCTGGCCGAACGAGCTGTCCTTGAAGTGGCGGTGCACCCCGGCGACGGCCAGCCACTTCGTGGGTACGGAGAAGAGGAAGGCCCGCCCGGTGTCCGGCTTCATATTGATCTTGGCGGCGGTCGCCTCGTTGAACTTGTACTCCTCCGACGAGCCGACGCCCGGCGCGATGACCGGGGTGATCTGGTAGGTCGTGTTGTGCGAGTCGGCCCCGATGGCGTCACCGCCCAGCCCGCCGTTCTTGCCGTGGACCTGCCCCTCACCCACGTCGAAGCTCTCACCGGTGCCGGTGGCGAACTCCATCCGCACATCGGCCGTCGCGAGCAGTTTGGCCCCCGACAGGTCGAAGGCCGGGTGGAGTTGGAGTGAGCCCGTGGAGCCGCTGATGAGGGTGTCGTCGACCAGACCGAGCGGCTGGTAGCCGTTCTCGCCGAGTGCCGAACCGTCGATGAGCGAACCGGTCAGGGACAGCTCGTTGGTGCCGGCGGTCAGGGTGTCGCCGCCGCCCTTGCCGGGCGACAGCAGCTTGACGTTCGCGGCCTTGGCGCGGGCCTGGGCCAGCTGGTCACCGGTGAGTACCCCGTGGGTCTCCGGGCCCTTGCCCGCGTGACCGCCGTTGAGGTGCGGGGTCTGGGCCTTCGCCAGGGTGATGTGAGCCAGCGCCTCGACATTCTCCGAGCCGAGTACCCGTGTGAAGTGCACCCCGTTGCTGGGGACCAGCCCGGCGGGGCGGTTGTCGCCGGACACGTGCTGGGCGAGGTGCCGGCTGATCCTGTCAGGCGTCGCGTTGGCCGACTGCCACACGTCCACGGAGGCGGGCGGCGGTGTGTACACATCGCCCTCGGTCTCCCCGCCCGGCTTGAGCAGCGCCAGTGGCTCCTGGCTCCTCGCGCTGCCCGCGGGCCAGGTGTGTTCCAGTACGACATCGCCCTTGTTGTCCAGGACCGTGACCACGACGTCGTACGAGGTGGAGACGGTGGCGAGCGGGCCGGGGATGACCGTCACCTGTGCCACGGTGTCCGACTCCGAGCTGCTGTGGCCACCGCTCGTTCCCGTCGAGCCGCTGGAGTTGCCCAGCGGGCCGCCCGACGAACCGTTCGGCCCGGTGATGCGTTCGGTGATGTTCGCGGAAAGGCCGCGGGAACGGGTGACGCCCCGCGAATCGGTGGTGCTGGTGGTGACGGACTGACCGCTCTCCACATCGCCGAAGCCGAAGTCCTCGACGCTCCGCGCGCCGGGGACCTGCTTCACCGTCACCCGGTATTCCTTGCCCCCGAGCGGGAGACTCTCGGTGAAACCGCGCCAGGGCGCACGGCCCCGGTACTGCTGCGGAATACCGGACTCGACCATGGCCTGCCCGTGTCGTTCGGACAGCAGTGTCCTGATGGACTCCAGGCTGTTGCGGGTGAACCGCAGATTGCGCAGGCTCCGCATGAACTGCGCACGGTTCGCGTCCGGACCGCTCGGCGCCGACACCGGGACGACCCCGAGCGGACTCTCCTTGAACCACGAGGAGTGCGACCAGGCCCCGGCCCCTTCGGCGAGCCTGGGCACCTGCGCGATACCGGTGTTGAACAGGTTCAGCGCGTGGGCCGCCTGTTCGGAGACCAGTCCGCGCCAGCCATTCGCCTTGTCCACCAGCTGCCCGGTCCATGCGGGCAGCTTCGAGCGGAACGGGGTGAGGGCGCCGAGCTTGTCGGCGGACATCTCGACCCGGTACTCGGCGTTCGCAGCGACCGGCACCCACTGACCGTTCTCCGGGACGATGTTGACGGACCGGCTGTTGGTCCGGCCGCCGCCCGTCGAGGTCATGCTGGAGCGCGAGTACGGAGTGGCACCGAAGCCGTAACGCGTCGTGGTGGGCACGCTCGTGTGCTGCGCGGGGAAGTGCCCGGCGTTCAGGTCGAACGACAGCACCCAGCCCTTGCCGTCCCCTCCCGACACCGCCAGGTCCAGGCTGTTGTTCAGCTCCGGCTTGAGATCGACGGGGCCGCCCACGGCGGTCGGGTTCCCACGCCGTCCGACGAGGCGGATGTCGCCCGTCGCGCCGTACAGGAATCCGGGGGCGCGTACGTCGTTGAGCTGCTTGCCCGTCGGGGAGAACACCTGGTCGGAGTCAGCGGTCAGCGACATCGAGCCGAGGGCGTTCTTCATCCGCTGGTGCTGGCTGGTCCCCTCGGTCGTCAGCGACCACTCACCGCGGGTCGCACGGTTCGCGACCAGCGGCCCCGCCTCCTGGATGTGATGGTCCGTCGGCACGTACTGGGTGATCACCGGGATGTTCTTGAGCGTGTCCGCGCGCTGCCACGCCGACGGCGCCCACAGGTCCTCGGTCTCGTCCTGTGTCAGCTCCCTGGTGGTGGTCGCGTGTTCGACGGCGTACGGGTTGGCCGCGCCCTCCGCATGCGGGTCGACCTTCGGCATGTACTGCTCCGACAGATGGAGCATCACGCTGAAGTCCCCGAGCGTGGCCCCGGGGCCGCCCACGGTGACCGGCTCGTGGATCTTGCGCCCCGCTCGGCCGAGTGTGAGGGCCCGGTACGTCGCGTGCCACTGGTGCACACCCACCAGCTCGGCCGTGAACCGGCCGGTCGCCGAGAAGGAATGCACCCCGGCCGGGGAGGCCGTCACGTCCTCGCGGCCGGCGGTGAACACGGTGCCGTTGCTCCGGGTGTGCTGGCGGCTCGCCCCCGCCCTGGCCCCCAGCACGCCGATATGGTCCGGCGTGCCCTTACGGAACGTCTCGTTCGAGCGCAGTTCGACAGTGCCGCCCGCCTGGGCCCCGAAGGTGTGCGTGGTGCTGTGGGCGTTGCCCACGCGCTCACCGGCGTTGTTGTTCTGGCGGGTCATCCGGTCACGGTCGGTGCCCTGGTAGACCGGCCGGTCGAGCTCGGCCTTCAGGTTCAGCGAGAAGAGGTTTTCCTTGGTGAGGTTGCGGCCGAACAACTTGACGGACAGCCCGTCGTGGGCGAGTTCGTTGAGCGTCGTCGCCAGGTTCCGTTCGTCGAACTTGGCCATGATGATGCGGGTGTTGGCCTGCGCCCGGCTCCGTTCGCCGCTGATGGCCTGCAGGAACTTCGTCAGTTGGCCGCGTGGATCGGCGCTGTTCCCGTCCGGACGCGGGGCGACCAGCACCGAGTCGCCGTGCGTCCGGTTGATCCAGTCGAGTACCCGGTCGACGAGTACGTTCGGGGACGTCGGGTCCGTGGCGTGAGTGTTGTCGATGACGAGGTCGGTGGCCCTGGTGTGCGTCAGGTCGTAGTCGCCGTTGCGCCAGTGCGCGGGCAGCGGCGGCTCGCTCCCCTCGGGACGGGTATGCGTGTCGGGGTCCCAGCCCGCCCGCTCGCGCGCCTCGCGCACCGGCAGCCGTACGAGACTCCAGGTGTCGAGGGTGTGCGTCTCGCCCTCGAAGGTGACGGGGACCTGGAGCTCCTGGAGGTAGAGGGCCGTGTCGCTGCCCTTCACCCGCCCGGTGATCTTGCGGCCCACGTTGCCGCCCTGGAGCGAGACCTCGCTGGAGTCGTGGCTGTAGTGCAGGGTCAGCCCGAGCTGCATGAAGATGTGCGGCGCCTGATCGGTCGGGATGGCGAACCGCGAACCGCCGAAGAAGGCCACCACGTAACGCCGGTTGTCCTGGACCAGGACCTCGTTCTTCACGGTGATGGCATCCGTGATGCGCATCTCGGCGTCGCCCACGACCTCGATCAGATGGTGCTCGCCGGATATCGCCTTGCCCACCTGGAAGGTGCCTGCGGACTGGCCGTTGCGCCTGCGCACGTCGAGTGGTGCCAGCGGTCCGCGGGCGATCTCGTCGGACCTGCTGTGGAAGTGGTCCGAGCTGAAGTAGTCGCTGAGCTGCTTGTGCTTGTACCCGCCGGGCCTGGCGTCGAGCTTCTGGACCGCCCAGTCGAAGACCGACTTCACCGGCCCGAAGCCCTCGGTGCTCGGCGAGCCGGGGCGCGCGCCGGGCGGCGGGGTGAAGTTGTGCGGTACGCGCAGCTCCGACTCCTTGGGCACGGCGGAGTCCTTGGAGACCCGGGTCGTCATCCCGTTCTTGACGCCCGTTCCGAAGGCGTCGATCCGCTCGTCCGGGTGGAACTCGACCTTGTAGTAGACGTCCTGGTGGAAGGACTCGCTGCCGCCCGTCGTGCGCGTCTCACGCTGGAACGAACGCTGGTCGTGGCTGCCGATCACATGCTTCTGGTTGTGACTGGCGCTCCCGCGGAGGTCGAACAGCATCCGGGCGTCGGAGGGCAGCGCCCCGGCGGCGAGTCCCAGCTGGAGACCGGTGCCCCGGGACGTGCCGGTGTTCGTACCGGTCTGCTGCTGGAGCTGCTGGGAGGTGTCCAGCTTGTGCGGGTCGCGGGCGTCGGAATCCGGGTGGTGGGTCCACCTGTCGGCGTACGGGACGGCCGTGACGGTCATCACGGTCCGCTTCGCCTTGGTGAGACTCGTCCCGAGGAAGGGGACGCTGTGCTTGACGACGAACCGGCGGCCGTCGCCGAGGAACGAGCCCGGGTGCCGGGCCAGTTCGTCGTCGATCTCCTTGATCACGGATTCATCGGCCCGGTCGCCGGTGCGCTTGAGATTGAGCGCGGCGTTGAGTTTGTCGTGGAGCGTGCGACCGATGCTCCTGCCGCCCGGCTGAAGCAGCTTGGTGCTGCTGTGGCCTGCGGTGGAGCCGGTGGGGAGCGGACGCTCAGCGGGGCGGGGATGCGTGGCGTTCGGCTTGACGTACTGACTCACGTCATGCTGCCAGAGCGGAGGACGGGGGGAGCCCGCGGTGGTCTCTCCGGGCCTGTTCGCGGGGGTGGGGGGCGTCAGGGTGTCGTCGTGCTCGGGGCCGCCGGCCGGGCTTTCTTCGTTGTTCTGCTGATTGACCTGCTGATTGACCTGCTGATTGACCTGCTGATTGACCTGCTGATTGACCTGTTGGGTGTTCTGTTCGGTGATCTGGTTGTTGGCCTGGTCGTTGTTCTGCTGATCGGTGTGCTGGTTGTTCTGGAGCTGATCCGTGTCGAGTGCCGAGTTGTTCTGGTGCTCGGTGGAGACGGTGTTGGTGTGGGACAGCGGCCTCGGAGGGGGCGTCTCCGAGACCGTCTCGTCAACCGTCTCGTTGACATGGACCGTCTCGGTCACCGTCTCCGTGACGTTGTTCGCCGTCGACTCCGGGGCCGTGACCAATTCGTTGTTCGGCGTGAGCGACGAGTCGAAGTCGGTGGAAGTGGTCTGGGTCGAAGTCGGGCGCGGCAGGGGCTTCAGCTCGATACTGCTGCTTCCTTCGCCGTTGTTCGGCAGAAGGGGGGACTGGTTCGGACGGCGGGGCGGGGGCGCCGCATTGGGGAGGTGGGGCGATGACGAGGGTGTGGACGACAGGTTCGGCGAGGTGGTCGATGCCGTGTTGGCGTGGGGCACGGAAGGGGCCGGTGCTGCCTGCGAGACGGGAGCGATCGGCGTCACCGGGGCCTCGGACTCGTTCCGGGAGTCCGAAGTGTTCGTGTGCTGAACGTCGTTCGAGTGGTTGACCGTGTGGACCGTCGTGTTCGAGGAGCTCGTCGGCACAGGTGTCACCGGCGTCACCGAGTCATGGGACGTGTCGTCGGTGGTGTTGCTGTACAGCGAGTCGGTGTCGCTGTGGCTGTACAGCGACTCCGTGTCGCTCACATCGAGATGGTCGAGGTGATCGTCCAGCTGCCCGTCCAGGTTCTTGTCCAGGCCCTTGGGCGGGTCCAGGTCGAAGTTCTTGTCCAGGCCCTTGTCGAACCCGCCGTCGAGTCCCGATGTGTCGAAGTGGTGGGACATGGCATGCACGACGGGGTGGACGAGATAGACGTGCCCGCCGTGACTCAGTCCGCCGGTCAGCATGCCCGCGACGAAGGTGTCCCACGACGTGGAGAAGCCGTCCTGGTAGATCAGGTTGTAGAAACCCTCACCGAGGTTCTGGCCTATGGACTCGACGAGCAGCCCACTGCCGACCATGCCCAGCCGGAAGCGCTTGTTGCCCTGGAAACCCATGTGCATCAGGGTCTGGGGCATGTCGTGGGCGAGCACCTTCAGCGCGTTCTTGTCGAGCGTGCTGCCCAGTTCCCTGGTGAGTTCCTTGCTGAGTGCTTCCGCCGCCCCCTTGGCCGGGCCCGACCAGTGCTCCGTGACGGTCTTGGCCCAGGTCTTGCCGATCTGACGGGACTCCTCCTTCGTCAGCCCGTTGATGGGGGATTTGGCGAACTCCTTGCCCATGTTCTTGATGAAGTTCTCGGTCGTGGCCTTGGCGCCCTCCTTCCCACCGAGCTTGGTGAAGCCCTTGGTGAGGCTGAGGTCGTGGTCGCTCAGCAGCTTGGCCACGTTCTTGGCCAGGTCACTGGCTCCGCCCTTGCCCCCGACCTTCTCCAGGGTCTTGAAGAGCGTCGTCAGCTCCGTGGTGAGGAGCTTCGACAGACCCTTGCCGAGCTTGTTGCCCAGCCACTTGCCGATCCCCGGGGCGAGCAGGCTGAGCGGCCCGGTGACCAGGCCCTGGATCGCGCCGAACTTGACCGCGTCCAGCAGTAGTTTGTTGTCGAACTTGTCCCGGTTGCCCTGGCCGATCTGGACCAGCTGGATGATGCGGTCCATCGCGATGCCCATGCCGACCCCGAGGGCGACGTGCTGGGCGATCCTCTTGAGCAGCTCCTTGATCAGCATCTTGAGGAACACCCGGGTGAAGAGCGTGCGCCAGCTCAGCCCCTCCAGCAGTGCTTCACCGAAGCCGGGCACCCACGAGAACGCCATGGCGTACATGAACTCGGCCAGCAGCTCGATGAGCTGGGCGAGCATCATCCATTTCGTGTACTCGGCCTGGTTCGCGGTGTCCCGGGCGGTCTTCGCCATTTGCTGGGACTGCTCCGCCGCCGCATCGAGGAACGAGTTGTCGCCGCCCGCGATGACCTGTCCCAGATTGAGGAACGCGGTGGCCGCGTCGCCCTCGAAGTTCTGCCGGATGCTCTGGAGCAGCTGTACGAGCTGGTCGTCGAGCTGCTTGTAGTCGTTGCCCACGGAGTCGTAGAGATCCGCTGCGTTGCGGAGCTCGTCCTCGTTGGCCTGTGGCCACTTCATGCCCGTGAGGGCATGCATGATCCACTCGATCGCGGGGGAGGGCGTCAGCATCCGTGGGTTCTCATCACTTGGAGTCGTTCGACCAACTGGTCGCGAGTGACTTGGCTTCGTCCTCTACCCGGTCGAACAGGGCCATCACGTCGGATCCCGAGTACCCGACCTGCTCGACCAGGGTCTTGAGCAGGGTCAGCAGGTCATGCAGGTGTTTCATACCGGGGTCGATGGTCTCGTGGTACTGCTTGGCGATCTCGTCGTCCTTGCCGCCGCCATCGATATTGATCTTGTCGATCTGGGCCAGGTAGTCGCCGATCTGCTTGATCAGCTGCCCGATCTGCGGGTACTGGGCGAACTGCTGCTTGAGCTGGTCGATGGTGGTGATCTTCTCAGCCACCCGAGGTACCGCCCTTCCCCTTGCCCGTGCCGTTCCGCCCGGCGCCCGGTGTGCCGCCCGGCCCCTCGGGGCCCGGCCACATCTCCCGCAACGGACCCATCAGGTCGTCGAATTCGCTGCCGCCCGTCATCGACTTGCGCATGGCGGCGCCCGCCCCCTGGAACGGCGACATGGTCTCGCGGACCTTCTGCCCGGCCTGCTCCCTGGCCTTGCCGATGACCTCGACCAACGCCGCGCCCAACTCGGCAGGCGCCATGTCGCGGTACGCGTCCGTATGGAACTTGATCTCCCGCACGTCGCCCTGGGCGCCCGCGACGACCGTCAGCAACCGGTCCTTCGACTGCACGGTGACCGTGTACTTGGCCAGCTCCCGCTGGGTCGCGAGGAGGGAATCGCGGTGCTCGGCGAGCTTTCCCATCATCTCGTCGAGCTGTTCCTGGAATCCGTTACCCATCAGCCGATCACTCCCGGTGCTGCTGCCTGGGAGGTGCCCCAGGTCTCTTCGTCCTCTGCCAGCCAGGTGCGGCGCTCACGGTCCCGCTCGCCGCCGCCCCCGCCGCCGCCTCCGCCACCCATGGGAGGCATCATCGGCTGGCCGTTGGACGACGTGCGGTTCATCGCGGAGGACTGCCTGACCGCGGACTCCTCCGCGGCCAGATTGGGCTCGTCGGCCGAGGTGCGGGTCCGGACGCGGTCCGAGACCGAGGTCTTGGGGTCGCCGATGCTCCGGCTGTTGGGGAGCCGCTCGTTGCCCCGGGGCGGCAGCTCCTCCAGGTTCAGTTTGTTCTTGCCGCCGCCTCCGGTCTTGTTCCCGTACCCGTTGCCGCTGGTCTCGGTACGGGCGTCACCGCGAATCTGGGAGAGGGCCTTCTGGTAGGCCTTCTCCTGCTCGACCTCCTGGGCCTCCTGCGCCTTCCGCTGCTTGAGCTGCTTCTCCTGCAGATCCTGCTGGTCCTTCAGCTGCTGCTGCTGGTTGACCTTCTGCTGCTTGATCTGCTTCTCCGCCAGCTCCTGCTGCTCCTTCAGCTGCTGCTGGCCGGTCTTGCTGTTGCTATTGCTGTTGCCGGTCGTCGTACCGGGGCCGATGTGGGAGTTCGGCGGAGCCATGAGGGGCTTCTTGTCGGCGCCCAACAGCAGTTTGCCGTCGGGCCCGGTGATCGTGCCGTCCTTGTTGATGTGGGACCCGGGCGGGATCTGGGTTTCGTTGCCCTTCGAGTCCTTGATCGACTGGTTGTTCTTGTCGAGCAGCGTGTTGCCGGCGCCGTTACCCTCGTTGGTCTGCGGGGGGCCGGTCGTCTTCGACTGCGGCGGCGGGGGCGGGACGTTGGATTCGGTCTTCGGCGGCCCGGTGATGCCCGAACCCGGCGGCTTGTCACCGGTGTTGGTGTCGTCCCCGGGGGGCTTCTTGTCGCCGGTGTCGGTGTCGTCGCCGGGCGGATTTTTGTCACCGGTGTCGGTGTCGTCGCCGGGGGGTTTTTTGTCGCCGGAGTTGGTGTCGTCGCCCGGCGGCTTCGGTGCGTTGAGATCGCGGTACGGCGGCTTGGTGAGGGCGGCCGCCGGGATCACGTCGATTGCGGCCTGGTAGGCGGTTTGCACGTAGCCCATCTGGGGCTTGGCGACGATGTCCAGCACATCCGCCACCCCCTTCAACCAGGCGTCCTTCGACTGCTGCTCCAGCGTGGACCAGAATTCCGGCTTGACTGGATTTCCGAGTCCTGGGACGTCGAGAGTGACGGAACCCCTGTCCGCGCTGAACGTGAGTGTCGCGCCGGCCATGGCGTTGAAGAAAATGTCGTGGACATGGGTGGCGGGCCAGCCGCCCGGGGCGTTGCGGAAGGTGTCGGCCGCGTTGACCAACGCGGCCATCGCATCGTGGAGCTTGACACGCGCACTGTCCATGAGAGTCGGGATGTCCCCGCGGTTCACCACCTCCTGGTGGAGGTACGCCACCTGCTGCTGCACGGCCACGAGGACCCGCTTGAAGGCCCCGGCCGCCGTGCCCTGCATCTCGGAGTCCGGCACGTTGATGTCCTTGACCCACGCCTTGATGTCGTTCTCCAGGAAATCCATGTGATTGAGAACGTTGCGCAGCATCATCGCCCCGTCGTCGAAACTGCCGACGCTGATCGAGGAGTTGCCGATCAGGGTGTTCAACGGCGGCCCGATGATGGCCCAGGGTTCGTGGATGAACTTGGACAGCGCGGTGTCCGAGCCGTTATCTCCGACCTCGGGCGTCAGGCTGAACCCGATCTGGTACGTGTACCTGCTGCCGCCACTGGCCGCCCAGCCCTGCGACCAGCCGTAGTCATAACCTGAGGGAGGGCCGGCGTCGCCGTTGGTATCCGAGACTGCCACGTGATCGGTCTTGAACCACGGATCCTTGGTCACATCCGTGCGGTTGGTCACCTTGGCCAGATCGCCGTCTTTGGGGGCGACGAACGCGAGTGCGTCCTCCCACTTCCGGTCGGGGAATGAGTCCTCCGGCTTCGAGGGGGTGGCCATGGCGGGTTCCTTACGGGTGTGAAGCAGACAGTTGCGCAGTGCGGAGGCTGAGCGGTGGAGGCGCAGGACGGTCCGGCACCGCCCGACGCTGGCGTCGGACGGTGCCGGTGCCGCGTACCGGAGTTACGGGCTGGGAGGAGCGGTGGGAGCGCCGCCGAACTCCTTGAGGGCGTTCGCCAGCTCCATGTCCATCTCCGCCGCCGTCAGGGCGGCGTCGTCCTCGCTGTTCTGGAGAATGGTGTCGACGGTCGCCATGTCGATCGACAGGGTGGTGAAACCGTCCCCGATGACGTCCAGCTGCGTCTTGAGGCTTGAGCAGAGCTGAGTGAACACCTTGTGCAGAGTCGCGTCGGCGCCCAGGGTGCCCGAGCCCGCGAGGAGTCCCTTGTGGACGCCCGACTCGGTTGCGTATTCGCCCAGCGTCGCGTAGTCGGGGCCCGACTGGAGCCAGCCCTGGAGCCCGAGGACCCTGGTACGGGCCTCACCCTTGAGCCAGCCCTCGGTCACCTTGAAGGTGCCGGTGTCCCCGTCGTCGCCGTCGTCCTTGGCCATGGTCAGAACATCCCTGAGCCGCGCTTGTCACCCGCGACCTGCCCGTCGACCATTTCCTTCAGGGCCTGCTGGCCGGTGCCGAACTGGGCGTTCATCGTCTGGATGGCGGTGTTGGCCTGGTTCTGGAAGTCCTCGTACACCGCCGCGGTCTGACCGGAGAAGGACGCCTTGAGCGGGCCGAGCTGACTGAGCAGTTCCTGGAGCGCGTTCACCATGTCCGTGTTGGCCTTGACCATGTCGTCGATGGCCGCGTTGGCACGCTGGACTTCGAGTGTGACGTCCGCCATGTCCGGTCGTCCTTTCGGGAGATGTGGGAGAGGGAGGGGAAGGGGCCGTGCTGGTGGGCGAGTTGGCCGTGGATCAGCCGGAGAGGGCCTGGTAGTAGCCGCTGCCGCCGCCGTCCCAGGCGCTCGCGTACTGGGAGGCGTCCATCTCACTGGTGTTGTGGATGGAGTCGGCCGCCGTCAGCGAGGAGTGCAGAGCGTCGACCTTGCCCTTGATGTCGTTGTACGACTGCATCCACTGCTGGAGCTTGCTGCTGAAGATGCTGGAGGAGTCGGCGACGTACGCCATCCGTACGTCGTCGTGGATCGCCGATACCGTGGCACCCGCGCGGGCCATGGTGGCCACGTGGTTCTCCAGGGCCGTACGGGCCTTGTCGACGTCTACTTGCTGCCGGTTGAACAGTCCAGGCGCGTTATCGCTCATGGTCGGCCCCATTCACATCAGGTCACATCAGGATTCGGACATGTGTCGTCACGATACTCATGAGAAGCGCTCAACTGACCCTGCTGGATCAACATTTGATCTTCGCTTGAGCTTTGACGTCAATTGTTGCTGCATCGTTCATTGGATTGATTCGGGGTGCCTGCAACTCTTTCCTTACCGGTACCTTCCGCAGTGGGCTGGCCGGCCCCTACTATTCCGCCCCGCGCCAGCGCCTGCGGGTCGAGACTCGGTCCGGTCGGCAGCAGGTCCAGCAGCGGCGCGGGCAGCTGTACCGACTCGCTCACCGGGTAGCCGAGCTGCTTGAGCGCATCGTCGCCGGGCACCGGGTACGCGGCGCCCGCATCAGTGACCAGATAACGGGTGGAACCGGTGCCCGCCGTGGAGTGGGCCGTCACCAGGGCGCCCGAGCCCGGTCGCACCCAGACCCGGTCCGCGGCCAGGCACCCGGCTCGTACACCCGGTTCGGCGTCCGGCGCCCCGCCCGGCACCTGTGTGGCGTCGACCAGTGCCACCGTCGTGGTGTGCCCGGAGCCGCTGGGAGCGACCCGGGCGCACACGTCCTGACCTGCGGTGGCCGACACCGGATGCGGTGCGGTCGCGGGCAGGTCGGCGGCGAGCGCCGCACCTGCCGACGCCGGGACCTGATGGGCGGCCAGGTCGGCCGGGCCCACCGCGCGTTCGCGCACTGCGGCGCCGCCGTACGCCTGCGCCTGGGTGCGCGGGTCGCCGAGCAGCAGCCGGTGCAGGGTGTCCGTCAGCGGTACGAGCCCGTCCTTGCGCAGCAGATAGTGCTGGCCGCCGTCGCCGGTGAACAGCTGGCCGGTCCGGCTCGCCGCACCCGCCAGCCGCGGACCCGCCCCGCCACGGCCCGGCACCTCGGGGGCCGCCAGGTCGGGCCCGGCCACCAGCGAGGCGAGGAAGGCGTCGCCGACCGGGTACGGGGCGGTGGTCCCCGCCCAGCCGAGCGCCGCAGCCGCACCGTGCTTGGTGTCGACCGCGAACCGCCTTCCCTGCCAGAGGAGTTGGACCCCTCCATGGGGTGACGACACCAGTACGCCGTCCTTGGCGCCCAGTCCGTTGCCGCCCGGTTCGGCACCGATCACCGCGGAGGTGACCGTGCTGGTGCCGCCGGTTCCGGTGTCCTTGCGGCCCGCACAGACCGACCAGGTGCCCCGGTCGAGCGAGCCCTTCGGCAGCCCGTCGGGCGCACCCACGATGCCGAGCGGCGTCCCGCGCGGAGTGTCCCCGAGGGAGGCCGCTGCGACCTGCTGGACGGACAGCTTGTCCCCGGCCAGCAGCCGCGCCGACGCCTCGTTCAGTACGGGGTGCAGCGTGCCGCCGACGTAGACGTACCGGGCCCCCGAGTCCTTGACCACCACCAGTGCGCCGTCGGTGCGCCAGGACGTCGCGCCGCCGGGCGAGATCAGGCCGTACAACGTCGTGACCAGCGCGGCGAGACAGGCGGCCAGCAGGCCCCAGATGATCCCGCGCCAGGTCCGGGCGGTCGGGGTGTCGGGTGCGTCCGGTTCGGCGCGCTGCATACCGGAGGAGAGCCGGCCCATGACGAACAAATGGGCCTGGACCTGGTCACGCCTGGACTGCATGGGTGTTCCTCACTGCTCTGCTTCCTCAGTGTGCTGATCGTGAGCGGGGCCGTCAGCCCCAGATGCCGCGCAGCGTGCCGAACACCCCGGCCAGCAGCAGTGCGAGCGGCAGAAGCACGAGCGCCGTCAGGCTGTGCAGCATGTCGGCCGCGCGCCCCCAGTACGGCACCAGCCTGCGGCCGGGCACGGTCCAGGCGGCGATCACCGTGACCGCCGCTGCGGCCGTCAGGATGCCGGTGACCTCCAGCCGCCCCGGCAGGCCGGTACCGACCGCGTCCGTGCAGGCCGCGAGTACCAGGGCGTACGCCCCGGGCACCGCCATGACCAGACGCTGCCAGGCACCGCCGACGGTCCGGGTGTGCAGCAGCAGCAGCAGGCCGAGCGTCACCGCGAGGACCGGCGCCGGCCAGCCGTCGGATTCGGGCCCGGTGAGCAGCGCCGTCACACAGCCCGCGAGGATCAGCCCCAGCGCGGCGGAGCAGCCGGTGGCGTAGGCGTCGGCGGACCGGGCACGCACCCGGACCCGCTCGGCCTCGAAGGGCTCGATGCCCTCCTGGAGTTCGTCGGCGCTGGACGGCAGTGGTGGCAGCCGCAGCCCGGCCAGGCGGAAGGCCAGACCCGGTACGAAGCTTCCGGTGGCGACCGCGCCCACCGCGAGATAGCCGGCGGTGTGCGACAGCGGCACACCGCCCGCGCAGACGATGCCGCCGACCGCAGCGAACAGGGCGACGGTGAAGGCCCCCAGGAACAGCGGGGCGAACGCGCCGACCGCGGCCAGCGCGAGGACCGCGGCGCCCGCCGCGGCAGCGCCGCCTGCCAGCAGCCGCGGCCCGAACACGGACTCGCCGTGCCCGGCGGTCGGCAACAGCGCCCCGGCCAGCGCCAGATGGGGCACGGCCATCAGCCCGAGAGCAGCGCCCGCCCCCGCGTCCCCGACAGCGCGCGACGCGGCCGTGGCCCCGGCGAGCAGCAGTACGGCGAGTACGGCGGCAGCGGCGGCCCGCCAGCCGGTGGGGCCGGGCAGCGCGACGGTGAACAGAGCCGCCGTCAGACCGGCCACGGCAAGACCGATCAGCAGCCGTCTGGTCAGCGCGGGACGCCAGGTGTCGGGCCGGGCCCGCAGCGTCTCGCCGATTCCGTCGACCAGATCATCGAAGTCGACTTCGGGAAGCGTCTCGTGACGGGCCCGCAGGTACAGCGTCTCGCCGTCGCGCAACTCCAGCGACTGCGGGGTCCCTTCCTCGTCCAGGGGGGCGGCGCCCAGCCGCTGGAGGGTCCAGCCGCCATGGGCGGCGCCCTGCTCGTGCGGCTCCCCGCCGGCGTACTCGACGAGGACGGGGATGAGGTCGGCCAGCGGTACGTCGACCGGTACGCCCAACTCATAGGAATTTTCAGGCGCTCTTACGGCTATTCGGCACAATCCGACGGTGGTGTCGCTCACGGCGTTTCGATTCTCTCCCGTCCGGGGGTGCGGGTCGACCCGGGAACGGGGCGAACACTATCGTGAGTTCGAACCGATCATCGGATCAACTACCTGGCCGTCAATGGTGGGTGGTTGATGAAATTCTCCTGCGGCACAACGGACAACTGTTTCTTATCCGTCCGTTAACCCACAGGTAATTCAACTCTGTCTCCTTGGACCAGGAAGGCCCTGCCCTCTTGAGCACCGTCACGTTCAGGCGCCCCCCGCGCCGGCCGGGCCCGCAGCTGCCGCAGGGCGAGCTGACCCTCCAGGAACCACCCGCACTGCCCGAGTCCCAGAGCGCCATGAGCGGCGTCATCACCTATCTGCCCATGGCGCTGAGCTCGCTCGGCATGGTACTGATCTTCATCAGGCCCGGCGAGAGCAGCGGCATCCTGATGTGGGTCGCCATCGGGATGATGCTGCTGTCCGCGGTCGGCATGCTCATCAGCCAGTTCATCCGCGCGGCCGGAGACCGCAAACGGCGGCTGCGCGGCGAACGGCGCGACTACCTGCGCTACCTGGCCACCAGCCGCCGCCGTATCCGCAAGGCCATCGACGAGCAGCGGCGCGCCGATGCCTGGCACCACCCCGAGCCCGGTTCGCTCGTCTCGCTGGTGCGCGGCGGGCGGCTCTGGGAACGCCGCACCACTCATGAGGACTTCGCCGAGATCCGGGTCGCCACCGGCACCCGTCAGCTCGCGCTCACCCTCAACCCGCTCTCCACCAAGCCCGTCGAAGACCTCGAACCGCTCTGCGCACACGCGCTGCGCCGCTTCATCCGGGCGTACTCGACGGTGCCGGGGCAGCCGATCGCCGTCCGGATGCGCTCCTTCGCCCGGGTGATCCTGCTGTCCGGCAGCAAGGCCGGGGAGGAGACCGGACCCCATGGCGCGGACGCCGCCGCGACGGCCGCGCGCAATCTGGAGACCGCCCGCGGCGCCGCCCGCGCCATGGTCGGACAGCTCGCCGTGCTGCACGCACCGGAGGATCTCGCCGTCGTGGTCGTCGCCGACGGCGGCGCGATCCCGGACTGGGAGTGGGTGAAGTGGCTGCCGCACGCCCAGCACCCGTCCGACACCGACGGCGCGGGCACCTCCCGCCTCGTCGCCGAGGCCGTCTCCGAGCTGGAGCCGCTGCTGGGCGAGGAGTTCGGCGGGCGCCCGGCGTTCGAGCCGGGCGCCGAACCGAGCCGCGACGAGCCGTACACCGTCATCGTCCTGGACACCGCCGCCGTCCCCGCCGGCGCGCGGATAGCCGGGCCCGGCTACCGCAACGCCCTGGTCCTCGACGTACGCGGGGCCCTCGACGGGGCCTCCGCGCGCGGCACACTACGCTTCCGCGTCACCCCCGACGAACTCTCGATGGTCACCACCGACCCGGACGGCAAGACCGCTGAGACGCCCGTGGGCCGCCCCGAGACCCTCGGCCCGCGTGCCGCGCGCGCACTGGCCGCGGCCGTGGCCCCGTACCGGCTGGGCGCCACCGCCCGCTCCGAGCAGCCGCTCCAGGAGGACATGGAGCTGACCGGTCTGCTCGGCATCCACGATCTGCACTCCGCCGACCTCACCCGGCTGCACGAACGGCGTGCGTCCGGCGACCGGCTGCGCGTCCCCGTCGGTCTCGCCGCCGACGGCAGCCAAGTGGTCCTGGACATCAAGGAGTCGGCGCAGGGCGGCATGGGCCCGCACGGGATGCTCATCGGCGCCACCGGATCGGGCAAGTCGGAGCTGCTGCGCACCCTGGTGCTCGGCCTCGCGCTCACCCACTCGTCCGAGACGCTCAACTTCGTACTCGTCGACTTCAAGGGCGGCGCGACCTTCCTCGGTCTCGACCGGCTGCCGCACACCTCCGCCGTCATCACCAACCTCGCCGACGAGGTAGCACTCGTGGACCGTATGCGGGACGCCCTGCACGGTGAACTGATGCGCCGCCAGGAACTCCTGCGCAGGGCGGGCAACTACGCCTCGCTCCTTGAGTACGAGAAGGCCCGCGAAGGCGGCGCCGATCTCGCGCCGCTGCCCACGCTCTTCGTCGTCGTCGACGAGTTCAGTGAACTCCTCGCCGCCCACCGGGACTTCCTCGACCTGTTCGTCATGATCGGACGGCTCGGCCGTAGCCTCGGGGTGCATCTGCTGCTGGCATCGCAGCGCCTGGACGAGGGCCGCATCCACCAGCTGGAGTCCCATCTCTCCTACCGGGTGGGGCTGCGGACCTTCTCCGCGATGGAGAGCCGCGGCGTGCTCGGCGTCCCGGACGCCTACGAGCTGCCGCCGCAGCCGGGCAGCGGCCTGCTGAAGAACGACGTCGGCACGCTCACCCGGTTCAAGGCCGCCTTCGTCTCCGGGCCCTACCGGGTCGTCCGCCCCGCGGTACGCCAGGCGGTCGTCGCCGGACAGGTCGTGCCGTTCCAGGCCGGCTGGGTTCCGCCGAGGCAACTGCCGAAGAGTGAAGTCGAGCCGGAAGGCGCGCCCGCCGAGACGGCTCCGGCCGACGAGGCCACCGCCAGTCTGCTCACCATCGCCGTCGAGCGCCTGGAGGACTCGGGCCCGCACGCCCACCAGGTGTGGCTGCCCCCGCTCGCCGAACCGCCCACGCTCGATCTGCTGCTGCCCCCGCCCGGATCGCCCGAAGCGCGCCGCCCGCTCACCGTGCCGGTCGGCATCGTGGACCGGCCGTTCGACCAGCGGCGCGACGAGCTGACCGCGGATCTCTCCGGTGCGGGCGGGCACGTCGGCATCGCGGGTGGCCCGCAGAGCGGCAAGAGCACCCTCGTCCGTACGCTCATCACCGCCGTCGCCCGCACCCACACCCCGCGCGAGGTGCAGTTCTACTGCCTCGACCTGGGAGGCGGCGGGCTCTCCGCGCTCTCCGGACTCCCGCACGTCGGCGGTGTCACCGGCCGTCTCGACCCGGAGCGGCTGCTCCGCACCGTCGCCGAGATCACCGCGCTGATCGCTCGCCGTGAGCGGCAGTTCGCCGATCACGGCCTGGCCTCCATGGCCGACTTCCGGCGCAAGCGTGCGGCCGGTGAGTTCGCCGACGACGCCTACGGTGACGTCTTCCTCGTCGTCGACGGCTGGAGCACGATCCGCCAGGACTTCATGGACCTGGTGCCGACCTTCACCCTCATCGCGTCCCGCGGGCTCAACTTCGGCGTCCACCTGATCATCGCCGCCACCCGCTGGGGCGAGATCGGCAGCGCCCTGCGCGACCAGCTCGGCACCCGCTTCGAACTGCGGCTCGGTGACCCGGTCGACTCCGCGATCAACATGCGGGCCGCCGCGACCGTGCCGAAGATCCCCGGCCGGGGGCTCACCGACGAGCGGCTGCACTTCCTGGCCGCGCTGCCCCGTATCGACGGAGAACCCTCGGTCGACACCCTCTCGGACGGCGTGGACGCCCTGGTCCGCGAGACGGCCGCCGCTTGGGACGGGCCCAAGGCACCGCCCGTACGGATGCTGCCGCTCACCCTGCCCGCGTCCGAACTGCCCGAACCGGACGGTGACCTGCGCGTCCCGATCGGCCTCCGGGACGTCCAACTGGACACCTTCCGCCACGACTTCGAGGAGAACCCGCACCTGGTCGTGGTCGGCGACGCCGAGTCCGGCAAGACCAACCTGCTCGCCATGGTCTGCGAAGCCGTCACCCGGCGGTACGGCCCCGGCGAGGCCCGGGTCATGGTCACCGACTACCGCCGCCGCCTGGCCGGAGCCGTACCGGAGCCCTACCGCCTCGGGTACGCCGTCGGCCCGGCCCAGCTCCAGGAGATGGTCAGCGGCTCCGCCCGCGCCATGGCCGACCGGGTGCCGGGCCCGGACATCGCACCGGAGCGGCTGGCGAAGCGCGACTGGTGGAAGGGCCCGCGGCTGTTCGTCGTCATCGACGACTACGAGCTGATCGGCAGCGGTGGACCCGACCCGTTCGCCCCGCTGCTGCCGTATCTGGCGCAGGGCACCGAGGTCGGGCTGCACGTCATCGTGGCCCGCAGCGCCAACGGCGCGTCCCGCTCGATGATGACCGACCAGCTGCTGCGCCGCCTCGTCGAGGCCAACACGCCGGTGCTCCAGCTGTCCTGCCCGCCCACCGAGGGGCAGATCATCACCGGCACCAAGCCGAGGCTGCTCCCGCCCGGCCGGGGTCTGTACATCACGCGCCGCAGCACGGTGCAGGTACAGACGGCGCTGCGCGACGAGCGGGCGGAGCGGGAAGCGGGGGAGTAGGCGGAGCGGGATGCCGAGGTGGGGGCTGACTCCGGAGTCCGCGGGCCGCGATCCGAACGGCCCTGCGGGTCTACCGGCAGGCGCGGCGCCGCGCCCCTAACCTCGGCACCCCACCACGCGATCGGCCGCACCTGAGGAGCGCATCATGACCGCTGCCTACACCTTCGACGTCTTTTCCACCCTCGACGGCTTCGGCACCGCGAGCAGCGGGTGGAGCGGCTACTGGGGCAAGCAGGGCCCCGAGCTTCTGGCCCATCGCCTCGCCCTGTACGCCGAGGAGCAGCGGATGGTCCTCGGGGCCAACACCTACCGGGCGTTCGCACAGCTGCTGGCCGCGAGCAGCGAGGAGTCGGACGTACGTGACCCCTGGGTGACACGGATGAGGAGCCTGCCCGCAACGGTGGTGTCGAGCACTCTGGAAGGCCCCCTCGACTGGCCGGACGCGACCGTCGTGGCCGGAGACGCCGTCGACGTCGTCGCCCGGCTCAAGGAGGAGTCCGGGGTGCCGCTGCGCTCGCACGGCAGCCTGTCGATGAACCGGGCGCTGATGGCCGCCGGTCTGGTCGACCGCGTACAGGTGACGCTCTTCCCTGTGGTCACCGGACGCACCGGAGAGAACCCGATCTTCCGGGGTGCGGCCGACTTCGACCTGGAACTGATCGAGTCCCGAACGCTCGACAGCCATATCCAGGAACTCACCTACCGCCCCACCCTGCATGTCTGACGCAGCGGGCACGGAGCCGACCTCACGACGCGGGCCGTACTGAACCGAGGCCCGCGATGCGTGCCGTCAGCTTTCGGGGTGCTGTGGCGGTTTCAGCCCGTCCAGGATGAGGTCGAGGAGACGTTCGGCCTGGTCCCGTTGCTCGGGTTTCGCCGAAGTGACGGCGATGCCGGCGAGGGCGGCGAACATGTCGGTCGGGCGGATGTCGGAGCGCAGGGCGCCGGCGGCGGTACCGGCTTCCATGAGGGTCGTGATGGCGGCCTGGATCATGTCGCGGCTGTGGCCGTACGGGTCGCCTCCCGAGGCGACGACGGCGCGCAGGGCTTCGGCCATGCCGAGTTTGGCGGTGACGTAGTCGATGAAACGACCTGTCCAGGCGCGCAGGGCCTCATGTGGCGGCATCGTCGCCAAGAGCTCGGGGACGGCGTCGCACAGCCGCGCCACTTCGTTGCGGTAGGCCGCCTCGATCAGGACCTCCCGGGTCGGGAAGTTGCGGTAGAGCGTGCCGGTCCCCACGCCCGCCTCCCTGGCGATCCGTTCGAGGTGGGCGTCCAGTCCCTCTTCGGTGAACACCCGCACCGCGGTGGCCAGGATCTTGTCCCGGTTGCGCTGTGCGTCAGCCCTCAGCGGCCGTCCCGCATCCCGTGCCGTCAATGGCTCGCTCCCTCATGCCTGTTTGCGAAGTGGAGGCGTGTCCACTTACAGTGCAGCTAACCGGCGGCGCCTCCACTTCCACTGTAGACGCTGTGGACGGTGCGCTGTACTCATGCCCCTGTCGGAGCTTCGGAGGATCTCATGTCGGGAATCGAAGGCAAGGTCGTTGTGATCACGGGCGCCAGCAGCGGGATCGGCGAGGCGACCGCGCTGCTGCTGGCCGAGCGGGGGGCGAAAGTGGTGCTCGGCGCACGTCGGCCGGAGCGTCTTGAGGCGCTGGCCGCCCGCATCGAGCAGGCCGGCGGCCAGGCCGCGCACGCACGCACGGACGTGAAGCGCCGGGAGGACCTGACCGGTCTGGTCGCGCTGGCCCGTGACCGCTACGGCAAGGTCGATGTCCTCGTCAGCAATGCCGGGGTCGGCCGGATCTCCCCGCTGGACGAACTGCGCGTCGAGGACTGGGAGGAGATGATCGACGTCAACCTCAAGGGGGTCCTGTACGGGATCGCCGCAGCGCTGCCTGTCTTCCGGGAGCAGGGCTTCGGGCACTTCGTGAACACGGTCTCCACCGCCGGGCTGCGCATCGTGCCGCTCCAGTCGGTGTACGCCGGCACCAAGAACGCCGTACGCACCATCTCCGAGGGGCTGCGCCAGGAGGCCGGGGGCAGTCTGCGCGTCACCGTTGTCTCGCCCGGGTTCACGCGCACGGAGTTCTCGGATTCCATGGCTCCGGAGATGAGGGCCGAAACCCTGGCCCGTATGGGCGACATCGCCATCCCGCCGGACGCCATCGCCCGCGCGATCGCCTTCGCCATCGAGCAGCCGGACAGTGTCGACGTGGGCGACATCGTCGTCCGCCCCACGGCGCAGAGCTAGCTCGCCGGATCACCCGCCGGACACGGGGCGCTCCGTCACGCCACCGTCGACAACAGCACCCGCGCGCCAATCAGGAAGATCACGGCTCCGAAGACACAGAAGACGACCATGCCACCGCCGCCGGAGTGGCCGTCGATGGCCATCCGCTGCGGCTTGGCCGGGTCGTAGTGGACGGTGACAGGCGAGCCGGCTCGAAGGCTGCTCCGCCGGCTTTTCCCTTGCGAGGACCTGACCTCCATCACCTGGCCGTTGGCGGTCTGATACTGCACCACCGGGTGGTAGCTCGACCCGCCTTCACCGGAGGTCCTGGCCAGCCGGATGACGGTGCCGTACGCCCGCGCCCCGTGGCGTCGCAGCCAACGCGCCTTGAACAGGCTCGCGCCGCCCACGGCCCCGAAGAGCAAGCCGAACGCCATGACGGATATCGACCCCTGTTCTGGACCCATGAACTCTCATCTCCCTCTCGGCTGCGTTCCGCGCGGATCGGTCCGGGACCGTTCCGGTCCCTCACCAAGAACAGACGCGGTACCGGAATGCATGGTTCTCCACAACCGGCCCCGGACCGCAGCGGCAGGCCGCCGTCCGCCGCGGCCTCCTCGGCTTCGGCGGGCGCATGGCGCGCGAGACGCACGTACGGGGAAAAATGTGCCTTTTGGGCTATTCATTGTCCATGGATGAACTCGACTACGCAGACAGGTCCGACTTCGAGGACGCCGAGCGGGGCTTCGTCGCCGCCCTCACCCCGGCGGTCGTCCGGGCGGACGACCGCCGGGTGATCTGGGACAGCGACGCGTACGCGTTCCTCGGCGATGACTGCCCCGGCACCGCGCACCCCAGCCTGTGGCGGCAGAGTCAACTGTGCAACAAACAGGGCCTGTTCGAAGTCACCGAGGGGATCTACCAGGTCCGCAACCTGGACCTGTCGAACATGACCCTGGTCGAGGGCGACACCGGGGTCATCGTCATCGACCCGCTGATTTCCGCCGAGACCGCGGCCGCCGCGCTCGCCCTGTACCGCGAGCACCGCGGGAAGCGCCCGGTCACGGGGATGATCTACACGCACTCGCACGGCGACCACTTCGGCGGCTCCCGCGGGATCCTGCCGCACGGCCACCCGCCGGTGCCTGTCCTCGCCCCGGCCGGGTTCCTGGAGCACGCGGTCGCGGAGAACGTGTACGCGGGCGGTGCGATGACCCGCCGCGCGGTCTACATGTACGGCGCCGAACTGGACAAGGGCCCCGCCGGGCATATCGGCGCGGGGCTGGGGATGACGACGTCCAAGGGCACGATCACCCTCGTGCCGCCGACGGTGGACATCACCCGCACCGGCCAGGAAGAGACCCTCGACGGGGTGCGGATCGTCTTCCAGATGACGCCGGGCACCGAGGCCCCCTCGGAGATGAACTTCTACTTCCCCGACCGGCGCACGCTGTGCATGGCGGAGAACGCGACCCACAACATGCACAACATCCTGACCCTGCGCGGCGCGGTGGTCCGCGACACCCGCATCTGGGCCCACTACCTGGGCGAGACGATCACCCTGTTCGGCGACCGGGCGGAGGTCGCGTTCGCCTCCCACCACTGGCCCACCTGGGGCCGGGACCGCATCGTCGAACATCTGGCGGGGCAGCGGGACATGTGGGCGTACCTGCACGACCAGACCCTGCGCATGACCAACCAGGGACTGACCGGCATGGAGATCGCCGAGCGGATCGAGCTGCCGCCGGCGATCGCGAACCGGTGGGCCAACCGTGGTTACTACGGCTCGGTCAGTCACAACGTGAAGGCCATCTACCAGCGCTACATGGGCTGGTTCGACGGCAACCCCGCCCACCTGTGGGAGCACCCGCCGGTCGAGCAGGCCAAGCGGTTCGCCGCCGACTACGGCGGCGTGTCCGCGCTGGTCGCCAAGGGCCAGGAGTACGCGGCCTCCGGGGACCTGCGCTTCGCCGCGACCCTGCTGGGGCACGCCGTCTTCGCCGCCCCCGACGACGCCACCGCCACGCAGGCACTGGCCGCGGTGTACGAAAAGCTCGGCTACGGCGCGGAGAACGGCACCTGGCGCAACTTCTACCTGATGGGCGCCCAGGAACTGCGCGGCACCGTCGCGCACACCGCGCTGGAGACGACCAACCCCGAGATGGCGATGGCGCTCACCGTCGACATGCTCATCGACTCCCTCGCCATCCGCGTCGACGGCCCGCGCGCGTGGAACGAGAAGCTCACGATGAGCTGGAACGTCACGGACGAGGGCCGTACCTGGCACCTGCTGCTGTCCAACGGAGCCCTCACCTACCGCAGCACCGGCCCGGAGGCGAGCGACCCGGTCCCGGCCGCCGACCTGACCTTGACCCTGACCAAACCGCAACTCCTCGCCGTCCTGGCCGGCAAGGGACTGGACGGCGTCCACGTCCAGGGTGATCCCCAGGTCCTCGCGACCCTGGTCGGCCTGCTCGACACCCCCGACCCCGATTTCGCCATCGTCACGCCGTGACCGGCGCGGTGGGCCCCCTCGGTTTCGGATCTTTCGCATTCACCGGCGGGGGCACTCTCATCAACCTGGTCGCGGCGACCACACGGCAGGCCCGTGCACGGCAGACACGTGCACGGCAGGCCCCCGGGACGACAGCCCCGGGACGGCTGGGTACAGGAGCCCTGCGGCCCCGGAGTCAGACCCCCGCGCGCCAGCCCCGGCGCCGTGCACGCGGGAGCACCACCGCGAAGAACGCCGTCAGCGCGATGAGCCCCGCCGCGCCACCGGCCACAGCGACCGCGCCCGCGTGGGCGCTGTGCCCGGTACTGGCCGCGAGCTGCGGTGCGGGTTCGGGGCGTGCGGGGCGGGGCGCCGACGTGGGCAGTACGGCTGTCACCGCGCCCGCCGGGTCGACCGTTCCGGCGCCCGTCAGCGACCGGGTGCCAGCCGCCCCCGGGTACGCCGTCGACGTCAGCCGGTCCGTGAGCTGCTGGGCGGTCAGGCCGGGACGGTAGCTGTCCACCAGTGCGGCCGTACCCGCCACGAAACCGGTCGCCAGGTCGGCGCCGCTGCCGCTGAAGTGCCCGCCTCCGCCCGGGCCGATGCTCATGAGACTGGTGCCGGGGGCCGCGATGCCGGGGGCCGTCGCGGGCGCGGCCCTCTGGTCGGGGCCACCCCCGGGGGTGAGCGCGGCGACGGCCAGCACGCCCGGCAGCGCTGCCGGATAGGCGGCCGGTGCCGCCTCCCCGGACGAGTTGCTCGGCCCGTACGCCGGGGCCACGACCAGTGCGTCGTGCCGCACCGCATCCCGTACCGCCGAGGTGAGCGAGGCGCTGCCGCGGTTCAGCGCGAGCGGCACATCCACCACCCGGGCCCCGCCCGCCACCGCCGCCCGGATTCCGGCGGCCACCTTGTCGGCGGTCGCCGACCCGTCCGCGCCGGTCACCCGGACCGCCAGGATCCGCGCGTCGGGCGCGACCCCTGCGAACCCGACGCCGGACTTCTGCCCGGCCGCGACGATCCCCGCCACGAAGGTGCCGTGCCCGACGCAGTCCTTGCCCGCGGTCCCGCCCGACACGACATCGGGCCCGGCGGTCACCCGCCCCGCCAGCGCGGGTGCCCCGCCGGCATCGACCCCGGTGTCGACCACGGCGACGGTCACCCCGGCGCCGCGCGCGGAGGGCCAGGCCCGGGAGGGCGCGATGTACCGCTGCGGCCAGGGAGTCAGGTCGGAGTGCTTCTTCGACGGCCGGACACAACCGCCCGCCGCGGGCGGCGCGGACGAGACGGCGGGCAGCGTCGGGGAGTCGTCGGCCACCGCGGGAGCGGCCGTCCCCGCGACGGTGGCCGCGCCCGCGAGGAGCGTGACGAGGGCGGCTGTGGCCGGGAGTTGAGCGAGGCGGGGCGGCATGTGCGTGATCCTATCGACCGTGCGGCGCGGGCCGGTGCTGCGTCCCGCGGTCCGGGCCGCACCCGGCCTCTCCGTTGTGGACGCCCGGTGGACGGCGGACGAATTGCCCGCGTGACCCGGCCGGTGGCTACGCGGGCCTGACCCTGTTGCGGGAGGACAGCGAGATCCTCACCGTCGAGTACAAGATCAACCTGCCGGCGCCCGCCGTGGGTGAGCACATCGAGGCCATCGGGACGGTGCTGAAGTCCGGACGCACGCTGACCGTCTGCCAGTTGGAGGTGTACGGCGTGCACGGTGACGGTACGCGCCAGCTCGTCGCGAACGGGCAGCAGACGCTGATGGGCGTCGGCCGGCCCGCCCGGTGACCGGCTGACGCCCCGTTCGCGCCGGGGCGCTACAGCTTGCCTGCCTCCCGGACGGTGTGGAGGTGGACCAGGACGTCGTAGGCCCTGCCGACGGCGATCTCGGGCGTCTTGTCGTTCGGGTACTGCGTGCCGACGTTGTATGTCGGCCGCGAGATGTCCAGCCAGCTGCGGGCTGCGGCAGGGGCCTTGCGCAGGTCGGCGTAGTAGTCGCGGTACCGGACCTGGTCGAGCGTGTACTCGTTCGTGCCGGGGCCGGCCGGGCCGACGGTGAACTTCTTCCACTCGCCGCCGAGCGCCTCGTCCTTGGAGAGGAACGCGCCCCGGTCGAAGGTGGTGCCGATGGCGAGGTAGTCCGCGCCCAGGGTGTCGCGGAGGAACGAGCCCTGGGTCTTCGGGTACGTCGTGGGGTCGGAGGCGACGTAGCCTGCGTGGTCGTCGTGGGCCGACAGCAGGATCCTGCCGCCGGTGTGCCGCTGCCACCATGCCGTGGTCTCGGCCATCACCTGGTCGCGGTAGCGCTCCATGGCGGTCAACGACTCCTGGTCGCCGGGGTCGACGGTCAGGAAGGTGTAGGTCTGGGCGATGTTACGGGCGTTCTGCAGGGCGAACTCGTAGTTGTCGCCGCCCCCCGACCTCTGGCCTTGTACGAGTTCGAGTACTTGCCGCGCCTTGGCCGCGTTCTGCTGCCGCTCCGCGAGCGGCCGGTTCAGATAGGCGATGGCGTCGTCGAGCGGGCGCAGACCGGTGAGGATCTCGTTCAGGCGCGGCAGGGACTCCGGACGGGTCCGCCGTACGTAGTCGGTGACGCTGTCGAAGACCTGCTCGTCGAGCTTGGGCGCACCGATGTCGTCGCCCAGGAAGTGGACCGGGCGGTCGGGGTGCCGGCGGTTGTGGTCGCGCATCCACCGGACGAGGGTCACGAACTCCTCGCGGTCCCAGGGAGATCCGGCCATCACCTCGTGCACGACCTGCCGCGCGTCGCGGTCACCGTCGCCGTGCTGGAGGTAGTCGTCGATCCGCATACCCGCCGACCAGCTGATCTCCAGGGCGAAGGTGGTGAATCCCTTCTGCTCCACGAGGTAGCGGAAGACCCGGTCCTTCAGGGCGAAGAACTCGTGCGAGCCGTGCGTGGCCTCGCCCACGCCGACCACCTTGGCGTCGCCGGCCATCACCCCCAGGGCGTGCAGGTCGGCCGTGCCGGCGCCCGGCTCCGTCGACCGCAGCGGATGGGCGATCCGGTCCAGTGCGCGGACGGGGGCCGACGCGACGGCCGGTGCGGACGCCGCCGGCGCTGCGTACGCGGCCGCCGCGGGGGCCAGCGTCGCGGCCAGGGCGAGAGCCGCTGCCGCGAGCCGCTTCCCGTTGCCGATCATGTGTGATCACTCCCAAGGTGTTTGCTGTCGAGCGCTGCCGAGAAGATCGTCGCGCGTGCAGCGGCCCGGGCGCGCTGGGGCCGGCCCGACACCTTCCCGGGGGCTAGCCCCCCGACCCGGGATTCAGCGTGCGGCGCCCTGGGCCCTGGAGGAGCGGGCCGGGAGTGTCCTGTCCCGGGCTTCCTCATGCGCCATCACAGGTGGCTGCCGCTCGCGGCGGGCCGGATCAGCTCACACCACCAGGTCCTCCGGCAGCAGCAGCCGCAGTTCCCGCGGCCCCGCCTCCGGCATCCCGCTCAGCCGGCCCGCCTGCCGCGTCATCATCGACTCCAGCACCCGCCGCGCGTACCTCGCGTTGCCGAAGTTCGCGTCGCGCGGCACCTCGTCGAAGTGCCGCCCGAGCCGCACCACCGTCTCCGGTGCGCAGTCGTACCCGTCGCGTTCGCACTGGCGCCGCACGATCTCCACGAGATCTTCCGCCGAGTACGCGCCGAACGTCACCCGGCGCGAGAAGCGCGAGCCCAGACCGGGGTTGGAGCCGAGGAAGCGGTCCATCTCGCGCTCGTAACCCGCGACCACCACCGCCGTGTCGTCCCGGTGGTCCTCCATCAGCTTCACCAGGGTGTCGACCGCCTCCTGGCCGAAGTCCGAGCCCGAGCCGCCCGCCGGGGTCAGCGCGTACGCCTCGTCGACGAAGAGCACACCGCCGCGCGCCCGCGCGAAGACCTCCTGGGTGAGCTGGGCGGTGTGCCCCACATAGCGGCCCACCAGGTCCGCCCGCGCCACCTCGATCAGCTGGCCGCGCGGCAGCACCCCGAGCGCACCGAGCAGTTCCCCGTACAGCCGGGCCACCGACGTCTTGCCGGTGCCGGGCGGGCCGGTGAAGACCAGATGGTGGCCGACCGAAGGGGCAGGCAGCCCGGCCGCCCGCCGTCTGCGCGCCGTCGCCAGCAGATTGACCAGGTCCTGCACCTGCGACTTGGCGTCGTCGAGACCCACCAGCGAGGCCAGTTCCGCCATGATCGCGTCGAGCCTGGCGGCGTCGGCCGGCTCGCTCTCGCCCGCGCCGATCGCCGCCGCTGCCTGCTCGCCCACGTCCGAAGGGAGCAGCGTCGTGAGGTCCTCCTCGGAGACCTCAGGCATGACGGCGAGCCGCAGCGCCTGCCGGTCGATCAGCTCCTCGAAGACCTTGCGGGCCGCGCGCGCGTTGCCGAACGACGTGTCCTTGTGCATCCGCTCGAAGTGCACGGCCAGCGCCCGTTCGGTCTCCTCGCCCACCGTGTAGCGGTTCTGCTCGCACAGCAGCCGGACGATGGTGATCAGCTCGGGGACCGTGTAGTTCTCGAACTCGACCGTACGGTTGAAACGCGACGCCAGGCCCGGGTTGGAGGCCAGGAAGGTG
This sequence comes from Streptomyces sp. NBC_00440, assembly GCF_036014215.1. Taxonomy (NCBI): domain Bacteria; kingdom Bacillati; phylum Actinomycetota; class Actinomycetes; order Kitasatosporales; family Streptomycetaceae; genus Streptomyces; species Streptomyces sp. NBC_00440. The sequence continues at coordinate 5,340,458 of NZ_CP107921.1, forward strand.
TGCATCTCGGAGGAGTAGCCGGCCGCGATGACCACCACGTCGTCCCGGTGGTCCTCCATCAGCTTCACCAGCGTGTCGACGGCCTCCCGCCCGAAGTCCGCGCCGCCGCCCGAAGGGCCGCCCTGGGTCAGCGCATAGGCCTCGTCGATGAACAGCACACCGCCCAGGGCCTCTTCGAAGACCTCGGTGGTCTTGATCGCGGTACCGCCGACCACCTTCGCCACCAGGTCGGCGCGGGCCACCTCGACCAGATGGCCGGACCGCAGGACCCCCAGCGTCGCGAGGATGCTCCCGTACAGCCGGGCCACCGACGTCTTGCCGGTGCCGGGCGGGCCCGCGAACACCAGATGGCGGGCGGTGGCCGGGACGGGGAGCCCCGCCTCGCGGCGCCGTTCGGCCAGCCGGTTGAGGTTGACCAGGGTGGCGACCTGCTCCTTCACGGCGCGCAGACCGACCAGTTCGTCCAACCGCGCCAGCGGGCCGCGCGGGTCACCGGGGGCGCCCTCCTGCCCGTCGCTCTCGCCCGTGATGTCGGGCTCGCCGTTCTCCTCGCTGGTCAGCCGGTCGAGCACCAGCTCGCCCGCGGTGGACCCGCGGCGTACGCCCGCGCCCTTGTTCCCGGTGACCGTGCACCCGGCGGCGCGCACCCGCAGCCCGCTCACCGTCCGCAGTCCGTCCCCGCCACCCGCCGCGAACACGCACTCGGTCAGCTCGGCGCTCGCGTCCGCCCCGATGCTCGCCCCGTGCCGGCCCGCACCGCGCACCCGTACCCGTACGGCCGTCAACTCGGCCCCCGCGCCCTCCATTTCGAGCCCGTCGGTGCCGGGTGTCCCGATCTCGCAGTCGACGAGCGTGACTGCGCCGCCCGCCAGGACCGAGACACCGGCCCGTGCCGCGGACCGTACGACCGTGCCCTGGAAGGACGGCCTGGCCTCCCCGGCGCGGATGCCGCAGCCGCCCGCCGACGTGACCGTGCACGCCTCGGCCTTCCCGCGGGCCCCGTCCCGTACGTCGATGCCGTGCCCGCCGGTGTCCGTCACCTCGACCCGGCGCAGCACCGGATCCGCACCGTTCGTGACGACGATCCCGTGCCCGGCCGCCCCCGTCACGGTGACCCGGTCAAGCCGTGCGGTGCTGGCGCCGGTGAGCAGGATGCCGTCCGCCGCGCCCTCGGCCACCTCGGTGCGGACCAGCACGGTGGACGAACCGTCCTGGACGAGTACGCCGGCCGAACGGGCCCCGGTGACACGGGCGTCGGTGAACGTGCCGCGGGAGCGCCCGGTGACCGCGATGCCGTGGCCGCCGGGCCGGTCGACCCGCAGCCCGGTCAGCTCGGGATCCGTGGCGCCCGACAGGGTGACGCCGTGGGTGGTGGACCCGGTGGCCGCGCAGTCGGTCAGTACGGTCTGCGCGGCCGTCGATATGTGGAAGCCGATCACGCAGTCGACGGCCCGTACACCGGTGAACCTGGTCGTGGCGTTCTCCTCCACGGCGACACCGGGCTTGACGGTCCGCTCCACGGTGACATCGGTGAACGAGCCGCGCGCCCGGCCGTTGGCCAGGACGCCGTTGCCCCCGGCGTCCCGGACCGTGCAGCCGCGCACCTCGGTAGCGGCGTCCTCGCCCAGCACGATGCCCGAACTGCCCAGCCGCTCCAGCACACAGCCCTCGACGACGCTGGTCCGCGACGACAGGTCGACGATCCCCGCGCCCGCCGGATTGCTCACGGTGGTGTCGCGGATGGCGAGCGAACCCTCGTCCCTGGAGAGCAGCGCGGCCCAGGAGTTGCCGAACACCTCGCACTCCTCCAGGGCCGCCTGACCGTGCGGCACATCCACCACCGGTTCGTCCTCGTCGCCGCCCCCGCCCGCGACCAGCCGCAGCCCGGAGAGCTTCACCGCCTCGGCGAGCACCTGTACGGCGCTGCCGCTGCGCGGTGCGATCTCGACCGTGCCGCCCGGCTCGTGGGCCACGACGGTGACCAGCTTCGTGACGACCAGGTTCTCGTCGTACCGCCCGGCCCTGACGCTGATCACCGAGCCGCCGCGCGCCGCGTTCAGCGCCTCGCCGATGGTGCGGTGGTCGCCCGCGCCTGCCGGGTCCACGACGATCAGATGGCGCGCCACAGGGGCTCCCTCATGCTCGGTACTCCGGTCGGCCGACGGCCGCCCGACCGGAGACCATCATGCCAAGGGACCGGACGGGGTGATCTCCGGCCCGCACCCGCCGGAGCCCGGCGCGGACCATCCGATGACAAGCCCCGAGCCCGGCCCTGCGCCCGGCTCCGGGTCAGTCCTGAGACACCCCTGAGCGTGACCCGGCCCTTCAACTACCGTGCTGGTGACCCGCTCTCGCGGACCGGGAGTCCGCCCACCCGAGGAGTGCCATGTCCACCGCCCAGGACACCCCGAACATCCCGGACATCCTCTCGCCGGAGTTCGCTGCGGACCCGTACCCCGTCTACCGCGCTCTGCGCGAGCACAAGCCGTTGCTCTGGCACGAGGCCATGCAGAGCTATGTCGTCTCGCGGTACGAGGACGTGGAGCGGGTCTTCAAGGACCGCGAGGCCGCCTTCGCCACGGACAACTACGACTGGCAGCTCGAACCGGTACACGGCCGGACGATTCTTCAGCTCAGCGGGCGTGAGCACGCGGTCCGCCGGGCCCTGGTCGCGCCGGCCTTCCGGGGCAGCGACCTGGAGCAGAAGTTCCTGCCGGTCATCGAGCGCAACGCCCGCGAGCTGATCGACACGCTGCTCGACGGGGCCGCTCCGGGGACAGGGTCGGGGACCGCGGACCTCGTGGAGGGGTTCGCCACGCGCTTCCCCGTCAACGTCATCGCCGACATGCTCGGTCTGGACAAGGCCGACCACGCCAAGTTCCACGGCTGGTACACGTCGGTGATCGCGTTCCTCGGGAACCTGACCGGGGACCCGGAGGTCGCTGCGGCGGGCGAGCGCACCCGCCAGGAGTTCGCCGCGTACATGATCCCGGTGATCCAGCACCGCAGGGAGCACCCGGGCGACGACCTGCTCTCCGCGCTCTGCGCTGCCGAGGTCGACGGGGTGCGGATGAGTGACGAGGACATCAAGGCCTTCTGCAGCCTGCTCCTCGCGGCCGGCGGCGAGACCACCGACAAGGCCATCGCGAGCATCTTCGCCAATCTGCTGGCCCACCCGGAGCAGCTCGCCGCGGTACGGGCCGACCGCGCCCTCATCGACCGGGCCTTCGCCGAGACCCTGCGTTTCACCCCGCCCGTTCACATGATCATGCGGCAGACCGCGAAGGAGGTCACCCTGAGCGGCGGCACGGTCCCGGCAGGCGCCACCGTGACCTGTCTGATCGGCTCGGCCAACCGCGACGGCGAGCGGTACGCCGACCCCGACACGTTCGACATCTTCCGTACGGACCTGACGTCGGCCACCGCGTTCTCGGCGGCGGCCGACCATCTGGCCTTCGCGCTGGGCCGGCACTTCTGTGTGGGCGCCCTGCTCGCCAGGGCGGAGGTGTCGACCGGGGTCGGCCAACTCCTGGACGCCCTGCCGGACATGCGCTTCGAGGACGGTTATGTCCCCGTCGAGCAGGGGGTGTTCACCCGGGGGCCGCGGGAGGTCCGCGTACGGTACGGCGCCTGACCATCAGGCGGCCCGCCCACCGGGGGCCCGCCCACCGGGGTCGACTCACCGGTGGCCGGCTCACCGGCCCCGGTGGGCCGGCCGCCGGCGGGCGCGGTTCAGCCCGCGTTGCCGTAAGGCTGGGTGATGACTTCCATGGCGTGCCCCGACGGATCCATGAAGTAGACCCCGCGGCCGCCGTGCAGATGGTTGATCTCGCCGGGCTGCTTCTTGTACGGGTCGGCGTAGAAGTCCGTACCGGTGGCCCGCATCCTGGCGAAGATCCCGTCGAAAGCCTCCTCGGGGACGAGGAAGGCATAGTGCTGGACGGGGAGCGGCGACCCGGGCGGTACGGTCGCGAAGTCCAGGGTCACGCCGTTGCTCAGCTCCACCGGGACGAAGGGGCCCCATTCGGCCCCGGCCCGCAGACCGAGCACGGTGGCCAGGAACTCGGCGGACTCCCGGTTGTCCCGGGAGGGAACGATGGTGTGGTTCAGCTCGACGGGGAAGGGCCGGGATGCCGGATCGGCCCCGGGCTGTGATGCTGATCCCGGTACCACTGCCCCTGGCCCCGCTGTTGTTTCCTCCACCGCTACTGCTGCTTCTGTTGTTGCTGCTGCTTCTGATTCCGACACTGTGGAATGCCTCCAACGGGCATCTCACGGGCCACCTCCACGCCTCACCCGGCCGGTGACCGACGCGCGATGCCGTACGGACCACCCTAGGGCGTGTCCGGCCCACCCGCACGGGGTCATTCGCGCCACCCATGGACTCGGACCTGTGCGGACAACTCGGCTCGGGCGGGCGGCGGTTCACCGGCTGCTTCACCCAGCCAGGTGAATCAGGGCAAGCATGCACGTTTCTGCACCGCGGCGCTTCCTAAGGTGTGTCACGTCGCCCAGGCCCTCGCAGGCCGGCCCGTTGCCGCCGACCGGACCGATGCCACAGCGACCGAACGGGGGTCCGTCATGGATACGAAGGACGAGCACACGGAACACACAGAGAAGTCACAGCGCACGGAGCCGTCGGGCCCGGCCGCCCGCAGTTACACCGCGGGCCGTTTCACCGTGGTCGAGCTGCGTGGCGAGATCGATCTCCTCGCGGCGGGTCACATCCGTGAGTGCACCGACGCCGCCACCGCGCCCCAGGGCGCGCGCGTGATCGTCGACCTCCGCCCCGCGACCTTCATCGACTGCGCGGCGCTGGGGTTGCTCTGCCGCGCCAGACGGCGGGTGCTCGACCGCGGCGGCTCCATCGACCTGGTCTGCACCCGCGCGCTGCATCTGCGGATGCTGCGGGTCACCGGCCTGGCCGGTTACTTCCCGAGCAGCCCCACCGTGGCCGAGATCTCGGCCTGAAGGATCCGGCCCGCGGCGTCCGCGTCGCCCCGGCGGACCGCCGCCACCAGTGCGGTGTGCGGTTCGTCGCCGTGGTTCGGGTCATGGCTGCGCAGGCCGAGCAGCGCCACCAGCTCGATGAGCCCTTCCCGCAGCACGGGGACGAACCGGTCGAAGAGATCCGTCAGCACGGGGTTGTGCGCGGCGGCGACCACCGCCGCGTGCAGGGCGATGTCCGCGTCCACGAAAGCCGCGTCGTCCGCACCTGAGGCCGCGGCCCGGCGGCCCTCCAGGGCTGTGTCCATCGCGGCCAGATCACCGTCCGTACGCCGGGCCGCGGCCAGCCGGGCCGCGTGGACCTCGACCATCGACCGGACCTCGTACACATCCGCGACGGCGGCCCTGCGCAGCCGTGCCGGCCAGTCCTCCGCGGCTTCGGTGGCGATGACGAAGACCCCCGCGCCCTGCCGGGACCTGAGCAGCCCCGACCCGGCCAGCGCGCGCACCGCCTCCCGGCATGCAGTTCCCCACCCTCCGCACGCCGCAGGGCCCGGTGCCGCCCGGCGCCCCCGGCTGGAACCCGCAGCGCGCCAGCGCCATGCCGTCCCACCGCTACCGGTCCGCACACGAGCGGGTCTCCGTGCCGCTGGCCGACGCCGACCGGGGCTGGCCCTCCCGCCGGTTCGAGCAGGCTCCGCTCTGGGTGCCCGTGGATCTGCGCGACGGCAACCAGGCGCTCGCCGAACCCATGGACCCGGCCCGCGAGCGCCGGATGTTCGACCTGCTGGTGACCATGGGGTTCAAGGAGATCGAGGTCGGCTACCCGTCGGCCAGCCGTACGGACTTCGACTTCGTACGGCAGCTCGCGGAGCCCGGCGCCGTCCCCGAAGACGTCACTGTCGTCGTCTTCACCGCCGCCCGCCCCGACCTCATCGAGCGGACCTTCGCCTCCATCGAGGGGCTGCCGCGCGCCGTCGTGCACCTCTACACCGCCACCGCTCCCGTCTGGCGCGACATCGTCCTGGGGCGGACCAGGGGCGAACTGGTCGCGCTGGTACGGAAGTCGGCCGAGCAGATGGCCCGCATCGCGGACGCATCCGCCGGCTCCGTGCGGTTCGAGTTCTCGCCCGAGGTCTTCAACCTCACCGAGCCGGACCTCATCCTGGAGATCTGCAACGGCCTGACCGAGCTGTGGGACGCCTCGCCGGACCGGCCGGTCATCCACAACCCCCCGGCCACCGTGGAGATCGCCACCCCCAACGTCTACGCCGACCAGATCGAGTACATGCACCGCCACCTGGAGCGGCGCGGCTCGGTCGTCCTCTCCGTGCACCCGCACAACGACCGGGGCACCGGCGTCGCCTGCGCGGAGCTGGCCGTGCTGGCCGGGGCGCAGCGCGTCGAGGGGTGCCTCTTCGGCAACGGCGAACGGACCGGCAACGTCGACCTGGTGACCCTCGCCCTCAATCTGCACGCCCAGGGCATCGACCCGATGGTGGACTTCTCGGACATCGACGAGATCCGGCGCACCGTCGAGTACTGCAACCGCCTCCCGGTGCACGAGCGCCACCCGTACGGCGGCGATCTCGTCTACACCGCCTTCTCCGGTACGCACCAGGACGCCATCAAGAAGGGGATGGCCCACCAGTCGGGCCGCGAGCTGTGGACCGTGCCGTACCTGCCGATCGACCCGGCCGACGTGGGCCGCGACTACGAGGCCGTCATCCGGGTCAACAGCCAGTCGGGCAAGGGCGGGATCGCGTATCTGCTGCAGACCGGGTACGGGCTCGACCTGCCGCGCCGCCTCCAGATCGACTTCTCGTCGGTGGTCCAGCGCGAGACCGACGACAGCGGCGAGGAGATCAGCGGCAAGCAGCTGTGGGAGCTGTTCAGCACGGTGTACCTCGCACCGGGTGAGGACGGGCCGCTGGTGCTCGGTGACTGGCGTACGGCCGAAGTGGGCGGGGGAGAGCACGAGTTCAGCTGCACCCTGAACGGGGTGCCGTACCGGGGCACCGGCAACGGGCCGCTCTCCGCCTTCACCGCCGCCCTCGCCGACGCGGGGACGGAGGCAGGCATCCTGCACTACACCGAGCACGCCACCGGCGCCGGCCCGGACAGCCCCGCCGTCGCGTACGCCGAGTGCCGGGTGGGCGGACGGACGTACTGGGGCGCGGGACGGGACACCTCTGTCCTGACGGCATCGGTGCGCGCGGTGCTCGCCGCGGTGAACCGCGCCGCGCCGCAACCCGCCAGGGCGTAAACGCGCCGGCGGGCCCGCCACCGGGCCTGCCAGACTCGGGTCCCATGTCTAGGACCTTTGAAGAGCTGGTGGCCGAGGCCGACTCCGTATCCGTCGACGGCTGGGACTTCTCCTGGCTGGACGGGCGTGCCACCGAGGAGCGCCCGTCGTGGGGGTACGCCCGTGCGATGGGGGAGCGGATGGGCCGGGCATCGGCCGCCCTCGACATCCAGACCGGCGGCGGGGAGGTGCTGGCCGGGGTGGCGAAACTGCCGCCGCTGGCGGTGGCCACCGAGGCCTGGCCGCCGAACGTGGCCAAGGCCACCGCCCTGCTGCATCCGCTGGGTGCGGCGGTGGTGGCCGACCCGGACGAGCCGCCGCTGCCCTTCGCTGACGGGGCCTTCGACCTGGTCGTCAGCCGCCATCCGGTGAAGGCCCACTGGGAGGAGATCGCCCGGGTACTGGCCCCCGGCGGTACGTACTTCTCCCAGGAGGTCGGCCCGGCCAGCGTCTTCGAGCTCGTCGAGTACTTCCTCGGCCCGCAGCCCGAAGCGCGCAAGGGACGCGACCCGGAGGCGGCGCGCACCGCGGCGCGGGCGGCGGGGCTGGAGGTGACCGATCTGCGGCTGGAGAGCCTGCGCACCGAGTTCTTCGACATCGGCGCTGTCATCTACTTCCTGCGCAAGGTGATCTGGATGGTGCCCGGTTTCACCACGGAGGCGTATCTGCCGCAGCTCCGGGCCCTGCACGAGCGGATCGAGGCCGAGGGACCGTTCCTCGCGCACACGACGCGCTTCCTCATCGAGGCCCGCAAGCCGCAGTGACCCCCCTTTGATCCCTTGGCCCGGTGTCCACCGGCTGTAGTGGCCCGCCCGCCCGCCCGCCCGCCCGCACGCACGCCCGCACGCCCCTCCCCGGCCCGTGCCCGCCCCTTCCGGGAGGGCGGCGCATGACCCGGACCCCGTTCCCCCGGCCGGTCTAAACTCGGCCGGGTGTCTGCCGCGCTGATCGTCGTACTCGCCGCCTGCTTCGGCGCCGCCGTGGGGACTCTGCTGCCGCGCCCCGCCTACCGCCTCGCGGTGGCCCCCGGGACTCCCTGGCACGGGGCCACCCCGTCGGGGCAGCCCATCGCCGGCTGGCTCGGCCCGGCGCGCGGGACCGACGGCTGGTACGGGCCCAGTACACCGGTGACCGCCGCGGTCACCGCCCTGTGCTGCGCCGCGCTCGCCGCGGCGGCGGGGCCGGTCCCCGAAGCGGCCGTCTGGGTGCTGCTCGCGCCCGCCCTCGTTCTGCTGGCCCTGGTGGACCGCGCCGTGCAGCGGCTGCCCGACGTCCTCACCCTGCCCATCGTCGCGGCGACCGCGGCCCTGCTGGGAGCCGCGGCGCTGCTGCCCGGCGCGCGGGGCTCGTGGACGGGCGCCCTGCTCGGCGGACTCGCCCTGGGCGGCGGTTACTTCGTGCTCTTCCTCATCAACCCCAACGGCATGGGCTTCGGCGACGTCAAACTGGCGGCCGGTCTCGGGGTGGCCCTCGGCTGGTACGGCTGGGGGGTGCTGCTGCTCGGCACCTTCGCCGGGTTCGTCTACGGCGCGCTCTACGGCGTCGGCCTGATCCTGCGGGGGCGCGCGGGCCGCAAGACCGCGATGCCGTTCGGCCCCTTCATGGTGGCGGGCGCGCTCACCGGTCTGCTGCTCGGCGGCTTCGGAGCGTAATCCCGGAGCGCCGGGGGGCACGGCGTGGCCCCAGCACGACTTATGAAGGGTTATGGTGGAAACCCCCCCTCGGGCCGGTCCGTATCCCCCCCCACGGACCGGCCCGTTTTTTTATGCCCCGATTCCCGGCGCCGCGCTTTCCCGCCCCGCGCCGCTTCCGGGGGTCAGCTCCGGCCGGCCCAGATGTTGGTGCCCGCGGTGTCGACGGCGAACGAGTCGATCTCGGTCAGCTCCTCGGCGGAGAGCGGAGCCGCCGCGAGCGCCGCGACGTTCTCGTCCAGCTGCTTCACGCTGGAGGCGCCGATCAGCGCGGAGGTCATCCGCGGATCGCGCAGCACCCAGTTCAGTGCCAGCTGCGCCAGGGACTGGCCCCGCCGCTTCGCGATCTCGTTGAGCCCGTTGAGCCGGCGTACGACCTCGTCCGAGAGCAGGTCCGGGTCGAGCGACTTGCCCTGAGTGGCACGCGAACCCTCCGGGATGCCCTTCAGATACTTGCCGGTGAGCAGGCCCTGCGCGAGCGGCACGAAGGAGATGCAGCCCATTCCGGCCGTCTCCAGGGTGTCGAGCAGCCCGTCGTCCTCGGTCCAGCGGTTGATCATGGAGTACGAGGGCTGGTGGATCAGGGCGGGGACGCCCATCTCCTTGAGGATGCGGGCGGCCTCCGCGGTCTGCTCGCTGTTGTACGAGGAGACCCCGACGTACAGCGCCTTGCCCTGCTGCACGGCGGAGGCCAGCGCGCCCATCGTCTCCTCAAGAGGAGTGTCCGGGTCGAAGCGGTGGGAGTAGAAGATGTCGACGTAGTCGAGACCCATTCGCGTGAGCGAGGCGTCCAGCGAGGACAGCAGGTACTTGCGCGAGCCCCACTCGCCGTACGGGCCGGGGTGCATCAGATAGCCGGCCTTGGTCGAAATGACCAGTTCGTCCCGGTAGGGGGTGAAGTCCTGGGCGAAGAGCTTGCCGAAGTTGAGCTCGGCGGAGCCGGCCGGCGGGCCGTAGTTGTTGGCAAGGTCGAAATGGGTCACACCGGTGTCGAAGGCGCGGCGGAGGATCGCACGCTGCGAGTCGAGCGTCCGGTCGTCGCCGAAGTTGTGCCACAGGCCGAGCGAGACAGCGGGGAGTTTCAGCCCGCTGCGACCGCTGCGCCGGTACTCCATGGAGTCGTATCGGTCATCAGCGGCGGAATAACGAAGAGAATCAGTCACAGGCCCCTCCTTATCACGGACTTGTGACAGGCCGGGTTGGGCTGTCATGACCCCTGCGCAGTACTGTGGCGGCTCGGGCGATTGCCACCGCACGGAGGTCCGGACTCAGTGCTGTGCCGTCCTGGGGGTACGCCTCCCGGGACCCCAGCCGAAAAGCACGTCGGGCAGGGCGTCCGGCACGACATCGCGAGGTGAATCGCAGTGAACTTGCGCGACCTGGTGTACGGGCTCTACGCACGTCGGGTGGAAGGCCGCCTCGACCACGACCAGGTGCCCAAGCACATCGGACTCATTCTGGACGGCAACCGGCGCTGGGCCAAGGCGTCCGGAGGCACTGCCGCGGAGGGCCACAAGGCCGGGGCCGACAAGATCACCGAGTTCCTCGGCTGGTGCGCCGAGACCGAGGTCGAGGTCGCCACGCTCTGGCTGCTGTCGACGGACAACTTCGACCGCCCGCAGGAGGAGCTGACCGCGCTCTTCGGCATCATCGAGGACACGGTCAGGGGCCTCGCGGCGGACGGCCGCTGGCGGGTCCACCACGTCGGTGCGCTCGACCTGCTCCCCGGGCACACCCAGGCCGTCCTCAAGGAAGCCGAAGAGGCGACCACGGGCAACACCGGGATACTCGTCAATGTCGCGGTCGGTTACGGCGGGCGCCAGGAGATCGCCGACGCGGTCCGCTCGCTCCTGCTGGAGCACGCCCAGAAGGGCACCTCCTTCGAGGAGCTGGCCGAGACCGTCGACGTCGAGCGCATCTCGGAACACCTCTACACGCGCGGCCAGCCCGATCCGGATCTGGTGATCCGCACCAGCGGGGAGCAGCGCCTCTCCGGGTTCATGCTCTGGCAGAGCGCGCACTCCGAATATTACTTCTGCGAAGTTTTCTGGCCCGCTTTCCGCAAGGTCGACTTCCTGCGGGCGCTGCGCGACTACGCGGCCCGCCACCGGCGCTACGGCGCCTGAGCCTCCCCGGCCCGCGCCCGCCGCACCCCCGTTCGCGCTCTCTTTGCACCCTTTCGGGTTATGGCCTGAACTATGCGCTTTCCGAGGGTGGACACCCGGTGGCGCGCAGACGTCGCGCCGGTCAGCCAAGGGTGACGGCCGGATGAAAACCTCCCGTTACGCACCGCCGCTGGCAGGAACCGGTCGTACGCCTTGGCATGGCAACGGGCGTTCGCGGGAATACCCCTTCCAGGTCGACGTCCGGTCCACGGATGTCGTATCTCAGTGAGCGGCCCGGTCCGCTCGCCCGGGAGGCCCTTTGCACCAGGACGACCGTGCGGTGAGCGCGGGCGACGTGGAGGGCCGGGTCCGGCCTCCGCGCTGGTGGGGGCCCGCCCCGGTCCCAGCAGCCCGCGACGCCGTCGCTCCCCGACCTCAGGCTTGTGTCCAAAGGGGGTACGTCCTTCCGTGGTGACCAGCACTAAGCGCCGCATGCCCGACAGGCGCACTTATGTTCTTGACACCAGCGTCCTGCTGGCCGATCCCAACGCCATGACCCGGTTCGACGAGCACGAGGTCGTGCTCCCGATCGTCGTGGTCACGGAACTGGAGGCCAAGAGGCACCATCCGGAGCTCGGATACTTCGCCCGGCAGGCGCTGCGCCTGCTGGACGACTTCCGGGTGAGGTACGGACGTCTCGACGCCCCTCTTCCCATGGGCGAACTCGGCGGGACCCTCCGTGTCGAACTCAACCACTCGGATCCCAGCGTGCTCCCGGCCGGCTACCGGCTCGGGGACAACGACTCACGCATCCTCGCGGTCGCGCGCAACCTCCAGGCCGAGGGATTCGACGTCACCGTCGTCTCCAAGGACCTGCCGCTGCGCATCAAGGCCTCGTCCGTGGGGCTCCTCGCCGAGGAGTACCGCGCCGAACTGGCGATCACGGACTCCGGCTACACGGGGATGAGTGAACTGACCCTCTCGCCCGACCAGGTGGACCTGCTCTTCTCCGAGGACACCCTGTATGTACCGGAGGCCGCCGAACTGCCCGTACACACCGGCATGGTGCTCCAGTCCGAGCGCGGCAAGGCGCTGGGCCGGATCACGGCCGAGGGCAATGTGAAACTCGTACGGGGCGACCGCGAGGCCTTCGGGCTGCACGGTCGCAGCGCCGAGCAGCGCATCGCGCTCGATCTGCTCCTCGATCCGGACATCGGCATCATCTCGATGGGCGGCAGGGCCGGCACCGGCAAGTCCGCACTGGCGCTCTGCGCGGGGCTTGAGGCCGTCCTGGAGCGCAGGCAGCACCAGAAGGTGATGGTCTTCCGTCCGCTGTACGCGGTCGGCGGGCAGGAACTCGGCTATCTGCCCGGCTCCGAGTCCGAGAAGATGGGGCCCTGGGCGCAGGCGGTCTTCGACACGCTCTCCTCGGTGACGAGCCGGGACGTGATCGAGGAAGTGGTCGGACGGGGCATGCTCGAAGTCCTGCCGCTCACTCATATCCGGGGCCGCTCACTGCACGACGCGTTCGTCATCGTGGACGAGGCCCAGTCCCTGGAGCGGAACGTCCTGCTGACGGTGCTCTCCCGGATTGGCTCGAACTCGCGGGTCGTACTGACCCACGACGTCGCCCAGCGGGACAACCTGCGGGTCGGCCGGTACGACGGAGTGGTCGCTGTAGTGGAGAAACTGAAGGGGCATCCGCTCTTCGCCCATGTCACCCTCACCCGGTCCGAGCGCTCGCAGATCGCCGCGCTGGTGACCGAAATGCTGGAGGACGGACAGCTCTAGAGGGACTGCCGGAAGGTACGGCCGGAGAAGGTATGGGCAGAAGGTGTGGCCAGTAGGTATTGCCAGACACCGGCCCGTACGGTACTGGTCAGTTGAAGCCGCCCGGCAAGGCGCAGGAGCCTAGCCGGGCGGTTCTCTGTTGCGCAGCGTTCTCCAGAAAACTCGTGCGCCAAACGGGGTGTGAGCTTTAACACTCGGCCGACGTTTGCCTTGAAGCGTGGGCTTCGGGCAGAGTCTTGCTTCCGTCAGGCCCCGCATACGGCACACGTCCACCCTCAGGGGTGTAGCACCACACAACTCAACACTTGCCGCCGTATGCCGCCCGAGCACCACGCGGCACTTCCGTAAGGGAGTTGCCCACCGGGTCAGTGCCTCCCGTGACCTGTACGCCAGGGAGGCCCGCGCCAGGGGCACGATTGCGTCCGCGAGGTCACGAGCGGTCGCTGCTGGAAGGAAACCGTGTGAGCCGGATTTCGGTCCGGGGATTCGCGGTGGCGTCAGCCACTGCGGTCACCACCGTAGGAGCAGTTGTCGGCGTCGCATCGGGCAGCACGATGCCCGCAGGCGACAACATCGATGCAGCCTCCGCCGCGGACACGACGACTCTCGCAGACATTCCTGATGGTCAGCAGGCCCAGGTCGCGTCGCTGACGGAGCAGGCAGACACCCAGGCGGTGCAGGCCGACGCGGCAGCGAAGAAGTCCGCGGAGGAGTCGGCCCGTATCCAGGCCGCCAAGGACGCGAAGTCCAAGAAGGAAGCTGCTGACGAGGCAGTTGCCAAGGCCAAGGAGGCCGCGAAGAAGCGTGCCGAGCAGAAGAAGCTGGAATCCAGCCGCTCTTCTGTCCGTGACGCCAGCAGCTTCTCGTCGCAGGGCTCGTACACGGCCGCACAGGTCCAGGCCATGGCACGGCAGATGATGCCGTCCGACCAGTTCCAGTGCTTCAGCAATATCGTGAGCCATGAGTCCGGCTGGAACTACAAGGCGACCAACCCCGGTTCCGGCGCCTACGGTCTCGTGCAGGCTCTCCCGGGCTCGAAGATGTCGAGCGCGGGTGCCGACTGGCAGACCAATCCGGCCACGCAGATAAAGTGGGGCCTGAACTACATGAACAGCCGCTACCAGAGCCCCTGTGGTGCGTGGTCGTTCTGGCAGGCCAACAGCTGGTATTAGAGCGGCTTGTCCGCTCAACTCCATGGAGCCCCCCGCCGTCCTTCGGTGGGGGGCTCCATGCGTGTACGGTCGGCTCCGGATGGGGCGCGCGTTCGGGGGAAGAGGAAAAGGATGTCGAAACTGCCGGACTGGCTCGGACGCGTGGGCTCTGAACTCACCCACATGGGTGAAAGGTTGGAGGAACGCCGTTCCGCGGACGATGCGGACGGCGCCGCCGACGGAACGGGGACCGCGTCGCACGGCGGACCCGGCGGGCCCGGCCATCCGGCGCCCGGTCAGGTGCCGCCGCCCCCGGACTACGCGCCGGCCGTCGCGGCCCGCCCCGACCCGGTGGCCGCCGTGCCGTGGGGGATGCGGGTGGCCGCCGAGGCGGGCTGGCGTCTCCTCGTCCTCGCGGGGACCCTCTGGGTGCTGATGCGGGTCATCAGCACCATCCAGCTGGTCGTCCTCGCGTTCGTCGGCGCGCTGCTCGTCACCGCGCTCCTCCAGCCGACGGTCGCCAGGCTCCGGCGGGCCGGCCTGCCACGGGGGCTGGCCACCGCGCTGACCGCGATCCTGGGCTTCGTCATCATGGGCCTGGTCGGCTGGTTCGTGGTCTGGCAGGTGATGGAGAACCTGGACACGGTCTCCAGCCGGGTCCAGGAGGGCATCCAGGAGTTGCGGCGCTGGCTGCTGCACAGCCCGTTCCATGTGACGGACAAGCAGATCAATGAGATCGCCAAGAACCTCAGCGACACCGTCGGCACCAACACGAACGAGATCACGTCGGCCGGCCTCCAAGGGGTCACGGTCATGGTGGAGTTCCTCACCGGGATGCTGCTGGCGATGTTCTCGACCCTCTTCCTGCTGTACGACGGGGCGCGCATCTGGCAGTGGATGCTCAAGCTCGTCCCGGCGCAGGCCCGTCCGGGGGTGGCGGGCGCCGGGCCGCGTGCCTGGCGGACGCTGACCGCGTATGTGCGCGGCACGGTGATAGTGGCGCTGATCGACGCGATCTTCATCGGGCTCGGGCTGTTCTTCCTCGATGTGCCGCTGGCCGTGCCGCTGGCCGTCTTCATCTTCCTGTTCGCGTTCATCCCGCTGGTGGGCGCGGTGATGTCCGGTGCGCTCGCGGTGGTCGTCGCGCTGGTGACCCAGGGCCCGTTCACGGCGCTGATGGTCCTGATCGTGGTACTGGCCGTACAGCAGATCGAGGGCCATGTGCTCCAGCCGTTCATCCTCGGCCGAGCGGTGCGGGTCCATCCGCTGGCGGTGGTCCTCTCGGTGGCCGCCGGCGGCATGATCGCCGGAATCGGCGGAGCGGTGGTGGCGGTTCCGCTGGTGGCGGTGACCAACACGGTGGTCGGCTACCTCCGTGCGTACAGCATGGAGACCGCTCTGCGGGCCGCACCCCAGCAGCAGAAGGAGACCCAGGCCCAGGCGGCGGCTCAGGCAGCGGACCGGACAGCGCCCCAGGCAGCGGCTCAGGCTCCGGCGCCCCCGGAGTCCGAGCCCGAGCCCGGTCCGGAGCCCGACGTCGGGAGCCCGGCACTCGGGACCGAGCTGCCCGAGTGACAGCCGGGGCGGAGGCGGCGTCAGGAACAGCTGTCCTCCGCCGGCCCCACAACGGCAGCAGAAAGCCCCGGTGGTGCGTTTCCGCACATCACCGGGGCTTTCGTGGATGCCGTTACCGTTACTCGGCCAGGACGGCCTCGGCGTCGAGTGTCACGCCGACCGCCTGCAGCACGGAGGCGATCTTGAAGGCCTCCTGGATGGTCTCGCGGTCCACGCCCGCCTTGCGGAGCACCTGCTCGTGCGAGTCGAGGCACTGGCCGCAGCCGTTGATCGCGGAGACGGCGAGCGACCAGAGCTCGAAGTCGGCCTTCTCCACACCGGGGTTGCCGATCACGTTCATCCGCAGACCGGCGCGGAGCGTCCCGTACTCCGGGTCCGACAGCAGGTGCCGGGTCCGGTAGAAGACGTTGTTCATCGCCATGACGGCCGCCGCGGACCGGGCCGCGGTGTACGCCTCGGGGGAGAGGTTCGCCTTCGCCTCCGGCTCCAGCTCACGCAGCACCAGCGGGGAGCGCGAAGCGATGGCGCAGGCGAGGACGGTGCCCCACAGCTGCTGCTTCGGCAGGTCGCTGTTGCCGATCACCGAACCGAGGTTCAGCTTCAGGTCCTTGGCGTAGTCCGGTATTGCGGACTTCAGTTCGTCGAGTGACATCGTGGAATCAGCTCACTCGCCCGAGAGGAGCGCGACCGGGTCCAGGGTGTTCTCGCCCTTGGTCCAGTTGCAGGGGCACAGCTCGTCGGTCTGCAGGGCGTCGAGGACCCGCAGGACCTCCTTGGGGTTACGGCCCACGGAACCGGCGGTCACCATCGTGAACTGGATCTCGTTGTTCTGGTCGACGATGAAGACGGCGCGCTGTGCGAAGCCGTCCTCGCCCTCGATGCCGAGGTCGCGCATCAGCTCGTGCTTCGAGTCGGCGAGCATCGGGAAGGGCAGGTCGGTGAGGTCCGGGTGGTCCTTGCGCCAGGCGTGGTGCACGAACTCGGAGTCACCGGAGAAGCCGAGGACCTGGGCGTCGCGGTCGGCGAACTCCTCGTTCAGCTTGCCGAAGGCGGCGATCTCGGTCGGGCACACGAAGGTGAAGTCCTTGGGCCACGCGAAGACGATCTTCCACTTGCCTTCGTAGGTCTTGTGGTCGATCTGCGCGAACTCCTTGCCGCTCTCCAGCGACACACAGGCAGTCAGGTCGAACTGGGGGAACTGGTCACCGACAGTGAGCACGTACTCTCCTTGCAGCTGCGGAATTCCCTTTTGGGGCGTTCCTGGGGGTTGGACGGGTTACAGAGTGACACAGGATCTATTGATCACAGAAATAGCTAGACTTGCTTGTCGTGATCGGAGGTACCTATCAGTGACCCACGTATATACGGGCGGAACCGTCCACAAGGGGAAGCAGCCCACTCTGTCGCAGCTGCGTGCCTTCGCGGCCGTGGCGGAGCATCTGCACTTCCGGGACGCGGCGGCGGCGATCGGCATGAGCCAGCCCGCTCTGTCGGGTGCCGTATCGGCGCTGGAGGACGCCCTCGGCGTACAGCTCCTGGAGCGGACCACCCGCAGGGTGCTGCTGTCGCCCGCCGGGGAGCGGCTCGCGGCGCGGGCCGGGGCGGTCCTCGACGCGGTCGGCGCGCTGATGGACGAGGCCGACGCGGTACGGGCGCCCTTCACCGGGGTGCTGCGGCTCGGGGTGATCCCCACCGTCGCCCCCTATCTGCTGCCGACCGTGCTGCGGCTCGTCCACCGCGAGTACCCGGATCTCGACCTCCAGGTGCACGAGGAGCAGACGTCCTCGCTCCTCGACGGGCTGACCGCGGGGCGGCTCGACCTGCTGCTGCTCGCGGTGCCGCTCGGGATGCCCGGGGTGGTGGAACTGCCGCTGTTCGACGAGGAGTTCGTCCTGGTCACCCCGCGCGAGCACTGGCTGGCCGGGCGCACCGACATCCCGCGTGACGCCCTTCGCGAGCTGGATCTGCTGCTGCTCGACGAGGGGCACTGCCTGCGGGACCAGACGCTGGACATCTGCCGGGAGGCCGGGCGCGCCGGCGGTGTGCCGGTGACGACCACGGCCGCCGGGCTCTCCACGCTGGTCCAGCTGGTGGCCGGCGGGCTCGGGGTGACGCTGCTGCCGCGTACGGCGGTACGGGTGGAGACCGGGCGCAACGAGCAGCTGGCCACGGCGTACTTCGCGGAGCCCGCGCCGATGCGGCGGATCGCACTGGCGATGCGGGCCGGGGCGGCGCGCCAGGGGGAGTTCACCGCGTTCGCCGCGGCGCTGCGGGAAGGGGTCCGGCCGCTGCCGGTCTGGCTGGCCTGACGGTGCGGGCCCGCACCGTCAGGAGCCCTCCCCGCTACTCCGTGCGCAGTCCCTCCGGCCGCATCAGCCGCCACAGCGGCGGCAGGCTCAGCAGTGTGACGAGGACGACCACGCCGCCGCCGATACCGGCCATCGCCGCGACCGCGGTCCAGTCGACCGAGACCGAGTGGCCGACCATGTCGAGCAGGACCGAGCCGAGCCCAAGGCCCACCACGGTGGCGAGCAGCAGGCCCAGGGCGACCGGGACGGCCGTCTGCCACAGCACCGACCAGCTCATCGTGGAGCGGCGGGTGCCGAAGGCCGTCAGGGCGGCCAGCAGCTTCCGGCGGTCGCGCAGCTGCTCCAGGACCGAGACGAGCAGGCTCGCGCCGATCAGCAGCAGCACCGCGGCGGCGCCGATGTACAGGCCCTTGCGGACGCTCGCGAAGCGGTTGTCCTCGCGTGTCTCGTGCAGGGCGTCGACCGAGGTCAGCGGAGTGACCTTCGCCGCACTGTTACGGACCAGGTCGACGGCGTCCGGCTCCGAAGGGTCGAGCGAGATGTAGTCCGTGTTGACCAGGGCGAGGTGCCGCAGCGCGGGGAGGGCCCCCGGTGTGAGCAGGATGCCCCCCGAGGCGGGGCCGCCGGCCGGGTCGGCCAGGACCTGCACCGTGTGGGTCCTGGCCGGGACGGTCCAGGTGAGGGTGCGGTCCTGCCGGTCACCGAAGGGCGCTTTGATGAACAGCCGTTTGCCGGGCGCGGCGATCTTCGTGAGGTTCTCGTCCCACCCACCGGTGGCGATGAACGCGTCGCCGTTCTCGCAGGACGGGAGCGCGGCCAGGACCCGGAGCGACGCGCAGTCGCCGGTGTACATGTCGCTGGTCTCCTCAGCGTTCTTCGTCCCCCCGGCGGTGGCCCGGCCGAACGTGAGCACCTTCCGCACACCGTGCGTGGAGCGCAGCGCTTCGACCATCCGGGTCTTCGTGAGGTCGCTCTGGACGATCATCTGGGCACGTGAGGTGTCGGCCCCGGTCTCCTTGCTGTAGTCGCCGTCGATCCCCGCGAACAGCATCTGGAGCGCGATGGCGCCGGCGACCGCGACGGCGATGCCGTTGACGAGCCGGGCGGCGGTGCCGCTTGTCATCTGGAGCCTGCGGACGGCCAGTTGCCAGGCGGTGCTGCCGCCGCCCAGACGGTTCACCACGGCTTCGATCAGCCAGGGCAGCAGCGCCGTCACGCCGACCAGCAGCAGCACGCTGCCGCCGATCACCAGCGTGCTGTTGAAGTGGCCCGAGTCGCGGCCCTTGCCCAGCATCGGCACCAGCAGGGCGAGTCCGGCGACCGGCGGGAGCACCCGCCACCAGATCCGGCGGCGGCGCGGGACCGAGGTGCGGACGACACCGAGCGGCTCGATGACGACACCGCGCATGGCGAGCAGGGTGACCGCGATGGCCGCCGCGGGCACCGCGAGTGCGACCAGGACGGCCAGCACCGCACTCGGGTCCAGGTCAGCGGGGAAGAGGTTGATCCCCGCCACGTCGATGTCGCCGACGAACGCCCGGCCGATCAGGAAGAAACCCGCGCCGAAGAGCACCCCGAGCAGCGAGCCCGCCAGCGCCTCGCCGGCCGCGATACGGCGGGTCATCCGGGAATCCGTACCGACCAGCCGCAGTGCGGCCAGCCTGCGGTCCCTGCTGTCGCTGCCGAAGCGCACGGCCGCCGCGATGAAGACACCCACCGGCATCAGCAGCACCACGAAGATGATGACGACGAGCAGTCTCAGGACCGGGTCCATGGCCTCGCGGGGCGGCAGATGCGCGAAGGAGGTGATGCGCCGCACCATGCCGGTCTCGTCCAGGGCGAGGTGCTTGTCGCCCGCGTAGTAGGCCAGTTCGTTCGGGCCGGTCAGACCGGCGTCGGTGATGGTGCCGGTGATCCGGTACGGGAGGCGCTCACGCAGCAGTGCGCCCTTGTCCGACCCCAGCAGCCTGCGCAGCGCCGGCGACGCCAGCATCTCGCCGTCGCCGGGCAGTGCGGACGTGCCGGGCGGTATCGGCGCTCTCGGGCCCTCGCCGCGGACCAGCCGGCCGCGGACATCGGTGCCCTTGTACACGGTGTCCACGACGCCCAGCAGCATCGTGTTGTCGCCCGGCTTGTCGATCATCGTCGCGCCGAAGTCGTTGCGGTTGTCCTCCCGCGCGTCGCGGGCGGCGAGCGCGCTCGGTATCGCGGTGGTGAACAGCAGCAGCGCCACCCCGAGGCCGACGCCGACCGCGGTCAGCAGTGTGCGGGTCCAGCCCTCGCGGCCCCCGCCGACAGCGAACTTCATGCCCATCGTGAGGTCTTGGGTCCAGCTCATACCAGGTGCTCCAGATCGCGGGACTTGCCGTCGCGTACGACGACTTCACGGTCCGAGTAGGCGGCGACGCGCGCCTCGTGGGTGACGAGGACGACAGCGGCGTTGGTCGAGCGGGCGGCCTGGGTCAGGAGTTCCATGACGCGCTCGCCGTTGAGGGAGTCGAGTGCGCCGGTCGGCTCGTCGGCGAAGAGCACCCGCGGGCCGGTCACCAGCGACCGTGCCACGGCCACCCGCTGGCCCTGTCCGCCGGAGACCTCGCCGGGGCGCTTGTGCCCCAGCTCGGCGACCTCCAGGCGCTCCATCCACTCCAGCGCCCTGCGCTCCGCCTCCTTGCGCTTGGTCCCGTTGAGCCGCAGCGGCAGCGCGACGTTCTCCGTGCAGGTCAGCTCGGGTACGAGCTG
This sequence comes from Streptomyces sp. NBC_00440, assembly GCF_036014215.1. NCBI lineage: Bacteria > Bacillati > Actinomycetota > Actinomycetes > Kitasatosporales > Streptomycetaceae > Streptomyces > Streptomyces sp. NBC_00440. The sequence continues at coordinate 5,361,071 of NZ_CP107921.1, forward strand.
ACCGAACTGGAAGACGAAGCCGAAGTCCGTACGGCGCAGAGCGCTCCGCTCGGCTTCCGGCAGCGCGGACAGCTCCTGCCCCTGGTACGTGATGGAGCCCGAGTCGGGGCGGACGATACCGGCGAGGCAGTGCAGCAGCGTCGACTTGCCGGAGCCCGAAGGCCCCATGATCGCGACCACTTCGCCCGCGTGGACGGAGAACGCGGCGCCGTCGAGCGCGGTGGTCGGGCCGTACGCCTTGTGCAGGTCGTCGGCGTACAGCAGTGAACCGGCGGGGGTCACGGGCTTACCTCCTTGGCGAGCTGGCCGAGGCGCGCCGCGGTCAGTTCGAGCCAGCGCAGATCGGCTTCGAGGTGGAACAGGGCGTGGTCGCAGATCAGTTGGTCCGATAGGTCCCCGCGGCGCTTGCGGTCCGTGAGGACGCGCATCAGCCGCAGATGCTCCGCGCGCTGGGTGTCCAGCAGATCGGCCGCGGGGCGGCCGGTGAGCAGCGCGAGGACGACCTTGGTGTAGAGCGTCGACTGGAGGTAGGGCTCGGGCTTCTCGGGTGTGGCGAGCCACTGGTCGACATCGCTGATGCCGGCGTCGGTGATCGCGTACCGCTTGCGCTCGGGACCGCCCCCGGCCTCCATCGCGTCGACCTCGACGAGACCGTTCTTCAGGAGCCGGGACATGGTCGAGTAGACCTGCCCGTAGTGCAGCGGCCGGTCGTGGCCGAACTTCTCGTCGAAGGCGCGCTTGAGGTCGTAACCGTGGCGCGGCCCCGACTCCAGGATGCCGAGCAGGGTGTGACCGATGGACATGAGGAGGACCTTTCTTCGCCGGACGGTCGTGTGGGGCCGGCCGGCCTTGTTCGGGCCGGACGGTGTTACTCGGTACGGAGGCCGTCGGGGCGCATCATGCGCCACAGCGGAGGAAGGCTGAGCAGGGTGACGAGCAGGATCAGCGCGCCCCCGGCACCGGCCAGCGGGACGAAACCCCACCAGTCCGTCACGGACTTGCCGACCAGCCACAGCAGCGCGGTGCCGAGCCCGAGACCGCCGGCGACGGCGAGCGCCAGGCCGAGGACCACGGGGACCGCGGTCTGCCAGAGCACCGACCAGCCCAGGGTGGGCCGGCGGGTGCCGAAGGCCACCAGGACCGACAGCAGCTTCCGGCGCTCGCGCAGCTGCTCCAGCTGCGACACGAGCATGGAGGCGGCGATCAGCGCCATGGTCGCGACGGCGCCCGCGAGCAGCCCGTTCTCGATGCTCGCGTACTGCTTGTCGCGGTCGACCAGGGTGAGGTCCCACACGCGCATGGCCGGGTCGATGCGGGCGGCGGTGTTCCGTACGTACTCGGCGGCGTCCGGCACTGACTGGTCGACCTTGACCAGGGCGCGGGTCTGCGCCTGCGGGAGCCGGTCCGCGCTGATCGCGGACGGTGTGACGAGGATGCCGTTGCGCTTCTCGCCCATCGGGTCGGGGCGGGCCATGACCGTGGGCGAGTCCTTCGGGAGCGTCCACAGCACGGGCTTGGCGTCCCGGCCGACGTTGAGCTTGCCGCCCGGCCGTACGGTCTTGTCCACCCAGGCGTTCATCCCCTTCTGCCCCTCGACGTGGGCGACGAAGGTGTCGCCGTCCTCGCAGGACGGGAGGTGGGCCAGCTCGCGCAGGGTCGGGCAGTCACCCATGGTGATCATGGTGGTGGGCCAGGGGCCCATCGCGTTCGGATCGGGGTCGCCGCCGGGCTTGTCGGCGTAGGACTCGATGGTGCCGATGACCGCCTCGACGCCCTTGGTGCCCTGGAACGCGTGGATCATCTGCCGGGCCCGTGCGGCGCTGGGGTAGTCCGCGTCGATGTGCATCTGGGCGCGGCTCGGGTCCTGGTTCGTGTTCTTGTCGAAGTCGTCGTGCAGCCCGACGAAGTACATCTGGAGCGCGACCGCCCCGGCGACGGCGACCGTGATGCCGCTGACCGCGCGGGCAGCCGATCCGCTGCTCAGCTGGAGTCTGCGGGTGGCCAGCTGGAACGGGACGGGGCCGCCCCTCAGCCGGGCGACGACCGCCTCGACGACCCACGGCAGCAGCGTGGTCAGCCCGGCCAGCACCAGGATCGCGCCGATCGCGATGGGGTACGGATTGACGGAGACGGCCGTGCCGGTGATCCGGCCCGTGTGCAGCAGCAGGCCGAGGCCGGCGACCGGCATCACCAGACGCCACCAGAGGCGGCGGGGGCGGGTGGCGCCCTGCCGGGCGACACCGAGCGGTTCGACGGTGACCGACCGCATCGCGAACAGGGTGACCAGCACCGCCGAGAACGGCACGGCCAGCGAGATCAGCGCCGCCAGCGCGGGAACCGGGGCCAGGTCGGACGGGAACGCGGACATCTTCCAGAGCCGGATTCCGCCGGTGAACTGCCGGCCGGCCAGGAAGACCGCCCAGCCGAGCAGCACCCCCAGGACGGATCCCGCGAACGCCTCGCCCGCCGCGATCCGCCGGGTCATCCGGATGTCCGCGCCGACCAGCCGCAGCGAGGCGAGCCGCCGGTCGCGGCGGTCGCCGCCGAAGCGGACCGCGGTGGCGATGAAGATGGCCACCGGGGTGAGCAGGACGACACAGCCCAGGATGGTGAGCACCACGAGCGCGGAGGAGAGCGGCGGGCTCAGCGGACCGCCGCCGAAGTGCGCGATCCGGTGGGCACCGGTCGCCACAGTGAGGGTGGAGCTGCCCGCGTAGTAGTACAGCTCGCCCGGATCGCTCAGCCCGGACTGGCCGATGGTGCCGGTGATCCGGTACGGAAGGCGCTCGCGCAGCAGCTTGCCGCCGGCCGAGCCCAGCAGGTCCTTCAGGGCGGGCGAGACCACCATGGTGCCGGGGGCGGGGATCGCGCCGATGCCGGGCGGGACGACCGGGTGGCCGCCGTCGGGGCGGAGCAGATAGCCGTTCAGGCTGTTGCCGTGGTACTCGCTCCCGGCCTGCCCGTACAGCAGGGTCGTGTCGCTGCGCGGGACCGGATTCCCCGCTGCGGAGAAGGTGCGGGCGGCTCCGCGCGCCGACTGGGTGCTCACCGCGTTGGGCAGTGCGGACGCGGCGAGCAGCAGCGCCACCCCGAGCGCGACACCGACGGCGGTGAGCGTGGTGCGCACCCAGCTCTCCCGGCCGCCGGTCACCGCGAACCGGACCCCCATGGCGAGGTCGTCGATGCGGCTCGCGCGGCTCATGCGGCGCTCTGCGCGAAGCGGTCGCGGGACTTGCCGTCGCGTACGACGACTTCACGGTCCGAGTAGGCGGCGACGCGCGCTTCATGGGTGACGAGGACGACGGCGGCGTCGGTGGAGCGGGCGGCCTGGGTGAAGAGTTCCATGACGCGCTCGCCGTTGAGGGAGTCGAGCGCGCCGGTCGGCTCGTCGGCGAAGAGCACCCGCGGACCGGTCACCAGCGAGCGGGCGATGGCGACGCGCTGGCCCTGCCCACCGGAGACCTCGCCGGGGCGCTTGTGCCCCAGCTCGGCGACCTCCAGGCGCTCCATCCACTCCAGCGCCCTGCGCTCGGCCTCCTTGCGCCGGACGCCGTTGAGCCGCAGCGGCAGTGCGACGTTCTGCACACAGGACAGTTCGGGTACGAGCTGGCCGAACTGGAAGACGAAGCCGAAGTCCGTACGGCGCAGAGCGCTGCGGCCCATGTCGTTCATCGCGGTGAGGTCGTGGTCCGCGTACCGGATGGTGCCGGTGTCGGGGCTCACTATTCCGGCCAGGCAGTGCAGCAGTGTCGACTTGCCGGACCCGGACGGGCCCATCACCGCGACGATCTCGCCGGATGCGATGGCGAAGTCCGCGCCGGCCAGGGCGGGGGTCGGTCCGTAGACCTTGTGAAGGTCTGTTGCGCTGAGCAACGGAGACTGGGATGGCATGACCGGGACTATACGCACTACGTATACCCACTGTGTATACCCGGGGTGCATAGTGCCGCAGAATCATGACATTCACGGGCAATCAGGGCGACTTGAGAGGGAGATCGTCCGGGAGTGGCAACCTTGTGGGCTTCCTGCTCGTCGGTTCCCTATGACACAGGTGCTGATTGTCACGTGTGGAAAGGGCCCCTTGGGAGTGGTCCCTGTCCAAAGGTGCTCAGGAAGCGGTGTTAGCTTTCGACAGCTGGACTGGGTGAGAGAAGGCGGAGTCACAGAGCGATGGGCCGTGCGGACGATCGACGAGCCCGGCAGCGCGGGGCGCGCCGGGGCAAATCAACGAACAGCAAGCAGAGCGGGAAGAGCGGGATACGCAGGCTCTTCACCTGGAAGAAGGTCCTCGGCGGGTTCTTCGTCTTCTGCCTGCTGCTGATGGGCGCGTTCGTCGTGTTCTACATGTACGTGCCGGTGCCGAAGGCGAACGCCGACGCGGAGCTCCAGAGCAACGTCTACAAGCTCAGCAACGGCAAGGTGATCGCCCGCACGGGCAAGGTCAACCGGGAGAAGGTCGACCTCTCCGAGGTCCCCCTGGACGTCCAGCACACCTTCGTCGCCGCCGAGAACAAGACCTTCTACCAGGACCACGGAGTCGACTTCAAGGGCACTGCCCGAGGGCTCTACAACACGGTCCAGGGCCGGAAGCAGGGTGGCTCGACGATCACCCAGCAGTACGTGAAGAACTACTACCTCAGCTCCGACCAGACGGTCACCCGGAAGCTCAAGGAGCTGGTGGTCTCCCTCAAGATCGACCAGAAGTTCTCCAAGCAGCAGATCCTCGCCGGGTACATCAACACCAGCTACTACGGCCGGGGCGCCTTCGGTATCCAGGCCGCGTCCCAGGCGTACTACGGGATCGACGCCAAGAACCTGAATGTGAGCCAGGGCGCGTATCTCGCCTCGCTGCTCCAGGCGCCGAGCCAGTACGACTGGTCGTCCGCGACCGCCGAGGGCAAGAAGCTGGTCAAGGCGCGCTGGGGTTACACCCTGGACAACATGGTCGAGAAGAAGTGGATCGACCCGACCAAGCGAGCCGAGCAGAAGTTCCCGATCCCGCAGAAGCCCAAGCCCGAAAGCGGCCTGAAGGGCCAGACCGGGTATCTGGTCAAGGCCGCCAACCAGGAGCTTGAGGCGCAGGGCATCTCCGAGGCGCAGATCGACGCCGGCGGCTGGACGGTCACGCTCAACATCGACCCGAAGAAGCAGGCCCAGCTGGAGAAGACGCTGCGGCAGCAGCTGACCAGCAAACTGCACCCCAAGACCAGTACGGTCGACGCGGACACCCAGGCGGGCGCGGTCTCGGTCAACCCGCACACCGGCGCCATCGAGGCGCTCTACGGCGGCGAGGACTACCTCAAGCACGAGTACAGCAACGCCAAGCGCGTCGACTACCAGCCCGCCTCCACCTTCAAGCCGCTGATCCTGGCGGCCGCCCTGGAGTCCGGTGCGAAGACGCAGGAGGACCAGCCGATCAAGGCGAGCACCATGTACGACGGTGACAGCCGCCGTCCGGTGGTCGACAGCAACGGCAACAAGGTGGGCTTCGCACCGCCCAACGAGGACAACCAGAGCTACGGACAGATCAACGTCCAGACCGCCATGAACAACTCGGTCAACTCGGTGTTCGCCCAGATGGGCGTGGACGTGGGCCTCGACAAGGTCAAGCAGCTCGGTGTCGACCTGGGCATGAGCTCCCTGAAGAACGCCCCGGCGGTGCCCGCGATGACCCTCGGTTCCTACGGCGCGAGCCCGATGGAGATGGCCGGGATCTACGCGACCTTCGACAACCACGGCAAGAAGGTCACCCCGACCATCGTGAAGTCGGCCACGCACCCCGGACTGGAGCCGTTCAAGCCGCAGAAGGCGATCGGCGACCAGGTGATCAGCCCGCAGACGGCGGACGCGGTCACCTCGGTCCTGACCGGTGTGGTCGACCAGGGAACCGGCACCGTCGTCAAGAACAAGGCACAGCCGGTCGCGGGCAAGACCGGTACATCGGACAACAACAAGTCCGCCTGGTTCACCGGCTACACCCCGAACCTGGTGACCTCGGTCGGCATGTTCGGTGAGGCTGCCAAGGCGCACGTGGAGGACGGCAAGAAGGTCCAGGCAGGCGCCCAGGTCACCATCAGCGGCGCGGCCGGCAGTGGCACCCGGGTCAACGGTGGTGGCTTCCCGGCCGAGATCTGGGCCGCGTACACCTTCGGTCTCGATATGAAGCCGAGCAAGTTCAGCCTGGACACCGACCAGGGCGCGGCGGTCGCACCGACCGCTCCGCCGCCCTCGAACACGCCGCCGCCCCCGTCGACCCCGCCGCCGTCCAGCCCCGCGGCCCCGCCGCCGTCGTCACCGCCGGCGTCTCCGCCGGGCAGCCCCGATCCGGGCCACAGCACGACGGACGGGGGAGGGGGCAACTCGTCCACCGGGGGCAGTTCGAACGCCGGTACGTCGTCGGACGGTGGAGGCGGCAACGCCGCCGGGGGCAGTTCGAACGCCGGGCCGTCGACGGGCGGTGGAGGCGGCAACGCTGCCGGGGGCAATACGAACGCCGGTACCAACGCCGGCACCAATGCCGGCACCAACGCCGGCACGAACAACGGCACCACCAACGGTGGGCCGCTGGACTGGCAGAACTGACGGCGACGGAGCAGGACGGACCACGGAGCAGGACGGACAACGACGGAGCAGGACCGGCCTCGCCGGTCCTGCTCCGTCGTCTCTGCTGCCGGCTACGCCGGCTTGGCCTTCGCCGCGATCCGGTCACCGGTCGCCTGGTCGATGTTGCGCCAGTACTGCAGCGTCCGGTCGAGGACCGGAGCCGAGACGCCCTGCGCCAGATGGCCGACGACATTGTCGACGAGCCGTGCGCGCTGCTCGTCGTTGAGGACCTCGCGCACCATCGTGCCCGGCTGGCCCCAGTCGTCGTCCTCGCTATGCAGCGTGTAGGCCTCTCGGACCATCTCGCCCGCAGCCGTCTGCCAGCCGGCGGGCTCGCCGTAGCGGGCGGTGTCGGCCGCCGGGCCGCCGTACGAGTTGGGGGCGTACGGCCTGGACGCCGCGGACGGCTCGTACCGCATGGGCCCGTCCTTCGCGTACGAGTTGACGGGCGAGCGCGGCCTGTTGGGCGGCAGCTGCATGTAGTTCGGCCCGATCCGGTAGCGGTGCGTGTCCGGATACGAGAACAGCCGGCCCAGCAGCATCTTGTCCGGCGACGGTCCGATGCCGGGCACCATGTTCGACGGCTCGAAGGACGCCTGCTCGATATGGACGAAGTGGTCGTCCGGGTTCTTGTCGAGCGTCATCCGGCCGACGTCGATCAGCGGGTAGTCGCTGTGCGGCCACACCTTGGTGAGATCGAACGGGTTGAAGCGGTAGTCCGGGGCGTCCTCGAACGGCATGACCTGGACCTTGAGCGTCCACGTAGGGGCGTTCCCCGACTTGATCGACTCGAAGAGGTCCCGGCGGTGGTAGTCCGTGTCGCACCCGGCCATCGCGTCGGCGTCGGCCTGCGTCAGGAAGTCGATGCCCTGGTCGGTCTTGAAGTGGTACTTCACCCAGAACTTCTCGCCCGCGCCGTTCACCCACATATAGGTGTGCGAGCCGTAGCCGTTCATATGGCGCCAGGTCTTGGGGATGCCCCGGTCACCCATCAGCCACGTCACCTGGTGCGCGGACTCGGGCGAGAGCGTCCAGAAGTCCCACTGCATGTCGTTGTCGCGCAGCCCGCTGTCCGGACGGCGCTTCTGGCTGCGGATGAAGTCCTGGAACTTGATCGTGTCACGGACGAAGAAGACCGGCGTGTTGTTGCCGACCAGGTCGTAATTGCCGTGCTCCGTATAGAACTTGAGCGCGAAACCACGCGGGTCGCGCCAGGTGTCGGGGGAGCCCATCTCGCCGGCGACCGTCGAGAAGCGGGCCAGCATCTCGGTGCGCTTGCCCGGCTGGAAGACGTCGGCCTTGGTGAACTGGCTGACGTCGTTGGTCACTTCGAAGGTCCCGTACGCGCCGGAGCCCTTGGCGTGCACCACCCGCTCGGGGACCCGCTCCCGGTTGAACTGCGCCATCTTCTCGATCAGATAGGCGTCCTGCAACAGGATCGGGCCGTCGGCGCCGACAGTGAGCGAGTGTTCGTCGCTCTCCACCGGGATTCCCGCGTTGGTGGTGGTGTAGGTGGCCTTCTGGGATGCCTCGCTCACGAGCGTCTTCCCATCGTTCGAGGGGGTTGAGGTCGCTTCGTCCGCGTGCCCCAGTGAACCGCCCCGACACCCGGTCGGCAACATTTGGTTCCGTTGGGGGTACGGGCCCGGACAGCACTGAACCCGGTGGGGCCCCGGAGCTTCCGGGGGCCCACCGGGTTCAGTGGCCGGGCCTGCTCGCCGCGCCTAGTCGGGCGGCGCGGCCGGCACCTGGATCTCGAACCAGACCACCTTGCCGGTGGAGAGCCGGGTCGCCCCCCACCGCCGGGCCAGCCGGTTCACCAGGAACAGGCCACGGCCGCCCTCGTCGGTGTCCCGGGCCCGGCGCTGGCGCGGCAGCTGCGGGGAGTCGTCACCGACCTCGCAGCGCAGTACGTCGGTACGCAGCAGCCGCAGCGTCACCGGCCGCTCCGCGTACCGCACGGCGTTGGTCACGACCTCACTGACCAGCAGCTCCACCGCGTCCGACATCTCCTCCAGGCCCCAGCGCTCCAGCGCCCTGCGCACCAGCCGCCGGGCGCGGCCCGGGGCCTGCTCCTCCGGGTCGAGGAACCAGTACGCGACGTCGCTCGGCGCGATCCCGTCGAAGCGCGCCGCGAGCAGCGCGATGTCGTCGTCCCGGTCGCCGGGACCCAGCATGTCCAGCACGTCGTCGCAGAGGGCTTCGAGCGGCGGTGAGTGGTCGGGACCCGTGAGCTCGGCGGTGGCCGCGAGCCGCTCCCGCAGCTGCTCGATCCCGGTCCAGACATCCCGCAGCCGTGACTCGACCAGTCCGTCCGTGTAGAGCAGCAGGGTGGCACCGGCGGGCGCGTCCAGCTCGACCGCCTCGAAGTCCACGCCACCCACCCCGATCGGGGCGCCCGGCGGGACCACCAGGACCTCCGCACGGCCGCCCAGATGGAGCAGCACGGGCGGCGGATGGCCCGCGTTGGCGATGGTGATCCGGTGCGCCACCGGGTCGTACACGGCGTACAGGCAGGTCGCCATCCGGTCCGAGCCGAGCCGCTGGGCCTGCTCGTCCAGATGGTGCAGCACCTCGGCGGGCGGCAGGTCCAGCTGCGCCAGCGTCTGGGCCGTCGTCCTGAGCTGGCCCATGATCGCGGCCGATGTCATGGAGTGCCCCATCACATCGCCCACCACCAGCGCGACCCGGCTGCCGGGCAGCGGAATCGCGTCGTACCAGTCGCCGCCGACCCGGGCGGTCTCGGCCGCCGGCAGATAGCGGGACGCCAGCTTGACGCCGGTCGGCTGGGGCAGCGAGTCCGGCAGCATGGTGCGCTGGAGCTCGTCGGCGATGTACGCCTCGCGCCCGTACAGCACGGCCTTGTCGATGCCCAGCGCGGTGTGGGTGGCCAGCTGGGCCGCGACCAGCAGGTCGTTGGGCTCGAACGTGGACCGGTCGGGGCGGCGGACGAAGACGGCGGCGCCGATCACCCGGCGTCTGCCGCGCAGCGGGGCGAGGATCGTGCGGTGCCCGTTCGGTACGGTCCGGTCGGGGCCCAGCAGTTCGGGCAGCGCGGCGCGGGCCGCGGCTGAGTCCCCGAAGACCGGGCGCACGCCCCGGAGTACTTCGGCGAGTGCGCCCCCGGAGGCCACCTCGCACAGCTGGGCGGCGAGCGGTTCCGGCTGCTCGTCGGAGGCTTCCTCGTCCACTAAACGGAGCCGGTCGGTGCGGCGCAGCCGCAGCACGAACGGGACCACCGGCCGCTCGTCGCCCACCGGCAGCGGATCGCGGAGGAAGACGAGTATCGCGTCGGCGAACGTCGGCACGGTCGCTCTGCACAGGCCGAGGACGATCTCGTCCAGGTCTATGCCCCGGGCGATACGCCGGGTGGCAGCCCCCACGAACCGGAGTCTGTCGCCCTCGCTGCGTCCGGGTGAGACCGCGGGCGCCGGTGGGGGCGCGGGGATGGCCCCCGCGGCCGCCACGTCGGCGTCCTGCTGCCGGGGGCGAGTGGGTTCGTGCGGCCGGGCAGCTGTGGGCTGCCGGCCTTCGTGGGAGGTGGTGTGCTCCGTCACGCGAGGGATTCCGTCCGTCCGAGGCAGGTGTGCGATGCAACCGCTTCGAGGGGTCGTATACCCGCTGTCATGGCTGCACCCCCCTGTAGTGACATTCGGTCAGTTCAACTGCTGCACGGGTTTGTTGTCATGGGATCGCTGTAGGGCGCAGCCTTGCGGAGGACGATCCTACGTTTGATCCCCGGGGGCGCATCAAGGGTCTCACGACGGCACGTGCGCGGGCGTGCGGTCCCAGTCGTCCGGAAGGACGGGCACGGTCCACCGCGGATCGGGCCGCCAGGCCTCCCAGCCGTCGGTGAACGGCGACCCCCAGGACTCGATCAGCCCGACCGCCGCCCGGCCCGCCCGCCGCACGCGCCGCGCCTGACCGGCGCCCATCAGGCCGACCTGCTGGGCCTGGGCGAACTCGTCCTCGTCCAGCCACTGCCAACTGCGGTCGGGCAGCACCGAGATGTCCAGGAAGTGGTCCTCGGAATCGACGCCGCCGGCCCACCGGAGGTGCGGTTCCTCCAGATTCACGTACCAGCTCTTGAAGTGCCAGCCGCGGTCCCACCACAGCCATACGGACCAGGGCTCACGGGGCCGCACCAGTTTCAGCACACCCATGCCCCACCAGTGGTCCCGCACGACGGTGCGCGGCTTGGTGTACCGGGTGGCGAGCGGCTCCCGGTGCACCGGGGTCCCGTCGGCGAGCGCGGGCTTCATGCACTCGGTACCCGGTGCCAGCCAGACCGCGAGCAGGTCGTCCGTGTCCTGCACGACGGTCACCGGGCGGCAGATGTGCAGGTGGTCGGACGCGTTGCCGCGGTAACGCCAGAGAATGTGGTCCCCGGGCTTCCAGCGTTGTGTTCCTCCTGCACCTGTCATGCGGAGATCTTAGGAGTACGGACGGTGCGGCGCAGCGATGCGGGTCACCCGGATGTCCGGGTGACCGCCTGTTCACGGCCGCTGTTCACGGCCGCGTCATGCTCAGGACGTCCAGCGCCGCGTCCAGTTCCTCCGCCGTCAGATCGCCCCGCTCGACATACCCCTCGTCCAGCACGACGTCCCGGATGGTCCTGCGCTCGGCCACCGCCCGCTTGGCGACCTTCGCGGCCTCCTCGTACCCGATGTACTTGTTCAGCGGCGTGACGACCGACGGCGAGGACTCCGCGTACTCCCGGGCCCGCTCCGGGTGCGCGGTGATCCCGTCGACCGTGCGGTCCGCGAGCAGCCGGGAGACGTTGGCCAGCAGCCGCACCGACTCCAGGACGTTCTTGGCGATGACCGGCAGCATCACGTTCAGCTCGAAGTTGCCGGCGGCCCCGGCCGCGGCGACCGTCGCGTCGTTGCCCGTGACCTGCGCCGCCACCATCAGCACCGCCTCCGGGATCACCGGATTGACCTTGCCGGGCATGATGGACGAACCGGGCTGGAGGTCGGGCAGTGAGATCTCGGCGAGGCCGGTGCGCGGGCCCGAGGCCATCCAGCGCAGATCGTTGGAGATCTTCGTCAGCCCGGCTCCGATCGTCCGCAGCTGGCCGGACGTCTCGACGATCCCGTCCCGGGCGCTCTGCGCCTCGAAGTGGTTGCGGGCCTCGGTCAGCGGGAGCCCCGTCGCCCCGGCCACCTCGGCGATGACAGCGGCCGAGAAGCCGGGCGGGGTGTTGATGCCGGTGCCCACCGCCGTACCGCCCAGGGGCAGTTCGGCGAGGCGGGGCAGCGAGGAGTTGAGCCGCTCGACGCCGTACCTGATCTGCGCCGCGTACCCGCCGAACTCCTGGCCGAGCGTCACCGGTGTGGCGTCCATCAGATGCGTACGCCCGGACTTGACCACGTCCGAGAACTCCGCGGCCTTGCGCTCCAGCGCCTCTGCCAGGTGGTCGAGCGCCGGGATCAGATCACGGGTGACGGCCGCCGTCGCCGCGATGTGGATCGACGACGGGAATACGTCGTTGGACGACTGCGAGGCGTTCACATGGTCGTTGGGGTGCACCGGGCGCCCCAGCCGCTCGGTGGCGAGCGTGGCCAGGACCTCGTTCATGTTCATGTTGGAGGACGTGCCGGACCCGGTCTGGAAGACGTCCACCGGGAACTCGCCGTCCCACCGCCCGTCGGCGACCTCGGCCGCCGCGTCCTGGACCGCCTGCGCGAGATCGTCCTCGATGACCCCGAGCCCGGCGTTGACCTTCGCGGCCGCCGCCTTGATCCGGGCCAGCGCCTCGATGTGCGCCCGCTCCAGGGTCTGGCCCGAGACGGGGAAGTTCTCCACGGCCCGCTGGGTCTGGGCGCGCCACTTGGCGCCGGCGGGCACCCGTACCTCGCCCATGGAGTCGTGCTCGATCCGGTACTGCTCAGTCATCGTCGTACCTCCACATCGGACAGCAACGTCTGACGGAGAGGTGTTCCCGGCCCCGGAGAGAAGATCACCCCTCACCGCCGTCCGGCCGTGAGGGGGTGATCCGTGATCTGCTGCCGCTGCTACGCCTGGCCGGGGGCGCGGACCGGGATGCTGAGGATGGTCGGGGACTCGGCGGGCGCCTGGAAGAAGTCGTTGCCCTTGTCGTCCACCACGATGAACGCCGGGAAGTCCTCGACCTCGATCTTCCACACGGCCTCCATGCCCAGCTCCTCGTACTCCAGGACCTCGACCTTCTTGATGCAGTCCTGGGCGAGCCGGGCCGCCGGGCCGCCGATCGAGCCGAGGTAGAAGCCGCCGTGGCTGCCGCACGCGTCGGTGACCTGCTTCGAGCGGTTGCCCTTGGCGAGCATCACCTTGGAGCCGCCCGCGGCCTGGAACTGCTCCACGTACGAGTCCATCCGGCCCGCCGTCGTCGGGCCGAACGAGCCGGACGCGTAGCCCTCGGGGGTCTTGGCGGGGCCCGCGTAGTAGACCGGGTGGTCCTTCAGGTACTGCGGCATCTCCTCGCCCGCGTCCAGCCGCTCCTTGATCTTGGCGTGCGCGATGTCGCGCGCCACGACCAGCGGCCCGGTCAGCGAGAGCCGGGTCTTGACCGGGAACTTGGTCAGCTCGGCGAGGACGTCGTCCATCGGCCGGTTCAGGTCGACGGATACGACGTCGCCGTCCTCCAGGTGCTCGTCCGTGGTGTCGGGCAGGAAGCGCGCCGGGTCGGTCTCCAACTGTTCCAGGAAGACGCCCTCGGCGGTGATCTTCGCGACGGCCTGCCGGTCGGCCGAGCACGATACGGCGATGGCGACGGGCAGCGAGGCGCCGTGCCGGGGCAGCCGGACTACGCGGACGTCGTGGCAGAAGTACTTCCCGCCGAACTGCGCGCCGATGCCGATCTTCTGCGTCAGCTCGAAGACCTTCTGCTCCAGCTCCGTGTCACGGAAGCCGTGCCCGGTCGGGGAGCCCTCGGTGGGCAGCTCGTCCAGGTAGTGCGCGGAGGCGTACTTGGCGGTCTTCAGCGCGAACTCGGCCGACGTGCCGCCCACGGTGATCGCCAGGTGGTACGGCGGGCACGCGGCCGTCCCCAGCGAGCGGATCTTCTCCTCCAGGAACTTCATCATGGACGCCTCGTTGAGGACGGCCTTGGTCTCCTGGTAGAGGAACGACTTGTTGGCGGAGCCGCCGCCCTTGGCCATGAAGAGGAACTTGTACGCGCCGCCGTCGGTGGCGTACAGCTCGATCTGCGCGGGCAGGTTCGAGCCGGTGTTCTTCTCCTCCCACATGGTGAGCGGGGCCATCTGCGAGTACCGCAGGTTGAGCTTGGTGTACGCGTCGAAGATGCCGTGGGACAGGGCTTCCTCGTCGCCGCCCGCGGTCAGCACGTTCTGGCCGCGCTTGCCCATGACGATCGCGGTGCCGGTGTCCTGGCACATCGGGAGGACGCCCGCGGCCGCGATGTTGGCGTTCTTCAGCAGGTCGAGCGCGACGAACTTGTCGTTGGACGAGGCCTCGGGGTCGTCGATGATCTTGCGCAGCTGGGTGAGGTGGGCCGGGCGCAGATAGTGCGAGATGTCATGCATGGCCGCGGCGGCGAGCGTGCGCAGCGCCTCGGGCTCGACCTTGAGGAACGTACGCCCGTCGGCTTCGAAGGTGGAGACGCCCTCGGCGGTCACCAGCCGGTACGGCGTGGTGTCCGCTCCCACGGGAAGCAGATCGGAGTACGCAAACTCTGGCATGACGGCCATTCCTCACTCGGCAGACGCGGGCTGGCCTCCATCGGCACAGCATTCACCAGCGTAGAACCACGGGAGGGGCCCGCGGTGGTGAGGTAGGACTCACCTCCCGCGAAGGGGCCGTACCCGGGCACCGTCCCGCGCGGGGCGGCGGCTTTCCCGGCCCCGGGGCGGCGGTTTCCCCGCGCCCGGGGCGGAGTTGCGCGGCCCGTGCACTAGTCGCGATCTATCGCGTTTGGGTACGCTGGGCCGGTGGACCTCGAAAAGCACCCCCAGCAGCCGCAGCCCGTCGGCATCCGCGCGTCCGACGCCGACCGCGACCGGATCGCGGACATCCTCAGGGACGCCCTGGCAGAGGGGCGCCTCGACGCCGATGAGCACTCCGAGCGGATCGAGTCGGTCTACCGCGCGAAGACCCTCGCCGAGCTGGAGCCGCTGGTGCAGGATCTGCCGGCCGCCACCACCGGGAGCCGTCCCGACCCGGGCGCAGCGGCGTACGCGGTCGCGGACGACCCGGACACTCCGGTCACCGCGGACAACCTGGTCGCGGTCTTCTCCAGCTCGACCCGGAAGGGCCGTTGGCGCGTCGGCCGCAGGACGAACGCCTTCTCGCTCTTCGGCTCTGTCGAGATCGACCTCACCGAGGCGCTGTTCGAGCAGCGGCTGACCGTCATCAACGCCACCGCGATCTTCGGGAACATCGAGGTCAAGGTCCCGGAGAACGTCACTCTGCGCGGCAGCGGCACCGGGATCTTCGGCAACTTCGAGGTCAGCACGCTCGAATCGGAGAACCCGGAGGCACCGGTCGTGGTGGTGAACGGGTGCGCGGTCTTCAGCAACATCGAGGCCAAGCCGAAGCGGGGCAAGCTGGTGGCGGACCTGCGCTCCATGGTCGACAAGAAGCTGCGCAAGCACCTCGGGTAGCACGCGCCGGGCAGCCCGGGACCGCCCGGGCGCTTCGGGCCGGGCGCGCGCCGATACCGGCGCCGCGGACGGGTTCGTGACGGCCGGAACTCAGTGCATAGGCGTGCGCACAGCGGGTAGGGACTGCAGCATCGTCTCTCGCTCGCGAATCCGTCGTCAGGAGTAGACCGTGCTGCATCCGCCGCATCAGTCCTTGCAGGCCGCTGCCGTGCCGCCGCAGCGCGCTCCGGCACGGGAGGATCAGGCAGGGCCCTGGCATTCGGAGGCGGTGTGCCGCCGGGACGAGGCGGGGCTCTTCTTCGCCCCGTCCAAGGAGCCGACAGCCGCCAGACTCGCCCGCGAAGAGGCGGCGAAGCGGGTCTGTGCCCGCTGCCCGGTGCTCGTGGAGTGCCGCGAACACGCGCTGGTGCAGCCCGAGCCGTACGGGGTCTGGGGCGGGCTGACGGCCGCCGAGCGCCGCGTGGTCCTGGCCCGGCGCAGGCGCCGCGAGGTGGAGCTCAGGAGCACGGTCCAGGATCCGATGGCACAGGCGGGCTGACCGGGCACACGGAAGGGGCGCCCCCAGCCGCACACGGGGGGCGCCCCTTCCTGCTTGGTCCTGCCCGGGCCTACTTGGCGCGGTCGAAGTCCACCGTGCTGTAGGCGCGCAGCTTCGACAGCCGGTGCGTCGAGTCGATCTGACGGATCGTGCCCGACTTGGAGCGCATGACCAGCGACTGGGTCGTCGCGGTCTCGGCCCGGTAGCGCACCCCGCGCAGCAGTTCACCGTCGGTGATGCCGGTGGCCACGAAGAACACGTTGTCGCCGCTGACCAGGTCGGTCGTGGAGAGCACCCGGTCCAGGTCGTGGCCCGCGTCGATGGCGCGCTGGCGCTCGGCGTCGTCCTTGGGCCAGAGCTTGCCCTGGATCGTGCCGCCGAGGCACTTGATCGCGCAGGCGCTGATGATGCCCTCGGGCGTACCGCCGATGCCCATCAGCAGATCGACGCCGGTCCCTTCCCGTACGGCCATGATCGAGCCGGCGACGTCGCCGTCCGAGATGAACTTGATCCGGGCGCCGGTCTCCCGGATCTCCTTGACGATGCCCTCGTGGCGGGGGCGGTCGAGGATGACCACCGTCACGTCCTCGGGCGAGGAGTGCTTCGCCTTGGCGACCCGGCGGATGTTGACCGAGACGGGGGCGTTGATGTCGACGAAGTCGGCTGCCTCGGGGCCGGTGACCAGCTTGTCCATGTAGAACACGGCGGACGGGTCGAACATGGAGCCGCGGTCGGCGGCGGCCAGTACGGCGATGGCGTTCGGCATGCCCTTGGCGTTGAGCGTGGTGCCGTCGATCGGGTCGACGGCGATGTCGACCTCCGGGCCGGTGCCGTCGCCGATGTGCTCCCCGTTGAAGAGCATCGGGGCTTCGTCCTTCTCGCCCTCGCCGATGACGACGACGCCGTTCATGGAGACGGTGGAGACGAGCGTACGCATCGCGTTGACCGCGGCACCGTCCGCGCCGATCTTGTCGCCGCGCCCGACCCAACGGCCGGCGGCCATGGCGGCGGCCTCGGTGACCCGGACGAGCTCCAGGGCGAGGTTGCGGTCGGGGGCCTCCGGGGAGACCTCCAGCTGGGAAGGGAGATGATGCTCGGTCATCGGCACGCACCTTTCTGATACGACGACGGCCGTATGTAGAGGGTTCGTTCGATTCTATCGTCCGGTCGACAAAATGAGCACCGGGGCCCACGCATGAGCAGCGCGGCCACCTGAGACCATGGGTCCGTGGCAGGTACGCGAAGCAAGCAGACAGTGCGCGGAATGATCCAGTCGATGGTGGTCATCCTGGCCGCCGTCGCGGTCATCTACGTGTTCGTTCCGCACGGTGGGACTTCGGAGCCGGTGAAGACCGTCGACTACCGCGTGGAACAGCTCACCGCGCAGCGCGCGGCACCGTATCCGGTACAGGCGCCGGTGGGGCTGCCGAAGGGCTGGAAGGCGACCTCGGTCTCGTACGACCAGGACAGCGGCCATGCGTGGCACCTGGGGTTCCTGGACCCGGAGGAGCAGTACGTCGCGGTGGAGCAGAGCACCGGGCCCTCGGGCGGGTTCGTCACGACCGTCAGCAAGGGCGCGTCGAAGACGTCGCAGACCCAGCAGGTGGGCGGCGAGACCTGGCAGCGCTGGAAGGGCCCCAAGTACAACGCGCTCGTACGCCGGGACCACGGCTCGACGACGGCGGTGACGGGGACGGCGCCGTACGGGCAGCTGGCGCAGATGGCTGCGGCGCTGAAGGCCGAGAAGCCGGACACCCCCGCGAAGCCGGAGAACTCCTCGAAGCCGGAGGGCTCCTCAAAGCCGACCCCCGCCAAGTCGGGGAGTTCCGCGACGTAGTCGTGGCCCGGGGTCCGAGTGGCCCGTGGCCCGGGAGACATGGAGAGGCCGCCGCACCCCTCGGGGTGCGGCGGCCTCTCCATGTGCCGTGCGGGTGGCTCAGACGGTCGTGATGACCTCGTCGAGCGGGAGGCGCGGGGAGCGCGGGAACCAGGCGTCCTCGCCCGGCTTGCCGATGTTGACGATCATCAGCGGGGTGTGGTCGTCGTCCAGGAACTCCTTCTGGACACCGGCGAAGTCGAAGCCCGTCATCGGGCCCGCGGCCAGACCGGCGGCGCGCACGCCGACGATGAAGTAACCGGCCTGCAGGGTGGCGTTGAGGTGGGCGGCCTGCTCGCGGGCCGGGCGCTCCGAGAAGAACGCGTCCTTGGCCTGCGGGAAGTGCGGGAACAGCTGCGGGAGCTCCTCGTGGAACTCGTTGTCCGCGGAGAGGATCGCGACCAGCGGGGCGGTGGCGGTCTTCGGCTGGTTGCCCTCGGCCATGTGCTGCACCAGGCGCTCACGGGCCTCGGGGGAGCGGACCAGGGTGATGCGCAGCGGCGACTGGTTGAAGGCGGTCGGCCCGTACTTGACCAGGTCGTAGATCGCCTGCACCTGCTCCTCGGTCACCGGCTCGTCGGTGAAGGTGTTCGCGGTGCGGGCCTCACGGAAGAGGAGGTCCTGGGCGGCGGGGTCGAGAACGAGCGACATCTTTCGTACCTTCCGGACATGCAGTGGATCAAGGGATGCTCCGACTGTACGACCAGGATGTATTAAGTTTCAACTAAATCTGGCCCGACGTGATCGTCCTCACAGCGTGCGGGCCGTGCCTCACAGTGAGCGATCTGTGCCTCACGGCATGCGGGCCGGGACAGTGAGCGGGCCGGGACGGCATGTGGGCCGTGGAGATCGCGCAGGCAGGGATCGCGCAGGCAGGGATCGAGCCGGCAGGGGTCGCGCCGGGCGGCCTCTCACCCCTCGCCCGGTTCCGTACCTTCCCCCAGTGCCGCGTCCAGCCGGGCCCGCGCCCCCTCCAGCCAGCCGCGGCACACCTTGGCCAGCTCCTCGCCTCGCTCCCACAGTGCCAGGGACTCCTCCAGGGTCGTCCCCCCGGTCTCCAGCCGCCGTACGACTTCGATCAGCTCGTCGCGCGCCTGCTCGTACCCGGGGGCCGTTCCGTCCGTCTTCGCCTCTGCCATCTCATCCACCCTGATCTCGTCGGCCTCATTCACTCGGGCCGCATCCACACTGAATCCCACTCCGGAAGCCCCGGAAGCAAGCCCCGGAAGCCCGGAAGCCGCTGAACCTGCTGCGGCTACTGCGGCTCTTCGGGCTCCCGGGGCTGCGGAGGCTGCGGGCTCACCGTCACGCCCAGCTCGCCCCCGGCGACCCTGGCCCGCAGCGGCTCCCCGTCCGTGACCTCGCCGGGTGCGCGCACCACCGCCCCGTTCTCCCGTTGCAGCACCGCGTACCCCCGCTCCAGCGTCGCCGCCGGGGAGAGCGCCACGACGCGGGCGCGGGTGTGGGAGAGCTCCGAGTCCGCGCGGTCCAGCAGATGCCGCAGGGTCCGCCGGCTGCGCTCCACGAGGGCGTCGACGGCTTCCTCCCGCTCCTCGACCATCCGCTGCGGCCGCTCCATCGACGGTCTGGCGAGCGCGGCGGCCAGCCCGCGCTGCTCCCGGTCGAGCAGCCCCTGCACGGTCCGCAGGGAACGGTCCCGAAGCAGCCGTACACGCTCCAGTTCCTCCCCGACGTCCGGTACGGCCTTCTTCGCCGCGTCCGTCGGTGTGGACGCCCGGACATCGGCCACCAGGTCGAGCAGCGGTGAGTCCGGCTCATGGCCGATCGCCGACACCACCGGCGTACCGCACGCGGCCACTGCGCGGATCAGCTGTTCGTCGGAGAAGGGGAGCAGGTCCTCCACGCTGCCCCCGCCCCGCGCCACGATGATCACGTCCACGTCCGGCAGCCGGTCCAGCTCCTGCACGGCGTCGACCACCTGGGGCACCGCGTGCACCCCCTGCACCGCCACATTCCGCACCTCGAACCGGACGGCGGGCCAGCGCCGCCGTGCGTTCTCCAGGACGTCCCGTTCCGCCGCGCTCGCGCGGCCGGTCACCAGACCGATCAGCTGCGGCAGAAACGGGACGGGCCTCTTGCGGTCCGGGGCGAAGAGCCCCTCGGCGGCCAGTGTCCGCTTCAACTGCTCAAGGCGCGCGAGCAGTTCACCGATTCCCACCGGTTTGATCTCCACGGCCCGCAGCGACAGCTGGCCGCGCGGCGCGTACCACTCAGGCTTCGCGTGGACCACGACCCGTGCACCCTCCGACACCACGTCGGCGACCGCGTCGAAGACCTGGCGGAAGCACGTCACGGACACCGAGATGTCGTACGAGGGGTCGCGCAGCGTCAGGAACACCACCCCCGCGCCCGGCCGGCGCGAGAGCTGGGTGATCTGCCCCTCGACCCACACCGCGCCGAGCCGGTCGATCCACCCCCCGATGAGCCGTGACACCTCGCCGACGGGCAGCGGCGCGTCCGCACTCGTATTCAGAGCCATGTACGCAGGTTAAGCCGTGCCACTGACAGTCCGGCCGCCGGTTTCACACCTCGCTGTCGGCGCGGCGGCTCCGCTGCACACCGAACACCATGAGCCCCGCCACCAGCCAGATCAGCCCGACCCACTGGGCCGTGCTCGTCGCCTCCACGATCACCGCGATCGTCACCGCCGCGCCCAGCACCGGCATCAGCACATGCCGCCACCAGACCGGCGGCCCCTCCGCCTTCCGTACCGCGAACCAGCCCACCACCGACGCGTGCAGCAGCAGGAACGCGGTCAGCGCTCCGATGTCGACCACCGAAACCAGCCGGTCCAGGCCGTCGTCGCGGCGCGCCGCCCACACCGCGGCGATCAGCGTCACCACCGCCGCGAGCAGCACCGCGAGCCGCGGCACCCCGGACGGGCCGTTCACCCTGGACAGGACGTGCGGCAGCCGCCGGTCGCGCCCCATCGCGAAGAGCAGCCGGCCCGCCGCCGCCTGACCCGCGAGGGCGGCGAAGGCGGCACCGATCGCCTTGCTCACCGCGACCAGGTCGTGCAGCCAGCTGCCGACCGACGCGTCCACCGTGTCGTAGAAGGCCGAACCCTGCGCGGCGGGCTTCGCGGCCAGCTGGGCGGAGGACATCGGCTCCAGGACCGCCGCCAGATACGACTGCACGATGAAGAGCACACCCGCGAGCACCAGGCAGAACAGCACCGCCCTGGCGACCTTCGCCGACCCGCCGGTGACCTCCTCGGCGAACGAGGCGATCGCGTCGAAGCCCAGATAGGACAGCACCGCCACGGACACCGCCCCGAGCACCGCCGTCAGCGAGAATCCGCCGTCGCCGGTGAAGGGCGTCAGCCAGCCGCGCTGCGAGCCGTCCTGGACGAGCACCACGACGGCGGCCACCACGAACACCCCCAGGACCGCGATCTCCAGCAAGAGCACCGCGAAGCCGACCCGGGCCGCCGCCCGTACGCCCCACAGGTTCAGCGCCGTGGTCACCACCACGGCCAGCGCGGTCCACACCCACCGCGAGACCGAGGGCACCAGCGAGTTCATCGCGATTCCCGAGAAGAGGTACGCGACGGCCGGGATCAGCAGATAGTCGAGCATCGCCATCCACCCGGCGATGAACCCGGGCCCCTGGCCGAGCCCCTTGCGCGCGTACGCGAAGACCGATCCCGCCAGCGGGACGACCCGCACCATCTGTGCGTAACTGAAGGCGGTGAAGCCCATCGCGATCGTCGCCACGATGTAGACGAGTACGACGGCGCCGTGCGACTTGGCGTCGAGGGTGCCGAAGATGCCGACCGGGGCCATCGGGGCGATGAAGAGCAGCCCGTACACGACCAGGTCCCGGAACCCTAGATTCCGGTGTAGTTCAGGCGCCTTCACACCACTGCCCGCAGCCGTCTCGTCAGAAGTCATGGCATCAGTCTTCCCACAACTGCGGACCCCGTCCCACCTGACACGGCCCAGCGCGTTCCCCCTTGCGGGCGGTGGGCCCGCCGACCCGCCGCCTGCCGCAGGCCCGGCCGTTACGATGGACCGCATGACTGCTACGCCCAGCCCGTCACCCGCCGCCACCCCGACCGGAGACGCCGCGCGGGGCAGCGGCGCCCGCCGTGTCCTGCTGGCCGCCCCGCGCGGGTACTGCGCGGGTGTGGACCGCGCCGTGATCGCCGTCGAGAAGGCCCTTGAGCAGTACGGCGCGCCGGTCTACGTCCGCAAGGAGATCGTCCACAACAAGTACGTCGTACAGACCCTGGAGAAGAAGGGCGCCGTCTTCGTCGACGAGACGCAGGAGGTCCCCGAGGGCTCCATCGTCGTCTTCTCCGCGCACGGTGTGGCCCCCGTCGTCCACGACGAGGCCGCCCAGCGCAGTCTCGCCACCATCGATGCCACCTGCCCCCTGGTGACGAAGGTCCACAAGGAAGCCGTCCGCTTCGCGAACGACGACTACGACATCCTGCTGATCGGCCACGAAGGCCATGAGGAGGTCGTGGGCACGAGCGGCGAGGCGCCCGAGCACATCACGCTCGTCGACGGCCCCGAGGACGTCGCCAACGTCTCCGTGCGTGACGAGTCCAAGGTCGTCTGGCTCTCCCAGACCACGCTCTCCGTGGACGAGACGATGGAGACGGTCGACGCGCTCAAGGAGAAGTTCCCGCAGCTGATCTCGCCGCCCAGCGACGACATCTGCTACGCCACGCAGAACCGCCAGACCGCCGTGAAGCAGATGGGCGCGGACGCCGACCTGGTCATCGTCGTCGGCTCCAAGAACTCGTCCAACTCGGTACGGCTGGTCGAGGTCGCCCTCGGCGCCGGTGCCCGCGCCTCCCACCTGGTGGACTTCGCCGAGGAACTGGACGAGGCCTGGCTGGAGGGCGTCACCACGGTCGGCGTGACCTCGGGTGCCTCTGTCCCGGAGATCCTGGTCGACGGCGTACTGGAGTGGCTCGCCGCCCGGGGCTTCGGCGACGTGGAGATCGTGAAGGCGGCCGAGGAGTCGATCACCTTCTCGCTGCCCAAGGAGCTCCGCCGCGACCTGCGCGCCGAGGCCGCCGACCGTTCGGGCAACTAGCCGCAGCGGAGCGGGGGGCGTCCGGGAGCGTCCGGGGGCTCGTGTCCAGGGGCTTGTATCCGGGGGCTTTCACGCTCCTGCGCCCCGGAAGCCGCTCCGACAAGTGACGGAGGGCTCCACGCCGTAACGTGGAGTCATGCAGATCTTCGGTGTGGATATCGGCGGATCCGGGATCAAGGGCGCTCCCGTTGACCTGGACCGCGGAGACCTGGCGCAGGAGCGCCACAAAGTGCTGACCCCGCATCCGGCCACGCCCGACGGTGTGGCCGACGGGGTCGCCGACGTCGTCAAGCACTTCGACTGGTCGGGCACGGTGGGGATCACTTTCCCCGGCGTGGTCACCGACGGCACGGTCCGTACCGCGGCCAATGTCGACAAGAGCTGGATCGACGTCGACGCCGCCACGCTGATCGGCGGCAGAATCGGTCTCCCGGTGACCGTGCTGAACGACGCCGACGCCGCGGGCATCGCGGAGATGACCTTCGGAGCGGGCCGGGACCGCAAGGGCACGGTCATCCTGCTCACCTTCGGTACGGGTATCGGTTCGGCGGTCTTCCGCAACGGCCGCCTGGTCCCCAACACGGAGCTGGGCCATCTCGAACTGCACGGCCACGACGCCGAGACGCGCGCGTCGACGAAGGCCAAGGAGGACGAGGATCTGAGCTGGCACCACTGGGCGCACCGGGTGCAGAAGTACCTGGAGCACGTCGAGATGCTGTTCTCGCCCGAGCTGTTCATCATCGGGGGCGGCGTGAGCCGCAAGGCCGACAAGTTCCTGCCCCTGATCGAGGGGGTCCGGGCCGAGATCGTGCCGGCCGAACTGGAGAACAACGCGGGCATCGTGGGCGCGGCGATGGCGGCGTCCAGCCGCTGAGCACGGAGGTGGGGGCGGGAGCGGGGCGGCGCTACCGCTGACCCTGGCGCCCGCCCCGTCAGCCGCAGCAGGCCTCCCCGCCCGGGCCGGCGCCAGGGTCAGCGGTAGCGCCGCCGGATCATCCGGATCTTCCGTACGGTGGCGATCACCCCGGCGACGAGCGTTCCGCCGTACAGCCAGCCGGCATTCAGCGCGAGTGTCGTGATCACGGCCACGATGCGGCCGCCGGTCCCGCCGGTGCCCCCGGCGATCGGCAGCGAGCCGAAGGCGAACGAGATCGGCACGCTGATCGGCGCGGTCACCAGGTCGGCGGGGCGCACCCAGAGAGCGGTCAGCGCCGCGACCGGCAGGAACAGCAGCCCGTACATCAGCGGCCCGCCGTCGAACAGCAGCGAGTCCAGGCAGCCGAGCAGGAACATCACCGCCGCGCTGAAGATCCCGCCGCCGAGACCGGTCAGCCGGGGGTTGGGGAACCGGCGCAGCGCGATCACCACCGGCGGCGCCGGGCGGGCGGCCCGTACCGGGGCCGCCCGGTAGACGGTCGCCGGCGCGGGCGCCGCGATGCTGCTCTCGGGAGGACCGTCGGCCTGAGTCGTACGAATCCTGGGTCGCTGCTCCACGTGACCAAAGTAGGTCGCAAGGCGGGAGGAATCCGGCGTTGGACACGCGCTTTGGGCGAGCTTGGCGATCAGTTCGACCCGACGGGGCGCCGGGACCCGTACGACACGCCCGTAAACTGGGGGATCGGCCCACCCCCGGGCCGCTACATCAGCTCTCGCTACGGGAAGTCGCCAACGTGTCGCTCACGATCGGAATCGTCGGTCTGCCGAATGTCGGCAAGTCGACCCTGTTCAACGCCCTGACCAAGAACGACGTGCTGGCGGCCAACTACCCGTTCGCCACCATCGAGCCGAACGTCGGCGTCGTCGGGGTCCCCGACAGCCGGCTGGCCGTGCTGGCCGAGGTCTTCAGCTCGCAGAAGGTCATCCCGGCGACCGTCGACTTCGTCGACATCGCGGGCATCGTCCGGGGCGCGAGCGAGGGCGAGGGGCTCGGCAACAAGTTCCTGGCCAACATCCGCGAGTCCGATGCGATCTGCCAGGTCATCCGGGCCTTCAAGGACGAGAACGTCGTCCACGTCGACGGCAAGGTCTCGCCCAAGGACGACATCGAGACGATCAACACCGAGCTGATCCTCGCCGACCTCCAGTCGGTGGAGAAGGCGGTCCCGCGCCTCACGAAGGAGTCCCGTCTCCAGAAGGAGAAGGTCGCGGTGCTGGCGGCCGTCGAGGAGGCCCAGAAGATCCTCGAAGCGGGCACCACGCTGTTCGCGGCGGGCATCACGGCCAACACCGAGAAGGGCCGCCTCCTCCACGAGCTGCACCTGCTCACCACCAAGCCCTTCCTGTACGTCTTCAACGTCGACGAGGACGAACTGGTCGACGAGGACTTCAAGAACGAGCAGCGCGCCCTGGTCGCCCCGGCGGAGGCGATCTTCCTCAACGCCAAGATCGAGTCCGAACTGATCGAGCTCGACGACGCGGAGGCGCTGGAACTCCTCCAGTCGATGGGCCAGGAGGAGCCGGGCCTGGCCACCCTCGGCCGTGTCGGCTTCGCCACGCTGGGCCTCCAGACCTACTTGACGGCCGGCCCGAAGGAGTCCCGCGCCTGGACGATCAAGAAGGGCGCCACGGCCCCGGAGGCGGCCGGTGTGATCCACACCGATTTCCAGAAGGGCTTCATCAAGGCCGAGGTCATCTCGTTCGCCGACCTGGTCGACATGGGCTCGGTGGCCGAGGCCCGGGCCAAGGGCAAGGCCCGGATGGAGGGCAAGGAGTACGTGATGCAGGACGGGGATGTCGTGGAGTTCCGCTTCAACGTTTAATTAAAGTTAAACTTAACGCGAAACGCCCTGCGAAGGTGCAGGCCAAAAAGGGGTCCGTCTTTTCGAGACGGGCCCCTTTTGCGGTGAGCGGTTCCGGAGGTGTGCGCTGCTTATACTCTCCGACCGAAGTGACGGGTACACAACTGGTGGAAGTCCAGAACCCCGTGCGCCGCCGGCGCGGGAATGGCCGGAAGTGTGCGGTAACGGTCGTGGCGGAGAGGGGACGAATACGTATGGCCGACGAACACAGTGACGAACACAGTATGGACAAGGGCGATGTGGACGAGGTGGAGGACCGGCTGCGCGCAGTCTGTCTGGGCCTGCCGGAGGTGGTCGAGGGGACCAACCACCACGGTGAGCCGTCGTGGCGGATCCGGCGGCGGACCCTGGCCCAGATCTCGGAACGGCACCCGGCCGGGCGGCGGAGCTTCTGGGTACCGGCTCCGGCGGGTGCCAAAGAGGCGATGGTCGCCGCCGAACCCGACCGGTTCTTCTCACCGCCCTACGGCGGACGCGACTGGGTCGGCGTCTACCTCGACGGGCCGGTCGACTGGGCGGAAGTGCGCGAGCTCGTTGTCGACGCGTACCGGCTCATCGCGCCCAGGAAGCTGGTGGACGGCCTGGGCGAGGCGTGAGGTCCGTCGCCCACGACCGTTCGACCCGCCTCAGACGCGGCGGATGAGCGTGACACCGTCCCGGACGGTGAGCATCACGGACTCGCACCGCGGGTCGGCGGCGACGGCGTCGTTGAACTGCCGGAGCGCCCGGACATCGGAATCGGTGCTGTCCGCATCGATGATCTCCCCGCGCCACAGCGTGTTGTCGCACGCGATCAGTCCCCGGGGGGCGAGCTTGGGCAGCGTCGCTGAGTAGTACGTGTGGTAGTTCGGCTTGTCCGCGTCGATGAAGACCAGGTCCAGCGGCTCCTCGATCCCGGCGATCGTGTCGAGCGCGGGACCGACCCGCACGCTGACGACGTCGGCGTAGCCGGCCTCCGCGATGTTCTTCCGGGCGACCTCGGCCCGCTCCGGGTCGATCTCACAACTGATCACCCGGGCGTCCTCGGGCAGGGCGACGGCCATGGACAGCGCCGAATAGCCGGTGAAGGTGCCGATGTCGAGGATCAGCTTCGGCTGGAGGGTGTGGATGAACATCCGCAGCAGACCGCTCACGAGCTGGCCGCTGACCAAGTGGCCCATGCCCAGGTCGTTCCCGGTGACGCCGGCCAACTGGGCCGGGTCCGGGGCCGAGTGGGCCTCCGCGTACTCGTCGATGCCGGGCAGGGTGATGGGTGGCAGGGTGAACATCTCTTCCTCCTGGGTGGGTGGTGGACGTCGTTCCTTATGGGCGGTCAGGCGGGTCAGGTCGGGTCGTACGCGCTCTGCCAGCCGTACGTGTTCGCGTGCAGCCAGGAATCGAAGTCGGCCGGAGTCAGGGCGGCCCAGTCGGGGGAATCCGCGATGCGCATCCTTCCGAGGTGCTTGCCGAGTTCGGTGAGGGCGTTGCCGGCGCCGCGCCGCGCGGTGTCGAAGGCGGCCAGTGCCTCCGCCCATGTCCCGTGTTCCCGGCAGGCGTGTTCGAGGGCGCAGGCGTCCTGGATCGCCTTCACCGCGCCGGCGCCGGTGTGCGGGCGGGCGATCGCCCCGGCGTCACCGGCCAGCAGCAGAGTGCCCTTGGCGTAGCGGGAGACCGTGGTGTCGTACATGGGGTTGATGGACAGTTCGTGCCGCTCGGTGCGCCGCATCGCGTCGGTCCACAGGGGCGGCAGTTCGCGGGCGATGAGCTCGTCCAGGTAGGCCGCGGCGGTCTCGGTGACCTGCCCCCGGGGGATCGGGGCGGCCCCGCCCGGGTAGAGGTCCTGCGGCACGCTGCCGTACAGCGCCCAGTTCTGCCGGAAGCCGCCGGGGCCGGCGTCGGGAATGCGGTAGAACACGGCGTGGCCGCCGCGGAAGCCCACCGCGACGAAGTCGTCGAGCAACGGGGACTGCGGGCCGTCAGCCCCCCGGTCGGCGGGGTAGTCGCCGCGCCACACGGCGTACCCGGCGTACTGCACGGCGGCCTCCGGTGCGACGACCGGACGCACCGTGGAGCGATAGCCGTCGGCGCCGACGACGGCGTCGTACGTTCCGGCGGGACGGCCGTTGATCCGGAGCCCGACGCCGTCCTCCCGCTGCCGGACGTCGGTGACCGTCGCGCCCTCGTGGTAATCGCGGTCGGGTACCTGTCCGCGCAGCCCTCGCCAGACCAGTGCCCAGCTCGCCATGATCGACGGGTACGGCTGTCGGCCGACCACCCGGCCCTCGGCCGACCGCCCCGCACGGGTGAGCCAGATCAGCTCGGGACGTTGCAGCACCCGCATATCGGGAGCGAGGTATCCCGCGTCGAGCAGCTCACCGTAGAGCGAAGCAGGGAGCGTGATCCCGGCGCCGCGGTCGCGCAGGCCGCCCCGGCTGCGCTCCAGCACGGTGACCTCGCAGCCTGCCCGCGCCAGGGCGACGGCCGTGGCACAGCCGGCGATACTGCCGCCCACGACGGCGACCCGACTTCCTCGTATGCGCATGGTTGCCCTCTCCTCGGTGGGACGTAACGGCTCGGCCCTACGGTCTGGTCTCGGTGTGTACGGGGTGTCCGGTGCGGTGCCAGCGGGTGAAGCCACCCACGAGGTGACGCGCGTTGCGGTTCTGCTCCCGGAGCAGCTGGACGCATGCGGCCGAGGTCACGCAGAAGGGCCCGTGGCAGTAGGCGATGATCTCGGCGTCGTCCGGTAGTTCGCCGAGTCTGCTCAGCAACTGGTCGGACGGGAGGGAGAAAGCGCCGGGCACGTGCCCCATCGCGTAGTCGTCGCTCGGGCGGACGTCGACGACCAGCGCCCCGCCGCCGACCCGGCTGGTCAGCTCGTCCACGGTCACCGGCTCCAGCTCGCTCAGGTCGCCGAGCTGGTCGTTGATGACGTCGCGCAGGTCGGCCAGGCGCCGTTCGGCGAACTCCTGGAACACGCCGATGAACCGGGCCACTTCGTCGTCGGCCAGGCGGTACAGGACGCGGGTGCCGTCCTTCCGGTTGCTGACCAGGTGGGCCGAACGGAGCTGCTGCAACTGGGCCGAAGTGTTCTTGAACGGGACGCCGGACTCCTGGGAGAGCTGCTCGACGGTGCGTTCGCGCCCGTCGAGCAGGTCGAGCAGACGGAGCCGGACGGGGCTGGCCAGCACCTTGCCGACCCGGGACAGCTCGGTGTAGATCGGGGCGCTCAGCTTCTGCGTGTTCAGCTCGGACATGACAGACCTATCGTGTGGTGCCGGACCGGGGCACGGCCGGTTCGAGGACGTGACGGTTGCGCCCGGCGCCCAGGCCGGCGATCAGTTCACCGGCCGTGACGACGAGCAGCAGGACGAGCGCTGCCGGGAGGCCGGCGGATGCGGTGATCAGCATCCCGCCGATCAGTGGTCCCAGGATGGCGATGAGGTAGCCGACGCCCTGGGCCATGCCCGAGAGGCCGACGGCTGTGTCCGCGTCCTTGGCGCGCAGCCCGATGAAGGTCAGCCCCAGTGCGAACCCGGCCCCCTGGGACAGGCCGAGCAGTACCGCGGCGATCCACGCGCCGGCGGAGACCGGCGCCAGCACCAGCGCGATCAGCCCGCCGGCGTTGAGCACGGCGACGACGACTGCGATGCCCCGCTGGTCGGGCAGCCGCCGGATCAGTACCGGAACCGCGAGCGAGCCGGCCACCTGGATCAGGGAGGTGACCGCCTGCACAAGACCGCCCTCGGCGAGCGTCATGCCCCGCTGGTGGCAGATCGTGGGGAGCCAGCCGAGGACGAAGTAGAAGGACAGGCCCATGAATCCGAAGAAGGCGGTGACCTGCCAGGCCAGCCCGTCCCGCCACAGTGCGGCAGGGATCCGGGCCCGCCCGGCGGCCGCAGTGCGCTGCCGCAGGACGGGCAGCCAGGCCACGCAGGCGACGACCGCCACCGGGACGGTGATCCAGGCGAGCGAGGCCAGCCAGTGCGTACCCCCGCCGCCGCTCAGCCGGGGGGCGAGCGCGGAGGCGCCTGCCGCGCCCAGCGTCAGGACGATCGTGTAGAGCGTCATCACCGGCGCGAGCCGGCTGCTGAACCTCCGCTTGATCAGGCCGGGGATGGTGCCATTGATCGCCCCGATCGCGGCGACCGCCAGCAGTGTGCCGAGGAAGAGCCCGGCCTCGCTCCGCACCGTACGGACCAGGTTGCCGACGAGCAGCACCACCAGGCCGGTCGCCACCAGGCGTTCCTCGCCCATCCGGCGGACCAGCGCGGGCCCGGCGAAGGCGAACAGGGCGAGACAGACCGTGGGCAGCACGGTCAGACCTGTCCGGCTCAGGCCGGAAAGGCCCAGCTCGGACGCGATGGGGGTCAGGAGTGCGGATACCGCCGAGATCGGGGCCCGCAGATTCAGGGAAACCACGACCAGCGCGGCCAGCAGCCACCACAGCCGCCCCCGCGACGCGGGTTCGTCCAGTGCCGCTGGGGATAAAGCCGGAGTTCGAGATTGGGACGTCACATTCACCACTCCCAAGTTCTATAGGACTTTGGAATATGAGAAGGCTACCCCTGGAGTGGCGACAGGCTGACGGTTTCGGCGGATGTGCCGCCCCGTGCGCCCGGCTGATTTATCCAGGTACGGCATGGTGTGGCTCCTTTTTTGGAAGGAGGGCGGGTGGGTGAGCTGCCGGGCACCCGACGGGCGGGGCCGGGCCGGGTGTGACCTGAGGAATCCGCTCGGGGGTGCGCCGCTCCTGTCGTTGTGGCGGATGACTGCGGGGGGATTTATGAAGGGGTGTTCAGGAAGTCCGAGTTCGAAGGCAAGTGCTTTTTTTGACAAGGTCTTTGAGTGCCCGAAATATCATGTTCGATTGTGTTGTATTTATCAGCGGTGCTGCGCAACCTGCTTTGGTACTGTGATGGCTGCTATCTGAGCTGTCATCAGGGGGATTGACGTGTTCGATCAAGTGGCTATGAAGTCTGCTCGCACAGATTCAGTCGCCGTACTGATCGCGGGAGACCGACCGGTATACAGAGCGAGTCTGAGAAGTCTGCTCGACGGTGTCGACGCACTGGAAGTGGTCGAGGATGTCGACACGGGGCCCGATACGGTGGCCGCAATTCACCGCTTACGCCCGGACGTGGTGCTGTTGCACGTGGCCCCGTCGAGCGCCGCCACTGTCGAAATGATCACCTCCATTGCGCGACACTGCCCGGATACGGCCGTGCTGATCGTGAGCATCGCCCATGACCGGGAGACTTTCCTCGCCGCCATGCGAGCAGGCGTACGTGGCTATCTGTCCCGGGGCGCACCCCCTCAAAATCTCGTGCTGGCCATCAGGATCGTCCAGTCCGGCGGCCTGGTCTTCGACTCCAGCACGTCGGAGTGGGTCACCGAGCATCTGGCCCAGCCCGCGAGGGTGGTCAAGCCGTTCCCCGAGTTGACCGACCGGGAACTGGAAGTGCTGGAACTCGTCGCCGACGGCCTGGGTACGGCGGCGATCGCCCATCAGCTCGGCCTGTCCATCAAGACAGTGCGCAACTACTTGTCGCGAATATTCGCCAAGCTCCGCCTGGTCGACCGTGCCGAAGCCGCAGTCCGGGCCAGACAGGCCGGTCTCGGCCACTGAACCGGACGGCGACGTGGTGGTGGGGGTCCACCGGTGACACCCACCACCGCGGCCGGCCGGTCAGGAATCCGCGCGGGGTGCCTTCCGCGCCACGATCACCCGGTTGTACAGCTCCTCGGGTTCGGTCGCGACGATCTCGGCCCGGTCGAAGCCCGCGTCGAGGAGACAGTCGCGCCAGAACTCCGGTGTGGTGAGGATTTCCCCGTCCTCCCGCAGGAACCGGGGCAGCAGATCGAGCTGGAGCAGCATGCGTTCGAAGCTCGCCTCCCGCATGTAGTACTTGGCCTTGTCGGTCAGCAGCTCCAGGACGTCGGTGGCCCGCGGTTTGCTGCCGGCCGGCCCCATCACCCGGCAGAACTGGTCGGCGTTGATGAACACGCCCCCCGGGCGCAGCACGCGCAGCAGCTCCGCCGCGGCCTTCGGGTAGGTGTCGAGTTCGAGGTGGTGCAGCGCGAAGCTGCTGATGGCCACATCGAAGCTCTCGTCGGGGAAGGCAGACAGGTCCTCGGCCACTCCGTCCTGGAAGGAGGCCAGCGGGTCGGCGGCGAACTTGGCCACCGCCTCCTCGACCATGGCCGGGGCGGGGTCGACCCCGACGATCCTGGCCTTGGGCAGCGCTGTGCGGCACAGCGAGGTGAGCCGCCCGGTGCCCGAGCCGATGTCCAGGATGTCGGCGGTGTCCGACGGCAGTTGGTCCACGGCCGCGGACAGCAGGGCCACATTGGACGCGTCGGTGCTGAGTACCTTGTCGTAGTCGATCTTGACGTTGTTCCAGTGAGTCGTGTCCGATGCCATAACGGTCCACCCTTCATTCGTCCGGTACGTGTCCGTGCCGGTCCGGTGCGGTCGCTGCGTCACTCAGTGGCTTGGCCGAAATCCGCGCGCCAGCCGAACAGATCGGTCAGTTCTGTGTCATGCGTGCTGAACTCGCCCCGCTCGTCGCGTACGACGTGATCGCGGTGGCGTGACTGGTTGACGACGACGGCGGTCCGCGGCGCCCGGTGTCTGACGTAACTCCTCAGGGCATCAGGGATGTTCGCGGTGCGGGACAGCAGTCCGCCCAGTACGGCCGCGTCCTCCAGCGCCATGCCCGCCCCCTGCCCGGCACCCGGTGACATCGGGTGCGCGGCGTCGCCGAGGAGGCTGACCCGGCCCCGGCTCCAGTCGGTGACGGGTTCCCGGTCGTTGATGTCGGTGACCACGACCGGCGCGTCGGGATCGGTGCACCGCACCACGTCCACGAGCGCCGGGTGCCAACCGCTGAGCAGGGTCAGAAGATCGGCCCATGCCTCCTTCGGGGACTTGGCGGGCCAGACGCCGGCCGGTGCGGCCACCTTCGCCGTCCAGTACAGCCGTCCGGAGCCGGTCGGGGCGGCGAAGACGCCGATGCCGTCCGCGGTCACGATGAACCCGTGCGGGAACAACGCCGGTGCGGGGGAGCGGCCTCGCAGGGTCGTGTATCCGCAGTAGCGGGGAGGCTCCACGCCGAGCAGGTACCGCCGCACCACGGAATGCAGCCCGTCCGCGCCGATGAGGGCCGCCGCCGTCGTCGTGTTCCCGTCGGACAGACCGACCTCGACCCTGTCACCCAGGTCGGTGCAGCCGGTCACGCTGGTCCCGCGCCGCATCCGCACTCCGGCTTCGCAGGCGTACCGCAGCAGCAGGGACTGCAACGCCGTGCGCAGCAGCGACACTTGTGGCGCGCCGAACTTCCGGGCCAGTTCGCCCACCCGGTCGGTGGTGACGACCACGCCGCGGGTGTTGACGATCGGGCGGACCTCGTCCGCCTCCGGGACGTACCCGGCGGCCCGCACCGCCGAGGCGAGCGAGGTGTCGATCTCCGCCAGTGCGTGCAGCGCGTTCGGGTACAGCACGAGGCCCGCGCCCGCGTCCCGCAGGGCCGCGGTCCGTTCGATGACCGTCACGGGTATGCCCCCGCGGCGGAGTGCGATACCGAGGGCGAGGCCGCCGATACCGCCGCCCGCGATGACCACGGACTGTTCAGCCATTGCCGGTGCGTCCCTTCTGTCGGTCGAGCGGCGACAGCCAACGCCCCACCGGGGCACCGAACATGTCCCGCTCCCGGTCGTAGACGATCTGCCCGGACTTGACCGTCACCTGCACCTGGCCGGTGAACGTCCAGCCCTCGTAGGCGGACCAGCCGCACTTGGATGCGATGTCCGGCGCGGACAGCATCCAGCGGCGGTCCGGGTCGAAGACCACCAGGTCGCCGTCGGCCCCGGCGACCAGCTGTCCCTTGCCGGTCAGCCCGAACAGATCGGCCGGCACTTCCCCCAGGTGGCGCACCAGCCGGCGGACAGCGGTGTCCTGGTCCTCGTCGGGCCAGCGCCGCCGCATCCCGGTCCACACCGCGGTCGCCAGCTCCTGCACACCGGGCAGCCCCGGCGGCGCGTCGGCGACCGGGAGTTCCTTCTCGGCCTTGGTGTGCGGCGCGTGGTCGCTGCCCAGCGTGGCCACTTCTCCCGCCCGCAGGGCCGCCCACAGCCGGTCCTGGTCGTGCGGACCGCGGATCGCCGGGGCCAGCCGGGTCCGCGCGCCGCCCCGCACCGTGTCGGCGTCGGTGAACGAGAGGTGGTGGGCGGTGAGTTCGAAGGTGACCGGGAGTCCGTCGGCGGCGGCCGCCGCTACCAGGTCGGCTTCCTCCGCGCTCGACAGATGCAGGATGTGCGCCATGGTGCCGTGGCGCCGGACCAGTTCCAGCACCCGGACGACCGCCGA
Organism: Streptomyces sp. NBC_00440; assembly: GCF_036014215.1. NCBI lineage: Bacteria > Bacillati > Actinomycetota > Actinomycetes > Kitasatosporales > Streptomycetaceae > Streptomyces > Streptomyces sp. NBC_00440. The sequence goes on from NZ_CP107921.1 coordinate 5,394,906, forward strand.
GATGGGACTGCTGCGAGGCCGCCACCGCTCGTAATCCCGGTAGGAGCTGGGGGGACCGCCTCGCCAGGCATCCAGCAGGTCGTGCAGCCGCTGGTCCTCCGCGTGCAGGACGAGGCGTACACCGGAGGCGGCCGCGGTGGCGAACACCGTGTCGAGGGCAGCGGGATCGCTGAAGACCGTGGGCGCGGTGTGATGCCCGGCCATGAACACCTTGGCGCTGCGGGCGATCGCCGGATCGAGGCCGGCCAGGACCTCCGGGTGCAGCGGGTCCGCGCCGATGTGGAAGGCGAAGTCGACCAGTGAACGGCTCGCGATCTGCTGTGCCTTGGCGACCACCGCGTCCGGACGGAGGGCCGGGGGCACCGTGTTCGGCATATCCATGACGGTGGTCACGCCACCGGCGACCGCGGCGCGGCTGCCGTGTTCCCAGTCCTCCTTGTGCTCCAGACCGGGGGTGCGGAAGTGGACGTGCGAGTCGATCAGCCCGGGGAGCACATACCGGCCCGCCGCGTCCAGGACGGGGACGTGGCCGGGCGCGGAGTCGGCGATCCGGAGGATCCGTCCGTCCGCGACGAGCACCACGCCCGGGCGAACGCCGGACGGGGTCACCAGACGCCCGTTGACCACCGCGAGCTGCACGTTCACCCGAGCCATGTGGCGCTCACCAGCTCCCGGCACAGGTCGTTGGTGGGGCCCATGTGGGCGACCGCGCGGGCATCGGCCATCAGCCGGTTGATGCCGTTGGTGACCACGTACCCCGCGGAACCCAGCAGGCGCGCCACCTCGACGCCCACCTGCTCGGCGGTCTCCGAGGCGAACAGCTTGCTGTGGAGGGTGGCCAGGCCCGGATCGGCCGCGTCCCGCCGTCCGGACCGGTCGATGACGGCGCGCGTCGCCTCGATCCGGGTGGCCAGGTCGACGAGCCGGAAGCGGGTGACCGCGTCGGGTGGTTGCGAACGGCGGTGTACCTGTTCGACCGCGAGGTCCAGCAGCGCCGACGCGATGCCGAGGGAGACCGCGCCCAGCGTCGCCCCGGTCCGGCGGACCCCGGCGATGAGGCGGGTGGCCTCACCGACCGGGCCGAGCCGGTCCTCGTCGCCGACGACGCAGTCATGCAGTGACACGAACCCGGTCGCCGAGCCGCGCATACCGATCAGGTCGAGGCTCTGGTCGGGGCGCACCCCTTCGATGCCGGCCGGTACGAGGAAGAACGTCTGGCCGGCCGAGCCGTAGCCGCCGCTCGGCTCGGCCACGCTGTCGGAGGTCCGCGCGAGGATGAGGTAGAGCCCTGCCACGCCGGCGCTGGTGGTGAAGGACTTGGCGCCGTTGAGCCGCCAGCGGCCGTCCGGCAGCCGGACCGCGGTGGTGTTCAGGCGCTTCTTGGCCGCGCCCGCGCCGGGTTCGCTCCACCCGGACGCGGCGAGCAGATCGCCTTTGGCCAGTGCGGGCAGCAACCGGGCCTGCTGTGCCGCGTCGCCCCATTCGGCGATGCGCGCGCTGACGGCGTAGTGCTGGAACAGCATGATCGCGGCGGACGGGTTGACCCGGGCCACCTGGGCGACGACGTGATTGGTCAGCGTGGCGTCCCCGCCGGCCCCGCCGTACGCGGAGGGGACGGCGATGCCGAGCAGGCCGGTCTGGTCCAGCTCGGCCAGGAGCGTCTCGTCGGGCCTGCCGTTGGACGCGCTGCGTGTCGCCGACGCGTCGAGGCGCTCGACGAGAGCGGCCGGCAGCGCGCCTTCGGGGTCGATCACCTGTAGAGCGACAGACATGCGGTGATCTCCTTCGACTGGAGGCCGGCGAGGGGCTCGATCGGAAACGAACCGAGAGTGGTGGTGCGCTTGCCGCGGACCGTGATCCAGGTGAGTTCCGGCTCGTCGGCGCCGTCGCGCACCGTGGAGGTGACGCGCGAGCTTCCACCGGAGGTGACGATGTCGACCGCGCCGTCGGGCACGCCTGCCTGCTGCGCGGCGACCCAGGGCACGGTGCCCTCGATCCGGACGGCCGCGGCGAGACAGGCGGCCCCGGTCAGCGCGATGGTCGGGTGCCAGGTGGGCACCGAGATCGCGCGGACGGCGAGCCGGCCGCTCTCCGCGGCCATGACCACGGCCACCTTGGGGAAGGCGCCGTCGGCGGGCCAGCCGAGCAGAGCGGCGGTCGCCCGCCTGATCCGCACCAGCCGGTCGAACATCCCCTGGTCATCGGCGAACAGGTCCTCCGTGCGGGACAGCCCCAGGGTGGAGGCCGCGACGAAGGCGTACGGATTGCCCATGGACACCAGCGAGACCGGTATCGGCCTGCCGTCCACCTCGACCGTCGTGGTGGCCGCGCCGGCCAGCAGCAGTTCGCTGAGCGGTTTCGGCGCCGGCTGGACGAAGTGGATGTCGAACAGCGCAGAATCCCGGCCGGCCTCGGTGATCTCGCACACGATGTGGTCGCCGTTGTTGCGGACCATGACGCGCACCCGCAGACCCGGGCTCAGCCGCGGCAGCGACCCCGACTCGGCACCGGCGACGATGGACGCGAGGATGGAGTGCCCGCACGAGCCGCGCAGGTCGAACGCGCCCGGCCCCGCCGGCAGCGCCTGTACGAACCGGTAGTCCAGGTCGAACAGCGGGTGCTCGGCGGGCTCGACCAGCGCGAACTTCAGGATGTGCCCGGCGCCGATGTCGTCGAGCCACTTCCGGGCCACGGCGAGTCGGTCGAGCAGCGCGTCGTCGGTGCGCGGCAGACGGCGCGCGTCGAGGACGAGGGTGGGGCACGGGCTCCCGTGCGCGTAGACGACGTGCCCGATCATGACGCCACGACCTTGGGTTCCCGGGGCGGTGAGACGGGCGGCGCGACGTTGAACTGCTCGCGCCAGATCTCGTGGACCAGCAGGGCCCACAGGGCGACGGCGGTGGTGTTGCCCGGTCGGGCGGCCTGGTCCGCGAAGAGCCGGTCCACCGCGCGGGGGTCGAGTTGGCCGGCCTGCCGTAATCGGTCGGTGGCCAGCAGATCCCTGGCGTAGTCCCAGAGCCGCAGGCCGGGCGTCAGCATGGCCGCGACCGGCAGGGTGAACGGCTGCTTCTCGCGGGCCATTACGGCATCGGGGAGGAGGCCGCGCGCGGCGGCGTACAGGGCGCGCTTGACCGCCCCGCCGTGGATACGGTCCCGGTCGGGCAGCCGCACCGCGTGCCGGACGACGCTCTGCTGGCAGAACGGCAGCCGGACCTCGACGGCGCTGGCCATGCTGAGGTGGTCGACCCGCCGGAGGTGGTACGCAGGGAGCCGGTAGCCGATCTCGAACGCGGTGATCCGGTCGAGTACGGTGCCGGGCCCGGACCGCAGCGCGTCGGTCGCCGGCTCGGGCAGCGCGGGCGCGGAGCCGACAGCGGCGGCGTAGTCCGCGGTGTAGAGCCGCTTGCGCTGCGCGGCGGGCAGGACGGCCAACTCGTCGAGATACGCCTCGTACCAGTCCTTGCCCATCTCGGCGGCCTCCGCCGCAGCCCGCATACGCCGGTACCCGCCGAACACCTCGTCCGCGCCGTCTCCGGTCAGCGCCACGGTGAAACCGGCCTCCCGCACCGCGGCGAACAGGGCGTAGCTGCTCACCGTGATCGGATCGGCGTTGGGCTGGCCCAGGTGCCACACGACGCGCGGCAGCAGCTCGGGCAACTCATCGGGATCCAGCTCGACCTGGTGGTACCGGGTCCCTGCGTGGTCGGATACCTGGCGCGCGAAGTGCCGCTCGTCGTCGGGCCATGAGCCGGTGTAGGCCATGTTGAACGTGTGCAGCCCCGGCGCCTTGCCGGTGGCGAGGGTGGTCACCAGGCTGGAGTCCAGGCCCCCGGAGGTGATCGACGCGACCGGCACGTCCGCCTCCAGCAGCCCGTCGACCTCCCGGTGCAGGAGCGCGCGCAGGTCGCCGGGCCGGTGGCCGGCCTCAGGACCGGGCGACGGGCGGCGGTGGACGCGCAGCCCTCCCGCGCGGTCGAAGACCGCCGTGACGGCAGGCGGCAGCACCGCGACATCCCGGAACATCGTCTGTTCGCCGAACGGCGTCCTGGTCGCGAGGTAGGAATCGAGGCCCGGCGTCCAGATGCTGGTGGACACGTGCGGGAACGCGAGGAGTGCCGGGATCTCGGACGAGAAGTACAGCGCGCTCCGGCGCTCGTCCCAGTGGTAGAAGAGGGGCTTCATGCCCAGGTGGTCGGTGGCCAGCACCAGCCGCGGTTCGGCGCGCAGGTCCAGGACGGCGATGGCGTACATGCCGTCGATGTGGTCGACGAACGCGTCCCCGTACCGCTCGTAGAGCGCCGGAAGGACCGAACCGTCGCAGTGGTCGGTGAACCGGTGGCCGAACGCGCCCAGCCGGCTGCGCAGTTCGGCGTGGTTGTAGATCTCGCCGTTGAGGACGACGTGGACGGCCCCGGACGCGGAGCGGTAGGGCTGGCGTCCGCCGGCGGGATCCATGACGGCGAGCCGGTTGCTGCCCAGCGCCCAGGTGGGGCCGGTCGAGCAGCCCTGCGAGTCGGGGCCGCCGTGACGTTGCAGCTCGCTGACTCGGGCCAGGTCGTCCGACGGCACAACTGAGTTGAAAGAGCCGTAGATACGGCACATTCCGCTACCTCCTGTCCGGTAGGCACGGTGGCCATCGAACCGGGCGTGGCGCCGCGGTGTCGTGAGTCATCTGGCCCGGGCGGCGTGGGAACTCCGGGCCCGCCATGAATCCCATAGGACCCGGGAGGGGTCGGGATATCTGACTCATGGCGATAGGACAACTCACCTGGCAGCGTGCTGGGAAGGTCGGTGACGATCAGGCCGCTCGTCGCCCACTGGCACCGGCGTGCGCCGGCGCATCCGGCTCCCGCGGAGGGAGCGCACCGGGCGAACCGACAGCGGAGGTAAGGAGATTCAGCAGGCGCAGCACCGCTCACCGAGTCAGGAAGTCCGCAGGACCAGCTGCATCAGCAGCGCCGGTCGCTTCGAGCAGGAAGGCCTCAATGTGAACGCTCAGCCCGTTGTCGGCGCGGTCGAGAAGAGTGATGGTGGAGAGTCCGTGCCCTCGGCGGCCCTGACCCGGCTGCCGCTCACCGACATCTTGCAGCCTGATTCCCCTCGCCTGTCCGGACTCAACGACGAGCATGCCCGTCTGCTGGCGAACTCCGATGCCGCGCTGCCGCCCATCCTCGTCAACCGCTGCACGATGCGCGTCGTCGACGGCGCCCATCGCCTCCTGGCGGCGAAACTGCGTGGCCAGGAGTCCATCGACGTCGACTTCTGCGAATGCGACAACGACGAGGCGTTCGTACTCGCCGTCGAGAAGAACGCGACGCACGGGCTGCCGCTGTCGCGGGCCGAACGGACGGCGGCCACCGAGCGGATCCTCGGCGCCTACCCGGAGTGGTCCGACCGTGCGGTCGCCGCGGTCGTGGGGCTCTCGCACAAGACGGTGGGGTCGATCCGCCGGCGTTTCAGCAAGGACTCCGAGCCGGTCACCCATCGCCGCGGCAGGGACGGCAGACTGCGGCCGGTCAACGGTGCCGCGGCCCGGGCCAGAGTGAGCAGCCTGCTCGCCGACCGGCAGGGCGCTTCGCTGCGCGAAATCGCGAGGGAGGCCGGGGTCAGCCCGGACACCGTGCGGAACGTGCGGGACGACTCGCGCCGTGCCGAGACCCTGACGGCGCCCGAACCCCGGAGCGTGCCGGGCGCGGACCACGAGCGGCAGGAGGCGCCCAAGCGGACCAGCGCCTGCGTACGGATCCAGCCGTCCGGTCCGGCGGACCGGTCCATGCTGGTGCGCAGCCTGCGCAGCGATCCCTCACTGCGGTTCTCCGAATCGGGGCGCATCCTGCTGCGCCTGCTGGACCTGTACGCACTGGACCCGGACGACTGGGCCCGGATCAGCGGGGATCTGCCCGCCCACCGGGCTTCCGACATCGCGCAGTTGGCCCGGGAGTGCGGCCGGATATGGCAGAACTTCGCGGCCGCGGTGGAGCAGCGGCAGGCGGTGGAGGCGTAGGGACCGGGGCCCTTCGGGTGAATCAGGGCCGGGGTCCGGCACATACATCTTGGCGGGGCGGACCGTCCGCGACGCCGACAGGTGCGGCGGTCGGCAATGGCGCCGGCCGCCGCGAGGACAGCGGGACCGAACAGAGAGGAAGCAGCAATGCCCCTGGTACAAGTGAACTGGTGGAAGGGCGTCGGAGCGGCCGAACGCCGTCAGCTCGTCGAAGAGGTCACGGAATCGGTCGCGCGGATCGCGAAGTGTCCCGAGGTCGCCGTCACCGTGATCATCAACGATGTCGAGACGGACCATTGGGGCCGCGGCGGAACGCTGGCCTCCGACCTCTGATCGAGCGGCCGGGCCGCCCCCCCGGTCCGGCCGTTCCGCCCCCGTTTCCCGGCAGTCACCGATGGGCTGGGAAGATTCCCCAGTCGGACAGCCGGGCTTTTCTTCAGCCCTTCTGTCCTGACGGCCGTCAACTGCGCCATACATAAATGGAACTGGCTGTTGGCCACTGTTCCGACGGCTCTTTCGACATGCCGTCTTCCGGCGGGCCGGGATGAATTCCCCTGTCCGGCCGGGAGATATCCCCACCCCGCGACATGTTCCTGGCCCGGTCTCCGTTCGTGTGGAGACCGGGCCAGGAACTGTCATATCACCGGGGTTTGCGGCCCGACTGGACGTTGAGGCCGCCGCCGGCGGCCAGCCGTACCGTCTTGGCGGGCCGGAGGCCGGCGGCGCGCTGCCAGGAGGCCATCTGCGAAGGCGACCAGGTGCCGGACTCGCTGGCCAGCGCGAAGTAGAAGTCCCGCAGCGCGGCCAGCTGCTGGGTCTTTCCCCCGCCGCTGGCGGCGGGGAACTCGGCGATCGTGTAGACCCCGTTGGGTCGCAGCGCCCGGGCCACCTTGGCGGCGAGTTCGCGGTTCTGTTCGTCGCTGAAGTGGTGCGCCACACCGATGATCACCACCGCGTCGTAGCACTCCTCGCCGAAATCGTCGGTCAGTGCGTTCCCGGCACGGTGCCGTACCCGGTCGCCCATCCCCTCCTCGGCCAGCAGCGGCGCGGCGTGCCGCACCGCGTCGGGCAGGTCGAGGACGACGGCGCTCAGCGACGGGTGGCGGCGGCACAGCGCGACCGAGTAGGCCCCGTGCGAACCGCCGATGTCGAGCATGTCGGTGGCCCCTTCGGGGACCGGAATGGCCTTGGCCACCAGATCGGTCTGACCTGTCGTCAGGCACTTCATGCCGCGCTGGTAGGAGTCCCACACGTCATCGCTCATACCTGTATGGAAGTCCAGCGGCTTCCCGCTGCGCAGGTACTCGTCGGCCCGCTGCATCAGCCCCAGCTCGTAGAACTGCAGCAGCAGCTTGTCGTTCACCGCGTGCGGGCTCGTGGTGACCAGCCATTTGCGGGACAGCGGGCTCAGCTCGTACTGATCGCCCCTGGCGCGCAGATATCCCGATGCCGCCAGCGCGGGCAGTAGTTTCGCGGTGCTGTCGGGGTGGGTGCCGCAGCCGGCCGCGATCTTTTCGGCGGTGGCGGGGCCGTCGGCCAGTGCGTCGAACAGGCCGACCTTGACGGCCGCCATGATGACGTGGACGTACGTGCCCGCTACCTGGGTGTCGAGGACGGGCCGCGCGATCAAATTGAACTTGACCAGCAGCCATTCAAGTGGATTGCTTGCCATTAAGCCGAATCGCATGGTCCGAGCATAACGTGGGGTGCCCTGCCGGGTAACTCATGGAGTCGGTGAATTGCCGTTCTGTGCGCGGTTGTTCGCGCTATCCCTTTCATTTCCGCCACGTATTTCCGCGTGACAGGGGGAGATCCCCCCTATTCGGTCACCGGGCTGTGCAATGCCAGCCAGAGGACGGTGCACGCGCCGAGCGCGCCGAAGGCGGCGATGACGAGCCCCGGACGGGCGTGGGATCCCAGCGCCCCGGACACCGCGATGACCACCCCCTGGACCGTCATCAGCCCACTCGTCTGGACGGTGAACAGCCGTCCGCGCAGGGCCGGTTCGCTCTCTCTGAGGATCAGTGGGTCGATGCCCTGGTTGCAGGCGAACCCGGCGCCGGAGAGCAGCAGAAGGGCTCCGGCGAGGGGGAGGGCCGGGGCGAACACAAAGACGAGCAAGGGGAGTTGGGAGAGCAGTACGAGAGGCAGGACGAGACGGCCGCGGGTCTCGGGGCGCAGCCGGGCGACGAGCAGTTCGCCGAGTACCGTGCCGACCGCGTAGCCGGTGAAGAGGACGCCTGCCGTGCTGACCGGTGCGTGTGCCTGGGCGGTGTAGGCGACGGCGAGCCCGTCGCCCACCGCGGAGAATCCGGGGACGGCCCAGGTCAGCAGGATGAGGCGGCGCAGTGGTGGGTTGCCGCACAGGTGGCGCAGCCCGTCGGCTGAGGCGCGGACGACGGTACGGAGGGTGCGTTCGCCGTCGGGGTCGGCGGCCGGGGTGGCCCGGGTGCCCCAGCCGATGAGCGCGGCGGACAGCAGGAAGCTGGCCGCGTCGCTTGCCAGCAGCCACAGCGGGCCGACGGCGGCGACCAGGACGCTGCCGAGGGCGAAGCCGGAGACCACGGCGGTCTGGCTGATGGTGCGCAGCAGCGAGCGGCCGACCGGGAAGAGGTCGGCGTCGAGCAGATGGGACAGGCTGGCCGCGCGGGCCCCTTGGAAGAGCGGGGCGACGAACCCGGTGACGAGGAGCAGCCCGAGCAGTGCGAGAACCGGCAGGCCGGGGACGAGCATGGCGGCGATGCAGGCGGCGCTCAGCAGATCGCAGCAGACCAGCAGGCGGCGGGGCGGGAACCGGTCGGCCAGGGAGGACAGCAGGGTGCCGCCGACCGCGTAGGGGAGGAAGGAGCAGACCAGCACCAGCGCGGAGAGGAACGCGGAGCCGGTGCGCTGGAAGATCAGGATGGACAGGGCGACTTCGGCGGCCAGGGTGCCGGCCATGGACACCGCGTGAGCGGTGAGGACGACGGGCATACCGGGGACGCGCAGCACCGCGCTCATTCCGGTGGTGCGCCGGGTGGACGGTAGCGTCCGGGCCACGTGTCTGCCCCTTGTGGTGGGTCCGTGGGGTGCCTCGTGGGGCTCCGTTCGCCGGGCCCCACGAGGTGTTCCCCGGGTTGTGCTCGGGGGTGGTGCTTGGTGCTGGTGTTGCGGTGCGCCGAGCGGTGCTCGGTCGCTTCCGTCCGGGTCCGGCATCGGGGCCGTCCCGGACGTCAGTGGAGTCAGTGGGCGTGACGCATGATGGTCTCCTCTCTGTGTGAGCGGCAGGGACATCGCCGCGGGACCTGCTCGGAGGACGAGGTCCCGTGACGAGACTCGGGGTGATGCGGCCGGGGCTCAGAGCGCCACATGGAGCTCGAACATCCCGTGCTCGGTGACGTTGGGCCGGGGGCGCGGCTCGGCGAGGAGGCGCGCGCCGGGGTAGCGGTGTCCGATGGTGCCGAACACGGTCCGGGCGATCACGGTGGCCACCTGGGCGCCCAGACAGGCGTGCGGTCCGCGGCCGAAGGCGAGATGGCGGTTGGGGGTGCGGTCCCAGCGCACCGTGGCGGAGTCGTCGAACGTCCTCGGGTCCCGGTTGGCGGCACCGAGGAACATGGACACGATCTGGCCCCTGCGGATCTGCCGGCCGCCGAGCACGGTGTCCTCGACGCAGGCGCGGCTCTCGACGTGCACGGGGCCGGCGTAGCGGACGAGTTCGTTGACGGCGAGATCGTTGTCGACCGGTCCGCGCTGCTCCGGCGGCAGGCGCAGCAGCGCGTGCAGTCCGGTGGTGAGGAAGCGGCTCGCGGTCTGGAACCCGGCCTGGAGCACGACACGCAGTGAGTTGTGCAGTATGTCCCGTTCGACGCCGACCTCCTTGGCGCGGCGCACCACGTGGGCGGTGAAGCCCTCGGGCAGCGGTGCGTCGATCCATGCGCCGACCAGCGCGGAGAGTTCGGCGCGCGCCGCCACTCCGGGCTCGTAGCACTCGGGTCGCAGGCTGGAGTCCATGCTGTCGACGATGGTGTGCGAGCGGGGGACGAACCAGGCGGGGTCGATGTCCGGGACGCCGAGCAGCCCGGTGACGGCGTACAGGGTGAGTGGTTCGGCGATCCTCGTGACGAAGTCGAAGCCGGCGGCCCCCTCGGCCTCGGCGAGGAGCTCGTCGAGCCTGGCCCGGGTGCGCTGTTCGACGCCGTCGAGGCCCGCGGTCCTGAACCCCTCCAGCATCAGGTGGCGGATGCGGGTGTGCTCGGGCGGGTCGAGGGTCTGGAGGCTGAGCAGGGAGGGCGGGGTGTCCACTCCCACCCGGCGCCAGTCCTGGCAGAACCGGTCGGCGTCACGCAGCACGGTGAACGCCTCGTCGTAGCCGGTGATGAGCCAGGCTTCGATGTCCGGGTCCCACAGCACTGGCGAACGTCCGTACCATTCGCGGTAGATGGGGTGAGGGTTCAGCAGCGCACTTGGTTCGAGCAAACTCCAGATGGTGGCGCCGGCCATGTGTCTGGCTCCCTTCCCGTGTCGCTCCCCGCAGCAGCCCCTCGTGGTGGCGCCGCGTTCTTGCCTGAACAGAGGGGCGGGAGCGCCGCTGGATACACGAGGGGCGGATTTTCTTTTCCCGGCCCGGCCGTCCCGCGGCCCGTCCTGCGGGCCGACCCGCGGCCCGTCCTGCGGCTGACCACCAGGCGGCCCGACAGCCCCTAATCGGGATCCGCCTGCGCTTTCAACGTGGCGCGGATGCTCGCCAGAATGCGGCTGCGCGTCGGCCCGATGGAGCCGCGGGCCATCCCGGACGCCGCGGCGATGGCGTCGTAACTGAGCGCGGGCTCCGCGAAGAGCAGCCCCAGCAGCACCTTGTGGTCGTCCGGCAGGCTCCGGACGGCGGCCCGTAGCCGGGCACTGTCGACCCGGGCGAGCGCCTGTTCCTCCGGCGACGCGGGGGTCAGCGCGGCGGCCACGGTCAGTTCGGCCGGGTCGGACACGCTCAGGGTGCGGCGGCTCTGCCGGGAGTGCTGGATGGCCTCCCGCTTGGCCACGGTCACCAGCCAGGAGGCCACCCGGCCGGGCTGCTTGAGGCTGCCGATGTGCTCGACCAGGCGCTGCCAGGTGAACTGGCAGACGTCCTCCGAGTCCGCGTGGCTGAGGCCGTGCGAGCGCGCCACCGTCCACACCACAGGGCTGCAGAGGCGGACGAGGCGTTCCCACGCGGCGGCGTCGCGTTCGCGGCAACGGCCCACCAGCGCATCGAGGTCCGTCGTGGCGCGCTGCTCCGTAATCCCCGCGCCGCCCCCTTCCACGTTCTCGGCCTGACCAGTCCTGCCGCCTCCCATGGGAGCCTCCTTTTGGCCTGTGGGCCGGAAGTCGGTTCAGCTGTGTGCTCTCGAATGCGCCTGTCAGCGAAGGTTGTCGGCGGTGGTCGGGGCGCGCGTCACGCGCGCCCGCTGCACGGCGGCGGCGCCGCACCGGCACGCGGAGCGGCCCGAGCCGAGTGAAGGGGAAGGAGCCGGGGCCGGCACGGCAGAGCTCGCGGCAACCCGGGGTGCGGTGTCCCGTGGGTGTCAACGGGCTTGTGCCGAGCGGACATTGGACCACGCGGACTCCGGCAGCGGGGGAAACGCTGCTCCGGGGCCGACCGCGGCCGACCCGGAGTCTCCCGTGTCGGTGCGGCGATTTCAACCGGTCTCTGCGCGGACGTACGGGACCGGCGAGAGAGGCGCCCGGTCGTCAGGGCCCCTGCCCCCGGTCGTCAGGGCTTTCGCCGCCACCCCGCACGCGGTGGTTGGCAACCTGCCCCCTGGCTGCTAGATTGCTAGCATGACTGCTGAGGAGGTTAGGCAGTTCAACGTCTACTTGCCGGTAGAGCTCATTCGGCAGGTGAAGCATCACGCCATCGACCGCGAACTGTCATTGTCGGCGCTGGTTGCCGAGGCGCTGCGTGCTTATCTCGACGAGCGCCCGAGGCAGGATCAAGACGGAACCGTTTCGTGAGAGGAGTTCTGATATGACGACCCGTGGTGTCGAAGGCGTCTACGTTGAGACCCGCAGCTGGGGGAAGACGGCCAAATTCCTGGAGTCGTTGGGCTACAAGGTCGAGTTCGCGACCGAGCACGGCTCCGGGATGCTCAAGAACGACGACGGGCCGTACTTCGTCGTCGGTGAGATCCCCGAGGACCGTGAGCCGCAGGTGCAGCTCGTCCTCCGCGTCGAGGACGCGGAGGCCTTCAAGCCCGACCCGATCGTCGAGGTGGTCTCCCCGTTCGAGGAGACCCACTACGGCACCCAGCGGATGGTGGTGCGCGACCCGGACGGGCGCGAATGGAGCATCGAAGCGCCGCTCAAGGGCTGAGCGGGTCTGTCGCGAGGCGGGAGCGGCCGCCGGCCGCCGGCTCCCGGTGGTATCCCCTGACGTGCGGCGCGCTCCCGTCTCGCCGAACGCCCCCGATTCCTTCTGAGGTCGGGGGCGTTCCCTTTTTCCGGCCCCTGAAAAGGGCCGAAACGGCGGCGGCATTCGCTGAATGCGCTGCAAGCAATGCGCTGCGAGCATTGTGCTTCGAACCCGGCCCACCGGCGCGGTGCCCCCTTTCGGTGCTTATCCGTAACGGAAAGCTCTCGAACGGGCTGGCGAATTTTCTGAACGGCGGGAACGGCGGAAACCGCGGGAAGCGGACCGCTGGAAATGGCCGACTATCGACCTTGTGTTGCGTGGCCCCTTCTGTGCGAGGATGCTAGCAATCTAGGGAAGTAGTCACGAAACGAGATGCGGGGTTATCGATGGTCAGCGAAAAGATCTCGACCAGGGCGGCGGACGCCTCGGCGCCGTCCCCACCGCCGCGGCGTGGTCTCGGCATGTTCGTCGTGATGATCGGAGTGCTCATCTCCGCGGTCGACGGCACGATCGTGGTACTCGCCCTGCCGGCGATCGAAGAGGACCTGAACATCACCCTGGCCGCCGTCACGTGGGTGGTCGTCGGCTATCTGCTCGTGGTCACCGTGCTCGCCACACAGCTGGGCCGGTTCGGTGACATGTTCGGCCGGGTGCGCATGTACAAAGCCGGCTTCCTGGTGTTCACCATCGGCTCGGTGCTCTGCGCGGTGGCCTGGAACGCGCCGAGCCTCATCGGCTTCCGGCTCGTCCAGGGCGTCGGCGCCGCACTGATCGCGGCCAACAGCGGTGCGATCATCTCGGAGCTCTATCCGCCGCAGGAACGCGGCCGCGCCTACGGCTTCAACGCCTTCGGCTTCTCGTTCGGCTCGGTCCTCGGTGTCCTGCTCGGCGGCGTCGTGGTGACCTATGTGTCGTGGCAGTGGATCTTCTGGATCAACGTGCCGATCGGCGTCGTCGCGCTGGTGCTGGCCCAGCGGGTGCTGCGCGACCACGGCGAGCGGCAGCGCCGGAAGTTCGACTTCGCCGGCATGATCACGCTGGGCCTGGGCCTCTTCGGGGTGCTCTGGGCGATGACCGGACTGGCGTCCCACCCGCTCGACGGAACCCTGATCGGATACTTGGTCGGCGGCATCGTGCTCCTGGTGGCCTTCGTCTTCGTCGAACTGAAGCAGAAGGAGCCGACCCTCGATCTGTCCCTGTTCCGCATCCCGACGATGGCACCCTCGCTGCTGGCCTCGATGCTCCAGGGCGTCGGCAGCTTCGCGGTGCTCTTCCTGGTCATCATGTATCTCCAGGGCACCCGCGGGATGGATCCGATCGACGCCTCGCTGCTGCTGGTCCCGGGCTATGTGGTCGGGGCGGTGGTGGGGCCCTACTCCGGGCGGCTCACCGACAAGCTCGGCTCTGTCGTCCCCGCGACCATCGGGCTCGGCATCTCGGTCGTCGCGATGGCGATCTTCGCTCAGATGACCGCGACGAGCAGCCTGTGGCTGGCCGCCATCGGCAACCTCGTGATCATGATCGGGGGCAGCTTCTTCTTCCCGGCCAACAGCACCGCCGTGATGAAGGCGGCCCCGCCCGACCGGCTGGGTATCGCCTCCGGTGTGCTGCGCACCTTCTCCAGCATCGGCATGGTCTTCTCCTTCACCACGGCCATGCTCGTGGCTTCGCACTCGATCCCGCGGAACATGGCGTTCGCCATCTTCGTCGGCACCAGCAAGCTGGACGGCCGGCTGGCGGTCGCCTTCGCCGAGGGCCTCAGGGCGGCCTTCTACACGATGATGGGGATCATGATCCTCGCGGCGATCCTCTCGGCCCTCCGTGGCACGGGCCGCAAGAGCCGTCTGTAGCGGAGCCGTTGTGCCGCCGGGGACCGTCTCCCGGTCCCGAGTGCCGGGCCTCGCGCATCCCCCGGCGGCGGGCAGCAAGGCAACTGTCGACCGACTAGTTCGCGGGAGAATGGTGATCAGGACAGCGATGTTGAATTCACCTGGCGTCACGCGTAATCCACCTGGTGTCACGCGCACCACCGTGCTGCTCGCAGGTGACCACCCGATCTACCGATCCGGGTTGCGGATGCTGCTCGACGAGGTGGAGTCGTTCCACGTCGTCGGTGAGTCCGGAACGGGTTCGGACGCGGTGGCGATGGCGCACACTCTGCGCCCCCAGGTCGTAGTGATGGACATCGTCCAGCCGGGCCAGAGCATCGCCGAGGTGATCACCCCGATCACCGGCTCCTGCCCGGACACGGCCGTGCTCATCATCAGCCCGCTCGACGAACGGGAGGCCCTGCTCTCCGCGATGCGCGCCGGGGCCCGCGGCTATCTGCTCAACGGCGCCCGCTGGCAGGACCTGGTGCTCGGGGTGGAGATGGTGCGCGCGGGCGGGCTGGTCTTCGATTCCTGCGCTTCCGAGTGGGTGCTGGAACACCTCAGCCGGCCGCTGTCGTCCGGAGCGCGCTACCCCGCGCCGGAGAGCGGCCGGTACGACCTGCCCCGGCTGGTCCGGCACTCCGATCCGGCCGGGTCGGCGGAATCCCGGCTTCCCGGCGCTCGCCGTACGCCCGCGCGAGTCGGGGCCCAGCCCGTCAACCGGCTCTGACGGACGGGGCGGAAAGCGAACGCCGAGCGGGAAATCCGGGTGTCCGACTGGGCGGAATCCCCGGTCGGACACGCGTACGCGGCCAGGGGCGTGCACGGTAGCGTTGCCAGCACTTTCTCGTCGCACTTCACGAAGGAGCACGGCGATGAACCAGCGTTTCCACGCGTTACGGGTGGCCGACGTGATCGTCGAGACGGAGGACGCCCGCTCGCTGGTGTTCGACGTTCCCGACGACCTCGCCGGGGAATTCCATTACCGGCCTGGGCAGTTCCTCACGGTGCGCATTCCCGATGCCGAGCACGGGTCCGTCCCCCGCTGCTATTCGCTGTCGAGTTCACCGCACACCGCGGATCCCTTGATGGTGACGGTCAAGCGGACGCCGGCCGGCCGCGGCTCCGACTGGCTGCTCAGCGGCGTGCGCGTCGGCAGTGTGGTGCACGTCCAGCCGCCGGAGGGTCGGTTCACCCCTGCCTCGCTCGACGGCGACTTCCTCTTCCTGGCTGCCGGAAGCGGTATCACCCCGGTGATGTCGATCATCAAGTCGGTACTGGCCGCCGGTTCCGGCCGGCTCACCCTGATCTACGCCAACCGCGACGAGCGTTCGGTGATCTTCGGGAAGCAGCTGGCCGGACTGGCCGCCACCCATCCGGACCGGTTCACCCTCCGGCACTGGCTGGAGTCCCGGCACGGGCTGCCGGACGCCGCCGGACTGCGGGCGCCGGCCGCACCGTTCCGCGACCGCGACGCGTTTGTGTGCGGCCCGGAGCCGTTCGTGGCCGGTGCGGTCGACGCCCTGGCTGCGCTGGGGGTTCCCCGTGAGCGGACCCACCTGGAACAATTCCGACTGCCGAACCGCACTGCGTTCCCGGAGCCGTCGCCCGGCGGAGATCCGTCGGCGCTGACATCACGGAGCGTCAAAAGCCTTCAGATGATGCTGCCTTGACGCGTATGCCCACCACCGGCGCGGTGCGGATTCCTGCGGACCTCGCGCGGTGACGCCGAGCCGCCGGCCCGGCGGGCGGCGACGTCCCGCACCGCCGCTGATGGCATGTACCCCTATGAGCGGACCCGGATCGGAGATCGGTGATGGCGAAACGGCTGCGAATGCTGATGCGGATGGGGCACCTGACCCGGACGGGTCAGGTCGGTGACGGGCGGGAGGAGGCGCTCGCCGACTATGTGCTCTCGCACGCGGTCCCCGGGGACGTCGACGACGCGATCCGGCTGATCGACAAGTACGCCTACCAGCAGGCCTCGCTGATCAACATCGGCGACGAGAAGGGGCTGCTGCTGGACGCCGCGGTGCGGCGGGTCAAGCCCCGGCTGCTGCTGGAGCTCGGTACGTACTGCGGGTACAGCGCCCTGCGGATGGCCCGGGTGATGCCGCCGGAGGCCCGACTCTGCTCGATCGAGTTCAGCGCGGCGAACGCCTCGGTGGCCGAACGCATCTGGAAGCACGCCGGGTTGGGCGACCGGGTCAGCGTGCTGCACGGCACGCTCGGGGACGACGGCCGCACCATCGAGCGCCTCACCACCGAGCACGGCTTCGGCCCCGGCCGGCTGGACTTCGTCTTCGTCGACCACATCGCCCGGGCCTATCTGCCGGACCTGCAACGCATCCTCGGCCAGCGGTGGCTGCACCCGGGCTCGACCGTGCTCGCCGACAACATGAAGGTGCCCGGCGCGCCGCGCTACCGCGCGTATCTGCGCGAGCGGGAGGGCACGGAGTGGCGCACCCGTGAGCGCCACACCCACGTCGAATACCAGTCGTGGGTCAAGGACCTGGTGCTGGAGTCGGAGTACCTGCCATCCGAGGTTGCCGCCGGAACCGGCGGCACCGGCCCCACACCCGCGTGATGACGGACTGACTCCCGGCCGCAACCGGGAGCTCGCGACCATGAGGCCCGGACGGGCCCCAACGGAAAGGAACCACCAGTGACGGCGACGGCGGACAAGACCGCGATTCGGACCGCGTTGTGGCGGGCTCTGCACGTCCAGGCCGATCCCGGGCCGCATGTTTTCGAGGACGAACTCGGCGCACGGCTGGTGGCGCCGGGCGGCGACTGGCGGTCCCGGCCGGACATGGACCCGGTGCGCAGCGCCCGGGCGCGCGCATCCATCGTGGCCCGGGCCCGGTTCACCGAGGACCTGGTCGTCGAGCAGGCCGCCCGGGGCATCGACCAGTACGTCATCCTCGGCGCCGGGCTCGACACCTTCGCGCAGCGGCGGCCGGAGGGCGCCGGGGGAGTACGGGTCTTCGAGGTGGACCAGCCGGAGACGCAGGCGTGGAAGCGGGCGCGGCTGAACGAGCTGGGCTACGGGATCCCCGAGGGGCTCCGCATGGTCCCTGTCGACTTCGAGGCGGACGACGACTGGTGGCAGCGCCTGACCGAGAACGGCTTCGACCCCGGCCGGCCGGCGGTGCTGGCCTGCTCCGGGGTCACCATGTACCTCACCAGGGACGCGGTGGCCGCCACACTCCGCAAGGCCGCGGCCCTCGCCGAGGGTTCCGCCGTGGCCATCACGTTCATGCAGCCGGCCGGCCTGGTCGACCCGGAGGAGCGGGCCGCCCGGGAAGGCGTGGAGCGCGCCGCGCGCGCCGACGGGACGCCGTTCCACAGCTTCTTCGGCCCGGACGACATCCTGGCGCTGGCCAAGGAAGCCGGGTTCCGGGACGCCGAGCATGTCTCCGCGGGCGATCTCGCCGCGCGCTACTTCGCCGGCCGGACCGACGGCCTCCGGCCGTCGACCATCGAGGAACTGCTGCTCGCCACCACCTGAACTGCACGGCTGCCGGGCCTGCGGGGTGCGGCAGACGACTCCGGGCCTGCCGCGCGGATGCGGCGGGCCCGGAGTCTGTGGGGGTGAGGGTGGGGTGTCAGCTCCTGCCCTGGACGTACGCGTTCGCGCGGCGTTCGAACTCCTCCGGGCTCACGTCCTCGATACGGGTGGCGAGCGTCCAGCGGTGGCCGAACGGGTCGACGACCTGCCCGGTCCGTTCGCCGAAGAAATGGTTCTCGACCGGGCGCTTCTCCTCCGCCCCGGCCTGCACGGCCCGGTCGAAGGCGGCGTCCACGTCCGCCACGAACAGGTACAGGGTGACCGGCGTGCCGCCGAGGGCCCTGGGGCCGGGCAGTCCGGCCGCGGGGGACTCGTCGGACAGCATCACGACGGTGCCGCCGATCTGGATCTGCGCGTGCGGCACCGTGCCGTTGGGCGCGGTGTACCGCTGTAGTTCCTTCGCCCCGAAAGCCCGGGTGTAGAAGGCGATCGCCTCGTCCGCGTCGGCCACGGACAGATACGCCGTCAGTTCGGCGTAGCCGTCCGGAATCGGCTTGACCACGGTTGACCTCCAAAGATGGATCGGATGCTGGGGCGCGGCTACCGCGCGCCTGCGGTGACCTGGTCGAGCGCGTCGAGGAACGTCCGCAGCTCCTCCTCGGTGCCGAGGGAGACCCGCAGATGACCGGGGAAGCCGAACATCCCGGTGTCGCGCACGAGGATGCCGTGGTCCCTGGCAAGGATGTCCTGGGCCTTGCCGGATGCGGCGACCGTGACAGCAACGAAGTTGGTGACCGAGGGCAGATAGCGGTAACCGCGTCGGTCGAGCTCGGCGCAGAACCAGCGGCGCCGCTCCGTGCTCTCCTGCCGGACGCGGTCCAGGAACTCCTGGTCCGCGAGGGCCGCCACCGCCGCGGCCTGCGCGGCACGGTTCACGCTGAACGGCAGCACCGTCAGCGTCCGGCGCACCTCGGCGATCAGCTCGGCGGGACCGAGCGCATAGCCGACGCGCAGGGCCGCGAGACCGTAGGCCTTGGAGAAGGTGCGCAGGGCGAGCACCGGGGTGCCGTCCCGCAGCCGGCTCCTGGCCTGCGGCTGGTCCGGCGGGCAGAACTCGTGGTACGCCTCGTCGAAAACGAGCGGGGTGCCGCTGCTGCGCGCCGCGGCGACCAGCGTGTCGAGCGCAGACCCAGGCAGCGCGGTGCCGCACGGGTTGTGCGGGTTGCACACATAGCCGATGCCGCATTCGGGGAGCCGCTCCGCGAACGCCGCGGAGTCGATCCGGGGACCGTCGAGCGGTACCTGCACGGCGCCCCGGCCGATGCGCTCCAGCGCCGCCGGGTAGCCGGGGAAGGTGCCGGCGGTGACGAGACCGGGGCGCTCCAGGTCGCCGAGGGTGAGCGCGGTCGCCAGCACCAGCTCGTCGCTGCCGTTGGCCACCGCGATCTGCTCCTCGGGAACCTCCCAGTACCTGCTGAGGCGTTGGACGAGCCCCTCGCGCTCCGGCGACGGATAGCGGTTGATCCGGTCCAGTTCCCCGGTCACTGCCACGACCGCAGCCGGGCTCGCGCCGAACGGACTCTCGCTGAGGTGCAACCGCACCAGCGAATCCGCCGACGGCACACTGGTGTTGTAGGTCTGGGCCGCTTGCCGGGCCGGAGCGCTCATGGACGGGCGCTCCTGTCCTGACGCCGGGGCGGCCGGTCCGGGGAACTCACAGGTGATCTCCCACCAGGATCCCGAAGCAGTAACTCCCCACCGCTGCCTCCAGGGTGAGGAAGCAGTGCTCACTGCCGGCCGGTATCCGCATCACCGCCGGTGAGGCCAGCGTGTGGCGCACGCCGTCGAGTTGGACCTCGATACGGGCCTGGCCGGGCTCGGGTGAGACCAGGAAGTAGAGCTCGTCGACGTCATGGGTGTGCGGAGCGGCGACGGGCCGGCCCACGAGCTTGCTGAGCTCGCCGCCGGCGAGCTGCACCGGCAGCCCGCCGAACATGTCCGCGGTGACGTAGAAGGGCGCGGGCCGGTGATGCCCGGCGATCGCGAGGGGGATGGGCAGTGCGGTGATGATCTCCGCATCCGCAGCGGTCGACGGGTCCTGTACCGTCACGACGCCTCCAGGACGAACAGATACGTGTGCGGAGCGCCGAACGGCACCGTGCGGCGCAACTGCATCCCGCCGCGCTGGAAGAGCTGCTCGTACTCCTCGCGGGTGTAGATGGGCACGCCCATCAGCGCGTGGGCGAGTTCGAAACCGCTGGAGAAGACCGGCAGCCGGGAGTCCTCGCCGTCGCTGCGCGGCCGGATCGTGGTGTCGGCCAGCAGGAAGGTGTGCGCCTGCGGGAACGCCTTGCGCAGCCGGGGGATGACCTCTTCGCGGCGCTTCGGATCGGCCAGCAGGTCGTGCAGGAACATGAAGCTCATCACGATGTCGGCCGCGCCGCTGCCGTCGACCTCGTGCTCCTTGAAGAGGATGTCGAGTACGTCCGCGCAGACCGGCTGCACGGTGCCGTCCAGGCCGTACTTGGCGACCGTCCGGTGCGCCAGCTCGGTGGCGGGCCGGCTGATGTCGATGCCGACCCCACGGCTGCCGGGCCGGTTCTTGACCAGTCGGGAGACCCGCTCGCTGACGCCCGCGCCGAGGTCGACCAGGGTACGGAAGTCGATGCCGGCGATCTCCTCGTCGAGGATGTGGCGCATCAGCGCGGTGTCGGCCTGGGCGGAGCCGAGCGCGACCATGGCCTCGTCGCGGTGCAGATCGGCGCCGAACCGGCGGTCGCCGCGGGCGAGGGGCGCCGCGTTGGCGAACACGTCGTGGTAGCCGCCGACGCCCCAGGTGAAGAAACCCAGGGCCCGGGCGATGTCCTCGCTGACGGTGGTCGCCTGGACCCGGTCACCGTGGACATCGAGGTACCCGAACGATTCCGCGGCCTGGACGAGCGACCGGAAAACGGCGCCGTCCAGTGCGTTCTTCTCGCAGAACGAGGAAATGTCGAGCGTCCGGTCAGCTGCCAACTGCTGGAAAACTCCGAGCTGTTCCAGCGCGTGCACCACGTGTGCGCAGATATAGCCGTTGAACGCGGTGTCCGGATTCAACGGGGTCAGCGCCTGGCCCTGCCATTCCGCAGGGAGTGCGTATGCCGACGACAATTCACACCTCTCAGATCTCACCGCGGATACCGGTGCAGCGGCGGGGGCGGTGCCGAGGCCCGCCCCCGCCGGCGCCGTCCCGCGGCTGGGGGAGCGGCGGGCAGCATGGGCCGCCCGCCACGGGAACGTGCTCAGGCCGGCTTCTGCGCCAGGTTGGTGGCGAGGGAGAAGGGGGTCAGATCGACCTCCGGCTTGACGCCGCGGTGCAGGTCGCGGACGATCCGGCCGGCGGTCGGGGCGTGGGCCAGGCCGTGACCGGTGAAGCCGGCCGCGAAGAGGATCCGCTCGTGCTCGCCCTCACCCCGGCCCATCAGCGCCGACTTCGTCGGGGTGACGTCCAGTGTCCCGGTCCAGGCGCTGTGCAGCTTGGCGCCCGCCGCCTTGGGGTACCACTTCGGCAGCTCATCGACGGCCGCCTCGAACCAGAGGTCCCGCAACCCCTTCTGCTTGGAGATGCGCTCCAGGCCGACCAGGAAGCCGTTGCCGCGCCCCATCGTCTTCAGGCCGGAGACGGGGTGGAAGGTGAAGGGCGTATCGACCTCTTGGTCGGAGATCGGGTCGGTGTAGAGCAGTTCGGCGAACTGGCCCCACACCGGCAGCTCCATGCCGGCGAGCTTGGCGACGTCGCCACCCCACGGCCCGGCCGCGATGACGATCGCGTCCGCCGTGAACTCGCCTGCCGTGGTGGTCACTTCACCGGTACGGGCATCGATGCCGGTCACCTCGGTGCCGGTCAGCAGCCGGGCGCCGAGCTTCGTCGCCGCGTCCGCGTACCCCTTGACCATCGCTTCCGGCTTGATGCGGTAGCACTCCGGGGACCAGACCGCGGCCTCGATGGTGGAGGCGTCCAGCCAGGGGTTGTACTCGACGGCCTGGGCGGGGGTGAGCAGCTGGACGTCGGCGCCCACCTCGCGGTGGGCCGGCAGCAGCGCCTCGATCTCGGCCGTCTGCTCGGGGCTGGTCAGGATCGTGAGCAGCCCGAGGCGCTTCATCCCGAGGTCGGTGTTCATCGTCGCCGCGAACGAGTTGAAGTCGGGCAGGCTCCGGACGGCCAGTTCGGTGTCGTGCGGCTTCTTCGGGAAGTAGGTGCGGAACGCCCGCGCGGTCTGCGACGTGGTGGCCGTGCCGAACTGGTCCTTCTCCAGCAGGAGCACGTCGATGCCGGCCTTGGCGCAGTGGTAGGCGATCGACACGCCGATCACGCCGCCGCCTATGATCAGCAGTTCGGTGGAGTTCTTCCGGTCAGGCATGCGCACTCCTCGTGATGGTCGGACGGAACGTCCAGGTGTCGCCCCCCAGTTCCCACGGGAACAGCTGCAGGTTCCAGGCACCGAGGGCGTTGGTGTAGGTGGCCATGTGGGAGAGCAGCGCGATGAAGTCCTCTTTGGAGGTGGTCTCCTCGATGACGGCGACCACCTCCCGGGTGAGGTCCCACAGCGTGTTCAGCCCGCAGTAGCCGAGGAATTCGGTGGGCTTGACGAGCAGGATCCTGGCCATCTCGACCAGCGCGGAGAACGGCACATCGGTCAGCCGGGCGGCCCGCACCAGTCCGGTGTGGGACACATAACCCAGCGGCCGGGTCTCCCCGTTGATGCAGACGAGCGAGGTCAGTACCGAGCCCTTGGTCCCGGCCCCGCTGTCGAAGCGGCCCTCGTGCGCGGCGATCAGTTCCTCGGGCGGCTCGATCAGGACCCGCTCGGTCTCCGCGGCGATCCGCTCGATCAGGTCGCGCGCCCGGGCGGACTCGGCCGGCATACGCCGCACCGCGTGGCCGGCCTCGCCGCCCACCCGCCGCACCTGCGCGAGGATCGGGGCGCCGTTGCCGTGCACGGCGTCCCAGACCATCTGGCCGATCTTCGGCAGCGCGTCGAGGTCCTCCGGGACGACGGAACCGATCGGCGCGGTGGGCATCGGTTCTGTCAGGTCGCCGTACTTGATGGTGAGGTGCTGCACCGCGGAGCAGAACACCGTGCCGTCGGGCTGGATCTTGCGGTCGACCTTGTAGTCCGGCACGGCATGGAGGAGGTCGTGCGCCGGCGGGACGTGATAAATGCAGTCACCGGCCACGAGTGCGTGGCCCTGCAAGGTCCGATACGGAAGTGACGCCCAGAGCGGCTCGACGATCTGGGCATTGCGGCCTTCGTCCAGAGTGATGCGTACCCTGGCGCCGATCGACTGCCAGGCGATCTCAATTTGGCGCATTATTCCTACCCCGTTCTCCTCGTTCCTCCAATTACGTGCATGTGTTCAAAAGGTTTGGAGGGTCGGTCGGATAGTGACATCGGGACGTTATCAGCGGCCGGAACCGCACGGTAGGGAAAACAGGCCCACACCACCGAAGAGCTGCTGACTTTGTCACGTCGATATCTCGGCGATAAACTCGGTGTTTGTCAGTCTGCCGGGCTCCGCTGCGCCTTTGTCGGTATTTCGGGGGCCGACCTGACACAGGCGGGACCGGATTAATTCGGCGCGGACGGCGTGAGCGCGAACGGCGTGAGGTCGACACCGGGGGAGCGGCCGAGGTACAGATCGCGGATGATCCGGCCGGTGGCGGGCGCCTGGCCGAGATCCTGGCCCGTGTACCCGGCCGCGACGAAGATCCGCTCGTGCACGCCGCTCGCTCTGCCGATGCACGCCGTCCTGGCCGGGGTGACGTCCACCGTCCCGGTCCACACGGTGTGCAGTCCGACGCCCTTGAGCTTCGGATACCGCGTGGCCAGCTCACCGGCGGCCTCCTTGAACCACACGTCCCGCATGTCCTGCCGCCGGGAGATGCGCTCCAGACCGACCAGGAAGGAGCGGCCGGCGCCCAGCGTCTTCAGCCCGGTCGCCGGGTGCACGGTGAAGGGGACGTCGAGCTCTCCGTCGGCGAGGACCGGGTCGGTGCGGAACAGCTCGGCGGACTGCGCCCACAGCGGGAGTTCCAGCCCGGCCGAGGCCGCGAGTTCGCCGCTGCCGGCCTCGGCCGCGAGGACGACGGTCTCCGCGGTGAACTCGCCGCGGGCGGTGGTGACCCGGCCGCTCTTCGCGTCCAGCCCGGTCACCGTATGGCCGGTCAGCAGCCGGGCGCCGTGTTCCCGCGCGCCGGCGGCATAGCCCCGCATCACCTTGTCCACGTCGAGGAGGTAGGACTGCGGGCACCAGATCGCGGACCCGTCGCCGGCCGGGTCCAGCCAGGGGTTGTACGCGCGGGCCCGGTCCGCGGTCAGCGGCTCCAGTTCCACGCCTGCGGCGCGCTGGGCCGTCAACTCCCGCTCCAGCCCGGCGGCTTCCCGCCGGCCGTTCGGCACGACCAGCCACCCGACGTCCGAGAGCACCAGGTCGGCGCCCCCGGCCGGGGTGAACGCACGGTAGTCCGCGAGGCTGCGTACCGTCAGCTCGGAGTTGTGGACCTTCCCCGGTTGATAGGTGCGTACCGGGCGGGCGGCCGGCGCGGCGGCGGTCTCGGCGTCAGGACCGAGCAGGACGACATCGATGTCCGCCCGTGCGCAGTGATATGCGATCGAAAGCGCCGTCACTCCGCCGCCGACGATGAGCATGTCAGTGGTGTTCCCCTGGCGAGGCATATGCCCTCCCCTGTCGATGAGAATTTCCCCGTGCAATGGTGTTACGCAAGGTCGGCCCGGTAATCGGTCCGGGCCAGCAAACGCACGAGATTCGCAATGGAGGCGAGCGTGACGTGCCGGTGCCAGCCGGGAAAGGACCGGCCGCTGAAATCCCAGATTCCGACGTGCTGGGAAACCGAATCCAGATCTCGGTCCACCCGGCGCACGAGCCTGGACAATTTCAGTACGGTCGCGGCCGGCACCGTCGTCAAGGTCGTCAGCCACAACTCCTCGCACACGTTCTCCCCCACCGGGCTGACCGCGATCAGCCGCAGCGGCGCCTCCGCGCCCGGGTGGAGG
Source organism: Streptomyces sp. NBC_00440 (assembly GCF_036014215.1). Taxonomy (NCBI): domain Bacteria; kingdom Bacillati; phylum Actinomycetota; class Actinomycetes; order Kitasatosporales; family Streptomycetaceae; genus Streptomyces; species Streptomyces sp. NBC_00440. Next base: position 5,419,714 of record NZ_CP107921.1, read on the forward strand.
TGCTGGGAGCCGGCGGGCCACTGGACGCCGACGGTGGTGATCAAGTGGCCCTTCTCGACCGCGGGATCGGGGCCGTCGACCGGCCGGCGGCGGAACCGGGCCACCTCCACGATCCGGCGCGCGGTGAGCGGCCCGTGCGAGCGGTGCCCGGCCAGCGCCGGGTCGTTGATCTGCAAGGGCATGGCCGCCGGGATCCGTACGAGCAGGGGCACTTCCGCGGCGTGCAGCGGCCGGAGGATCTGGACGTGTTCCATGTCGCGCCCGTCGAGCACCACCGGACGGTCGGGGCCCCCGGTGCGGGCCAGTACGTGCAGAAGGGCGTGGGCCGTGCACTCGCCGAGGGACTCGGCGCTGATGTCGTCGGGCATCCCCGCCCGCCCGCGCCGGTGCGGGTCCTCGACCCAGTCCTTGGGCACTTGGAGGCGCCAGCTCACCGGGGTGCTGGCCGTCTCGGACGCCGCGAGGACGCCGACCGCCTGCTGGCCGTTGACGGCCTTCCCCCGGGTCGGGCAGAACCGCCGGCTCACCGCCACCGCCTGCTGGCCCGCCTTGGGGATGAGCACCGGGCGGATCACCCATGCCTCGGGCTCCATGGTCCGCGCCACGTAGCGGGTGAGCGCGGTGCGGACGGGTTCCCAGTTCCAGGTGGAGTCGCTGATGAAGTGGTGCAACCGCTGGTCGATCCCCGGGTCGTCGACGGAGGCCGCGATGTTCCGGATGCTCTTCCGGCCGGGCGTGCCCAGCAGCCCCCGCAGGTACTGGCGGGCCCTCAGCCGTTGGTCGCGCCGGGTGAGGGTGGCGAACAACTCGTCGCAGACCCGGTCGAGGAGGATCTCCGTCGCGTCGGACAGGCCGGTGTGCCCCAGCAGGGGCGGCCGGTCGCCCGGGGTGCGCGGTGCCGGCGCCGCCGGGGCGGGCAGTGCCACGGACGGGCTCTCCGGCCCGGCGCCGTAAGGGACTTCGGGTACCTCGCGCAGGCCCCGGCGCAGCCGGTTCAGCACGTCGACGACGGTGCGCGGCTCCAGTTCGAATTCCTGCGCAACCTGGTGGACCGGGGTGGAGAGCCGCGAGGCCGGCGTCTTCCCGGGGAGTCCGGTGTACCGCGGCGGCGCCGCCGGGCGGGGGCGTTGCAGCGGGACCAGATTGGTCGGCTGCGGGTCGGGGACGTCCAGGAGGCCGCGGAGCGCACGTACGGTCCTCGGGTCGAGTCCGGTCACCGCGGCGATCGTGGGATCCGGCCAGTGCGGGCGCGAGTTGAGGATCCGGGTGGCCGCCGCGGTGCGGTCGTCGAAGGAGAGGGGCATTCCGTGCCGGGCGTTGGACGACACCGCGGCGACGAACGCGTCCTCCTCGTCCCCGTCGAAGAAGACCACTTCGATCGACTGGTCGCCGCGTAGTTCCGCGGCCTTCAGCCGGTGCATTCCGTCCAGGATCCGCATGGTCTTGCGGTGCACGAAGATGGGCGGGAGTTTGACCGGTGAAAGAGCCAGGGTGGTGACGTATTCTTTGTTCTCCCCGCGCGCTCTGAGGTTTTCCCCGTGCCGCAGAATGCGAATGGGAATGGTGCAGGTCTGCAGGGCCGTTGGCTGCTCGGGTGGCGAAAGGGCCTCACCCGGGCTGTCGACTTGAGTGACCGCAGCTTGTTCCCAGCGCATCGGTGTCCCCTCATCCAGTAAATCCGTGTCGGTGTACCTGGAGAAAACGTCATGGTGGGGTGGCCGGCCGGTGTGCAGAACACCCGCCGCGCGAGGGAACTCAGGCACGCGATAACGGATTTCGAGAGATTCCCCCGTCGGATCCCCGGCTCATGCTGAATAAGCAGATATTGTCGTCAGGCTATACAGGCCTTCGATGGACAACAAGTGTGTGAGTTGATCACCGCGTCGAGCGCGCTGCTGGTTTTTTTCTCCCCAGTCGGACGGAGTGCCTGAATACCCAGTCGGACGGGAGATGTTGAATCCACGGAATGTGCGGCGGCGGTCGGTCGCCGTCCCGGACGCTACGTCGGCCCGGCCCCGCCCGCAACCAGGTCGGGCGGCGGCCCGGACAGCCCGGCAGTATTTCCGGAACGGCGATCGGGGCGGCCGGGCACCCCCCCGGATTCCCTGTCGGCCCCCCCCCGGATCCGCAGCCTGCGGCCGACCTGATGTGGAAGCACCTCACCTGACACAGTTCCCCGACGGACATTGGCCCCGCCGTGAACGGGCCATAAGACTGAGGCGCAGTCAGCCGGCCGCCCGATCGACGGAGATCGACCGGGTAGCCCCGCCGGCGAGGTGGATTTCGCCGGCGCCCCATGCCGTCCATCCCCATCAGACCGTGTGCGCCTCCCGCCGCCGGGTGGCCGTGTGCGGGCCACATGTCAGCTGCCCCCGCGCAGCCGGACATCCGTCGAGCAAGTCCGGGAGATCACCGTGCTCACTCGTTCATCACCCAAGGACGCACCGGCCGCCGCCGCATGCGACCTGGAGCTGGGTCCGGCGAGGCAGCAGCCCCAGTGGCCCGACGCGGCACTCGTCCGGCGGGTCCGCGGCCAACTGGCCACCCTCCCGGGGCTCCTCGAAGCCCAGCAGGTGCTCGCGCTGCGCACCCGGCTCGCCGCGGTCGCCACCGGTGCGGCCCAGGTGGTCCAGGCCGGTGACTGCGCGGAGGATCCCGCCGACTGCACCCCTGCCGACGTCGCCCGCAAGTCCCATCTGCTGGAACTCCTCGCGGTCCGGATGGAGCAGAACACCGGCCGGCCGGTGCTGCGGGCCGGCCGGCTGGCCGGCCAGTTCGCCAAGCCCCGTTCCGTGCGGACCGAACAGGTCGGCGGCCTCGAACTGCCCCCGTACCGCGGGCACATGGTGAACGGCCCGGAGCCCACCCCGGAGCGCCGGCGCCCCGATCCGACCCGGATCCTCTCCGGCTACCGGCTCGCCGACGCCGTCATGCGGTACCTGGGCTGGGCAGACCGGGGCACGCGCCCGCGCACCGCACCCGAGGTGTGGACCAGCCACGAGGCCCTGCTGCTCGACTACGAGCTGCCGATGGTGCGCCGCTCGGCGTCGGGCCGGGCGTGGCTGTCGTCCACGCACTGGCCGTGGATCGGCGAGCGCACCCGGCAGGTCGACGGGGCCCATGTCGCGCTGCTCGCCCAGGTCGTCAACCCGGTGGCCTGCAAGGTCGGCCCCACCATGACGACCGGGGAGCTGCTGGCCCTGTGCGCACGGCTCGACCCGCACAGGGAGCCGGGCCGGCTCACCCTGATCGCCCGGATGGGAGCCGACGAGATCGGTGGCCGGCTGCCCGCCCTCGTCGCGGCGGTGCGGGCCGCAGGGCACCCGGTGATCTGGCTCTGCGACCCGATGCACGGCAACACCTTCGCCACACCGGACGGGTTCAAGACCCGGCTCCTGCACAGGATCGTGCAGGAGGTGACCCGCTTCCAGGACGCGGTCGCTGACGGCGGCGGCATCGCCGGCGGCCTGCATCTTGAGACCACCCCGGACGACGTCACGGAATGTGCCCGGACCTGGGAGGACATCCCGCACGTCGGTGACAAGTACACCAGCCTCTGCGATCCGCGCCTCAACCCGGACCAGGCCGTCGAGGTGGTCTCGGCATGGCGGGCGTGAGCACCGGCCGGCTCGCAACAGGCCCGCAGGAACCGGAACTTATCCGTGCCCACCCAGCAATGGAGGTCTGAACAATGGAGGACGCAATCGCCCTGGTCACCGGGGCAGCGGGTGGTATCGGCGCCGCCGTCGTCCGCGCGCTGGGCAGGCGTGGCATGCGAGTGGCCGCGGTGGACCGGGACGCCGGTCGGCTCGACGAGGTGGTGGGCAAGATGGTCGCCGACGGACACTCCGTCGAGGCGTTCCCCGCCGACGTCACCAGCGCCGCCGAGGTGGAAGAACTGGTGGACGGCGTGGAGAGCGCGCTGGGGCCGGTGGACCACCTGGTCAACGCCGCCGGTGTGCTGCGCATGAGCCCCGTGAGCCAACTGGCCGACGAGGACTGGGCCGCGACCTTCGCCGTCAACACCACCGGCGTGATGCAGGTGTCGCGCGCGGTGGTCAAACGCATGGTGCCGCGCTCCCGCGGCGCCATCGTCACCGTGGCGTCCAACGCGGCCGGTACGCCCCGTACGGAGATGGCGGCCTACGCCGCGTCGAAGGCCGCGGCGACGATGTTCACCAAGTGCCTGGCCCTGGAAGTAGCCCGCCACGGCATCCGCTGCAACGTCGTCGCCCCCGGCTCCACCGACACCGCGATGCTCCGGTCCATGTGGCACGACGAGTCCGGCCCGCAGGCGACGATCGACGGCCGGCCCGATGCCTACAAGCTGGGCATCCCGCTGGGCAAGCTGGCCCGGCCCGCGGACATCGCGGACGCCGTGGTCTTCCTGCTCTCCGAACAGGCCGGGCACATCACCATGCACGACCTGACCGTCGACGGCGGCGCCACTCTGGGCGTGTGAGGAACCTTGGGCGTGAAGGAGATGGTCATGGCAGGAATACCCCCCATTGAGCCCTACCCGATGCCGGCCGCGGGCGACCTGCCCGAGAACGTCGCCGGGTGGGAAGCCGACCCGGACCGGGCGGTGCTGCTCATCCACGACATGCAGCGCTACTTCCTGCGCCCGTTCCCGGACACCGTCCGCAAACAACTGGTGCGCAACACGGCGCAGCTCCGGGAGCACTGCGTGAGCCTCGGCATCCCGGTCGCCTACACCGCCCAGCCGGGCGGGATGACCGACGACGACCGCGGCCTGCTCAAGGACTTCTGGGGACCCGGTATGCAGGTCGACCCCGCCGACCGCCGGATCGTCGACGAACTGGCGGCGGCCCCGGACGACTGGCAGTTCACCAAGTGGCGCTACAGCGCCTTCTTCCGGTCGGACCTGCGCGAACGCATGGCGCGGCACGGCCGCGACCAACTCGTCATCTGCGGTGTGTACGGACACGTCGGGGTGCTGATGACCGCGGTCGAGGCGTTCACCCACGACCTCCAGACGTTCCTCGTCGCCGACGCGATCGGGGACTTCTCAGCGGAGCACCACCGGCTCACCCTCAGCTACGCCGCCCAGCGCTGCGCGGTGGTCACCACGGTCAAGGAGATCTGCCCATGACCGAGCCCACCACGCCCGCGGCGCCGGACCTGCTCGACCTGGTCCTGTCGCCGCGGCCACCGGCGTTCGCGCTGATCCACCGCCCGGAGCGGACCGGCGGCCCGGTCCTGGACGTCCTCGTCGGCGAGGTGTCCGAGGTGGCCGCCCTGGCCGACATTCCGCTGCCCGAACGGGCCGAAGGCGCGGGGCACTCCGTGCTGGTGATGGTGCCGTTCCGGCAGCTCGCCGAGCGAGGCTTCGCCTGCCCCGACGACGGCGAGCCGCTGCTGGCGATGACCATCACCGCACAGGCCGCGGTGGACTGCCACGAGGCGCTGGAACAGCTGCCCGACCTGCCGACCGGGCTCTCCGGCCAGCACTTCGACATCTCCGACGACGCCTACGCCGACCTGGTGCGGACGGTCGTCACCGAGGAGATCGGCCGGGGCGAGGGCGGCAACTTCGTCCTCAAGCGCTCCTACGTCGCGGAGATCACCGACTACACGCCCCGGCATGGCCTGTCGCTGTTCCGCCGGCTGCTCCAGCAGGAGAGCGGCGCGTACTGGACGTTCATCGTGCACACCGGCGACCGGACGTTCGTAGGTGCCACCCCGGAGCGGCACATCAGCGTGCACGGCGGCACCGCCGTGATGAACCCGATCAGCGGCACCTACCGCTACCCGCCGAGCGGCCCGGCCCTGCCGGAGGTGCTCTCCTTCCTCGACGACCGCAAGGAGACCGACGAGCTCTACATGGTCCTCGACGAGGAGCTCAAGATGATGGCCGGGATCTGCGACGGCGGGGGCCGCGTCGTCGGCCCGTACCTCAAGGAGATGGCCCGGCTGGCGCACACCGAGTACTTCATCGAGGGACGCACCAACCGCGACCCGCGCGAGATCCTCCGGCAGACGATGTTCGCCCCCACCGTGACCGGGAGCCCGCTGGAGAACGCCTGCCGGATCATCAGCCGGTACGAGCCGGCAGGCCGCGGGTACTACAGCGGGGCCGTCGCGCTCATCGGCCGCGACGCCGGCGGCGACCGCACGCTGGACTCCGCCATCCTGATCCGCACCGCCGACATCGACCGGGCCGGCCGGCTCCGGATCGGGGTCGGGGCGACCCTGGTCCGCCACTCCGACCCGGCGTCGGAGGTCGCCGAAACGCGGGCCAAGGCCGCGGGGCTGCTCGCCGCGTTGCAGGCCGACCGGCCCGCGCGCCTCGCCGACGACCCGCGCGTCCAGGCCGCGCTGGCCCGCCGCAACACCGGCATCGCCGACTTCTGGCTGACCCACGCGGACCGGCGGAAGAGCCCCCGGCCCGCGATGCGCGGCCGCCGGGTGCTGGTCATCGACGCCGAGGACACCTTCACCGCCATGCTGTACCACCAGCTCGGCGCTCTGGGCCTTGAGGTGACGGTCCGCCGGTTCGACGACCAGTACACCTTCGACGGATACGAGCTGGTCGTCATGGGCCCGGGGCCCGGTGACCCGCTGGATGCCGGACACCCCAAGATCGACCGGCTGCGCCACGCGATCGACCGGCTGCTGGCTGAGCGACGGCCGTTCCTCGCGGTGTGCCTCAGCCACCAGGTGCTCAGCGCCCGGCTCGGGCTGGAGGTGATACGCAAGGAAGTGCCGAACCAGGGCCTCCAGCGGGAGATCGACCTGTTCGGCCGCCCGGAACGGGTCGGCTTCTACAACTCCTTCGCCGCCCGCAGCGACGACGACAAGATCGAGTACCCGGGGACCGGTGTGGTGGAGATCAGCCGCGATCCGGCGACGGGGGAGGTACACGCGCTGCGCGGGCCCCGGTTCGCATCGGTGCAGTTCCACGCGGAGTCGGTGCTCACCGTCGACGGCGTCCGCATCACCGCCGACCGGATCGGTGAAGTCCTGGGCCAGTGACGCAGGAAGACAGCAGCAGGGGCCCGCCCCGGCAAGGGAGCCGAGGCGGGCCCCTGTCCTGGATCACGCCGGGCGCGGGCGCACAGCCGCTCCAGGACGGACGGACCGCGGGGGACCGGCCTCGATGACGCGCAGCCCCAGGCGCCGGCCGGTCACCGTGCCGCTTCCCGGTGGGGGAGGGCGGGCGGGACGTCCGTGGTGAAGTCCCGTGCACCGTGCATCCACGCGAGTTGGTCGTGCAGGTCGGTCGGCGACATCCCGGACAGCGCCGCGTTCCTGGCCGCTGCCGCCGCCCCGGCCGGGTGCCACAGCGCGATGCTCGCGCGGGAGATCCGCTGCACCGCGGCGGTGCGGTCGCGCCGCAGCCGGTTGTACGCCGCGAAGCACCGGGCGAAATCCGTTCCGCTGCCGTCCAGCAGGTCGCCCAGTACCACCGCGTCCTCAAGCGCCTGGCAGGCGCCCTGGGCCGCGTAGTGCAGCATCGGATGGGCCGCGTCCCCGAGCAGGGCGACCGGGCCGTCGGTCCAGTCGTCGACCGGTGCCCGGTCGATCAGCACCCAGGACTTCCACTGCTCACCGAGGCCGAGGAGCTGCCGCGGCGTCTCGTCGAGCACCATGAACAGGTCACGGATGACGTGCTCTCCCACCGGGACGCCGGCGAGCGCCCGGGTGGCACCACCGTCGTAACTGGCCGCCAGGTTGAGGTACTTGCCCCCGGCGATCGCGTAGTGCACGAAGTGGCACCTGGGTCCTGCCCACCACGTCACGGCGTTCCACCGGAGCCGCTCCGGCACCTGGTCCATCGGGATGACCGCGCGGTAGACGGTGATGCCGGAGACGCGCGGCGGACCGTCGCCGACCAGCTGCCGGCGGAGCGCGGAGTGGATGCCGTCCGCCCCGATCAGCGCGGAGCCGGTGATCCGCTCGCCGTTGTCGAGGACGGCCGTCGCACTTGTGCCGTCCTGCTCGTATCCGGCGACCGACCGGCTCGGGCACAGCTCGATCCGCGCGGTGTCGCGGCAGGCCGCGAGCAGCAGCCCGTGGAGTTCGCCGCGGTGCACGACCACGTACGGGTTGCGGAACCGCTGCCGGTAGCCCTCGGTGAGAGGCACGCTGGTGACGTGCTCGCCGGTGACGCCGTCCATGAACCGCAGCTCGTCGACGTGCACCGCGTGGGCCCGGACCTCGGCGCCCAGTCCGAGGCGGGCGAGGGCGTGCATTCCGTTCGGCGCCAGCTGGAGTCCGGCGCCGAGTTCGGCGAAGTGCTCGCCGCGTTCGAGTACCACCACGGAGTGGCCCCGTCGCGCGATGCTCAGCGCGGCGGCCAGCCCACCGATGCCGCCGCCGGCGATCACTACCTTCGCCATGTCTGCCGGTCCCGGGTCCCGTTGCTCAGAGCCTCGGCCAGCTCCAGCCGTTTGATCTTGGTGGTGGCGGTCTGCGGCAGGTCGGCCCGGCTCCACTGGACAGGCTCCGACATCGGGGCCAGACCGGCCGTGGCGCGGGCCCACGCGACCATGTCGAGCGGCTTGTTGTCCCGGGTGCACACCACCGGGACCGGCGCGCCGTCCGGGCCGGGCACGATGATGACCTCCACCAGCTCGTCCAGCGCGGAGAAGAGGGCGTCCTCGGCGGCCAGCGTGCTGCCGAAGCCGGGGATGACATCGACCTCGCGGTCGAGCAGGTGCAGACAGCCCCACCGGGTGCGGTAGCCCACGTCGCCCATCCGCCACCAGGTGTCGTGCTCCTGCCTCGCGTACCGCTCGGCTTCGCCCAGGTACGTCAGGACCCTGCCGTTGGTGCGGACCTCGATGTATCCGGGGGATGCCTCGGACACCGGCTGCCCGTCCTGGCTGACCACCCGGACCGTGGTCATGCCGGGGAACGCATGCCCGACGCAGCGGCCGTCGGCGCCCTTGCCGCGCCAGCGGGTGAAGATCCGACCGACCACAGGCCCGGCCTCGCTCTGGCCGTAGAGCTGGGCGAAGACCGGCATCCGGTGCCGGGAGGCCCGCAGCATCCGCTGCACGGTCCGGGGGTGGATGGCGTCGAAGGTGCTGCTGAAGTACTTCACCTGGGCCAGCGGCCGCCGCGGGTCGTCCACCAGCTCCTCCCACCGCATGAACGTGTTGGGGTGGGCCTCGACCACCCCCGGGCGCAGCCGTGCGAACAGGTCGGCGGTCCGCCGCGGGTCGTCGTCGGCCAGCAGGACGAGCGGGAAGCCGCGCAGCAGCGCGATGGCCACCGCGGTGAAGAGCCGGGAGTGCACGAAGGACACATGCATCGCCACCGGGCGGCGCTTGCGGACCGGGGCGACCGCAGCGGCCTGTGGCCGGTAACGGGCCTGCAGTGTCCACCCGGTGTGCACGGCAAGCTTCGGGAGGCCGGTGGTGCCGGACGTGTGAGTGATCAGCGTCGGGTGGTGGGCGGACATGGCGACCGGGGCCACCCGCGGCGCACCGGCCAGGTCGTGCAGCCGCAGGGCGTCGGGGTGGTCGCCCGCGGCGAGCAGCACCCGGCGCGCATGGCCGAAGACCGCGGCGGGCAGCTCGCCGTCCAACTTGGCCTGGTCCGTGATGAGATACGGCCGGTCGACCCGGCGCACCAGCTCGGCGACGGTCGTGCCGTCGAGCTTCGGCGACAGCAGTACCGGCACCGCGCCGATGCGGGACGCCATACATGCCAGCAGGGTGATGTCGAAGCTGTTCGTCTTGTAGACGACCACCCGGTCCCCCGGGCGGACCCCGGCCGCCCACAGCCGGGACGCGAAGTCGGCGACCAGGTCCGCGATTTCAGCGACGGTCAGCCGGCGGCCCAGATCGGGTGCCAGGTCCAGATCGTGGTCGAGGGCCACGACGTTGGCCGGGTGGCGGGCGGCCGCCCGGTCGAAAAGCGTGCCCAGCCGGATTCCGCGATTTCCCACTCGTTGCAGCAGCATGTTCCGTCCCTCCTCCCGGTCATGCCTTCTCGGCGGCCTGCGTTCGCGCCCGGACATCGCACAACAGCGGGCTCTCGGTGTTCGTTGGGGTCATGGTTCTGAATTTCGCGGGGGTGGCGCCCGCAGTCAAAGCAGGGACCCTGGGTGCGTCAAGTCGGAGCTGTCCATACGAGTTGACGAAGCCTCAGGCTGTTTTCCCGTGTGCGGTGCGCCGGTGCCAGAATCGGCAGGGTGCCGCTGCCCGTGCCGACGAATCGGGTCACCTGAAGAGATGCACTACGGCGGCGAGCGGCTGATCCCGGACATCGCCGCGGCCACGGCGCGGCAGCTACTGCGAGCGAATCGAGGGGGCCGCCCGATGGAACGCCGATGGTGGACGCTGCTGGTGGTGTGCGCGGCGATGTTCATGCTGCTGATCGACGTCAACGTGGTCGTCGTCGCCCTGCCGGACATCCAGCACGCGCTCGACGCGAGCTTCGGCAGCCTGCAGTGGATGACGGACGCCTACGCCCTCACGCTGGCCGCGCTGCTGCTCACCGCAGGTTTCCTCGCCGACAAGTACGGCCGGCGGCGGGTGTTCGCCATCGGACTGGTGGTCTTCACCGGTGGCTCACTGCTCTGCGGCCTCGCGCCGAACGCGTCGGTGCTGGTCCTGTGCCGCGCGGTGCAGGGAATCGGCGGCGCCATCCTGTCGGCCACCTCCCTCGCCCTGCTCGCCGGTTCCTTCCAGGGCAGGCAGCGGGGGGTGGCCTTCGGCGTCTGGGGCGCCGTCGCGGGCATCGCGACCGGCCTGGGTCCGCTGCTCGGCGGCGTGCTCACCGGCAGCGTCGGTTGGCGGGGGATCTTCCTGGTGAACGTGCCGGTCGGTATCGCCGCACTGGTCGTCACGGTGTGCAGGGTGGACGAGTCCCGCGCCCCGCGGGGCGGCCGGATCGACTGGCCGGGTGTGGTGACCCTGACCGCCGGGCTGTTCAGCCTGGTCTACGGGCTGATCACGGCGAGCGAGGCCGGCTGGGGCGGACACGGCGTGCCTCTCTGGCTCGGCCTGGCGGTGCTCTGCCTGGTGGCGTTCGCGGTGGTCGAACGGCGGGTTCCGGAGCCGATGTTCAGCCTGTCGCTGTTGCGCATCCCGACCTTTCTCGGCGGCTCGGTGGCGGCCTTCGCGATGAATGCCTCGCTGTACGCGGTCTTCCTCTATCTCGTGCTCTATCTCCAGAACGGCCTGGGTGGCAGCCCGACGGCCACCGGCGTCCGGCTGCTGGCAGGCTCCGCCTTCACCTTCGTCGCCGCCTTCGCCGCGGGCCGGCTGACCAGCCGGGTCCCGGTGCGGTGGCTGATAGGCCCGGGTCTGGGCCTGGTGGGCGCCGGCCTGCTGCTGATGCGGGGCCTGACCGCCGGGTCCGACTGGACCCATCTGATCCCCGGGCTTGTCGTCTCCGGTATCGGCGCCGGTCTGGTCAACCCTCCGCTCGCCTCGACGGCAGTGGGCGTTGTGCCGCCGCAGCGGTCCGGGATGGCCTCGGGAGCCAACCAGACCTTCCGGCAGATCGGTATCGCGGTCGGGGTCGCCTGCTACGGCACCATCTTCGTGGCGTCCCTGCACACGACGCTCCGGCAGCGGCTGGCCGGCGTACCGGCGCTGCGCGGCCGGGTCGAGCAGATCACTGGCGCGGTGCACCAGGGAGCCGCCGATCAGGCGGTGGCACTGGCGCCGCCGGACGTCCGGGGCGCGCTGGCCGACGCGATCCGTACCGGATACGCCGACTCCCTCAACGCCGTGCTGCTCGCGGCCGGCCTGCTGGCGCTGGTGGGCGGCGCGCTGGCCACCGTACTGATCCGCAGCCGGGACTTCGCCGCCCCCCAGCCGCCACCGGCGGAACCGGCGGAGCGTCCGGGCACCGGGGTGTCAGGTGGTCGCTGAGGGCTGCCCGCAAGGGATTACGGGACAGCCCTCAGCTCTCAGCCAGCAGGAACGACTCGCCGACTTCCGGCAGCAGCCCGTCCGGGCGCCCGGCGAAGTAGCGCTCGGTGAGGTCCGCCGTCGAGAGGTGCCGGACCTCGCGGAACCCGGACTCGCGCGCCAGTTGCAGCATCTCGTCGGCGGTGAAGCAGCTGCGGAACCGGATCGGGTGGCGCGGCTTCTCGCCACCGGCGGTGACCGTGTCGGGCGGCAGCAGGAAGGTCATGGCGAAGGCGGAGCCCGGCGCCGTCTTCGCCGCCTTGGCCAGGGTGTCCGCGACCGCGTCCTTGGTGAGGTACATGCTGACTCCGGTGCTGGCCAGCACCGCCGGCCGGTCCTGGTCGAAGCCGGCTTCGACCAGCCGCTCCCACCAGTCCTCGTCCGCCTCGAAGTCGACCGGTACCATCCGCAGCCATTCGGGCATGCCGTAGCCGAGCTCGTCCAGCCGCTTCCGCTTCCACTCCTGCGGGCCGTACTGGTCGATCTCGAACACCCGCATCTCGGCGGCGCGTTCCGGATGCCGCTGGGCGAAGGTGTCCAGACCGGCGCCGAGGATCACGTACTGCCGCACGCCGTCGGCGAACCGCTCGGCGACCAGGTCCTCCACGAACCGCGCCCGGGCGACGACGCCCGCGCGGAACCCGCTGGTGGCGTTCTTGCCCATGTCGGGACGGCGGCGCCAGTTCTCACCCGGCGCGACGAGTTCCAGGCCGATCTCGTCCTCAAGGACATGCGGGGGCTCGTCGACCTGGACGTGCATGGCCCGCCAGAGGGCCACTCGCGCGGCTGTCGACTCGGGCGCGACTGTTCGCTGGGCAGGCATGACGTACTCGCTCTCGGTTCGGGTCACCGATCACGTCAGGGCAGGCACTGCGCCCGCGCCGTCCGTGAGGGGGCGGACCCACCCTGCCCGGCCGGTGTTCCGCCGGCCCGCACCACCGTGCCGCGTTCACCCGATGGGATGATGCGGCTCGGTTCCGGTGCGGGAGCCGAGCCGCGTGAGATCACTTCTCTTCGTCGCGGAACAGGCGCCACACGGCCGTTCCGGTGGTGACGCCGAGCGCGAGAGCGCCCAGCCCCCAGGCGGGGCCCGTCCGCTCGCGGCCGAGCGCGCTGTCGACGGAGAGCGGCCCCGGGCCGTCCCAGGCCAGGCAGACCGCGGCTGTGGCCAGAACCAGTGGGTACTCGTAGCCGCCGTTCTCGGCCCACAGGCCCTGCCGCCGGTGCACGGCCGCGGCGTTGACCATCTCCCCGATGAGGGCGGACGCGGCCAGCGGGGTGGCCGTCCCGGTCACCAGGCCCACGCCCGCGGCCAGTTCGGTGGCTCCGGCCAGGGTGGCCATCACCCGGCCGTTGCGGTACCCGAACGACTCGAAGGTCTCCGCCGTCCGCTCATGGCCCGCTCCGCCGAACCAGCCGAACAGCTTCCGGCCGCCGAAGCCGATGGCCAGTCCGCCGACGACGCCCCTGATGATCAACCGGCCCGTGCTCGCCATCGTCGTCCTTCCGTGTCCCCGGCCGCGCCGGGAATCGAGGTGTCCGCCGTGCGCCGGCCGGGAAGGGGCCGGAGGCTGTAAATGCTAGCCCTCCGGCCTCCGGAGTGCCTGGTGATCCCGGTGTGCGAGTGGGGAGATTCCCCGCTCGCACACCGCCACGGCCGCTACGACGACGGCTGGCTCTTCGCCGGGTACATCCCGGTGAGAGGCCTGGTCGGCGGGGGAGGGGGCGCCATTTCCAGAACCTCCGGCGGGAGCGGGATGTCCAGGCTCCGGTCCGAGCCGGCCAGTGCCCGGTCGACCGCCCGGTGGATCTCCGTCTTGTCCGCGCCGAGGTAGAGCCCGGCGGTCAGCCGCACCGGATCGCCGCTGTAGTAGTTCACGTACTGCATGAGCCGCTGGCCGAACCCGTCGCCGGCCACGTCCCAGGCGAGTTTGAACAGCCGGACCCGCTCCTCGGCCGGGACGCCCGGACGGCCCCGGACGAACCGGTCGATGAACGGGCGCAGCTCCTCGTTGGCGAAGTCCCCGCCGGACGGCGCGTAGAAGAAGTTGCCCGCCGCCAGGATCTGGATGACCTCGACCATCCGGCGGTGCGTCGGCGCGGTCTGCATATGGAAGGCCATGATCCCCGGCAGGTACGGCACCCAGGTGCCGTCCGGCAGGGGCGCGGCCATGGCTTCGGCGCCGTGGAACAGCGTCCGCAGGGTTTCGAGCCGGGAGATCAGGTCGCCGAGCTTCTCCTGGACATGCAGGAAGGTGTCGATCCCGGTCGCGTCGGCGATCTTCGTCGCGATGCCGCAGAGCAGTTCCAGCGAGGCCAGGCTCCGGGCGCCGTTGACCACCAGGACGCTCGGGTCACTGCCGAGCACCCGGTTGACCAGGTCACGGCTGCCGGGCCGGCCGTCGACGACGACCCGGTCCCACGGGACCAGCACGTCGTCGAAGACGGCGATGCAGTCCATCTCCTCGAACCGGCTGCTGAGCGGGTGGTCGAACTCCGTCCGGCCGGCCGGAGCCACCGGCTCGCGGCAGATGAACTTCAGGCCGGGTGTGTCGATGGGGATCGCGAACACCACCGCGTAGTCGTCGTCGCCCGGGGCGATGCCCCCGAAGGGGACGACCACGAGCTCCTCCGCGAACGGCGCCATGGTGCTGAGCATCTTCGCGCCGCGGACGACGATTCCCTCGTCGGTCTCCCGTACCTTCCCCAGGTGCAGGAACGGGTCCTCCTGCTGGGACGAGGTCTTCGACCGGTCGATCGCCGGGTTGATCAGCACATGCGTCAGGAAGAGGTCGTTGTCCCGCACCCGCTCGTAGTAGCGGCGTGCGTTCTCGCCGAACCGCTCGTCCAGTTCACCGAACACCGGGGCGTTGGTGTTCCAGCCCAGGACGAAGGCGTTCATGAAGTCCGGGGTCCGGCCCATCATCCCGAAGGTGTGGCCGGCGCGGAGCTGGAAGTGCCGCCGCTTGGCGACCAGTTCCTCCTTGCTCCGGCACGGCTGGAACGAGCGCGAAAGCCGTTCACCCGTCGTGGGGGACACATAGGTGCATACGTCGACGTACCGCGGGTCCAGCTGGAGGTCGTACTGCTCCGCGACGGTCCGCAGCGGACCGGCGAAGACCGGCTCCTCGGTGACGTGTGCGATGCGGCGGCCGTTGAGATAGATCTCGGGGTCGAGCGACTTCAGATTGTCGAGGTACTGCTTCCCCGTGCGTGCGGGCACGATGTCCTCCTTGTCGGGCGGTGGGTGGGAGTTGCGGCTCAGCTGAGGGAGGCGCTCTCGCGCAGGGCGAGGTCCCGGCCGGCCGCGCGGGCCTGTTCCTCGGCGGCGATCCGGGACCGCGCGGCCGGCTCGGCGAACCGGTCCAGCGCCGGATCGAAACCAACAAGGGTCAACTCGCGCTCAACAACGGTGAGTTGCAGGTTCCAGGTATCGCTGAAGATGCGGCGCATCCAGCCGATGGCGTGGTCCCAGCCATCCCGCGGGGTCCCCGGCCCGTAGGCGCCGCCCCGGGCGGTCAGCAGCACCGCCGGCTTGCCCGTCAGTGGTTTCTCCCCGCCCGGGGCCATCCTCGGATCGGTGATGACGAGGTCCACCCAGGTCTTCAGGTGCTGGGAGACACCGAAGTTGTAGAGCGGCGCCGCGAGGATCACGGCGTCGGCAGCGATCAGCTCGTCGGCCAGCGACGCGGCCAGCGCCACGGCGTCCCGCTGCTCGGGCGTGTGCCGGTCCGGGGGAGCGAACTGGGTCGCGACCGCGGCGGCCCAGGCGGTCGGCGGCAGCGGGGCCTCACCGAGGTGGCGCCGGACCACCGGTGCGTCCGGGGTCGCGGCGCGCCACTCCTGCTCCACGAGGTCGGCGAGCGTGCTGGTGCTGGACCGGGTGCCGAGGATGCTGGTGTCCAGCCGGAAGAGAGACATCACGTACTCCGGAGGTCGGGTGTGTGCGGGCGCGCCGGGAACATCAGCCCCCGCCCCTGCGGGCGGCGCCCTCGAACGGCTGGAGACGGCTGGTCAGTGTTTTCCCGCGCAGGTCGATGCCGTGTCCGAGGGTCATCGGGAATCCGTCGCCTGTCAATGAAGAGGGGAAATGTTCCAGGGAGTTGTCCGACTGGGGAATTTCCCCAGTCGGACAAGGGGGGCCGCTGCTTCGCTGATCATTGACGATGAACTCACGCGGTTGCCACAATCGTCACGAATCTTGTGCGGGTATGCCGACGTTCGCGTGCCCATATGGAGGTCGCACCATGGAGTTGAGCCCGGATTTTCGCACCGATCTCGCCACGGGGGTGGTGGACCGGGAAATCTACACCAGCGAGAAGATCTTCGCGCTGGAGAAAGACAGGATATTCGCCCGGAGTTGGCACTATGCCTGCTTGACCCGCGATCTGAAAAAGCCCGGCGATTACTTCACGGTTTCCATCGCCGACCAGCCGGTGCTCGTGGTGCGGGGCAATGACGGGGAGATCCGCGCGTTCCACAACGCCTGCACCCACCGCGGCGCGGTCCTGACCGGCGAGCGGTGCGGCAACCAGGGTCAGGTCCTCAAGTGCATGTACCACGCCTGGTCGTTCAACCTGAAGGGCGACCTCACCGGTGTGCCCTACGAGGAGGGCTACGGACCGGACTTCGACCGCGGCGCCCACGGTCTGAAGCCGGTGCACTGCGACACCTTCCACGACCTGGTCTTCGTCGCGCTCCGGCCGGCGGTGCCGTCACTCACCGACTTCCTCGGCGAGATGACCGACCACCTCGCGCCATATGTGCAGGGCATCGAGCCGATCGGCCGCAACAGCTGGATATACGAGGGCAACTGGAAGTTCTGGCACGAGAACTTCCAGGACGACTACCACGCCGAATTCACCCACCGCAGCATCCGCGACCTGCTGGCCGGCACCACCGCGCAAGGCTGGAACTGGGGTGCGTCGCCGGGGCACTCGGTCCTCCAGTGGGCCTTCCCGCCCCTCGACCCGCCGAAGTACGCCCGCGCCCTGCAGCGCTTCAGCGGGGTGGACTTCTCGGACGGCACCATGCCGGTCGGCTGGAGCAGCATGCTCGCCCAGGGGCCGCCCGGCCCGCCCGAGGGCTTCGAGGGCGGCGAACCGCCGGAGATCCGGCAGGAAGTGCTCGCGCTCTTCCCCAACCTCGACGTCCAGCCCGGCCCCAAGGACACCCCGCGCGGCATGAAGGCGGGGTACATCCAGACGGTCACCCCGATCAGCGTCGCTCGCGCCCGCGTCGACATCACCGTCTACTCGGACATCGAGGACGACGAGGCGACGCGGCAGGAACTGCTGGAGAACCTCGCCGACACCCAGGGCTCGTGGGGCAAGCTCAGCTGTGACGACACCGAGGCGGCGGCCCGCTGCCAGATCGGCGTGCGCGGCGAGGGCGGCCGGTACAACCTCTTCACCCGCGGGGTCGAGCCCGGCCGTGGCGGTGAGGGCGCCGACGTACGGGACGAGTACTCGCAGCGCGAATTCTTCCGGGTCTACCAGCAGTACCTCCAGGACGAGTCGTGAGCAGCCGGACGACGGAAGGAAGGCACGACGCCGCTATGTCCACAGTGGTCACGACCCCACCCGGCCTGCGCAGCGAGGTCGAGGACCATTACGTGTCCTACGCCCTGACGATGGACGACAAGCGCCCCAATGACTGGGTCGGCCTGTTCCTCGGCACCGGGCTGTACGCCGTCGGCACGCACAACAATGTCTCGACGACCGGCATGTGGTGGTACACCGACCGGGGCCTGGGCGCTCTGAAGGAGCGCGCCGCCTATATGAACGGCTATCTGCGCCACAACCCGACCCGGACCCTGCACACCGTCACCAACGTGCGCGCCCGGGAGACCGAGGACGGCCGGATCAAGGCCGAGGCGTATGTCGTCCTGTACGTCACCGACCGCATCGAAATGTCCCGCTTCCACGTCTGCGGTCGCTACGACGACCTCCTCACGCGGACGGACAGCGGGCTCCGCTTCGTCGAGCACCGCGTCGTCCTCGACGCCGAGACCCTGCCCGGCAACATGGGCGTGCTGCTCTGATGCCGCTGCGCCGGGAGGGCGGGCAGCGACGGGTGGCGCGCGTCGAGGTGGACCTGACCCGTTGCGCGGGGTACGGCCACTGTGTGGATGCCGCTCCCGAGGTCTTCCGGATGAGCGACGTCGCGGAGGTCGCCGAAGTGCTGCGGCCCCGGCCCGGACCCGAACTGGCCGACTCCGTACGCGAAGCGGCGCGGGTCTGCCCGGCCAACGCGGTGTTCCTGTTCAAGGACGGACCGCCGGACCCGGACGGAGACGGGCCGCCCGGTTGAGCGGGTGACCCCGCTGCCTGAGCTTCGCTCGAAGCCGGCGGACGTACGCGTGCCCGATGGCGCCCCTACGAGGGCCATCGGGCACGCGTACATCCGGCACGGGCCCGCACCGAAGCCCCCGGTCCGCCGCGCGCCTCGGGGCACGGCGGACCGGGGGCTGCTGTTCCGTGCGGGCTCCCCGTGCGCTCCGGGGGCCGGCCGGCTGTCAGCCGTGTCCGACGACTCGGTCCAGCCAGGACCTGGCCGCCGCCTGGTAGACGCCGGTGTTCGGCACCAGGTTCAGGCCGTGTCCGGAGTGCGGGAGCAGCAGTGCGTCGAAGCTGGGCGCGGAGCTCCAGAACGGCGCCTCCTGGGCGCGCAGAGCCGCCGTCGACGTGCAGTCCTCGTAGCCGGCACCGCACATCAGCGGGTCGTGGTCGCCGAGGGCGAACATGACCGGGACGTTGATCGCCTTGCTGACCGAAGGATCCAAGATGAGCGGGTCGCCCGCCTCACCGAAGACGTTGGCGTCCTTGGTGAGTTCGTCCGTGGCGAGCACACCCGCGTCCATCGGCTGGTCGGCGTAGAAGATGGTCTTGCGGCTGCCCGGCTTGGTGGTGGCGTAGCCGGCGTCGTACTGGTGCCGTCCACCGGTCACCGGGTCGGTGTTCGGGTCCTGCCCGTTCTCGATGATCGCCTGCGTGCCCGCCGGGTTGTTGTAGTGGCCCAGGGCGGTGACCAGCAACGCGTCGACGTCGTGGAACGTGGATGCCTCGATCTCCGACACCGCGGAGCCGAGGGAGTAACCGCCCATCACCACCTTGCTGAAGCCGGTTCCGCCTATTCGGCCGGCCCGCAAGTCCTGTACGACCTTGTGCATTTGGCCGGCCTCGACGGTCAGGTTCAACTCGGAGCTCGGCGGGACGGTGCTCTTGCCGGCGCCGAGCCGGTCGACGACGAAGGTGGCGTACCCGGCCCGGTTCAGCATCCGGCTGAACGAGTAGGTGTCCGGCTTATAAGGGAAATCCCAGTAGTTGTGGTTGTAGGTGGCGCCGTGCACCATCGTCACCACGGTGCTCGGTGACGTCCCGGCCGGACGGCACAGCTCGCCCCACATCTGCCCGGTGCCCGAGCCCAGCGGGACGTCGACGGTGGTGGCCTGGCAGTTGGGGGCGGTGGGTTCGGAGGCGGGAGCGGAACCCGCGACGCCGATCGAGAGAAGCGTCACCGCGGCAGATAGCGCCGCGACGCGCTGTAATGCGGAGACCGTCCGCTTCTTCATCGAGTTCGTCCTCACTTAGTCGAATCTGTCGGGACTGGCGGCAGGTGCCGATCGGACTGATCGGACCGATCGGACTGGCCGGATCGATCCGGCCATTGCCGATATCGCTGTTCCGTATTCGGAGAAAGGGAGGGAGGTATCCGGAAGTCCATTTCCGGTACCGAGTCTCACAGCGTCGGCGCGAAAACCCGTTCGTGCTGCGTCGGTCTGCTGGCGAGCAGGAACGGGGAAATGGGATCGCGCACGCGTTGAATCCCCCCTGGGACGGCCGCAATCGGGCCTGCGATACTGCGCGAGCATAATCGCCCGATGTCGCGCCCGGATACCCTTTCCAGCGGACGAATTCCGACCGGCGGGATTCCCGACGCGCCTGCACCCGACGCCGCTTGCACCAGGTGTGCCGCGCCCCGTGTACCGCGCTCCTGCGCCGATGACCTCGAACTCGGGGGCCGCGAAGGCCCGGCCGTCGTTCGGTTACGGGGCCTGCGGCCCTGCCGGGCCGAATTCTCCAGCCGGGTGTCCGGGCTTCCGCTGCACTCCCCGGCGGGCCGCCCGCTCCAGTGAGTGCAGCGCGAACAGCAGGACGCCGATGTCGTCCAGGTAGACCGGATCGGGGAGCAGGTCCACCGGGCTGATGGTGTAGATCAGCGCACCCCAGAAAGCGAGCTTGTTCTGGAGGGGGATGCCCGCGTCGCGCAGGAAGCGCCGGGCGCGGAACAGGCGTACGGCGAGGACGACCGTGACTGCCAGCGTTGCCAGGAGTACGAGCGCGACGAGTGCCAGCAGCGCCTTCGAGTGGAAGTCCATGGGGGTACGGGTACCCGGCGGCCGGAACGCCACGCTGCTGCGGGTGCTGCGGTGGGCGCCGAGGTGGACAGAAGTAGATGGGCAGAAGTAGATGGGCAGGGAAACTTGCAAGGCTACCTGTCTATCTTTTACGGTGATGCCATGGCCACCTCCCACGACGACCCCAGCTCCGAGCAGATCGCAGCCGAACTCGCGGTCGTTCTCGGGCACGTCGCACGGCGGCTGCGGCAGACGTCGCCCGGGCTTGAGCTGACGCACTCGCAGCGGTCGGCCCTCTCCCTGCTGGACCGGGAGGGGCCGATGACCACGGCCGCACTGGCGCGCGCCGAACTGGTCAGGCCGCAGTCCATGCGACTGACCATCGCCGCCCTGGAGGCCCGGGAACTGGTGGGGCGCGCCCCCGACCCGAGGGACGGACGGCAGTCCGTCATGTCGCTCACCGATCTCGGCCGCCGCACGCTCGAAGGCGTACGCGCCGACAAGCAGGGCTGGCTCGCGCTCGCCATCAGCGACGAACTGGACCCGGCAGAGCGACGCACGCTCACCGACGCCGTCGCGCTGCTCGAACGGCTGGTGCAGAGGTGACGGATGCGGACATGGGCGCGGACACGGACACAGGCGATGCGGACACAGGCGATGCGCACATAGGCACGGACGCAGTCACCGGCGCGGACACGGACACCCGTCGAGCCACCGGGCCGGTCCCCGCCACAGGATTGGCCGCCGCCACCGGATCGGCCGCCGAAGCCGGGTTCGGGGCCCGCCTCACCGCCCCCCTGCTGCTCGGCTCGTTGCTCAATCCGCTCAACACCACCATGATCTCCACCGCGCTGGTGTCGATCGGCCACCACTTCGGGATCGGCGCATCCAGCACCGTCTGGCTGGTGTCCGTGCTCTACCTGGCCAGCGCCGTCGCCCAGCCCGTGCTCGGCAGACTCGCCGATTCGATCGGCCCGCGCAGGGTGTTCCTCGCCGGGCTGGCCGTCGTTGCCGCCTCCGGGCTCGTCGGTGCTTTCGCGCCCGGCTTCGGCTGGCTGATCGCCTCCCGGCTGCTCCTCGGAATCGGCACGTCCGCCGCCTATCCGGCTGCCATGGCCGTACTGCGTTCCGAGTCCCGCAGGCTCGGGCGCCCGACCCCCCGTACCGTCCTGGGCCGCCTCTCCTTCGCCGCGCTCGGCAGCGCGGCGGTCGGTCCCACCCTCGGCGGGCTGCTCGTCGCGACCTGGGGCTGGCGGGCGATCTTCGCCGTCAATGTGCCGCTCGCGTTCGTCGCGTTCGTCTGTGCCATGTGGTGGATCCCGAAGGACGACGGCCGGCGGGCGGTCGCGGGCACCGGCGACCGCGCGACGCGCGAACCCGCCGGGCTCGACCCGCTCGGCATCGTGCTCTTCACCGGCACCCTCACCGCCCTGGTCTTCTTCCTCCTCGACCTGGCCCACCCGGTGTGGTGGCTGCTCGGCCCCGTCGCCGTCCTCGCCGCCGCCCTCGCCTGGTGGCAGCTGCGGTGCCCGAACCCCTTCATCGATCTGCGGATGCTCGGCCGCAACCACGCACTCGCCCGCACCTACCTCCGCCACGGCCTGAGCTATCTCGTCATCTACTGCGTGATGTACGGATTCACCCAGTGGCTGGAGGAGGGCCGCGGCTTCTCCTCCCTGCACACCGGTCTGCTGATGCTTCCCATGTCGGTGGCCGCGCTGGTGTGTTCGCTGCTCGGAGCCCGTACGAAGGGGATCCGGGCCCCGCTCATCACCGCCGCCGTCCTGGTCACGGCGGGCAGCGCCCTGCTGATCCTCGCCACCGGCGCCACCCCGGTCGCCGTACTGCTGCTCACCGGCGCCTGCTTCGGCATCCCGCAGGGGCTGATCGGCACCAGTAACCAGGCCGCCGTCTATCAGTACGCCCCCGCCGACGCAGTCGGCTCGGCCGCCGGCCTCCAGCGGACCGCCCAGTACATCGGCGCCATCACGGCCTCCAGCCTCATCGCCCTCGCCTACGGGCAGCGGGCGAGCGACGGCGGACTACACCTGATGGCCGCCGTCTCCGTTGTCCTCGGTCTGGTGCTCGTCGCACTGACCGTCTCCGACCGGGCGCTCCGTGCCCGTAACCGAAAGTGAGCCACTCCATGACAGCCACCACCCTCGACACCCGGACCGCGCTGATCCTCGTCGATCTCCAGAAGGGCATCGTCGGCCTGCCGACCGCGCACCCCGCCGCCGAGATCGTCGAGCGTGCCGCGCGGCTGGCCGACGCCTTCCGCGCGCACGACCTGCCGGTCGTCCTCGTACGCGTCACGGGCGGTGCGCCCGGCCGTAACGAGTCGCCCGCCGGGCAGGGCACGCCCCCGGCGGACTGGGCCGATCTGGTCCCCGAGCTGAACCAGCAGGACAGTGACATCGTCGTCACCAAGCAGACCTGGGGCGCCTTCTACGGAACCGACCTCGACATGCAGCTCCGTCGCCGGGGCATCACCCAGGTCGTCCTGGCCGGGATCGCCACGGCCATCGGCGTCGAGTCGACGGCCCGCTCGGCGCAGGAGCACGGGTACCACGTGACCGTCGCCACCGACGCCGTCACCGACATGGACCCGGAGGCCCACCGCAACGCCGTCGAGCGGATCTTCCCGCGCCTCGGCGAGACGGACACCACGGACGCGGTCATCAAGCTGCTCGGCTGATCGCCTGCCGCTCACCTGCCGCGGTGACGGCGCACCGGCGTTCACCGCCGTTGCGGCGCACGGCTGTTCTTCCCGCCCGGTACGGAAGCCGGGGCCGGGAGCCGTGCGCCGCAGCCGCATCCGTCGTGCTGGTGGCGGGTTTCGCCGGGCACCCTTCATCACTTCGGGTGAAACCCTGGCCCCTGCTTGCGGCCAACAACCCACGGTTGTCACGCTGTTGCGGTCTGTCAACCTGCATGGGGAGTGGCCAGTGACTTTCGGTGAGCAGCCGGCCTATCTGCGCGTCGCGAGTGATCTTCGGCAGAAGATCACCGACGGTTCGCTGCCACCGCACACGAGACTGCCCTCACAGGCCCGCATCCGCGAGGAGTACGGGGTCTCCGACACGGTGGCTCTCGAAGCGCGCAAGGTGCTGATGGCCGAGGGGCTGGTCGAGGGCCGCTCCGGTTCGGGTACGTATGTCCGGGAGCGGCTCGTCCCGCGCCGTATCGCCCGCTCCGGCTACCGGCTGCCGGAGGGCGCGACGCCGTTCCGTCAGGAGCAGGCCGACGAGAGCGTGCGCGGCACCTGGGAGTCCAGCAGCGAGCAGGACGTCGCGGACACCGACATCGCCCTGCGGCTCGCCATCCCGCCGGGCGAGCGGGTGATGCGCACGCGGTACGTCTACCGCGACGCAGGCGAAACGATGATGCTGTCCACCTCCTGGGAGCCGCTGGGGATCACCGGGCGCACACCGGTGATGCTCCCCGAGGAGGGCCCGCTCGGCGGCTGCGGCGTCGTCGAACGGATGGCCGCGATCGACATCGTCGTGGACAACGTCGTCGAGGAGGTCGGCGCCCGGCCCGGTCTGGCCGAGGAACTGCTGACACTCGGCGGGGTGCCCGGTCATGTGGTGGTCGTCATCTCCCGTACGTACTACGCGTCGGGGCGTGCGGTGGAGACCGCGGACATCGTCGTCCCGGCCGACCGCTACCGCGTCGCGTACCACCTGCCGGTGAAGTGATCCGCCGCGGCGGTTGACGCCGCCGGGCCGGGGATGCCGCTCCCTGAACGGGAGTTGGGCGGAGCCGTGCCCGAATCCGTTGCGGCACCTGCTCTCTTGGGTAACTGAAGGGTGTCCGCGGTGCGCCCCGGGGCGGGCGCCCGGCGGTGCCTGGTGCTCCGTCGTGTACTCAATGGAGATTGCAGAGTGGCTTGATGCGTACCTCTTTGTGAAAACACGTATTCGCTCAGTAAGGGTCAGGCGTACGCTCGGGCATATGCAGACTGCGGTTTCCTGGGGATTAGAGATGGCCTGCACGCCGGCGTACGACGGGGGCACGCGATGACGGACAGCGGGAACGCCATGCTCCCGTGGCAGGTCATACGAGAGGACGACAACGGCAATCGCTATCGCGTCGGAAGGTACGCGACGAGGGACGAGGCGCAGCAGACCGCCGACACCCTCGGTGCCCGTGGGCACCGGCAGATGTACTGGATCGAACGCATCGGCCAGAGTGTGCAGTAGAGCGCGGTAGCGGCCCCGCGGCGGGTGTTCGGGCCCTGGTGGGCCGGGGGCGCCCGCCGGGGTCTCGGTAGGCTCGCCCCATGGCTGATCGCGTCGTCGTGGGTGGAGCGTTGTACGACCAGGGGCGGCTGCTCGCCGCGCGCCGCAGCGCGCCGCCCGAGCTCGCGGGCCGCTGGGAGCTGCCCGGCGGGAAGCTGGAGCCGGGCGAGAGTGCCGGGCAGGCGCTGGTGCGTGAGCTGCGCGAGGAACTGGGCGTCGAGACGGAGCCGCTGGAGCGCATCCCCGGCGAATGGCCGCTCGGCCGGGGCTTCGTGCTGCATGTGTGGACCGCGCGGCTGATCTCCGGTGAGGTGCGTCCGCTGGAGGACCATGACGAGCTGCGGTGGCTCGGGCCGGACGAGATCGGCACCGTGGACTGGCTGGACCAGGACCGCCCCGCGGTGGCCGAGGCGGCGCGCCGCCTGAGGGCCGGGCTCCACGAGTGACGCGCGGACGGAGCCGCGCGTACCGCGCCCGACAGGTGCGCGTAGGTGCGCGCCGATGTGCGCCGTTAGTGGCCCTGTAGGGCATATGGCACGGCATTGTCGATATCTGCGCGTAATACAGGGTATGTGCTGGTTAGTACCTTTTCGGCAGTACGCATGTCCGTGCTCGGCCTGGGGAAGTGATCGGCTTGATCGGCACCGAAGGCGGATGCGCCGAGTGGACCTTCCCCGCCGAGCCCGATGCCGTACGCGTCGCGCGCCGGGCGGTTCGGGACACTCTGCGCACCTGGGAGCTCGACGGTGCCTTCGGTGACGTCGCCACGCTGCTCGTGAGTGAGCTGGTCACCAACTCCATGCGGCACGCGTCCGGCCCGATCGGTGTCAGGGTCGCGCGACTGGATCAAGCCACGCTGCGGGTGGAGGTTTCCGATCCGATTCCGGATCCGCCCCGCGAGAGGACGGCAGGGCCCGACGACGAGAGTGGCCGGGGAATGCAGCTCGTGGCCTGTTCGGCGAAGCGTTGGGGGACGGCGCGCGGCAGATCGGGCAAGACGGTGTGGTTCGAGCTGGCCCAGCCTGGTTAGGAGAAGGGTGGGACGCGATCGCGGTCGAAGTGTCCGAAAGTGACTGAGACCGTGCTGTGATCGTGAACGCCGTGTCGCTGGGGTCCGTAGTGCTGAATACTGCGGGTGCCACCTTGGTCGGTTCGGTGCGTGGTGAGCTGGAGGGGACGGTCGCGTGAGCGATATATCCGGTGCGACGGGCGATGTCGTATGGCAGAGCAGTCCGCCCGGTTCGATCTATGACTACATCAGGGTTGCGTCGTTCTCGATCGGGGCCGACGGGCTGGTGGAGCAGTGGAGCAAGCGGGCCGAAGAGCTGTTCGGGGTGGACGCACGCGACGCCGTGGGCGTGGACCCGGTCGAGGTCTTCCTGCCCGTGGAGTTGCGCGGCAGAGGGCACGGCGCGGTCACCGAAATCCTCGACGGCAAGGAGTGGACCGGTCTGGTCCCCTTCCGGATGCCGGACCGGCCGGAGACACAGGGGCTCGCCGAGCTCTATGTGATGCCCACGGAGACGGCCGACGGTGGAAGGGCCGCTGTCTGCATCATCGTTGACGTCAGGGTGCTGCGCCGGATCGAAACCGACCTCGCGTCCTCGCAGGCCATATTCGGCCAATCTCCTTTCGGCTTCCTGCTGTTCGGTACCGACCTCACGGTGCGCCGGGTCAACAAGCGGTTCGCGGAGCTTTTCGGGGACGAGGTCGCGGAGCACCGCGGCCGTACGGTCCACGACTATCTCGCCCGCGCCGAGGCCGACCGGATGACGGCGGCGCTGAAGCGGGTCCTGGAGTCCGGACGTCCCGTCACCGACCTCCAGCTGATCGGCTCGGCGCCGGGCAGTTCCGAGCGCAGGCACTGGTCGGTCAACCTCTACCGCGTGCACAGCGGGGCGGGCCTCCCCATCGGTGTCGCCGGTCTGGGGACCGATGTCACCCGCCGTCATGTCGCGGCCCGCGAGGCCGCCAACGCCCGGCGCAATCTCGCCCTGCTCAACGAGGCGGGCGCCCGGATAGGGAACTCGCTCGATCTGGAGACCACCGCCCGGGAACTCCTCGACGTGTCCGTCCCCGGCTTCTGCGACCTGGCGTCCGTCGACCTGTACCAGGGCCTGCTGGCCGGTGACGAGTCCCCGAAGGGCAGCGCGGACGGCAGCGCCGAGCTGCGCCGCGTCGCCTATGCCAGCGCTGTCTCCGACGTCCTGCTGAAGGAGGCGGACGACGGTCCAGCGCTGGGCGCCGTCCACCGCTACGCCTTCCACTCGCCGTGCGCGAGCGCCCTGCGTACCGGCAAGGTGCGCTCCGTACCGGGCTCCCAGGGCAGCCACGTACAGTCCACCCTCGCCGTGCCGATGGTGGCCCATGACACGGTGGTCGGTCTGGTGCAGTTCTCCCGTACGAAGGGGAGCGAGCCGTTCGGGGAGCGGGACCGTTCGCTGGCCGTGGAGCTGGCCGCCCGCGCCGCCGTCTGTATGGACAACGCCCGGCTGTACCGGCGCGAACACGAACGCGCCCTGATACTCCAGCGTTCCCTGCTGCCGCCCGGCGACCCCGAGGCGGCCGGGCTCGACATCGCCTGCCGCTATCTGCCCGGCAACACGGCGAGCGAGGTCGGCGGCGACTGGTTCGACGTCATCGAGCTGCCCGGTCACCGCACCGCGCTGGTCGTCGGCGACGTCATGGGCCACGGGCTGCGGGCCGCCGTCGCGATGGGCGAACTGCGCACCGCCGTACGGACGCTGGCCCTGCTGGACCTGGAGCCCGCCGAAGTACTCGAAGCGCTGGACGAGATCGCCCGCGGCCTGGGTACCCCGAGCGGTACCCAGCAGGCCTCGCGCGCCGCGCACAAGACACGTGAGGCCGACCTCTCCGAGGTCTATCTCGCGACCGCCGTCTACGCGGTGTACGACCCGGTCACCCGGCGCTGCACCTTCGCCAACGCCGGGCATCTGCCACCCGTCCTGGTCGAACCGGGCGAACCGGCGCTGCTGCTCGACGTGCCGCCCGGTATGCCGCTGGGCGTCGGCGGCGAACCGTTCGAGGAGGTCGAGGTCGAGATCCCCGAGGGCGCACTCCTCGCGCTCTACACCGACGGCCTGGTCGAGTCCCGCGAACATCCGCTGGACGAGGGCCTGAGCGCCTTCCGCGACGCCCTCGCCCACTCGGAGCGCCCGCTCGAAGACGTCTGCGACCACGTGCTCAACACGCTGGACACCTCGCACGGTGAGGACGACATCGCCCTGCTGATGGCGCGTATCCAGGGCCTGCCGTCCGAAGCGGTCGGCGACTGGCAACTGCCCCGCGAACCACGCTCGGTGGGCCGGGCCCGCGAACTGGCCCGGGGGCAGCTGATCTCCTGGGGCCTGGAGGATCTGGTCGACACGACCGAACTCCTGGTCAGCGAGCTGGTCACCAACGCCCTGCGGTACGGCGAGGGTGAGATCAGGCTCCGGCTGCTGCTCGACCGCACCCTGGTCTGCGAGGTCTGGGACGCGGGCCTGATCCAGCCCCGCCGGCGCCGCGCCCGCGACACGGACGAGGGGGGCCGGGGGCTTCAGCTGGTCGGAATGCTCAGCGCGGCCTGGGGCTCCCGGCGGACTCCGCGCGGGAAGACGGTCTGGTTCGAACTGGCCCTGCCGGACGGGGCGTCGGCGCCGGAGCTGAGCGTGGAGCAGCTGCTGAGCATGTACTGAGACGGAGAAGCATGTACTGATACGGAGAGGGGTTCCGCGCGGGCAGGGCCCCTCGGGGCCTTCGGGCGGGTCGGCCCCCGCCGCTACTCCGACACCTCCGGCGCGTCCGGTGTCCGTTCCCGCAGGAGCTGGAGGAAGGCCCGCGTCGCCGGCGAGGCCCCGGAGGCGCGCCACACCGCCTGGACCGTCCGGGGAGGCACATCGGTCAGCGCCACCGTGCTCACCGCGGGCATCCCGGCGGCCGTCGGCGCCGAGATCAGTCCGATGCCGAAGCCGCGTGCCACCAGCTGTTCCAGCAGCGCCATGGTGTCGGCCTCGAAAGCGACCGTGCGGGGGACACCGGCCGCGGCGAAAGCGGCGTCGTTGTGGCGGCGGAGGCCGGAGCCGGGCGGCATGTCGACCATGTGCTCCTCCGCCAGCCGGGCCGGAGCCACCCGGTCCGCCCCGGCCAGCCGGTGCCCGCGCGGGACGATCGCGACCAGGTCCTCGTGCGCCAGGACACGCACGGCGAGCCCGGCCGTGCTCTCCGGCCTGCTGTCGACGAAGGCGATGTCGCAGGCGTGCTCGCGCACCTCCCGCAGCAGGTCCCTGACCAGACGGGCGCGGAGTGTGACGCGTACCGCCGGATACCGGTCACGGTAGGCGCCGAGCAGGTCCGGCAGGTCCACCGCGGCCAGCGGTGTGATGGTGCCGATGCTCAGCCGGCCGCGCACCTCGCTGCCGCACGCGATCACTTCGCTGCGCGCCCGCTCGACGGCCGCCAGCGCTTCCCTGGCAGGGCCCAGGAACACCTCGCCGGCCGGAGTGATCTGCACCCGTCGGCTGGTGCGTTCGAACAGCCGGGTTCCCAACTCGTCCTCAAGCCGGGCGATCTGGTGGCTCAGCGCGGACTGGACCACGAAACAACGGTGTGCCGCGCGGGTGAAGCTGCCGGTCTCGGCGACGGCGACGGCGTAGGCGAGCTGGCGGAGTTCCATGGATTCATCGTGATACGAGATCGCTGTGATGGCAACCATCTGTTGGACTCATGCACACTGCTCAGCCAGCATGAACGGGAGCCGGAACCGCCCCGCTCCGCAGGTGCTCCGAGAGGGCCCGCGTACGAGCACTCCCGGAAGGAAACGGACGTGGCTTCCTCCCCAGCTTCCTCCCCGACCCCGCAACCGATTTCCCCGTCAGGCACTCAGGACCTCCGTCCGGGCACGGACACCGCCGGTGGCGCCGGACGCGGCATGCTCCTGCTGATGTCCGTGGCCGTGGGACTGTGCGTGGCGAGCAACTACTACGCCCAGCCGCTCCTCGACACCATCGCCCGCGATCTGCACCTGTCGTCCACCGGTGCCTCGCTCGTGGTGACGGTCTCCCAGGTCGGTTACGCCCTGGGCCTCGTCCTGCTGCTGCCACTGGGCGACCTGCTGGAACGCCGCCGGCTGGTCTGCGGGCTGACCCTGGCGACGGCGTGCTCGCTGGCACTGACCGCGATCGCGCCGAACACCGGACTGCTCCTGGCGGGCACCGCACTCACCGGGCTCCTCTCGGTGACGGCGCAGGTCCTGGTGCCGTTCGCCGCGGACCTGGCCGCCCCGCACCAGCGCGGCCGCGCCGTGGGCACGGTGATGAGCGGCCTGGTCCTGGGGATGCTGCTCGCCCGCACCGCGTCCGGTGCGCTGGCCGAGGTCGGCGGCTGGCGCACGGTGTACTGGGTCGCCGCCCTGGCGATGCTCGTACTGACCGCGGCACTCCACCGGGCGCTCCCGCAGTACCGGGGGTCCGCAGGCCTCAACTACGGACAGCTGCTGCGCTCCACCGCCCGCCTTCTCGCGGACGAACCGGTGCTGCGCGCACGGGCGTTGATCGGACTGCTGGCGTTCGCCTGCTTCAGCGCGCTGTGGACGTCCCTCGCCTTTCTGCTGTCCGGGCCCGGCTACGGCTGGTCGGACGCCGAGATCGGCCTGCTCGGCCTGGCAGGCGCGGCGGGAGCGATCGCCGCTCAGCTGGCCGGGCGGCTGGCCGACCGCGGACGGACCACCCTGACCACGGTGGCGAGCGCCCTCCTGCTGCTCGGCTCCTGGGGGCTGCTGGCCCTGGGGGCCCACAGCCTGGCCGCGCTGATCGCCGGGATCGTGCTGCTCGACCTGGCGCACCAGGGCGTACACATCACCAACCAGTCACTGATCTACGCCCTGCGGCCGGACTCCCGTGGCCGTATCACCTCCGCCTACATGACGTGCTACTTCGTCGGCGGCGCGCTCGGCTCGGCCCTGGTCGGCACGGTCCACGCGCACGCCGGATGGAACGGGGTGTGCGTGCTGGGCGCCGTGATGGCCTCCCTGCTGTTCCTGGTGTGGGCGTGCAGTACCAGCAAGGTGCAGCAGTGGTGGCGCGGTCAGCCCCGGCTGAGGGCACTGTGGGCGGTCGCCGGGGCCGCGTGCATGGCGATGTGTGTGCTGCTGCTCCTCGCCCTCGCTGTCCGCCTTCCCGGGTGACGCCGTCCGGGCGCGGGTGCTGCGCGGTTCCGCTGACGGCCCCTCCCGCCATGAACTACGCTGCGTAGCCGGGGCGTTACGGGAAGAACCGTCCGGGTGGGACGGGCGCCCCGGAAGGAGCGCCATGCCGCAACGACGCCTTGTCACCAGCCGCAGCCAGGAGCCGCGTCAGCGGTTCGCAGAAGAGTTACGGAAACTGCGCGCCCAGCGTGGGGTCAACCTGCGGCAGCTCGGTGAACGGCTCGGCTGGGACTACTCGTTGTTCGGCAAGATGGAGAAGGGCGAGACGCTGGGTGGGCCCGAAGTGGTCCAGGCGTTGGACCATTACTTCGGCACTCAGGGGATGTTGCTCGTCCTGTGGGAACTGGCCATGAAGGACCGTACGCAGTTCCGGGAGCGGTACCGGCAGTACATGGCGCTGGAGTCGGATGCGAGCAGTCTGTGGCACTACGCACCGGGCGTGGTTCCGGGGCTTCTGCAAACTCAGGGGTACGCCATCGAGCTTCTGGAGAGCGGCGGCTCCGGGGGCAGCGATCTGGAACAACAGGTGACGGCCCGGATGGGGCGGCAGGACCTGCTGGAAGGAGCCGTCGCCCCTCCGTTCCGCACGATTCTCTCCGAGGTCGTCCTGCGTACGCCATGCCGCGATGCGCAGGCCTGGAGGGAGCAGCTGGAGCACCTGGCCGAGGTGGCCGAGCGGCCCAAAGTGGCGCTCCAGGTGCTGCCGATGAGCGCCGGACTGCACGGTCTGGCGAACATGACGGTGATGTTCCTCCGGCTGCCGGAGGGGCGTACGGTTGCGTACGTCGAGAACGGGCTGGGTGGCGAACTCATCGAGGAAATCAGCACCGTTGAGAACTTGCAGCTCAGGTACGATTCCGTTCGTGACCTGGCCCTGACACCAGCCGAGTCGCGGAAATTCATCCTGCGCATGTTGGAGGAGCTGCCGTGCGATCCACCGAGCTGAGCGCCGCTGCATGGCGCAAGAGCAGCTACAGCAATCAGGATGGCGGCGAGTGCGTTGAGGTTGCCGACGGCTGTGGCGCACTCGTGCCGGTCCGCGACAGCAAGAACCCGGACGGTCCTGTGGTCACGTTCGCTGCGGACCGCTGGTCGTCGTTCGTATCCGCCCTGCGGGACGGCGAGTTGAGGGCCTGACCGCATCCTGCACGTGTTGGAGGTAGTGCCGTGCGATCCGACCTGAGCGCCGCTGCATGGCGCAAGAGCAGCTACAGCAACTCGGACGGCGGCCAGTGCGTCGAGGTCGCCGAGGGCTCCGGCGCAGTCGTGCCGGTCCGCGACAGCAAGGACCCGCATGGTCCGGTGCTCGCGTTCGCCGCAGGTGGCTGGGCGTCGTTCGTCTCCGCCGTCAGGAACGGCGAGTTGCCCGCCTGATCACCGGTCGCCGCGCATCCGCTCGCGGGTTCCGGCGCCGCCGAAGCGGCCCGGGACGCCGCCCGCGCCGAGCGGTCCGCCGAGGATGATGCCGCCCAGGGCCGCGCCGACCGGGTCCCCGGCGTGGTGGCTTCCGTAAGTCCGTACGTCCTGTTCGGCCAGGTACTGGGCCTGTCCGGCCAGCGAGTCGGCCTGCCGGGCGGCGGACAGAGCCTGCCGGGCGTCGGCGGCGGCGAGCGTGCCGGACTCCTCCAGATGGCGCTGGGCCTCCGCCAGCCGGGTGCGGGCCTGGCTGCCGACCGCGCCGCGGTGGGTCGTGATGAAGTCGGCCGCCACCCCCGTCGTGGAACGTGCCGTCAGGGTGGCTGCTTCGAGGAGTTCGGCGGCCCGGCGGGGGCCCGTCCCGGGCGCCCCGCCCGCCAGCGCCTTGTCCAGTGAGGCGTCGGCCTCCCCGACCCGGCGCAGCGCGTCGACCGGATCGTACGGGCCCGTCCGCTGCTCCTGCCGTACACCGGCCGTGACCGTTTCCGCGCGCGCGATCCGGCCCTGGAGATCGGCCCCCGCGGCCCCTGCGGCGGTGGCCTCGGGAAGGCCGCGGGCCTCAGTCAGGTCCGCCTCCGTCTCGGTGAGCGCACCGGTCAGCCGGACCTCCGCCTCGGCCACCTCCCGGGCCAGCCGGTCGACCGCGTCGATGAGCGTGGCCGCCTGGCCCACCGCGCTCTCCGCGGCCCGTACGTACAGCGCGGCCTCCGCGTGCTCCCCGATGTCCGCTGCCTGCCGGGCCCGGTTGAGGGCGTTCGTCGCGAAGAGCAGCCGGTCCTTGGCCTGTTCGACGTTCCCGGCGACCGGCGCCGATGCCTGTTCCGCGTACCGCTCACGCAGCGCCGTAAGCGTGGACTCGGCGGCTCCGGTACGCCCGGCGGTTGCCCGGAAGGCCGTCTCCGCCGCTGCCAGTGCCTGCGGGGCATCCTGTTCCAGGGCGCGCAGCCGGTCGAAGCCCTCGGACTCCTCGTCCAGGCGCCGGCCGGCCTCCGTACACCGGGCGACGAGCTCCTCCAGCATCTGCCGCCGGGCCGGTTCGTCCCCGGGATGCGAGTCGTCGAGCTGCTGGCGGAGCCGGAACGCCGTGGCCAGCTCGCTCCTGGCATACGTCAGCGCCGCCGTGTACGGCTCCACCGCTCCGTCCCCGAACCGGGCGGCGGCCAGGCCCAGCTCCTCCGTACTCGTCCGGACCGCGTCGTCCGTGGTGACCAGCAGCTTCCCGGCCTCCGTGTCGAGCTGGGCCAGTGCGATCCCCTCGGCCTCGCCGCTCCAGCCCTGCTGCTGTGCGCTGCCCGCGGGGGTGGTCCTGCTCTCGGCGCGCCGCCTTCTGCGGGTGTACGCGTAGATCGCCAGGCCGCCGACCACGACCACCAGCGCGAGCGGCACCAGCAGGGCGCCGTTGCCCATGCCGACGGTGTGGTGGCCGCCGGGATCGGACGCACCCGGAGTGATGGCCGGGGTGGGGACGGGCTGCCCGGCGACGACCGCGCTGTATCCGTTCGCTGCGCCGATCGCGGTGCCCGCCCAGTCGTGCTGGGCGAGCGGCGGATCGATGGCCGTACGGGCGACGGCCTCCAGCTGGGCATTGGTGAACTTGGTGGTGCCGCTCTGCCCCGTGTACGCGTACTGGCGCGCCTGCGTGCCGATCGCCAGCAGGATGTCGTCCTGGCCCAGGCCGTTGCGGTTCGCCGTGGCCCGAACCCAGTCCTGCGCGGCCCGCCCGGAGAAGTCCCCGACGTAGACGACGAAGAGCTGGATGTGCCGCTTCTCGTACAGCGCGTCGATGGCTCGTGCCACCGCGCCCCTGCGGTCGCCGAGCGCGTTGACCTGGTCGGTGATCTGCCCCTTCGCCGAGAGGACGGGCGGGTCGGCCGCGCGCGCGGCCGGTACCGGGGCCACCAGCAGGAACACCGCGGTGAGCGCCGCGGCCAGCGTGGCGATGACGGCGGTGTGCGGCCGTGCGGATGGCTCGTGCGGCGTCACATGGGGGAGCGTATGGCCGTCCTGGGCGCCCCGCGACCGCAGCTACTCTGTGGGGCCTACCGTACGAGCTCGTGGGGGGCATGGGTGCAGGTACGACACTTCGGCGGCCGGAACTGGGCCATCCGGAACTGGGCCGTCCGGAGCAGACGAACGCCGCGAGGACCCAGCCGCACCTGGCTCACCTGGCTCAAGCGGTCTGCACTCGGGGTCGCCCTACTCCTTCTCGTCCCCGCGCTCACCGCGGGCGTCGCCCTGCGCGCGAACTACGCGGGCGACTACCACGACGGCACCCGCACCCGCGGCCGGGACGCCATCTGGCTCGGCCACGCCTGGGTCGACGGCCGGAAGAAGGACACCGACGTGCAGGCACTCGCGGCCCGGCTGCGGGGGACCGGCCTGCGGGACCTCTATGTGCACGCGGGCCCGCTGGAGCACGACGGCACGCTGCCGCCCGCCCGCTACGCCGGGGCGAAGTGGCTCATCGCCGCCGTGCACCGCGAGCTCCCCGGCGTACGCGTCCAGGCCTGGCTGGGCGACCAGCTGAACACCGAGACCCCGGACGGCCTCGACCTCACCCGGGCCGCGTCCCGCAGCGCCATCGTCGGCTCCGCGCGGGGGATCATCGACGCGGGGTTCGAAGGGACGCACTTCGACCTGGAGCCGCTGCACTCGGGCGACCGCGACTATCTGGCACTTCTCGACCGCCTGCGCACACTCACCAGGGACCGGGGCGTCCTGCTCTCGGTGGCCTCCCACCAGATCGACCCGCTGCCCGCCCTGCACACCGTCGCGGGCACACTCACCGGGCACCCCAAGTACTGGTCGCAGAAGTACTTCGGCGAGGTGGCCCGCCGGGTGGACCAGATAGCCGTCATGTCGTACGACACCGCGCTGCCGCTCCAGAGCCTGTACGGCGGGTATGTCGCCGAGCAGACCACGCTGGCCCTCGAAGTCACCCCGGAATCAACGGACTTGCTGATGGGGCTGCCCTTCTACCACGAGACCAAGCCCGGTCATCTGGCGTCCGCGGAGACGATTGCGGCAGCGGTGCGCGGGGTGCGGCTCGCGCTCGGCAGGCAGGACCGCGACCGGGAGCACTTCGGGGTCGCGCTGTACGTCGACTTCGCGGCGACCGAGGCCGACTGGACGGCGTACCGGAAGGGCTGGAACTGAGGGGCGCCGGGCCTGCGGGTCTGCGCCCGGGTGCCTGACCCGGGCACCGGCCCCGGACCCCGCTCACTCGCGGCGGCGGCCGATCTTGTTTCCCAGCCAGACCAGCGGGTCGTACTTCCGGTCCACGGCCCGCTCCTTCAGGGGGATCAGGGCGTTGTCGGTGATCTTGATGCCCTCGGGGCAGACATCCGTGCAGCACTTGGTGATGTTGCAGTAGCCAAGGCCGTGCTCCTCCTGCGCGGTCCGCTTCCGGTCGAGCCCCGCCTCGGCCGCGGCGTCCAGCGGGTGCATGTCCAGCTCGGCGACCCGCATCAGGAACCGCGGGCCTGCGAAGGCCGCCTTGTTCTCCTCGTGGTCGCGCACCACATGGCAGGTGTCCTGGCAGAGGAAGCACTCGATGCACTTGCGGAACTCCTGCGAGCGCTCCACATCCACCTGCTGCATCCGGTACTCGCCCGGCTTCACCCCCTCCGGCGGTACGAACGCCGGCACCTCCCGGGCCTTCGCGTAGTTGAAGGACACGTCCGTCACCAGGTCCCGGACGACCGGGAACGCCCGCAGCGGGGTCACCGTGATCGTGTCCGTCCGCGCGAAGACGGACATCCGCGTCATGCACATGAGGCGCGGCCGCCCGTTCACCTCCGCGCTGCACGAACCGCACTTGCCGGCCTTGCAGTTCCAGCGAACCGCCAGATCGGATGCCTGGGTCGCCTGGATGCGGTGGATGATGTCGAGGACCACCTCGCCGTCGTTCACCTCGACGGTGAAGTCCCGCAGCTCCCCGCCGTCCGTGTCCCCGCGCCAGACCCTGAAGCGTGCTTCGTACGAACTCACTCGTACAACTCCTCTTCGGCGAGGTACTTGACCAGCTCATCCCGCTCGAAGAGGGCGAGCAGGTCCTGACGGATCGGCACGGTCTGCTTGCGGACCAGCACGATCTGGCCCGTGTCCGGCTCGGCCGGGGCCGGATCGGCCGCCGCCGGGGCGGCCAGCCGGCACAGCAGATTGATCCCGCGCCAGGTGCGCTCCATGGCGGGCCAGTCCTCGCGGGTGTGCCCGCCGCGGCTCTCGGTCCGCTCCAGCGCGGCGCGCGCGATGCACTCGCTGACCAGCAGCATGTTCCGCAGGTCCAGCGCGAGGTGCCAGCCCGGGTTGAACTGCCGGTGCCCCTCGACCCCGGCCCGGCGGGCCCGTACCCGCAGCGCCGCCAGTTTCTCCAGGGCCTGTTCCATCTCGGCCTCGCGGCGGATGATGCCGACCAGATCGTTCATGGTCTGCTGGAGCTCCTGGTGGAGGGTGTACGGGTTCTCCGCCGCCGCTGCCGGCCCGCTACCGGCGTCCGGGCTCCCCGCATCGGGGCTCTCGGCGCTGAAGGGCCGCAACGCCTCGGCGGCCGCCGCGTCGATCCGTTCCTCGTCGACCTGCGGCCGTACGGTGAGCGACGCCGAGTGCCGCGCCGCGTGGAGCCCGGCGCGGCGGCCGAAGACCAGCAGGTCGGAGAGGGAGTTCCCGCCGAGCCTGTTGGACCCGTGCATCCCGCCCGCGACCTCGCCCGCCGCGTAGAGCCCCGGCACCCCGAGCGCGGCCGCGGTCTCCGAGTCGACCGCGATACCGCCCATCACGTAGTGGCAGGTCGGACCGACCTCCATCGCTTCCGCGGTGATGTCGACATCGGCCAGCTCCCTGAACTGGTGGTACATCGACGGCAGTCGGCGTTTGATGACCTCGGCGGACATCCGCGTCGACACATCGAGGTAGACCCCGCCGTGCGGTGAGCCGCGGCCCGCCTTGACCTCGGAGTTGATGGCACGGGCGACCTCGTCGCGCGGCAGCAGCTCGGGCGGGCGGCGGTTGCTGTCCGGGTCCTCGTACCAGCGGTCGCCCTCCTCCTCGGACTCCGCGTACTTCTCCTTGAAGACATCGGGGATGTAGTCGAACATGAACCGCTTGCCCTCGCTGTTGCGCAGCACCCCGCCGTCGCCGCGCACCGACTCGGTGACAAGCAGCCCCTTCACCGAGGGCGGCCAGATCATCCCGGTCGGGTGGAACTGCACGAACTCCATGTTCAGCAGCGGTGCGCCCGCCAGCAGCGCCAGCGCGTGGCCGTCACCGGTGTACTCCCAGGAGTTCGATGTGACCTTGAAGGACTTGCCGATGCCGCCGGTGGCGAGGACCACGCTGGGCGCCTCCAGGACGAAGAACCGGCCCGACTCGCGCTGGTAGCAGAAGGTGCCGGCGACCCGCTCGCCCGTGGCGGAGCCGCCGTCCGGCGTGGCCGCGGAGGCGGCGTCCGGGGCGGTCGTGGGCGTGCCGCCGTCCGGCGCCGAGGTGAGGATGCGGGTGACCGTGCACTCCTGGAAGACCTTCAACCGCGCCTCGGGGTCGCCGAATTCGCGCGCGTCCTCCTGCTGGAGCGAGACGATCTTCTGCTGGAGGGTACGGATGAGCTCAAGGCCGGTCCGGTCGCCGACATGGGCGAGCCGCGGGTACTCGTGGCCGCCGAAGTTGCGCTGGGAGATCTTCCCCTCGGGCGTCCGGTCGAAGAGCGCGCCCCAGGTCTCCAGCTCCCAGACCCGGTCGGGGGCCTCCTGGGCGTGCAGCTCCGCCATCCGCCACTGGTTGAGGAACTTCCCGCCGCGCAGGGTGTCGCGGAAGTGCACCTGCCAGTTGTCGCCCGAGTTCACATTGCCCATGGAGGCCGCGATCCCGCCCTCGGCCATGACCGTATGGGCCTTGCCGAAGAGCGACTTGCAGATCACGGCGGTCCTGGCGCCCTGTTCGCGGGCGGCGATGGCGGCGCGCAGCCCGGCGCCGCCCGCGCCCACGACCACGACGTCCCACTGCTGCCGGTCGAGCTGAGTCGTCATCCAAAAAACCTCATCTAGAAGAACCTCGGATCGTCGAAGACACCGGAAGCGACCAGATAGACGTAGAAGTCGGCGACCGCGATGCTGACCAACGACGCCCAGGCAAGCTGCATATGACGGGCATTCAGCGCGCTGACCCAGCCCCAGAGCCGGTAGCGGACCGGATGCCGGGAGAAGTGCTTCAGCCGGCCGCCCACGATGTGCCGGCAGGAGTGGCAGGAGGCGGTGTACGCCCAGATCAGCGCGGCGTTGACCAGGAAGACCACGGAGCCGAGGCCCATATGGCCCCAGTGGTACCGCTCGTCGCGGAAGGTCATCACGGTGTCGTACGTCAGGATCCCGGCGATGACCACGGCCGCGTAGAAGAAGTACCGGTGGATGTTCTGCATGATCAGCGGGAAGCGGGTCTCGCCGCTGTACTTCTTGTGCGGTTCGGCGACCGCGCAGGCCGGCGGGGACGCCCAGAAGCCCCGGTAGTAGGCCTTGCGGTAGTAGTAGCAGGTCAGCCGGAAGCCCAGCGGGAAGACCAGGATCAGGATGGCGGGGGAGATGCCCCACCAGCTGCCGAAGAGGTCCCAGTTCGGTCCGTGCCGCATGGGCACGCACTTCTGCGCCAGGCAGGGGGAGTAGAAGGGCGAGACGTAGGGCGCCGTGTAGTAGTCGGCGTTCGCGAAGGCCCGCCAGGTCGAGTAGACGACGAAGGCGAGCAGTCCGGCGGCGGTGGCCGCGGGCGAGAGCCACCAGCGGTCGGTCCGCAGATGGCGGGCGGCGATGGCGGCGCGCGATGCGTCGTGCACGCCCGTGCCGGGACGGGGCCGGGGTTCCGTACCTGTTGCCAACGGGGACTCCACTTCGTCGGCCGATCTGGGATCAGGGGGCGTGCCGGTCGCGAGCGCCGATCCCCTCGTCGTCCACGTAGTCGTCGGTCGCGGAGGACGCGGCGGACGACCAGAGGGCCGTGTCGTACGGGGTGTCGGAGATGGTGACCAGATCGGGTCCGGCCGCGGGGCGGGCGGCCGGTACGGCTGCACGCAGCAGGGCGAGGCTCTCGCGCAGATGGCCGGCGTCCGTGCGGACCCGGCGGACCTCCAGGCCGCTGCCGAGCCGCTCCTCCAGCAGACCGAGCGAGCGGACCAGCTCATCGAGAGAGCGCTGAGCGGCGGTCAAATCGTCGTGCAGGGGCATGACTTGCCTCACTTCCGCCGGTGCGGACGGCAAACGATCGCGCGTCGGAGAGTGTCGCGCGTCACATCACGCTTGGGAAGGGATACGGACGGATCCGCCAGGAGTCAGGGGTGCGACCGGGTGGCGCGGGCCCCGGCGAGCGCCCCCCATTGCTCCGCACGGGTGGGGTTCGGGCGGTGTCCCGACGTGTCTCCCACGGACGCTGCGGGGCCTCCCCTTCAGTGAAGGGGTCATAGGTGTGATCAACATGAAATGCCACCAAACCCGAAGATCCACGTTCATTCGCAGCAGGGATGGAATTCCCAGCAGGGATGGGCGGGGGTCGGCCCCGGAGGTATCAGCCATGTCCCACGTCGGCGTCCCACACGGGAGAGCGAAGCGTCGCAGCGTCGCGCTCCTCGCCACCGGTGTACTCGCGCTGCCCGTGCTGGCCGGGTGCGGTTCGAGTGATGACCACAGCAGTAACGCGAAGGCGGTGGCGCCGGACATCGGTACGGCGTCGCGTTCCCGGGTGGCCGACGGTGGCACCCTGCGCTGGGCGGTCGACGCGATGCCCGCCACGCTGAACACCTTCCAGGCCGACGCCGACGCGTCCACCTCGCGGATCGCGGGCGCGACGCTGCCCTCGCTGTTCACGCTCGACCGCTCGGGGCGGCCGAAGCTGAACGGCGACTACCTGGAGTCGGCCGACGTCATCAAGCAGGAGCCGAAGCAGGTGGTCCGCTACCGGATCAACCAGAAGGCGGTCTGGAGCAACGGCCGGGAGATCGGGGCGCCCGACTTCGTGGCCCAGTGGCGGGCGCTCAGCGGCAGGGACTCGGGGTTCTGGACCGCGCGCAACGCCGGGTACGACCGGATCGAGAAGATCGAGAAGGGCAAGAACGACCTGGAGGTCCAGGTCACCTTCAACAAGCCGTACGCGGACTGGCGTTCGCTCTTCACGCCGCTGTATCCGAAGGAGGTCATGAGCACCCCGGACACCTTCAACGACGGGGCGCGCAAGACGCTCGCGGCGACGGCGGGGCCGTTCAGCATCAAGAGCGTGGACACGGACGCCAAGCAGGTCAAGCTGGTCCGCAACCCGCACTGGTGGGGGCGGGAGGCCAAGCTCGACTCGCTCGTCCTGACCGCCGTACCGGCCGAGGAGCGCACCGCGGCCCTCACGGCAGGGTCCCTGGACCTGGCGGACATCGACGGACAGGCCGCAGGCCGGATCACCCTCGCGGGCAAGGACGGGCACAACGGGCAGCCGCTGACCCACGGCCCCGGCAGCGATGTGCAGCCCGCCGACGCCCTGCTGAACTGGGCCGCGGCGCACGGCGCTGACGGCCCGGAGGCCCAGGAGGCCGCGAGCCGGGCCGCCGAGCAGACCCGCAAGGACCGCCAGGAGTACGCGCGGCAGCAGGCGGCCCTGCACGGCTATGTGGTCCGCAAGTCCCTGGAGCCGGCCTTCACCCAGCTGGCCATGAACGGCAGCTCGGGCCCGCTCCAGGACGAGCGGGTGCGCCGGGCGGTCGCCAGGGCGCTGGACCGCAAGGAGATCGCGTCCGACGTACTGAAGCCGCTGGGGCTGCCCGCCCTGCCGCCCGGCAGCCATCTGGCGCTGGCGGGCCAGGAGGACTACGCGGACAACAGCGGGGCCGTCGGCGGCCATGACGCGCGGCAGGCCCAGGCGCTGCTGGCCGACGCGGGCTGGACGGCCCAGGGCGCGCGCGAAACGGACCAGGGCACCAAGGCGGGAAGCAAGCCGGATGCGTCCGGCAAGCCTGCCGCCTCGGGCAAGCCGGAGGCTTCGGGGAAGCCGGATGCGTCCGCCAAGCCCGAGGCGTCCGCCAAGTCCGACGCCTCGGCCAAGCCCGCGGCGGGCTCCCTCGACGACTCGAAGCCCGGTGCCACGTCCGGCGACTCGAAGTCCGGTGCCGCGTCCGGCGACGAGAAGCACCAGGTGGCGGGTGCGTACGCCCCCAAGGGCACCGCGGCTCCGGCCGCCGCCGCACCGGCCGCCGCGCTCGGCAAGAACGGCAAGTCGCTGACCCTGCGGTTCGTGCTGCCCTCAGGACCCGGCTCGGAGGTGATCAACAGCGTCGGCGCCAAGATCACGCAGGAGCTGGACGCCGTCGGTATCCGCACGGTGGTCAGCAAGGTCGACAGCGCCGGTTACTTCAAGGACCACATCGCGTCCGGCGACTACGACCTGGCCCTCTACTCCTGGCCCGCCAGCGCCTACCCGGCCACCGACGCCCGGCCGATCTACGCCAAGCCGGCCGTCGCGTCCGACGGCTCGCTCCTGGTCGACCAGAACTACACCCGGGTCGGCACCGAGCGCATCGACCAGCTCTTCGACCGCGCGTCGGGCGAGCTGAACCAGAAGACCGAGCGGGATCTGGTGAAGCAGGCCGACGCCCATATCTGGGCCACCGCAGGATCGATTCCGCTCTATCAGCGCCC
The DNA here is from genome assembly GCF_036014215.1 of Streptomyces sp. NBC_00440. Classification (NCBI taxonomy): domain Bacteria; kingdom Bacillati; phylum Actinomycetota; class Actinomycetes; order Kitasatosporales; family Streptomycetaceae; genus Streptomyces; species Streptomyces sp. NBC_00440. The sequence continues at coordinate 5,461,488 of NZ_CP107921.1, forward strand.
GGAACTCGTCGCGGCCAAGCGGGGCGTCGCGAACGCCGGAGCCTTCGGTTTCGCCGCCCCCGTCTACCAGGACATCGGCTTCCTGAAGTCCGCCAAGAGGTCCTGAGCACCTACAAGAGGTCCTGAGCACCTACCGGAGCAAACCCCTCCACTTGCCCGCCGGCCCTGTCGGCGGGCAAGCTGGGTTCTCGCGCCGCAGGCCGCCTCACAGGCCGCCGGGAAAACCGTCCCGCCCCCGTACGACCCTTGGTACGCAAGGGCCGGGGGCCGGTAACCATCGCCCGGGAAGCCCCGGGCGCGCAGGCCCCGTACCATGGGACTGGCCGTGGCGCGTCCGCCCGGCGGGCGTACCAGGACAGACGCCGCATCCCACGAGCTGAGAGAAGCGCAAGCCACCCATGCCCACGCGCCACGACATCCGTAACGTAGCCATCGTCGCCCACGTCGACCACGGCAAGACCACCCTGGTCGACGCCATGCTCAAGCAGGCCGGCGCCTTCGCCGCGCACGCCGCCGAGCACCTCGACGACCGCATGATGGACTCGAACGACCTGGAGCGTGAGAAGGGCATCACGATCCTGGCCAAGAACACGGCCGTGAAGTACCACCCGAAGGATGGCGGCGACGTCATCACGATCAACATCATCGACACCCCCGGCCACGCCGACTTCGGTGGTGAGGTCGAGCGCGGTCTCTCGATGGTGGACGCGGTCGTTCTCCTCGTCGACGCCTCCGAGGGACCGCTGCCGCAGACCCGCTTCGTGCTCCGCAAGGCCCTGGACGCCAAGCTGCCGGTCATCCTCTGCGTGAACAAGACGGACCGCCCGGACTCCCGGATCGACGAGATCGTCAACGAGACGTACGACCTCTTCCTCGACCTGGACGCCGACGAGGACCAGATCGAGTTCCCGATCGTCTACGCGTGCGCCCGTGACGGCGTCGCCTCGCTGACCAAGCCCGACGACGGCACCGTCCCGCAGGACAGCGAGAACCTGGAGCCGTTCTTCTCCACCATCCTCTCCAGCGTCCCGGCGCCGGAGTACGACGAGGACGCCCCGCTCCAGGCGCACGTCACCAACCTCGACGCGGACAACTTCCTCGGCCGTATCGCGCTCTGCCGCGTCGAGCAGGGCGAGCTGCGCAAGGGGCAGACCGTCGCGTGGATCAAGCGCGACGGCACGATCGCCAACGTCCGCATCACCGAGCTGCTGATGACCGAGGCGCTCACCCGCAAGCCGGCCGAGAAGGCCGGTCCCGGCGACATCTGCGCCATCGCCGGTATCCCGGACATCATGATCGGCGAGACCCTGGCCGACCCCGAGAACCCGATCGCGCTGCCGCTGATCACGGTGGACGAGCCGGCCATCTCGATGACCATCGGTGCGAACACCTCGCCGCTCGTCGGCAAGGGCGGCAAGGGCCACAAGGTCACTGCCCGGCAAATCAAGGACCGTCTGGACCGCGAGCTGGTCGGTAACGTCTCGCTCCGCGTCCTGGACACCGAGCGCCCCGACGCCTGGGAGGTCCAGGGCCGTGGCGAGCTGGCGCTGGCCATCCTGGTCGAGCAGATGCGCCGCGAGGGCTTCGAGCTGACCGTCGGCAAGCCCGAGGTCGTCACCAAGCAGATCGACGGCAAGACGCACGAGCCGATCGAGCGCATGACGATCGACTCGCCCGAGGAGCACCTCGGCGCCATCACCCAGCTGATGGCGACCCGCAAGGGCCGCATGGAGACCATGACGAACCACGGTTCGGGCTGGGTCCGCATGGAGTGGATCGTGCCGTCCCGCGGCCTGATCGGCTTCCGTACGGAGTTCCTCACCCAGACCCGTGGCACCGGCATCGCGCACTCGATCTTCGAGGGCCACGAGCCGTGGTTCGGTGACCTGCGCACCCGCCACAACGGCTCGCTGGTCGCGGACCGCGCGGGCGTCGTGACGCCGTTCGCGATGGTCAACCTCCAGGAGCGCGGTGTCATCTTCACCGAGGCCACCACGGAGGTCTACGAGGGCATGATCATCGGCGAGAACTCGCGCGCCGACGACATGGACGTGAACATCACCAAGGAGAAGAAGCTCACCAACATGCGTGCCGCCTCCGCGGACACCACGGAGAACGTGGTGCCGGCCAGGAAGCTGTCGCTGGAGCAGTCGCTGGAGTTCTGCCGCGACGACGAGTGCATCGAGGTGACCCCGGAGACCGTGCGTATCCGCAAGGTCGTCCTGGACCAGAAGGAGCGCGGCCGCAGCGCCTCGCGCGCCAAGCGCTGACACCTGCTTCCGTAGGGGGATCCGGCCCGCGCCGGATCCTCGCCCCGCCCCCACCGCGTCCGCAGCGGCGGTTGCTCCGGGGCCCACGTGACGACGGCCTGTGTGACCCCGTTGGGGGGGGGCACACAGGCCGTCGTCGTGTTCGGGTGGTGCGGCAGGTGTCAGTTTCCGGAGTTGTCGGCGTCGCCGTTGGCGTCGGCCGAAGCGGCGGCGTGCTCGGCGTCGTCGACCTTCTTGCGCATCTGCGGGAGCTGGTCCCCAGCGGCCGGGGTACTGCTGCTGGAGGCGGCTGGGGCCGCCTTGACCGGTGTGGTGGCGGACGAGCAGGCCGTGGTGGCCAGGAGCGGCACCGCGACGGCGGCAGCCGTCACCAGGACGGACAGACGTCGGCGGTTCATGCGGTGGGTGCTGCCTTGCCGCCGTTGTTCGCCGCGCACCAGGTGGCGACGGACTTGAGGTCGGGCTGCTTCTCCTTGAGGGTCGTCAGAAGGCCCTTGCGGGTGGTGAGGCGGTCGCCGAGAAGCTTGGCGATGGCTGTGTGGTTGTCCTTCTTGGCATCGGCGATGCGCTGCTCCAGGTACGAGATGGAACCGCGGGTACCGACGGCGCCCTCCATCCGCTTGATGCGCTTGTCGATCCGCTTCTCCAGCCGGGGGACCCGACGGCAGAGCTTCTTCGCCCCGTCACCCTTGGGGCCCTTGGCGTGCGCGGCGGCGGAACCCGTCGTGGCGGGGGCCGCGCTGCCGGCGGCGTACGAGGGCGCCGCGGCTGCCGTCGTGGCGAGTACGAGGCCGGCGAAGGCCGCGGTCATGGTTGCTGTGCGACGCTGCATGAGATGGCTCCACTCTCTTCAACTGCCCGGATACGGCCGAGCCCGCCCCAGGTGTGGGACACAGCGGCGGGCTGCGTGAGAGCGAAGGTAGGAGCGGTTCTTGTGGTTTCTTTGTGAGCCGGATCAGTTCCAGACCGGAGGCCCGGCACGGCCCGGGCCCGCGAATCCCCGGGGCGGGGCGGGGCGGGGCGGGCCGGGCCGGCCTCAGGCCGGGCGTCGCTGCGCGCACTCCGCTCCCGATCCCGCCGTGGTGCTGCCCGACAACCAGTCCCGGCGCTGCGGCACCACCGTGCCGGGCCCGTCGGGGCGGGCGAGGGAAAAGGCGATCTCGAATCGGGCCCCGCGGCCGTCGGGGCCGTCCAGCACCGCAAGACGCGCGCGGTGCAGGTCGATCTGCTGGGCAACCAACGTCAGGCCCAGACCCGACCCCGGGCTGTCGGAGCGACGGTGAAAGCGCTGGAAGATCGCCTTCCGCTGCTCGGGCGGCACGCCGGGCCCCTGGTCGTCCACCGTGAGAACGACCGTCGGGGCGCCGCTGTCACCGGCTGCCCGCAGCGCCACGGCCACGTGTGCGCTGCCGTCCGCGGACCGGCCGTGCACCAGGGTGTTGGCGAGCAGGTTGTCCAGCAGTGAACGCAGCCCGGGCTGCCATCCCTGCACCGTCAGGCCCGTACCGCTCTCGAACGTCACATCCGCCTCGGGATGCGTGCGGCGCAGGTCGGACACGGCCGCGTCGGTCAGCTCGGCCAGGTCGACCGGAGTGAATGCGTCCGCCTCGACCAGGTCTCCCTGAGCGAGGGCCCGCAGCATCAACAGCAGGCCCAGCAACCGTGCGTGCCCCTGCCGTAGTTCCGCCACGGTCTCGGCACGGTCGGTGGGATCGAGGTACTGGAACGTGTCGAGGATGTCGAGGTTGGTCTGCATGCTCATCAGCGGGGTCCGCAGCTCGTGGGACGCGGCGGCGGAGAACGAACGCGCTGTGGCCAGTGCCTCCGCGGTGCGGGCCGCCTGTTCGTCGTAGCGTGCGAGAAACGTCTGCAGCGTGCGCGCGAGTTCATCGACCTCGGTGATCCGGGTCGGTGTGTGTTCCAGGCGGGCAGCACTGGAATGCGGGTCAAGGCCGCTGGTGCGCTGCTGAAGGCGCCGCAGCGGCCGCGCGGCTCCGGCGGCCAGCGCCCATGCCAGGGCCGCGGACAGCGGGGCGGCGAGCAGCGAGACGGTGATCACCCGGCTGCGTACGAGCTGGAGTTGCCGCTGGCTCGCGGCTTCGGGCGAGAAGAGCCACAGTGTTCCGCGGACGCCGTCCTGGGGGGCGGCCACGGGGACCGTCAGGGCGCGCCAAGTCCTGCCGTGGGAGCGGACCGTGACGGGATGGCCTGTCGGGGCCGGCAGGTGCACGGCGGGGCCGGGTTGCGGGCCGTCCGTGACCGTGCCGTCCGGGCCGGTCAGGCGGATACCAATGTCCAGAGCCGAGGTGAACAGCGCGTGCTGGCGGGCCTGTTCGGCGCGCGGATGGTCCTTGGAGGTGGCGCGGAGCAGACCGCGTGCCGCCGACGCGACACTGTGCGCACGCTCACTGAGCAGGCGGTCGGCCTGCGCGTGCAGATCCCGGCCGACCAGGCCCACCAGCACCCAGCCCGCTGCCGCCACCAGGAGCGGCACCACAGCACCCACCACGATCGCGATCCGGGTGGACAGCCTCACGACCCGTTCCTCTTCCCGCTGTTCTCGTTGTCCCGCAGCACGAAGCCGACGCCCCGCACGGTGTGCACGATGCGAGGGCGTGCGCCCGCTTCCAGCTTGCGGCGCAGATAGCTGACGAAGGTGTCCACCGCGTCGTTGCGGACCTCGAAGTCGTAGCCCCACACCCTGTCCAGCAGCTGTTCGCGGGAGAGGACCAGACCGGCGTTACGGGCCAGGACTTCGAGCAGTTCGAACTCTCGCCGGGTCAGCTCCACCGGCCTGCCGTCCAGACTGGCCGTGCGCGCGGCGGCATCGAGCAGCAGGCCACCGACGCGTACGGAGTCGGTGGCGCCGGGCGGCCGGCGGCGAAGCAGCGCGTGCAGTCGCAGTACCAGTTCATCCAGGGCGAACGGCTTGACGAGGTAGTCGTCTGCGCCGGCCTGAAGGCCGGCCACCCGGTCCGCCACCTCGTCGAGGGCGGAGAGCATCAGCACCGGTATGTCGTTGCCGGCCGTCCGTAGATGCCGGCAGACCTCGATGCCGTCGAGGTCCGGCATTGAGATATCCAGGACCACGACATCCGGAGTCTCGTCCGCCACCTTGGCCAGCGCGCTCCGGCCACCGTCCGCCAGGTCGACGGTGAACCCGTTCAACCGCAGGCCGCGCCCCAGCGACCGCCGGATCGAGATGTCGTCGTCCACCAGCAGAACCCGCCCACAGCCGGCTGCCGTACCCATTACCGCCTCCGCCCGCCGCCGTACCGACCACCGAAAGGCAGCCGGCGCACCTGGCCCGTCGGCTTCCCGTGCCGCCGGAAGCCGGTCCCTACGCGAAGGGTAGCGACAGCGATCCAGGCACCTTCGGCCCCGGCGGCCTCCGTCTGGGACCCCGTCAGGCCGGGCTCCGGTACAGATGCACCATGACCGCCGGGTCCCGGCTCCAGGGCGCGTGCACGGTGGCCGTACGGATCCATCCCAGGCGTTCGTAGAGCGCGACCGCCGCGGTGTTGGTGGTGACCACGTCCAGGACCGGGCGCAGCCCCGACTTCCTTGCCGCGCAGGTGACACGGTCCATCAGCAGCTCACCCACGCGGTGGCCGCGTGCGGCCGGGGACACGTAGAGCCTGTTCACCTGGCAGGTGCCCGCCTCGTCGCCCGGTGACAGCACCGCGTGCCCCGTCACCTCTCCGCCGAGTTCGGCCACCCAGGCACCGAGCAGGCCGTCCGGCGTGAGCCAGCCGGCCGGGTCGGCGGGCCAGTTGAGGGGGTAGCTGTCCCTGGTGTGTACGTCGGTGAGGATCCGGACGCAGGCAGCCAGGTCCGCGTCCCGGCGCAGGCGGATGTGAGCAGTCATCGGAGCATCGAAACACAGACGGCTTGCGGGGCCGGAGCCCGCCCTGTTGGGTGAGCGGATGAACAGCGGCATCGATCAGCGCAACCCCGGCCGTACGCACGCGCCACCCGGCGGCACCGTCATCTTCCTGAACGGGACGTCCAGTTCGGGCAAGTCGAGCATCGCCACCGAGCTGCTGTGCATCCTGGACGGGCGGTACTTCCACTTCCCGGTGGACGCCTTCCACGCGATGCGTTCGGAGCGGGAGATCCTGCCGCACGAGCTCCAGGACGTCATCGACAGCACCGCCCGAGGTTTCCACCGCGCTGCGGCCGGCATGGCGGCCGGCGGGAACGACATCGTCGTGGACCATGTGCTCAGCCGGAGCTGGCGGCTGGACGACTGCCTCTCCGTCTTCGCCCCGGACGACGTCCTGCTCGTCGGGGTCCGCTGCCCGCTCCCCGAACTGGAGCGGCGCGAGCGGGAGCGCGGGGACCGCACACCGGGGCAGGCGGCGATGCAGTTCGCCCAGGTCCACGCCCACGGCGTCTACGACATCGAATGCGACACCAGCGTGCTGACCCCACTGGAGTGCGCGGAGCGGATCAGGGACCTCCTGCCGGTCCGCCCGCGCCCGACCGCCTTCCGGAGGCTGCTGGACCGGCGCGGTCCTTACGAGCACTGACGCAGCAGCCCTCCTGCCCTGTCAGGACGCCTGTTCCGCGCCCGCCGCTCCCGCCGCCGACCGGGGGCCGGTGCCGTCGGCCTCGATCACGCCCTCGACCGGGGTGCGCAGCGGGGAGAGATACGCGAGCCCGGCGATGCCCAGGCGGAGCACCGCGCCGACCGCGATGATCAGATACATGTCGTGGAAGGCGGACTCCAGGGCGCCAGCCAGCAGGGCGGAGACCGGGATGGAGGCGAAGGCCAGCATTCGGGTGGTGGCGACCACCCGGCCGAGCAGTTCCCGTGGAACGATCTTCTGGCGCAGGGTGAACCAGGCCACCGGGTTGATGGAGCCCAGCGCGTACAGCACCCCCCAGACGACTCCGATGGCGAAGGCTCCGCGCAGTGGGATCAGCAGCAGGGTGGCCAGACCGGCCAGCGCCGTGGTGGTGATCAGGATCCGGCCGGGCGGGAACTTCTGCACCAGACGGCCCGCGACCGCCGCGCCGAGCACCGCGCCGACGCCCTGGGCGGCCAGCACCACCCCGATCACCTGCGGGCTCAGATGCCGGTAAGTGGTCAGGTAGAAGACGAAGTTCGCCTGGATCAGCCAGATCGCGAAGTTGGTGCCGGTGAACATCAGCGAGCCGGCGGCGAGCACCCGGTTCCGCCGGAACACATAGCGCAGGGCCACCCGGATGTCCTGGACGAAGGTGGCCTTGCGGGGCGGCTGCTGCCGTTCGCCCGGGGTCGCGGTGTTCCGGATGAGCAGGATGGCGCCCGCCGAGACGACGAACGTCGCCGCGTTGACGTAGATCGTGGTCTCGTAACCGAGGAACATCACCAGACCGCCCGCGGCGGCCGGGCCGATCATGCTCATGATGTTGTCGCCGGACTGCATCCAGCTGTTGGCGGGGCCGAGCCGGTCAGCGGGCACGATCTCCGGCAGGAAGCTCTGGAACGCCGGGTGGTAGACCGGCTCCACGCAGGCCAGCAGGAACGCCGTGAGGTAGATGGGCCACAGGGCGTGGCTGCCTGCCGAGACCACCAGGGCGAGCCCGGTGGCGATGACGGCCGCGGTGAGGTCACCGAAGATGAGCATCTTGCGGCGGTCGAAGCGGTCGGCGAACACACCGCCGGGCAGGGACAGCAGTAAGAAGGGGATGTACTCGATCGCGTAGACCGCGCCGGTACTGAGCGCCGAACCGGTGAGTTTGAGCACCAGCAGGGGCAGGGCGAGCCGGTAGAGCCAGTTGCCGAGCGAGGACGTGATGTAGGCAGTCAGCAGGGTGTAGTAACGACTTCCCACAGGCGCTTCTCCAGAGTCCGTGTCGAATCGGCGCCGATGCGCAGGAGGTTGAGCCAGTTCTGGGCAGGGAAGCCGGGCCCCGTCCGCGGTAACTGACGGCGAGGGCCGGGCGACACTCTATATTTTTCCGGGCGCCGGCAGCGGTGAAAGGCCCTCTCCAGGGCAGCCCGCTGCGGCAGTGGGAGCAGCGGGGCCGCCTGTACGGCGCGGCGGACGGGCGGGACAACAGGGCTCAATTACACGGTGGTTGAGGAACCGGTCGGGTCGGGAGCGGACGGCGGCTCAGCCGGATACGGTCAGACCGGCCGCCTGCGCACCTTGCGTACCCTGCGCACCGGAGTCGGCCGCCGTGCCGCACACCGGGCAGTCGCTCTGCCGCTCCCAGCGCTCGCTCTCGCCCATGGCGTAGTCCGCGAACCGCAGTTCCATCAGCCGCCCGGCGGCGACCGGCGGAGCGATCCCCGTGACAAGCCTGGTCAGTTCACCGATCAGGAACCCGGTGGTCATCGTGACGAGCGGGCAGAACGCCGCGTTGTCCCCGCCGATCTGCCGCTCCCGCTTCTCCTCAAGGAGCTGCCCGGCGACCGCGTCGGATGCGAAGGTCTGGCGCCGCCAGCACTCGATGCAGCCGGTCCGGCCCGGCAGCATGGTGAAGTACACCGCGCGCTGGGTTTCGAGACCGCCGGTGATCAGTGGTACCCCGGTGCGCACACAGGCTTCGTTCACCCAGTTCGCGATCTCCATCTTGGGCCGGTCCGCGACGGAGATGACCACGTCCGACCCGTCCAGCACACGTATGACGTCCTCGACGGAGCCGATCTTCATGTCGACCGGCTCGATGTCGATGTGCGGGTTGAACTGCTTCACCCGCTCGACCGCCAGGTGCAGCTTCTGCTGTCCGATGTCCTCCTCCCGGTACAGGATCTGCCGGTTGAGGTTGGACAGCTCCACCCGGTCGAACTCCACCGCCCGCACATGCCCGATCCCCATCGCGGCCATGTCCAGCAGGATGTGGGAGCCCAGGCCGCCCAGGCCGAGCAGCGTGACCCGGCAGTCGCGGAGCTTGCGCTGCTGGTCGTACTTGTTGTCGTCCATCCGCGCGAACGAACCGAAGAAGTTGATATTGCGTTCCCAGCGCTTCAGTTCATGTGCTTCGAGCACACCGTCCGAGGTCTGCTGGGCGTCCAGCAGGAACTGTGCCTCGTCGAACTGGGCCACCGCTTCTTCGACGTCCTGGCGCGTGACCTCGGGGAAGTCGGCTGTCAGCGCCTGATGCACCTCGCCGGTGGTACGCGTGCCGTCCAGCAGATCGAGCAGCCGGCGGATGGCTCCGGTCGGGTCGGCGATCTCGGTCACCTCGCCGTAGCCGCCGATGAAGACCGTGTCGCCCGAGCCGAAGGTGGGCGAGGTGTGCTTGAGCTGGGGCCTGCGTGTCTCGGCGGGGGGCATGGTCGTCTTCCTTCCGCGATACTGATGCTGGGACGGACCGGCTGCCGGACCGTCCAATGGACCTCCGCGGGTGGGCGATTGGCGCGCCCACCCGCGGAGTCGCGTACGGCAAGGGGTCAGGTGCCCCTTACGCGAGGGCTCAGCCCTCGTTCGCCTGGCCGGCGATGCTGGCCTTACGGGTCGTCATGGCAACGGACATAGTGATCACCTCCTCGGGGCCCCTCAGGGCGTGGATTTCCCGCTGCCCGCGAGATGCGGGGAGCGGAAGTCTGTGAGGCCGCGCAGCTCGTCCAGGGAGAGCGTGAGCTGTGCGACCGCGTCGTGCCAGGTACGGCCGGGGTCACCGGTGGCCAGGGTCAGCAGGTCCGCCGGCTTCCGGGTGTCGCCCAGCCGCAGCGTCGCCGTCAGCCGTGCGCCGACGCCCTGCGGATCGGCCTCGAAGTGGCGCAGCAGGGTGAGCGCGGACAACTGGCCGTACACATAGGCGTAGTTCGAACCAGGGGCGGTGAAGAGCGAATCCAGATAGCTCCACCACAGGCGGTACCCCTCGGTCAGCCGCACCGCGGGACCGTAGAGCCGGCGCTGCCCCTCGGTCCACACCTCGCCGATGTGCGCCGCGTCGAGGGCCTGCCCGTCGCGCGCCCGGTCGTGCAGGGCCACCTCGAACCGGTGCAGCGCCGCATGCCGGCCGATCGCGACCATCTGGTCCTCCAGCCAGCGCGCCAGCCACTGCAACCGCGCCCCGGGGGCGGCGGTGCCGGCCAGCAGCTGCCGTACGGCCAGCCCTTCGCAGAACAAGGCGAAGGTTTCGGCCATCACGGGAGCCGGGGTGGCCGCCAGGTAGGGCTGCTCCGCAGCGAGCTGAAGGTGGACGGCGTGCCCCAGCTCGTGGACGAGGGTCAGTACGTCCCTCGGCTTTCCGCGGAAATTCATGGAAATGCAGGGGAGCTGTCCCGGAATTGCCTGGGTGAAGGCGCTTCTGGCCTTTCCGGGGCGAGGTGCCGCATCGATTCTTCCGCTGTCGAACATGGTGCGGGAAAGATCGGCGACCGTCGGCGATATGGATTCCATGACTGCTATGGCTGTGTTCTTGGCTGCCGGCCATGATATTTCGGGCGGGGTCGTTACGACGGGCGCGTACCTGTCGTAGTCCGCGAAGTCGCCGACTCCCAGGATTTCTCGCTTCAGGGCGTAATAGGAGTGGACAAGCGGAAGACATTCATCCGATGCCGCCAGCAGCGCGTCGAGCTCTGCCGGGGTCACCTGGTCGAACAGGAGCCGTTCACGCAGCCAGTCCGTCCCCCGGAGCCCGGCCCTGGTCTCGCTGTCCGCCACCGTCATCGACAGGGCGAAGGCGCGCAGCCCGGCCTGGCCGGCGAGGGCGGCTCCGATGGCCGCGTGGGTCGCCCGCCGGGCGTCGCGGTCCGCCTCGTACAGACCCGGGACGGTCTCCGCGATGCTGTGCGAGGCGCCGTTCAGGTCGACCGAGATGTCGTGCAGCAGCTGCTGGGAGAGCCGTTCCCAGCCCTCCCCGCCCGTCGGAAGCAGCTGGGCGAGAATGGATTCCTGCACGTCAGGGAGGTGTCCGGTGGATCCGGCTCGCACCTTGCCGACGAAGTTCGCGTAGGGGCCCAGGCCGTCCGGTGCCTCGGGTCCCCGGGTGCCCAGTTCCGTTTCGAAGAAGGCCAGCGTGGAGGCCAGTTCCGCCCAGGTCCGGTCGCAGCGGGAGAGCAGGGCCATCGCTCGTGGGCGCAGCTCGACGTCCGTCCGCAGGAGCTCGCCGTAGCAGGAGGCCTCCTGGATCCGTGCGACGCAGTGCTCGTACCGCTGGATGGCGGTCCGTAAGGATTCCGCGTCCAGGCCGGCCAGCGTGCCGGCGTAGTCGTCGGCCATGCACCGCGCCTCGCGGAGCGGGCCGTCGAGTAATGCGTCCACGGCGGCGGACTGCGGGTCAGGAAAGAGGGATGAGACGTCCCAGCGCGGCACAGCGGAATCCGGCAGGGATTCCTGGGCGAGCGGGGTCTTTTTGCCGTGCGTCGACATCGATCCTCCTTTCAAGCCTGTCCGTGCTGGTCGTCCGACGATTGCCGAGAACAGAAGAACAAAAAGAGTGACTTGGAGGATCTCCGCACGAGTGTCCGAAATATCAACCGGCGGCAGGAGGACAATAGGCAGCGGTCTGTGCGGGCGTCAAGTGCCCGTCACGGAAAGGCTTGGACCGGTTGCAATGGCCCGGCTTTTGATTTCACCGAGTGTCATACCTCGCGAGTAATCTCCCGGATGTCCGTATTCTGACTGCGGAACGTAGTGCCGCAACGGCCGGTGTCAGCCATACGGCGAGGGATGCCGGCCGATCGGCGAGGGACCGGGCAGTTGGCCGGGCCCAGCGCTTGTGAGCCGTGTGGCGACAGCACAGCACAGCGCCCCGCACGGTGGGTGCGGGGCGCTGTGGGAGTGGCCGGGAAGGGCCGCCAGGACGCGCGTGCGGTCCGGGCAGGGCCGGGTGCAGGGCGGAGGAGGGTCAGGCAGCGGCCGGGGGCTCCTCGGGGAAGTGGCACGCCGTGAGGTGACCGGGCTTGCTGTCCGTCAGCTGGACGAGCGGCGGCTCGTCGGTCGCGCACTTCTCGGTGGCCTTCCAGCAGCGCGTACGGAACCGGCAGCCGCTCGGCGGGTTCAGCGGCGACGGGACGTCACCGACCAGCCGGATGCGGGTGTCCTCCTTCTCCGTGCCCTCGTCGGAGACCGTGGCCTCCGGGACGGCGGAGAGCAGCGCCCGCGTGTACGGGTGCCGCGGAGCGCTGTAGAGCGTCTCGCGGTCGGCGATCTCGACGATCTTGCCGAGGTACATCACGGCGACCCGGTGCGAGAAGTGCCGGACGATCGCCAGGTCGTGGGCGATGAAGAGGAAGGAGATCCCCATCTCCTTCTGGAGCTTCTGAAGGAGGTTGACGACCTGGGCCTGGATGGAGACGTCGAGCGCGGAGACCGGCTCGTCGGCGACGATGAGCTTGGGCTCCAGGGCGAGGGCGCGGGCTACGCCGATGCGCTGGCGCTGGCCGCCGGAGAACTCGTGCGGGAAGCGGTTGTAGTGCTCCGGGTTGAGGCCGACGATCTCCAGGAGCTCACGGATCCGGTGTTCCCGGCCGCCCTTGGGGTTGATGTTGTTGACCTCCATCGGACCACCGACGATCTTGCCGACGGTCTGACGGGGGTTGAGCGACGAGTAGGGGTCCTGGAAGATCATCTGGATCTCGGAGCGGACCGGCGCCAGTTCCTTGCGGGAGGCGTGCGTGATGTCCTGGCCCTGGTACGTGATCTTGCCGGCCGTCGGCTCCATCAGGCGGGTTATGAGCCGTCCGGTGGTGGACTTGCCGCAGCCGGACTCGCCCACCAGGCCGAGCGACTCGCCCTGGTGGACGGCGAAGTCGAGGCCGTCGACCGCTTGGACGTCCGCGACCTTGCGCTTGAACGGGAATCCGCCCATCACCGGGAAGTACTTGGTCAGGCCGGTGACTTCGAGCAGGGGGGTGTCGGTGGTCATGTTCGTTCTTTCCCTTTGGCTCTGGGTCAGCTCAGCCGGGGCTGGATCTGGTCGGCGAAGATGTCCTTCTTCTGGGCTGGGCTGAGGTGACAGGCGGAACCGCGCCCCGCGGCGAGTTCCAGAGGCGGCTGCTCGGAGGAGCAGATGCCGCCCTCGACCTGGTCCTTGAAGGTGCACCGGGGGTGGAAGCGGCAGCCCGTCGGCGGGTTCAGCAGGCTGGGCGGCGTGCCCGGGATCGGCATCAGCGGGATGTCGACCGGACCCGTCAGGCTCGGCATCGAGCCGAGCAGTCCCCAGGTGTACGGGTGCTGGGGCGCCCGCAGCACCTCGCGCTTGGTGCCGCGCTCCACACAGCGGCCGCCGTACATCACCAGCACGTCGTCCGCGATGTCGGCGATCACGCCGAGGTCGTGGGTGATGAAGACGATGGCCGTGCCGAACTCCTGCTGGAGATCCTTGAGGAGGTCCATGATCTGCGCCTGGACGGTGACGTCCAGGGCGGTCGTCGGCTCGTCGGCGATCAGCAGCTCGGGGTCGCAGACCAGCGCCATCGCGATCATCGCGCGCTGCCGCATACCACCGGAGAACTGGTGCGGGAAGTCGTCGACCCGCAGGTCCGGCTGCGGAATGCCGACCCGGGTGAGCATCTCGATGGCCCGCTTCCGGGCCTCCTGCTTGGAGGCGCCGGTGTGCTTCCGGTACGTCTCGCTGATCTGCCGGCCGACGGTGTGGAACGGCGACAGCGAGGCCAGGGCGTCCTGGAAGATCATCGCCATCTTGTTGCCGCGCAGCCGCTCCAGCTCCCGCTCGGTGGCGCCGAGCAGCTCCTTGCCGTCGAGCGTGATCTCACCGTTGATCTGGGTGCGTTCCCGGTCGTGCAGGCCCAGGATCGTCAGGTTGGTGACGGACTTGCCCGAGCCGGACTCGCCGACGATGCCGAGAGTCTTGCCCTTCTCCACGTCGAAGGAGAGGCCGTCGACGGCCTTGACTGTGCCGTCCTCGGTCGAGAAGTGGACCTGTAGGTCCCTGACAGAGAGGAAGGGCTGCTGATCGGTGCTCGTCACGAGGACGCTCCAGGAAGTGTTGCGGGGATCGGGGGTGGGGCGGAGACGGCGGGAGCGGGTCAGGCGAGACGGATCCGCGGGTCGATGAGGCCGTAGATGGCGTCCACGAAGATGTTGAAGAAGACGATCGCCGCGGCCGCCACGAGCGTGACACCGAGGAGCATGGGCAGGTCGCTCGTGTCGACGGACTGCACCGCGAGCCGGCCGATCCCCTGGATGCTGAAGACCTGTTCGGTGATGATCGCGCCGCCGATCAGCGTGCCCAGGTCGATGCCGAAGATGGTGACGATCGGTCCCATGGCACCGCGCCAGGCGAAGCGGAAGAAGACCGAGGCCCGGGAGAGTCCCTTGGCACGCGCTGTGCGGACGTAGTCCTCGGTGAGCTGTTCGACCAGCTGCGAGCGGGTCATACGGGTGTAGTTCGCCGTGAAGATGATCGAGAGCACCAGCCACGGCAGCAGCAGTCCGGACGCCCACTTGACCGGGTCCTCCGTCAGCGGTGTGTACGAGGGCTGGTCGAGCAGCCCCATCTGCTGGACCAGGATGAACATCGCGATGTAGCCGACGAAGTAGATCTGCAGCGAGGAGCCGAGCAGCGAGATCGAGCTGGCGATCTTGTCGAGCGCCTTGCCCTGCTTGACGGCGGCGATCATGCCGGCGCCGACGCCGATGACCAGGAAGAAGACGGCGGAGCCCAGCGCGAGCGAGATCGTCAGCGGCAGCCGGTCCAGGATCGTGCCGAGGACGGGCTGGCGGTTGGTGAAGGAGTAACCGAGGCAGGGGGCCGGGCAGTGGCCGTAGTTGCCGTAGTCACGCCCCATGAAGATGCCTTCGAGCCAGTGCCAGTACTGGACGGGCATCGGGTCGGCTATCCCCAGGTTCAGCCGGATCTGCTTGAGCAGCTCGGGCGTGCAGGTCTTGCCGCAGGCCAGGCGCGCCGGGTCACGGGGGATCGCGTAGAAGAGGTAGAAGACGATGGCGCTGATGACCAGCAGGATGACGATAGCGCCGGTCACGCGGCGGAGAAGAAATCGAAGCATGGGGTCGTGACTTTCCGGGTGGGGCGCCGTCGCCGAGGTGTAGGGAGCGGGGGAGGGCCGGGGCCGGGGGAGGGCAGCCGATCGGGCCGCCCGCCCCCGGGTGACGTGCTACGCCGTGGTGTACATCTTGCAGATCGCCATACCGGTCGCGCCGGCGTCGTAGAACATGCCGCCGACCTTGGAGCCGTGGAACCAGTTACGGATCGGCCAGTAGTCCGGGACGACCGCGGCGAGTTCCATGATCTGGCGGTCGATGGCGCCGAAGGCCGCGTCGGCCTTCTTCTGATCGGTGATCAGGGCCGCCGCGTCGATGGCCTTGTTGACGCTCGCGTTGTTCAGCTGCGGCCAGTTCGAGGCGCCGTTGGCGATCACGCGGCCGTCGAAGGTGGGCTGCAGGGCGGTGTAGCCGCCCGGCCAGTCGGCGGACCAGCCGGCCGCGAACATGTCGTAGGTGTTGTCGATCTGGGCGATCTGAGTGTAGAAGGTCGTCTTGTCGACCTGCTTGGTGATCGGGTTGAAGCCCGCCTTGGTGAGGGCGTTCTTGATGGCCACGGCCGTCTTGACGGCGTAGTCCGACGCCTGGAAGGCGATGACGACCTTCTGGCCGAGCTTGCCGGCCTCCTTGAGCATGGCCTTGGCCTTCTCCGGGTCTCCGGTCGGCTTCTTCCGCTTGCCGTAGAGGTCGAAGTCGGTGTGGCCCGGGGTGAGCGGGCTGATGATCGTGGTGGCGATCTCGGAGGACGCGGTGCCACCGCGGATCAGCTGGCACTGCTGCGACGGCCACGCGTAGTTGAGCGCCTGGCGGACCTTGACGTCCTTGATCCGCGTCGTGTTGATGGCGTAGTAGTACGTCGCGTTGTCGAGGTGCGTGAAGACACGCTTCTTCATCGCCGGGTCGCTGAGCACCTTCTGCATGCGCTCGGGGGCGACCTCGTTGAACATCGACACGGTGTGCTGGTCGTTGCCCTGGTCGGCGATGTAGCGGTCCGTGGACGCGAGCAGCTGGAAGCCGAACTGGAGCTGCCACTTGTCCGGGTACGCGTTGCGGATCGGGTCCGTCTTCGGGTCCCAGTGCGGGTTGCGGGAGATCGACATCGACTTGCCGGGCTGGCGGGCGTCGATCTTGTACGGGCCGCAGGAGAACGGCTTCTTGTCGTACTCCGCCTTGGTGTCGTGCTTCTTGGGCACGAGGGAGAAGGCGCGCATACCGAGACACAGGTTGAAGTCGGCGCGGGCCGTGTTGAGGTGGAAGGTGACGGTGTTGCCGCTGATCTCGATCGAGTCGAGGTGCTTGCCTTCGTACGGGCCCTTGTAGCCCTTGCCGCCGACCAGCCACTGCTGCGGGTAGCGCGGACCGTACGTGATGAAGGTGGCGAAGAGCCGCTCGAAGGTGTGGCGGACGTCCTCGATCGTGACGTCGGAGCCGTCCTCCCACTTGCCGCCGTCCTTCAGCGTGAAGGACCAGGTCTTGCCGCCGTCCTTCATCGTGCCGGCGTCCGTGGCGAGGTCGCCCACCAGGGTGGACGTGCCGTCGGCGGAGACCTTGTAGCCGACCAGACCGCGCATGAAGAGCGGGGTGATCCAGCCCTCGTAGCTGGACCAGATCTGCGCCGGGTCCAGGTGGTCGCAGTCGAGCTGGTCCATCGTCCAGATCGTGCCGCCCTTGACCGCGCCCGGAACCTCGGGGGCGGGACCGACGGAGTCGGCCTTGGTGCCTATGACGATCTTGCTGGCCTTGCCCTTGCTGACGTTCGGGGCGCCCTTGTCGCTGCCGTCGCCGCCACCGCCGCCGCTGCTGCATGCGCTGAGGACGGAGGAGCTGGCGGCTGCTACTCCGGTGGCGATGAGGAAGTTTCTACGGGAGAAAGACATGGCGTATCGGTCCTTGGGATCGGTGGACGAGGCAGGTGCGACAGGCCGGACCACAGCGGCCGGGCTGTTGGAGCGGAGGGTCAGCGCCTCGACTTGGGGTCGAGCGCGTCGCGTACCGAGTCGCCGAGCAGATTGAAGGCGAGCACGAAGATGACCATGGAGATGCCCGGGAAGAGCATGAAGGTGATGTCGTTCGTGTAGTAGGACGAACCGCGCGCGATCATGACGCCCCAGTCCGGGGTCGGGTCGATCATGCCGACACCGAGGAAGGCGAGGCCCGCCTCTGCCGTCACCATGGCGGGCAGGGCCAGGGTGGACTGGATCAGGATCGGCGTCCAGAGGTTCGGAAGCAGTTCCTTGAAGATGATCCGGGCGGGGGACGCACCGGTCACCTTCGCTGCTTCCACGAACTCACGTTCACGCAGGGCCAGTACCTGACCGCGCAGCAGACGTGCCATCGATGCCCAGCCGAAGCCCGCGAGGACGAGGATCAGCGAGATCGCCCGCAGCGAGGTCGGGATGTCGTCGTCCGGGCCGACGAAGAGCCCGTACATCACCGGCATGAAGGCGATGAAGAACAGCGTCGACGGGAAGGACAGCAGGATGTCGATGATCCGGCCGATGAAGTAGTCCGTCTTGCCGCCCAGATAACCGGCCGTGACGCCGACGACCACACCGACGAGGGTCAGGAGGATCGTGATCGCGCTGGCGATCATCAGCGAGGTGCGTATCCCGTAGAGCAGGAACGTGAAGACGTCCCGCCCGAGCGACGGCTCAAGACCGAACCAGAAGTCGCTGCTGATACCGCCGTTGGGCTTCACCGGATAGCCGAAACCGTTGAGCAGCCCGGGGGTGTCCTGGCCGTACGTGTCGTACGGGTTCTTCCCGTACAGCTTGGCGATCAGCGGTGCGGCAAGGGCGATCACGAAGAAGAACACGACGATGCAGGCGGACACGAAGCCTGTCTTGTCGCGCTTGAATCGCCGCCAAGCCAGTTGGCTCGGGCTCCGGGCTTCGGCGCCCTTGTTGGGGCTGTCGGGCTGCCGGGACTCCTCAACGATGCCGATGGAAGTGGTGTCCACCGGAACGAGGGGGGCCGGGGATGGCGTGGTCATCGAACTCCTGTCCCCGTACGGAAAGCGGCATCCTCCGGGCAGGAGGAGCTAAGGGGTTGGAACGGACCCAATCAATCGAGTTGACAACGGTCAATGCGCGTAGCAACTCCACACCTGGTCTTTAGGTTCTTGACCCAGCCTTGGGAAAGAAAAGGTGTCCTCAAGGTGGACAGGTGATTTCCGAAAACCGCAAATCGTGTGATCACGGACAGCTGCGTCCGGTCAAAGGTGTGTCCATTTCGTTATGCGGGGCATCCGGGCGTTTCTGGTGACGGATGGACACAGACGGCCGCAGAGAAGGTGCATTGGTGGTGCTATCCAGTGATATTGGGCCCTAAGTGGGATTTAGGACCTAGAGGAGGCACTCCATGCGCGGAGCCACACACGCCAAGTGGGCCGCATGCGCGGTCGCCGTCGCCCTCGCGGCGACGGCCTGCGGCGGCGGCGGAAGCAGTGGCGGAAGTGGCGGGGCGAACGGGGTCCTCAGCTCCTCCTGGGGTGATCCGCAGAACCCGCTGGAGCCGGCGAACACCAACGAGGTCCAGGGCGGCAAGGTCCTCGACATGATCTTCCGGGGCCTCAAGAAGTACGACCCGAAGACCGGCAAGGCCGAGAACATGCTGGCCTCCAGCGTCACGACCAGCGACTCGGTCAACTTCAAGATCACGATCAAGAAGGGCTGGACGTTCAGCAACGGCGAGAAGATCACCGCCAAGTCCTTCGTCGACGCCTGGAACTACGGCGCGGATCTGAAGCACAACCAGAAGGACGCCTACTTCTTCGCCTACATCGACGGTTACGACAAGGTCCACCCGGACTCCGGCAGCGCCAAGGCCTCCACGCTCTCCGGGCTGAAGGTGGTCAACGACAACACCTTCACGGTGAAGCTGAACCAGAAGTTCTCCACCTTCCCGGACACCCTCGGGTACCCGGCCTTCGCCCCGCTGCCCACCGCGTTCTACAAGAACCACTCCGCCTGGCTGTCCAAGCCGGTCGGCAACGGCCCGTACACCGTGAAGTCGTACACCAAGGGCTCGCAGATGAGCCTGCGCAAGTGGGACAAGTACCCGGGCCCCGACAAGGCCCAGAACGGCGGCGTCGACCTCAAGGTCTACACGGACAACAACACCGCCTACACCGACCTGACCGCGGGCAACCTCGACCTGGTCGACGACGTCCCCGCCGCGCAGCTCAAGAACGTCAAGGCCGACCTGAACGGGCGCTACATCAACACCCCCGCGGGCATCATCCAGACACTCGCGTTCCCCTTCTACCGCCCCGAGTGGAACACCGCGGGCGCCAAGAAGGTGCGGATCGGGCTGTCGATGGCGATCAACCGCCCGCAGATCACGAAGACGATCTTCCAGAACACCAGGACCCCGGCCACCGACTGGACGTCCCCGGTCCTCGGCGCCGCCGGCGGTTACAAGGCGGGCCTGTGCGGTGCCTCCTGCACGTACAACCCCACCCAGGCGAAGAAGCTGGTCAAGGAGGGCGGCGGCATCCCCGGCGGCCAGCTGAAGATCTCGTACAACGCGGACACCGGCTCGCACAAGGAGTGGATCGACGCCATCTGCAACAACATCAACAACACCCTCGGCAACGACAAGGCGTGTGTCGGCAACCCGATCGGTACCTTCGCCGACTTCCGCAACCAGATCACGGCGAAGAAGATGACGGGCCCCTTCCGGGCCGGCTGGCAGATGGACTACCCGCTGATCCAGAACTTCCTGCAGCCGCTGTACTACACCAACGCCTCGTCCAACGACGGCCACTGGACCAACAAGTCGTTCGACAACCTCGTCAACCAGGCCAACGCGGAGACCGACAAAGCGACAGCCGTCAAGAAGTTCCAGGACGCCGAAGGTGTGGTCCGGGACAACATGGCGGCCATCCCGCTCTGGTACCAGAACGGCAGCGCCGGCTACTCCGACCGCGTCTCGAACGTCGCGCTGAACCCGTTCAGCGTGCCGGTCTACAACGAGATCAAGGTCCACTGACGCCTGAGGAGGCACGGCCCCGCGCGCCGAGCGCGCCGGGCCGCACACCTTCCCGGAACGACGACCCCCGGAGCCCCTCATGGGACGTTATGTGATCAGGCGTCTGCTGCAGATGATCCCGGTCTTCATCGGCGCGACGCTGCTGATCTTCCTGATGGTGAACGTGATGGGCGACCCCGTCGCGGGACTCTGCGGCGACCGCGCCTGCGACCCGGCGACCGCCGCCCAGCTGCGCAGCGAGTTCGGCCTCGACAAGCCCGTGTGGCAGCAGTACCTGACCTACATGGGCAACGTCTTCACCGGCGACTTCGGCACCGCGTTCAACGGTGAGAAGGTCACCGACCTGATGGGCAGCGCCTTCCCGGTCACCATCCGGCTCACCATCGTCGCCATCATCTTCGAGGTGATCATCGGCATCGCCTTCGGTGTGATCACGGGGCTCAAGCGCGGACATCCGGTCGACTCGTCCGTCCTGCTGCTCACCCTGGTCGTCATCTCGGTGCCGACCTTCGTCACCGGCCTGCTGGCCCAGCTGCTGTTCGGGGTGCAGTGGGGGCTCATCAAACCCGCGGTCTCACCGGCGGCCCCGTTCAACGAGCTGATCCTTCCCGGGCTGGTGCTCGCGTCCGTGTCACTCGCGTACGTCACCCGGCTGACCAGGACCTCGATCGCGGAGAACCGACGCGCCGACTACGTCAGAACGGCCACCGCCAAAGGGCTCCGCAAGCGCCGCATCATCGTCCGGCACCTGCTGCGCAACTCGCTGATCCCCGTCGTGACCTTCATCGGGACCGACATCGGGGCCCTGATGGGCGGTGCCATCGTCACCGAGCGCATCTTCAACATCCACGGCGTCGGCTACCAGCTCTACCAGGGCATCGTCCGCCAGAACAGCCAGACCGTCGTCGGCTTCGTCACCGTCCTCGTCATCGTCTTCCTGGTGGCGAACCTCATCGTCGACCTCCTCTACGCCGTTCTCGACCCGAGGATCCGGTATGCCTGAGCCGCAGAATTCCGACGAAGCGATCTCCGCCGCGGGGGCCGGCGGCGCCACCGACCTCGCCATGGGCGAGGGCGTCACGCTGGAGAACCCGCAGGACGGGGGCGGACCCGGCCCCGACGAACCGGCCCGCAGTCTCTGGTCCGACGCCTGGCGCGACCTGCGCCGCAACCCCATCTTCATCATCTCGGGGCTGATCATCATCTTCCTCGTGGTGATCTCGATCTGGCCCCAGCTCATCGCCACCCAGAACCCGCTCGCCTGCAACCTGGACAAGGCCCAGGAGGGCCCCCAGCCCGGCCACCCCTTCGGCTTCACCGGACAGGGCTGCGACGTCTACACCCGTACGGTCTACGGCGCCCGGCAGTCCGTGACGGTCGGTGTCTGCGCGACGGTCGGAGTGGCCCTCATCGGCAGTGTCCTGGGCGGTCTCGCCGGCTTCTTCGGCGGCGCGGGCGACGCGGTCCTCTCCCGGGTCACCGACATCTTCTTCGGCATCCCGGTGGTGCTCGGCGGTCTGGTGCTGCTGTCCGTGGTCACCAGCAGCACCGTCTGGCCGGTGATCGGCTTCATGGTGCTCCTCGGCTGGCCGCAGATCGCGCGGATCGCGCGCGGCTCCGTCATCACCGCCAAACAGAACGACTACGTCCAGGCCGCGCGGGCGCTCGGCGCCTCCAACTCCCGGATGCTGCTGCGCCACATCGCGCCGAACGCGGTCGCCCCGGTGATCGTCGTGGCGACCATCGCACTCGGTACGTACATCTCGCTGGAGGCGACCCTGTCCTTCCTCGGCGTAGGCCTGAAGCCCCCCACCGTCTCCTGGGGCATCGACATCTCCGCGGCCTCCCCGTACATCCGCAACGCCCCGCACATGCTGCTCTGGCCGGCCGGCGCGCTGGCGATCACGGTGCTCGCCTTCATCATGCTCGGCGACGCGGTGCGCGACGCCCTCGACCCCAAGCTGCGCTGAGGAGTCCGGACCATGCTGCTCGAAGTACGCGATCTGCACGTGGAGTTCCACACCCGCGACGGGGTCGCGAAGGCGGTGAACGGTGTCGACTACACGGTGGACTCCGGCGAGACGCTCGCCGTCCTCGGTGAATCGGGCTCCGGCAAGTCGGTGACCGCCCAGGCCATCATGGGCATCCTCGATGTGCCACCGGGCAGGATCGCCGGCGGCGAGATCCTCTTCCAGGGGCAGGACCTGCTGAAGCTCAAGGAGGAGGAGCGGCGCAAGATCCGTGGCGCCAGGATGGCGATGATCTTCCAGGACGCCCTCTCCTCGCTCAACCCGGTGCTCAGCGTGGGCGAGCAGCTCGGTGAGATGTTCACCGTCCACCGGGGCATGTCCCGCAAGGAGGCCAAGGCCAAGGCCGTCGAGCTGATGGACACGGTACGGATCCCGGCGGCCAAGGAGCGGGTCGGCCAGTACCCGCACCAGTTCTCCGGCGGGATGCGCCAGCGCATCATGATCGCCATGGCGCTGGCCCTGGAGCCCGACCTGATCATCGCCGACGAGCCGACCACCGCTCTGGATGTGACCGTCCAGGCCCAGGTGATGGACCTGCTCGCCGAACTCCAGCGGGAGTTCAACATGGGGCTGATCCTGATCACCCATGACCTGGGCGTGGTGGCGGACGTCGCGGACAAGATCGCGGTGATGTACGCGGGCAGGATCGTCGAGACATCGCCGGTCCACCAGATCTACAAGGCCCCGGCGCACCCGTACACCAAGGGCCTCCTCGAATCGATCCCGCGCCTCGACCAGAAGGGCCAGGAGCTCTACGCGATCAAGGGCCTGCCCCCGAACCTGCTGCACATCCCGCCCGGGTGCGCCTTCAACCCCCGCTGCCCGCTGGCCCAGGAGGTGTGCCGCACCGACGTGCCGCCGCTGTACGAAGTGTCCCCGGAGCGCCGGAGCGCCTGCCACTTCTGGAAGGAGACGCTCAATGCACGCTGACCACTCGCGGCGTAACGCGGCACGTGACGCGGCACGTGAGGAGGCCGAGGCGGAACGCGACCTGATGGAGAAGTCGCACGCGGAGATGGCCTTCCACGACAAGGAGCCCATCCTCGAAGTCCGCGACCTGGTCAAGCACTACCCGCTCACCCAGGGAATCCTGTTCAAGAAGCAGGTCGGTGCGGTCAAGGCCGTCGACGGGGTGTCGTTCGCGCTCACTCAGGGCGAGACACTCGGCATCGTGGGCGAGTCCGGCTGCGGCAAGTCGACCGTGGCCAGGATGCTGGTCAACCTGGAGGCCCCGACGCACGGTTCGATCCGTTACAAGGGCGAGGACATCACCAAGATGTCCGGGCGCGCCCTCAAGGCCGTACGCCGGAACATCCAGATGGTCTTCCAGGACCCCTACACCTCGCTCAACCCCCGGATGACGGTCGGCGACATCATCGGGGAGCCGTACGAGATCCACCCCGAGGTCGCGCCCAAGGGCGACCGGCGCCGGAAGGTCCAGGACCTGCTGGACGTCGTCGGGCTCAACCCGGAGTACATCAACCGCTATCCGCACCAGTTCTCCGGCGGCCAGCGCCAGCGCATCGGCATCGCGCGCGGCCTCGCCCTCAACCCCGAGATCATCGTGGCCGACGAGCCGGTATCGGCCCTCGACGTGTCCGTGCAGGCACAGGTCATCAACCTGCTGGGGCGGCTCCAGAAGGAGTTCGACCTGGCGTACGTGTTCATCGCGCACGATCTGTCGATCGTCCGGCACATCTCCAGCCGGGTCGGCGTGATGTATCTGGGGCGGATCGTCGAGGTCGGCTCGGACGCGGAGATCTACGAGCACCCGACCCACCCGTACACACAGGCGCTGCTCTCGGCGGTGCCGGTGCCCGACCCGGAGGCGCGGGACCGGCGCGAGCGGATCATCCTGGCCGGCGATGTGCCGTCGCCCGCCAACCCGCCGTCAGGCTGCCGCTTCCGTACCCGCTGCTGGAAGGCGCAGGAGCGGTGTGCGCAGGAGGTGCCGGCGCTCGCGGTGCCCGCGCTGTTCCGGACCGTGCAGGGACCGGTGCACCACGACTCGGCCTGCCACTTCGCCGAAGAGATCCAGGTCGTGCCGGACACCACGGGCGGCGGACCGGACGAGGGCGGCCCGGCAGGGCCGACGGGCGGTGCCCCGGGGCCTTCCGGTGGCGGCACGCCGGGCCCGTCCGGTGGCACGCCGGGGCCCACCGGCGCGACGCCCGCAGCACCGGCCACGGGCGCTACGCCGACAGGGCAGGCCGGGCCCCCGTCCGGGGCGACGCCCGCCTAGGGCCCGTCCCTACGAGGGGCCCTGGGCTCTTATGCGGGGCCCTGGGCCTCCACCCCGGGTGCGCCCGGACCGGTCTGGTCCTCCAGATCCTCCAGGTCCCGCAGCGCCGGGTCGAGGATGATCTCCGCCTCGCGCTCGGTCGTCGGGTCCTCCGGGAAGTGGCAGGCCGTCAGGTGCCCGTCCCGGCTGCCGTCGATCCGTACCAGCGGGGGTTCTTCGGCCGCGCACTTGTCCTGCGCCTTCCAGCAGCGGGTACGGAAGCGGCAGCCCGAAGGCGGCGAGATCGGGGACGGTACATCGCCCGCGAGCCGGATGCGCTGATGGGCCGCGCGCTCCTCGTCGCTGACGAGCGCGGCCTCCGGGACCGCCGAGAGCAGGGCGTGCGTGTACGGGTGGCGCGGCTGCTGGTAGATGGAGTCCCGGTCGCCCACCTCGACGATCTTGCCCAGGTACATCACGGCGACCCGGTCCGAGAAGTGCCGGACGATCGCCAGGTCGTGGGCGATGAAGAGGAACGCGATGTCCAGCTCGCGCTGGAGCTCCTGGAGGAGGTTGACGACCTGGGCCTGGATGGAGACGTCGAGCGCGGAGACCGGTTCGTCGGCGACGATGAGCTTCGGTTCGAGCGCGAGGGCGCGGGCTACGCCGATGCGCTGGCGCTGGCCGCCGGAGAACTCGTGCGGGAAGCGGTTGTAGTGCTCCGGGTTGAGGCCGACGATCTCCAGGAGCTCACGGATCCGGTGTTCCCGGCCGCCCTTGGGGTGGATGCCGTTGATCTCCATCGGCCCGCCGATGATCTTGCCGACGGTCTGACGGGGGTTGAGCGACGAGTAGGGGTCCTGGAAGATCATCTGGATCTCGGGGCGGATCGGCGCGAGCTGTCTGCGGCCCGCGCGGGTGATGTCCTGGCCCCGGTAGACCAGCCGGCCCGCGGTCGGTTCGAGCAGCCGGGTCAACACCCGTCCGGTGGTGGACTTTCCGCACCCCGACTCGCCCACCAGGCCGAAGCTCTCGCCGGTGTGCAACGAGAGGTCGATACCGTCGACGGCCTGGACGGCGCCGATCCTGCGCTTGAAGGGAAAGCCGCCCATGATGGGGAAGTGCTTGGTCAGCCCCTCGGCGGAGAGCAGAACCTCACCCTGGCGGGGCGCCTTGTCGCGGGGAGCGGGAATGGTGGCCTCGTGCGCCATGTCGTATCGCTTCCTAGGTGTGGTGCCCTGGCCCCGGCCGGTGGGTCCGGCCGTGGCTTGATCCATCAACTCCCTTGCCAGCGGTGCGATATGGGCTCTTCGTTGCTCCGCCCCCGCTGTCCGGAATCATCGCAGCTGAGCGGAGCGTGGCCCGGCCCGACGACGCGAGTCAAGGGCCTGGCGGCGTCCGGGGCGCAGTCCCCGCGCTTCTTGGGTGAAGGTTTTGCAGACTGACGCGCGGACGTGCTTGACGTGTTGTCCGGTCGGGCGACAAAGGCCGACAAAGCGCGATCGAATTCCTTAACGAGGCGGCAACTCGCCTGTCGTGAGACCGATATGCGGAACCATCAGACTGAAGAGCGTACGGCGTGCGGGTGCCGTGGACCGGCCGGGGCGAGGTGTCGCCCCGGCCGGTCGTGCAACCGGTCGGTCACCGGTCCTGTCGCGGTGCCAGGCCCAGGGACCGCCTGATGAAGTCGACCTGGAGCAGCAGCAGATTCTCCGCCACCTGTTCCTGCGGCGTCATGTGCGTGACACCGGAGAGCGGCAGCACCTCGTGCGGACGGCCCGCGGCGAGCAGCGCCGACGAGAGCCGCAGGGTGTGGGCCGCGACCACGTTGTCGTCCGCCAGTCCGTGGATCACCATCAGAGGCCGGGCGGGGTTCTCCGGGGCCGAGAGGCCGTCGTCGGTGACGAGCGCGCTCGCCGCGTACACCTCGGGCTGCTCGGCCGGGTCGCCGAGATAGCGCTCGGTGTAGTGCGTGTCGTACAGCCGCCAGTCGGTGACCGGGGCGCCGGCGACACCCGCGTGGAACACATCGGGGCGGCGCAGCACCGCGAGCGCGGCGAGATAGCCGCCGTACGACCAGCCGCGGATGGCCACCCGGTCCAGGTCCAGCGGGAAGCCCTGGCCGGCCAGGCCGTGCAGGGCGTCGATCTGGTCGTCGAGCGTGAGCGTGAAGTCGTCCCTGATCGCCTTCTCCCACGCGGGGGAGCGGCCCGGGGTGCCCCGGCCGTCCGCGACGACCACCGCGAATCCCTGGTCCGCGAACCACTGTGACGTGAGGTGCGCGTTGTGCGCCGCGACCACCCGCTGGCCGTGCGGGCCGCCGTACGGGTCGAGGAGCACCGGGAGCGCGCCGTCGGATTCCCGGTGGCCGCTGGGGAGCAGGACGGCGCACGGAATTTTCCGTGCGCCCCCCTCGGCGAACTTCACGCGGGGGGTGAGGCCCGGCGTCTCCGCGTAGGAGGCGATCGTCGCCACCTCCTTGCCGTCCCGCAGCACCCGGACGTCCGTGCCCGGCCGCTCCGTACGGGCCGACAGGAGCACCGTGACACCGCCCGAGCGCACCGCCGAGTGCACGCCGGGCCCCGCCGAAAGACGCTCGACCCCCAGCTCGTTGACCCGGTAGACGTGGATTTCGCCGGTCTCGGGGTCGGCCGCAGCCTCGCCCGCCGACGCGGAAACCAGCACGTCGTCAACCGAGATGTCCAGCACCGCCCGTACGTGCAACTCCGGTCCGGTGAGCAGCCGGTCGCCGACCGCGAGCACCCGGGCACCGCCCTCGTCGGCGATCCGGACCAGACCGCCCGCGGGCGACCTGGCGGGCACCCCGGGGAAGAGGTCGAGCCACACCGGGTCCTCGTCGACATGGAGGGTCCTGGTGGTACCGGACTCCGTGTCGACCCCCAGATAGCGCTGGCTGCGCTGGTCACGGGCCTGGACGAGCAGCAGCGGGGCGCCGTCGGACGACCAGTGCACGGCCGCCAGATACGGGTGGCGGGCGCGGTCCCAGACCACCTCGGTGCGTGTCCCGTCGAGGGCGTAGAGGAAGAGCCGCACCTCGGCGTTGGGGGTGCCGGCCGCCGGATATCCGACCTGCGCCGGTTCCCGTTCCGGATGCGCCGGATCGGCGATCCACCAGCGCTGTACGGCGCTGTCGTCGGCCCGCGTCACCAGCAGGCTCCGCGAGTCGGGCGCCCACCAGAAGCCGCGTGAGCGCTGCATCTCCTCGGCCGCGACGAACTCGGCGAGCCCGTACGTGATGTGCGTGTCCTCCGGCTCGGCGAGCGCCCTGTCGTCCGTACCGGCCGAGTCGTCCGCCCCCACGATGCGCAGCGCGCCGCCGGTCACATAGGCGATGAGGCTGCCGTCCGGGGACGGCCTGGGGTCGATGACCGGCCCCGGCACCGGGATCTCCCGGGTGCTCGGGCCGGGGCCGGTCCGCAGCCCGGCCGTGAACAGCCGCCCGGACAGGGCGAATACGGCCAGTTCGGCCGCGCCGTCGACCGCGTACCCGACGATGCCCGCCGAGCCCTCCCTGCTCCGTTCACGGCGGGCCCGCTCCCCGGCCGAGAGCTGCTCGGCCGCACCGCCGAGCAGCGCCTCCGGGTCGGCGGCGACGCGCTCCTGTGCGCCCTGTGCGAGGTCGAGCACCCAGAGCCGGTTCGCGCGGTCCGTTCCGGTGGGGGAGCGCAGGTAGACGACCCGGTTGCCGTCGGGCGACACCGTGAAGGCGCGCGGGGCACCGAGCGTGAAGCGCTGGGTCCTGGCGAACCGGCGCGGAAAGGAGTGTTCGTTCGATGTCATGCGCCTGAACCTAGTGCGGGACCGGCGGGACCGGAGGAGGTGCTGCGGAGTGCCCCCGACGGCGGGCATGTGCCGACCGGTTCTGCCGGGGGCGTACGTCCATGCGCCCCTCGTGCTGCCGTGCATCGATCATGCACGCCGCCGGATAGTTATGATCCGTAGCGCTAGGTGGGTATGACGCTACCGGCAGTTGTGGCATGCCCCTGGACCGTACGCAAGTGGAGGTGAACCGTCATGGCGCTCTCGATCTCGGCGGTGGTGCTGCTGACGATCATCGTCGTGCTCATGGTCAGGAAGTCGGGGCTCAAAGCGGGGCACGCGGTGGTCTGTGCGCTCCTGGGCTTCTATCTGGCCAGCTCGTCCGTGGCGCCCACCATTCACTCGCTCACGACCAATGTGGCCGGAATGATCGGCGGTATCAAGTTCTGAGACACCGGAGACACCGGAGACACCGGAGACACCGGAGGCAGCGGGTGGGCGGCTCCGGGAGCGGGCGCGGCTCGTAGGCTGTTCCCATGACGGACCTTCCCGGCCGGCCGACGGACCTCCCCGGCCGGCGCCTGCTCCTGGTGCACGCGCACCCCGACGACGAGTCGATCAACAACGGCGTCACCATGGCCGCGTATGCGGCCCAGGGTGCCCACGTCGCCCTGGTGACCTGCACTCTCGGCGAGGAGGGCGAGGTCATCCCGCCCGGACTCGCGCATCTGGCGTCCGACCGCGAGGACGGTCTGGGCGCCCATCGCATCGGCGAACTGGCCGCCGCGATGCGGGAGCTGGGCGTCACGGACCACCGCTTCCTCGGCGGTCCCGGCCGCTTCCGGGACTCGGGGATGATGGGCGTCGCGCAGAACCACCGCGAGGGCGCCTTCTGGAACACGGCGGTGGATGACGCGGCGGCGTATCTCGTCGAGGTGATCCGCTCCGTACGGCCGCAGGTCCTGGTGACGTACGACACCAACGGCGGCTACGGCCACCCCGACCACATCCAGGCGCACCGTGTCGCGATGCGCGCCGCCGAACTCGCCGCCGAGAAGGCCTTCCGGGCGGACCTCGGCGAGCCGCACACGATCGCGAAAATCTACTGGAACCGGGTCCCGCGGTCAGTGGCCGAGGAGGGCTTCGCCCGGCTGCGGGCGGCCGGTGCTGGGTTCCCGGGGGTCGCGGACATCGGAGATGTGCCGGGGGTCGTGGACGACGCGGTCATCACCGCGGAGATCGACGGCACCGCGTACGCCGCCGCCAAGTCGGCCGCGATGCGCGCGCACGCCAGCCAGATCGCGGTGGACGGCCCGTTCTTCGCGCTCTCCAACGACCTGGGCCAGCCGCTCTTCACGCGCGAGTACTACGAACTGGTGCGGGGCACGCCGGGAGCGCCGGCCGGCGAGCGTGAGACGGACCTCTTCGCGGGCATCCCGGCGGACAGCACGACGAGCACTGCAGGAGCGGACGAATGAGTATGAACCAGGGCTATACGGGCATGGCGGCACCGCCGAACCCCCGCCGTATCGCTGCCTACTTCGGGCTGGCCGTCCTCGGCGCGCTCACCGGTCTCGCGGGCGCGCTCGTACAGGCCGGCTGGTTCCCCGGCGGCCTGGTGCTCGCCCTGCTGGGCGCGGCGGCGGTCTTCTACGGCGGCCGGGTGGCGACCGGCACGGCGATCGGGGCAGGTGCCGCCGCCGTCGGCTGGCTGGTCGCCGTCATACTGCTGACCGCCACCCGCCCCGAGGGCGACTTCGTCTTCGGCGCGGGAACGGGTTCGTACGTCTTCCTGCTGGGCGGGATGGCGGCCGCTGTGATCTGTGCCACCGTGCGCAAGGTGCCGCGGCCTGAGCCGGATTCCGCCCGACCTGGCAAGTGATGTGCCGCTTCGCCCGGTGAACCGGGCGCGGCTGCGGGGTTGTCGGAACCTCGCATTCCACTGGGTGGGGGGTGCGATCGCGCCGTGGCCAGTATGGTGGTGCGCGCCGCCGAACCTCCCGCACAAGTAAGAACGGGCGGCGGAGCCAACCGGGAGAACCTGCCTTGAGTCGTGAAACTGACAGTTCGTCCACCGGTCCCCAGGGGCGTGGCGGGGCCGCGTACCCCTCGGGCACGCCGCCGTACGGAACCCGCCAGTCTCCGGAGGAGGCCGCAGCGCCGGCCCCCGAGCCGCAGCCGGACGAGCCCAGGACCGAGACCACGCTGACGACGCGTATCCGGATCAACATCCCTGGCTCGCGGCCGATTCCGCCGGTCGTCATGCGGACACCGATGGGCGAGAGCGAGCCCATCAACGGTGGCGCCGGCGGTGCCGGTGGCGCCGACCAGGAGCGCACCGCGGCGATGCAGCTGCCGCCCGAGCCCGGTCCTGAGCCGGAGGCCGATGAGCCGCCGGCCGAGCGGCCGACCAGCGACTGGTTCGCGCCGCGCAAGCCCGCCGCGCCTTCCGCGTCTTCTGCCCCGGCCGGGGCCAACGGAGCGGTCGGAGCGCCGCGTTCCGCCGCATCCTCGGGGCTGTCGGGCCTGCCGGGGGCGTCGGGGCCGTCCGCCCCGAGCGGATCCGGAGCGCAGGACGGCGGCGCTCCACGCTCCGACCTGCCCTACTTCTCCGAGCCGCCGCAGCGGAACACCGGCGGACCCGGTGCGCCCGGCACATCAGGTCTCTCCGGTCCTCCCGGTCCTCCTGGGGCCCTCGGCTCGCTCGGGCCGCTCGGTGCCGCCGGGCTCGCCGGCCCCTCCGGGCCGACCACAGGACCCGTCACCGGCACCAGCCCGCTGACTCCGCCGCTCGGCGACGCCCCGTCCCCTCTGGGGGGCGCCGGGACGCCGCTGTCGGACGACACCGCCGTACTGACACCGCAGCAGCCCGCGCCGGAGTTCGGCACCGGCCCCGGCGGCCAGAGCGGCCCGCCGGCCGGCGGCAACGTCTCGGGCTCCACGCTCAGCAGCGGGGTCCCGGTGGCCCCGTCCGATCGCCGTGCGCCGTTCCCGCCCGGTCCCGGCGGCGGTCCGGGTCCCGGTACGGACGGTCCCGACGGGCCGCGGCTCTCCGGCGGCCCCTCTCCGTACAGCCCGTCCGAGCACCCCGGCGTGGTCCCCACCCCGGCGCCGGCCCCGGTCCGCCCGGCCGCACCGGCCAGGAAGGGCCGCTCGAAGCTGGGCCTCATCGGCGTCGGTATCGTCGTGCTCGCCGGTGTGGCGTACGGCGCAGGACTGCTGATGAACCACTCCGACGTGCCCAAGGGCACCACCGTGCTCGGCGTCGACATCGGCGGCGGCACCCGGGACGAGGCCGTCAACAAGCTCGACAGCACGCTCGGCACCCGGGTCAACTCCCCGATCCAGCTGAGCGTCGACGGCCGCAGGACCGAGCTCAGGCCGGCCACGGCGGGGCTCACCCTGGACACCCAGGCGACCGTCCGCGGTGCCGCGGGCAGCGACTACAACCCCGTCTCGGTGATCGGTTCGCTCTTCGGCGACCGGCGCCAGGTCGAGCCCGTCCTGCCCACCGACAACGAGAAGCTCGGTGTCGCGCTGACCGATCTGGCGGGTGTCTCCGGCTCCGCGTCCGACGGCACGATCAAGTTCGAGCCCGGCAAGGCCGTCGCCGTACCGGGCAAGGCGGGCAAGACACTGGACGTCAACAAGTCGATGGTCGCCGTCCGGGACGCGTTCCGCGCGCAGGTCCAGACCGGGAAGCCGCACACCGTGCAACTCCCCGTCGCCGCCAGGCAGCCGACGATCACCCAGACCGAGATCGACCGGGCCATGAAGGACTTCGCGCAGCCCGCGATGTCCGGTCTGATCACGATCAAGGCGGGTGGCAAGCAGATCCAGTTCGGGCCGGAGAAGTCGCTCCCCAAGATCCTCTCCATGAAGCCCGTCAACGGCCGGCTCGAACAGGTCTACAACCGGACCGCCATCACGCAGCTCCTGGAAGGCGTCTTCGACGGCGTGATGATCACCAAGGGCGACGGGCAGAAGCACCCGGTCTCGGCGACGGACGTGGCGCAGGCCATGCAGACCGCGCTGCTCGGCAAGACGCCGGCGGAGCGCGTCGCCACGATCAACCTCAACCCGAGCTGACCGCAGCCGCGTCCGACCAGGACCGCCCGGCCCCCGCCGACCACCTGACGCCGACCGGCGGCGTCACCACATCGGCGGGGGCCGTGTCATGGGCCCCGCTATGACATCTGTCATCGACGATTCACGACAGGCGGCTCTGCCGCCGCACAGCCCGGTGAGCGACGCTGTTCTCATGACGAAGACGACAGCACCGCCCACCACCGTGGTGAGCTTCGAGAACGTGAACAAGAGCTACGGCGAGGTACACGCCGTAGCCGGTCTCACCCTTGACCTGCACCCCGGCGAGACCGTCGCACTCCTCGGCCCCAACGGGGCGGGCAAGTCATCGACGCTCGACCTGCTGCTCGGACTGCGCAATGCCGACTCGGGCACCGTCCGGGTCTTCGGCACCACCCCCGAGCAGGCCATCAGGGACGGCCGGGTCGGCGCGATGCTGCAGAGCGGTGGCCTGATGGAGGACGTCAAGGTCCGCGAGCTGGTCCAGCTGGCCTGCGACCTGCACCGCCACCCGCGCCCGGTCGCCGACGTACTGGACCGCGCGGGCATCACACAGATCGCCGACCGCATGGTCAACAAGCTCTCCGGCGGCCAGGAGCAGCGCGTCCGCTTCGCGCTGGCGACGGCCGGGGACAACGACCTGATCGTCCTCGACGAGCCGACCACCGGGATGGACGTCTCCGCGCGGCACGCCTTCTGGGCCACCATGCGTGAACAGGCCGACCAGGGCCGTACGGTCCTCTTCGCCACGCACTACCTGGAGGAGGCGGACGCCATCGCCGACCGCGTCCTGGTCCTCCACAAGGGCAGGCTGCTCGCCGACGGGACCGCGTCCGAGATCAAGGCCAAGGCCGGTGCCCGGCGGATCGCCTTCGACCTGGAGGGCGCCATCGACGACGGCGTGCTGCGCGGTCTCCCGTTCCTGACGGCCTTCGACGTCTCGGGCCGCACCGTCCGTATCCAGTCGTCCGACGCCGACGCCACCGTCCACGCGCTGTACGGACTCGGGCTCTTCCCCCGCAACCTCGAAGTCTCAGGGCTCGGCCTGGAGCAGGCCTTCGTCGCCATCACCGAGGCCGAGGAGGCCAAAGCAGTATGAGTACCCTGGTCAAGCTCGAAATCACCCGGACCCTGCGGAACAAGAAGTTCATGTTCTTCTCGATCCTCTACCCGTCGATGCTCTATCTGATCATCGCGAGCGGCGCGTCCTCGTCGGACAAGGTGGGCGGCACCAACCTCACGCTGCAGAACTTCTACGTGGTCGCGATGGCCTCCTTCGGCGCGCTCACCGCAGTCCTGATGGGCAACAGCGAGCGCATCGCCAAGGAGCGCGAGAAGGGCTGGGTGCGCCAGCTGCGCCTCACCTCGCTGCCGGGCCGCGGCTATGTCCTCGCGAAGATCGGCAGTGCGGCGGTGGTCACCCTGCCCTGCATCGTCGTGGTCTTCATCGTCGCGGCGCTCGCCAAGGACGTACGGTTCGACGCCTGGCAGTGGCTGGCCCTGACCGGAGTCATCTGGGCCGGCAGCCTGGTCTTCGCCGCGCTGGGGGTCGCCATCGGGTACATCGCGAGCGGTGACGCGGTCCGCCCGATCACGATGATCATCTACTTCGGCCTGTCGATCCTCGGCGGCCTGTGGCTGCCCACGACGTCCTTCCCGCAGTGGCTGCAGAACATCGCGGAGTGGCTGCCCACCCATGCGTACGCCGGCCTCGGCCAGGCCATCGAGGTGGGCAACGCCCCGCACATCAAGGACGTCGCCATCCTGTTCGTGTACTTCGTGATCTTCGCAGGCGGCGCCGCCTGGCTGTACCGGAAGGACACACTGAAGGCGTGAACGAGGAAAGAGCGGTCGGTATCGGAAAAGTACCCGAGAACCGCCGGGAGGCCGCCAGGAAGATGGTCTGGATCGGCATCTGGCTGATCTTCCTGAGCACCCCGCTGAACGCGCTGCTCGACGGCCGCTACTCGGCTGCCGAGCAGGCGCTCGGCTGGACCGGGCTGACCGTCTTCGTCGGCCTGTATCTCGTCATGGTCTTCCGCAACACCAGCCGCTCGCTCCCGACGAGGACGATCCACCTCACCCTGGCCGTCCTCGGCGCCCTCGCCATCGGCCTCAACCTCACCCTCGGCTCCCCCTGGCTCGTGCTCTTCGTGTACGTGGCGGTCAACTGCGGTGCGGTCCTGCCCCTGCGCAGGGCGACCTGGGGGATCCTCGGGACCACGGCGCTGATGTGCCTCCTCTCGCTCCGCGACGACCATCCGCTGGAGCTCGCGGGACCACTGCTCATCCCGGCGCTGCTCGGCGGGTTCGCGATGACCGGGGTGCGGCAGCTGATCCGTACGACGGTCGAGCTGAAGCAGGCCCGCGCCACGGTCGCCCAGCTCGCCGCCAACGAGGAGCGGCTGCGGATGGCCCGCGACCTCCATGACCTCCTCGGCCACTCCCTGTCGCTGATCACCCTCAAGTCCGAGCTGGCCGGCCGGATGCTCCCCGACCGGCCGGGGCAGGCGGCCGCCCAGGTCGCGGACATCGAGCAGGTCAGCAGACAGGCGCTGGCGGACGTACGGGAAGCGGTCACCGGCTACCGCCGCCCCACCCTGCCCGGTGAACTGGCGGGCGCCCGCACCGCGCTGGCGGCCGCGGGCATCGCGGCCGATGTGCCCACCGATGTGCCGGAGGACTGCCGGACCGGCGACCTGGACGAGGACCAGGAGGCCGCCCTGGCCTGGGCGCTGCGCGAGGGCATCACCAACGTCGTCCGGCACAGCGCGGCCCGCCACTGCACGGTGGCGCTCAGCTCCCGGCAGACCCTGGACGGCCGCCGCCTCGAACTCATGGTGCGTGACGACGGCAGGCACGCCGTGGCCGGACCGCGCGGGAACGGGCTCACCGGCCTGGCCGAGCGCCTCGCCCAGGCCGGCGGCACGCTCGATACGCGGGCCGGTCCCGGCTTCACCCTCACCGCCCGCGTCCCCATAGGATCCGGGGCATGATCAGGCTCTTGCTCGCCGAGGACCAGGCCATGGTCCGGGAGGCCCTTGCCGCGCTGCTCGGCCTGGAGCCGGATTTCGAGGTCGTGGCCCAGGTGGCCCGCGGCGACGAGGTCCTGGCCGCGGCCAGGACCCACTCCGTGGACGTCGCGCTGCTCGACATCGAGATGCCGGGCATGACCGGCATCGACGCCGCGGCCCAGCTCCACCGTGAACTGCCCGCGCTCAAGGTCGTCGTCCTGACCACCTTCGGCCGCCCCGGCTATCTGCGCCGGGCCATGGAGTCGGGCGCCCACGCCTTCCTGGTCAAGGACGCACCGGCGGCCCAACTGGCCACCGCGGTACGGAAGGTGCTCGACGGCGAGCGGGTCATCGACCCCACCCTGGCGGCCGCGGCCCTCTCGGACGGTGCGAACCCGCTGACGGACCGCGAGCGCGACGTGCTGCGGGCGGCTGCGGACGGCTCGACCAACGCGGAACTGGCGGCGGCGCTGCACCTGTCGCAGGGGACCGTCCGCAACTACCTCTCGACGGCGATCCAGAAACTGACGGCCCGCAACCGGGCCGAGGCGGTGCGGATCGCCCGTGAGAAGGGCTGGCTCTGAGGGCTGTTCCGCCGTCGTGGCGAAGTGCGGTGTCGCCTGCCCGGACGGCCCCGGAGCCGCGGCTCAGTGAGCCGTCGCCCGCCGCTCGTACACCGTCACCCGGCGCCCATGGACCTGCTGGTCGGCAACGGCCCTGAAGTACTTCTTCAGCACGGCGGTCTTCGTCCTGTCCCGTTCGCCGGCCACCGGTTTCGCCACCTCCGGTGTGTCCGTCACCAGCAGGATCCACTGCTGGGCCAACATCGCCGCACGTATGCGGCCGGGGTCGGCCTCCAGGCCCTTCAGGGTCCCGGACTTCTCCGGGCTCTGCACCAGAGCTATGTCCCGCAGCCCCGAAAAGGCGCTCGGGGAAACGGACTTGGTGTCCCGGCGCGCCGACGGGACGAAGAGCACCGCGTTCCCGTTCTGCTTCAGCCGCCGTACGTCCGAGGCCACCGCCATGACGTCGTCCACCCGGCTCGACGGGGACCGCTTGGCCAGCGACTGCGGCAGTAACGCCACCGTCGCCACGGCGATCACCGCGGGCAGGACCCATATCGACGCTCTCGGGTGCCGTGGTCTCACCGCCCGTATCGCCGAGCCGATCCCCGCACCGATCAGCAGCGCGAGACCCAGCAGACTGAAGAGGATGTACCGGTCCAGGAACAGTGGCTGGATCAGCGAGAGACCGATGAGGCCGAGCTGCGGCACCACCAGCAGCGGCAGCCCGACGGCTGTCACCGACAGCCGGCTCGCCCGGGGGCGGTCGAACAGTACGCAGACTCCGCCGATCACCAGCAGCACGGCGGGGCCGATCATCATGTGCCAGGTCAGCGGCGGTATCCAGGACACCTGCGCGGCCTGGCCCCGGCTGAAGAGGATCAACGGCAGCACACAGACCGTGGCGGCCACGGAGCCGGCCGCCCAGCGTTTCCACACCGCGCGGCCGGCCCGGCTCCAGGCCAGAGTCGCCAGATGGGCCGGGAGGATCATGAGCGAGAGCCAGTTCAGGAGCCCGCCCAGCAGGACGGTGCCGCCGTAGGCCGCCCAGTACGCCGTCCGGCCCCGCCCCTGCAACAGGGTCACCAGCAGTGCCGTGGAGATCCCGGCCCCGGCCGCGACCAGTGCGTACGGCCGACCCTCCTGGAGATAGAACTGCACGGCCGGAAGCAGCCCGAAGGCCATCCCGCCCGCCAGGCCGGCCCACATACCGGCCAGCCGGCGGCCGACAACCGCCACACAGGCCGCCGCCACCCCGGTGGCCAGTACCGAGGGCAGCCGCAGCGTGGTGGTGCTGGGTCCGAAGCACTCGAACAGCCAGTGCATCAGCAGGTAGTAGCACCCGTGCACGACGTCGACGTTCCCCAGCATGTGCCATATCTCAGCCGTGGAGCGCTGGGCCACCTGCCAGGTCGCGGCCTCGTCCCGCCACACACTGCCCTGTCGCGACAGCCCCCACAGCCCCAGACAGAAGGTCCACAGCATCGGTATCGACCAGACGAGAACGCGGCGGCGGTCCGGGCCGGCCGGAGCGGCGGCGGACGTCGGTCCGGCCTCCGGGAAGCAGGGCGACGGACGCGATATGTGGGCAAGGGACATGAAGGAGGCTTCCGGAGCGGCTGCGGCACAGGACGGAGGGTCGGAGCCGCGAGGGCGCCTCACCGACACGCATCGTAAGCAACCGCGATATCCGCCTGTGCGGCGCCTGTGAGGACAAGCCCCGGGCCCTGCCCGGCAGTACAGTCCGGCCCTGCCCGGCAGTACGGCCCTGCCCTGTCCGGCGCTACGGCCCTGCCCTGTCCGGCGCTACGGACCGGAGAAGCGGCTCACGGGTGCATCCGGGCCCCCTTCAATACCTTGTCCACCGCGTTGCGCGGGCCGTACACCGCGAGCCCCACCAGATCGAGCTGGTCACGCCCGACCGCCCGGACCGCCGCCCGGTTGTCCCGGTCATTGCCCGTACGGAACAGATCGCGGGTGAAGACGGCCCGGGGGAGTGCGCGGGACAGGACCCGGGAGTGCGCGGTGGTCAGCGTCGCGCCAGTGCCCTCGAAGACCAGCACGGGCTGCCGGAACATCGGCAGATAGGCGGTGTCGTCGGCGTCGGCGTACGGTTCGCCGACCACCTCGGGCACCGTCAGGCCCAGGCCGCTGACCAGGAACGCGGTGACATTCAGCCGCTGCCAGGTCTCCAGGTCCTCGTGCAGCAGTACAGCGATCTTGGTGTCGAAGCGGACCGGTGCGCCGTCGCGGGCGCTGCCCGTGAGGCTGTCGGCGGCGGGGCCGGGCACGGCGGGGTCGGGAGTGGTGTGGCCGGGGACGGCGCGGTCGGGGGCGGTCTCGGTTCTCATGCTCCGAGACTGCCGACCGGTCCCGCGCGCCGTCTTGTACGTTCTTTGCATGGTGTCCGGGCCGGAGGTCTCCGCATGGCGCCCGCCCGTGGCGGGTGTCGTGGAGGTCTTCCATGCGCACTTCACCGAGCACGCCTACCCGATGCATGTCCATGACGCCTGGACCCTGCTGATCGTCGACGACGGGGCGGTGCGGTACGACCTCGACCGCCATGAGCACGGCACCCCGCACGACACCGTCTCGCTGCTGCCTCCGCACGTGCCCCACAACGGTTCGCCCGCCACCCCGCGGGGCTTCCGCAAACGGGTGCTCTATCTGGACATGACACAGCTGGGCGCCGGGTACATCGGCGCCGCCGTCGACCGGCCCGACCTCGTCGACCCGGTGCTGCGCAGCCGCGTCGGCCGGTTGCACATGTCCCTGGCCTCCCGGGGCGACGAGCTGGAGGCGGAGAGCCGGCTGGCCCTGATCAGCGAGCGGCTGCGCGGACACCTGGCGCCCGGCGCCGCGGCCCGCCGCCGGGAGGACGACGGCAGGTCCGTCGCGGACCGGCTGCGGGAGCTGCTCGACGCACGGCTGGTCCAGGGGGTGACGCTGCAGGAGGCAGCCGCGGAGGTGCATGCCCACCCCGCCCATCTGGTACGGGCGTTCAGCGCCGCCTTCGGCATCACCCCGCACCAGTACCTGACGTCCCGCCGGGTCGACCGGGCCCGGGGGCTGCTGCTCGA
Source organism: Streptomyces sp. NBC_00440 (assembly GCF_036014215.1). Lineage (NCBI taxonomy): Bacteria > Bacillati > Actinomycetota > Actinomycetes > Kitasatosporales > Streptomycetaceae > Streptomyces > Streptomyces sp. NBC_00440. The sequence continues at coordinate 5,500,435 of NZ_CP107921.1, forward strand.
AGGGCAGCAGCCCGGTGAGGTGGCCGTGGCCACCGGGTTCTACGACCAGTCCCATCTGACCCGGCACTTCAAGCGCGTCGTGGGCATCGCGCCGGGCCGCTACGCCCGTAACGGACCGGCCTCATCCGGACGAAAGGCCCGGGCCACCGTCAGTTGAGCATCGCGCGGGCCGACCTCGCCTGCCCGCGGACCGCCTCGGCCGTTCCCGGGTCGATCGCGGCGACCACCTCCGCGTACTCCTCCATCTCCACCGCGCCGCGCACGAATTCGCCCCGCTCGACCAGCAGCTGGGCGTGCTCGAAGCGCAGCCGCGCCGGGTGGGCGGGCAGCAGCAGGGAGAGTTCGATCGCCCAGAGCTGGACGTCCGTGCGCTCCGGACGGGCCGCCGCCCAGGCGCGGATGTTGTTCAGGACCCGCAGGATGATCTCCAGTGGACCCGCCGGGGCGAGCATGGACGGGTCGAAGGGCGCCCCCGTCGCTCCGGCTACCAGGGCCCCCGCGTCCTCGCCGCTGAGCAGCCGGCCGCCGCCGAAGGGATCGGCGAGCACCTGCTCGTCCGGCGGGCCCGACGGATCGCCGAAGCCGACCACGAAGTGGCCCGGCAGCGCCACCCCGTACACCGGGGCCCCGGCCCGCCGCGCGACCTCGGTCCACACCACCGAGAGCAGGATCGGCAGCCCGCGCCTGCGCCGCAGCACCTCGTGCAGCAGCGAGGACTCCAGCCGCTGGTAGTCGGCGGCGCCACCTCTGAAGTCGTGCTGTACGCCGAGGAGTTCACCGAGCGCGGTGGCCCAGGCGCGGGCACCGGTCACCCCGTACGGCACCATCCCGGCCAGCCGGTCCAGTTCGATCTGGGCCGTGTCGATGCCGACCTGGCCGAGTGAGGGATCGGCCTCCGTGCCCACCAGCAGGCAGAGCAGGGCGAGATCGGGCCGCTCGGCGCGGGCCTCCTCGGCGAACTGCTGGCGCCAGTCGGTGGATTGCTCGTCCATATCGGTCTCGTACCCGCCTATGCCGTGGGGATGTGCTGCCGGTAGTGGTGATAGCTGTGGTGGGTCCGGAAGCCCATACCGTCGTAGAGGGCGCGGGCCCCGGTGTTGTCCTCCTCGACCTGGAGCCAGGCCGCCGACGCGCCCTCGTCGAGCGCCCGGCGGGCCAGTGCGGTCATGACGGCGCTCGCCAGCCCCTGGCGGCGGGCTGCCGGGTCCACCTCCACCGCCATGAACCCCGCCCACCGCCCGTCGACCACACAGCGGCCGATGGCGGCGGGCACATCGCCGGGACCGGCGACCGAGGCGAACCAGGTCGAAGGGCCGCTGCCGAGCACCTTCGCGACGGCCGGATCCGCGGTCCCGGAATCCGCGGTCCCGAAGCGCTGGTAGCGGGCGAGCCAGGACGTGTCGAAGGTCCGGGAGAGCGCGACCCGGGAGACCGCATCGTCCAGCGGGCGGACCGGATCGCCGATGGGGGCCAGTGCGCCGATCCGGACGAGCGCGCTCACCTCACGGGTCCAGCCGCGCTGTTCGAGGGCGGCGGCGAGCAGTTCCTGGGTGCCCTCGTGCCCGGTGGAGACCTGGACGTACGCGGGCAGGCCGCGCTCCGCGTACCAGGCGGTCACCCGCTCCAGCGCCTCGTCCAGCGGCCGGCCCGGATCGCCGAGCGGCAGTACGGAGTTGGCGCGGCGGGTGAATCCCTCCCGTCGCCCGACCTCCGCCCCCCGACGACGCGCTTCGCTCGGCACCTCCTCGACTGCGGCCCGCAGCTGCCAGTCGCCGAGCTGCTCGCTCTCCACCGGCTGCCAGGCGCGGGCCGCCGCCCGCGCCAGTTCGGGGAAGGTCGCCGACGGGCCCCGCCGGCGCGCGGGCGCGGGGGGCACCGTCTTCCCCGCCACGAGCGCCGATTCCGGGATGCGGACCGACACGCCCGACCGTTGTGTGATGGACAGCACACCGTCGTCCCATGATGTGAGAACACCCACCGTGTCGGTGAACTTCGCACCTGGTGCGGCCTCGTTGGCCAGCTGCCTGACTGATACCCGTTTGCCCACGTCAACAGGTGTAATTCGGACCTTGAGCCGTCCGCCGGTAGTGAATTCCACAGCTCTCTCCGCCCCTCCTGTTCGGATCGCGCCCAGGAACGGAGATACTAGGTGCGGGCATCGACGACGCCGCGCTCCCGCGCAGAGCAGCCCTACCGAGGAGGAACGACAGCGTGACTTACGTCATCGCGCAGCCTTGTGTCGACGTCAAGGACAAGGCGTGCATCGAGGAGTGCCCCGTCGACTGCATCTACGAGGGCTCCCGGTCCTTGTACATCCACCCGGACGAATGCGTCGACTGTGGTGCCTGTGAGCCGGTCTGTCCGGTGGAAGCGATCTTCTACGAGGACGACACCCCGGAGGAGTGGAAGGACTACTACAAGGCGAACGTCGAATACTTCGACGAGCTCGGCTCGCCCGGTGGCGCCTCCAAGCTCGGCCTGATCGAGCGCGACCACCCCTTCATCGCGGCGCTGCCTCCGCAGAACGGCTGACCCGTAGCGACCCGGTCCCGTACGGCACTCTCGCCGTACGGGACCGCGGCATTCGCTGTCCGCCCGTACGAGAAAGTGAAAGCCCGTGTCCGCACTCTCATCGCGCCTCCCCGCCTTCCCCTGGGACAAGCTGGAGCCGTACAAGGCGACGGCCGCCGCCCACCCGGACGGCATCGTGGACCTCTCCGTCGGCACACCGGTCGACCCGGTCCCCCTGATCGTGCGCGAGGCGCTCGTCGCGGCGGCCGACTCGCCGGGGTATCCCACGGTGTGGGGGACCCGCGAGCTGCGGGACGCGATCAGCGGCTGGTGCGAGCGCAGGCTCGGCGCGAGCGAGGTCGCGCACACCAACGTGCTGCCCGTCGTCGGCTCCAAGGAGCTGGTGGCCTGGCTGCCCACGCAGCTCGGCCTGGGCGCCGGTGACCGGGTGGCGTACCCGCGGCTTGCCTACCCGACGTACGAGGTGGGCGCGCGGCTCTGCGGCGCGGAGCCGGTCGTGTACGACGACCCGACGGAGCTGGACCCCGAGGGGCTCAGGCTGCTCTGGCTCAACTCGCCGTCGAACCCGACCGGCCAGGTACTCGGCCGGGACGAGCTGGTCCGGATTTTGGCCTGGGCGCGTGAGCACGGCATCCTGATCGCGAGCGACGAGTGCTACTTCGAGCTGGGCTGGGAGGCCGAACCGGTCTCCGTGCTCCACCCCGATGTCTGCGGCGGTACGTACGAGGGTCTGATCGCCGTCCACTCGCTCTCCAAGCGCTCCAACCTGGCCGGCTACCGTGCCGCGTTCATCGCGGGCGACTCCGCCGTACTCGGCGAGCTGCTCCAGATCCGCAAGCACGGCGGGATGATGACGGCCGCGCCCGTACAGGCCGCGGTGGTGGCCGCGCTCGGCGACGACGCCCATGTGACGGAGCAGCGGGAGCGGTACCTGGCCCGGCGCACCGCGCTGCGGACCGCGCTGGAGGCGCACGGCTTCCGGATCGAGCACAGCGAGGCCAGCCTCTACCTGTGGGCGACCCGCGACGAGGAGTGCTGGGACACCGTCGCCCACCTCGCGGAGCTGGGCATCCTGGTGGCGCCCGGTGACTTCTACGGCGTGGCGGGCGAGCGCTTCGTCCGCGTCGCACTGACGGCCACGGACGAGCGGGTGGCCGCCGCGGTGAAGCGGCTGGGCGAGAAGCAGTCCACCGACTGAGCAGCCCGCCGGCTGCGAGAGCGCGGTCCGTACGCGGAAGGGGCCCCGGGGAGTGAGCTGTGAACTCCCCGGGGCCCCTTGCTGTCGGCCGAGTCGTACTGGCCGGTCCTGCCGGCCGAATGCCGGCCGGGTCCTACTGGCCGAGCGGCAGGCCGCCGTTGACCGGCAGCTTGCCCGCGGACGGCAGGGTGCCGCCGGCGCTCTGCGCGGTGCCGCCGACCAGGGTGCCCGCGCTGCCCGCGGTGTCGCCCGCGGCCTTCTGGGCGGCCGGAGCGGCGGTCTTGCCGACGGCGCCGACGGTCTTGCCCGCGGCCGGGACGGTCTTCTTGACGGCCTTGCTGCCGGTGTCACCGGCCATACCGGTGGTCGTCCGGGCCGCACTGTCGACGGAGTTGCCCAGGCCGGCGCCGTCGAGGGCGGTCACGCCGCCCAGGTTCGGGGTCTGCGGGAGTTCCGCGGCGCTTGCGACGCCGGCCGCACCGACCACGGGGGCCGCGCCCGCCGCGATCAGCAGCGCGGTACGGGCGATCCGACGGGTCAGGGAGAGGGACATGGTGCTCCTTGAGCGGGAGGGGACTGGACTGTCCGGCGTTCGGACGCTGTGACAACCGCTCAGGGGGAGGGGGAAGTTGCGGTGCACCAAGGTAAAGAGTCTGCAATGCGTCGCATTATCGGTTTCGGATAAAAACGGACAAACGGAGGCCCGTCGGCGGGGCTGCTGAACCGTCACTCCCCTTGCCTCCCACGGGGTCCCCGGAGGCTCGCCGAGAACGCCCGGAGGGGCCGCGAAAGGCGCCCCCGGCGGGCCGGGGGAGCCGCTTCCGGGTGACGGATCGCGTACCCGTACGAGTCCGTTTCCGGCGCTATTTCGTGAGGGCGATACGGACTTCGGTGGCGCCCTGGCCCGCACTCCGCCCCGTCGAAACGGTCTGCGTGGTGTCCGTTCTGCGCCATGGTGCGTGGTTTGTCGCCGCGGTCCACTCCTGGCCCGCGTAGGAGACCTGCTGGATGTGGAGGGCGGCCGAGTTGGCCACCGCCCAGTACGCGAGCTCCCAGCCGCGCTGCTGGACGGACCCGGTGCCTGGCGCCCCGACGGCCCGCGCCGTGGTCGTACGGACCGGCAGCCGGACCTCCGACGGCTGCGCCGACTTCCCGGAGGGCAGCACCCCGGACCCGAAGTCCCGCTTCAGCGCGGCGCGCACCGCGGCCGGATCGCCCGCCAGGCTGCTCTTCGTCGCCGCGCAGGAGAACGAGGCGGGCGACCGGCCGGTCAGTGCGGCCGCGAGCAGCTGGGCGTCCGGCTCCTGCTTCGCGTACGCCTGCGGGAAGCCGCTGCGCTGCACCTCCTGCGCGGCGACCGTCAGCGGCAGCCGTGAGTAGTCGTGGATCTTCCCGAGGTGCTCGTAGAACTTCCCCGACGCGTAGACCGGATCCATGACCTGCTTGGCCGTGCCCCAGCCCTGCGACGGCCGCTGCTGGAAGAGGCCGAGCGAGTCGCGGTCGCCGTGGTCGAGATTGTGCAGCTCCGACTCCTGGAGCGCGGTCGCCAGCGCGATGGTCACCGCGCGCTCCGGCATTCCGCGCGAGGTTCCCACTGCGGAGATCGTCGCCGCGTTGACGGCCTGCTCCGGGCTCAGCCGGTAGCTGGTCCCGTCGCCGCCCTGAGCCGTGCAGCGCGGACCACTGCCGCCACCGCTGATGTACTGCACCAGGACATAGCCCGCCAGCGCCAGCAGCACGGCGACGGCGGCCACGATCCGGAAGAAGCGGCCGCGGCGTGGCGCGGCAGTGGGCTGGGACACGAGGCCCACCGTACTGGAGCCGGGTTAGGGTCAGAACCATGTCAGAGACCCCGCTTGACCTCGCACTCGATGCCCCGGCCCTGACCGCACAGCTGGTCGACTTCCCGTCCGTGAGCGGCACCGAGAAGCCCCTCGCCGACGCTGTGGAGGAGGCGCTGAGGGCGCTGCCGCACCTGACCGTCGACCGGTACGGCAACAACGTCGTCGCCCGGACACACCTCGGCCGCGCCGAGCGGGTCGTGCTGGCCGGACACCTCGACACCGTGCCGATCGCGGACAACGTCCCGTCGCGGCTCGACGAGAACGGCGTCCTGTGGGGCTGCGGCAGTTGTGACATGAAGTCGGGCGTGGCGGTACAGCTGCGGATCGCGGCGACCGTGCCCGAGCCCAACCGGGACCTCACCTTCGTCTTCTACGACAACGAAGAGGTCGCGGCCGAACTCAACGGCCTCAAGCACGTGTCCGAGGCGCACCCCGACTGGCTCGCGGCGGACTTCGCCGTCCTGCTCGAATCCTCCGACGGCGAGGTCGAGGGCGGCTGCCAGGGCACGCTCCGGGTCATCCTGCGCACCAAGGGCGAGCGTTCCCACTCGGCGCGCGCCTGGATGGGGTCCAACGCGATCCACTCCGCCGCCCCGATCCTGGCGAAGCTGGCCGCGTACGAGCCGCGCAGGCCGGTGATCGACGGCCTGGAGTTCCACGAGGGCCTCAACGCCGTACGGATCGAGGGGGGCGTGGCCAACAACGTCATCCCGGACGCCTGCACGGTGGTGGTCAACTTCCGTTACGCGCCCGACCGCAGCGAGGAGCAGGCACTGGCGTACGTGAAGGAGTTCTTCGCCGACTGCGACATCGACGAGTTCATCGTCGACGACCACACCGGCGGCGCGCTCCCCGGCCTCTCGCACCCGGCGGCGGCGGCCTTCATGGCGGCGGTCGGTGGCGAGGCCCGCCCCAAGTTCGGCTGGACGGACGTGTCGCGCTTCAGCGCGCTCGGGGTCCCCGCGGTGAACTACGGCCCCGGCAACCCGCTGCTCGCGCACAAGCGCGACGAGCGGGTCGACATCACCAGGATCTCGCACACCGAGGAACGACTCCGCGCCTGGCTGACGGCCTGAATTTCCTCATTCGTCACACGTGCAGACCTAGGCTGTGTGAACACGTACAGCGGAGGGAGCACAACATGGGCAACCCTGAGGGAGCACCGGCGCCGGAGGAACAGCGGCTCGGCCCGGTGGTGCGCCGCCGGGACCAGGTCCAGCCCGGCACCACCGACCAGCGGCTGCTCGACACCACGGAGAAGGGCCCGGCCGACTGGCTGCACACCGACCCCTGGCGGGTCATGCGCATCCAGTCGGAGTTCGTGGAGGGCTTCGGCGCACTGGCCGAACTGCCCAGCGCGATCAGCGTCTTCGGGTCGGCCCGCACCGCGCCGGGTTCACCGGAGTACGAGGCGGGGGTACGGATCGGCCGCGCGCTGGTCGACGCGGGCTTCGCGGTCATCACCGGCGGCGGCCCCGGTGCGATGGAGGCGGCGAACAAGGGCGCCAGGGAGGCCAACGGCGTCTCGGTCGGGCTCGGGATCGAGCTGCCCTTCGAGCAGGGCCTCAACCAGCACGTCGACATCGGGGTGAACTTCCGCTACTTCTTCGTCCGCAAGACGATGTTCGTGAAGTACGCGCAGGGCTTCGTGGTCCTGCCGGGCGGCCTCGGCACCCTGGACGAACTGTTCGAGGCACTGACCCTGGTCCAGACCCGGAAGGTCACCCGGTTCCCGATCGTGCTCTTCGGTACGGAGTACTGGGGCGGCCTGGTCGACTGGCTGCGCGGGACGGTGATCGCCCAGGGCAAGGCATCGGAACGCGATCTGATGCTGTTCCACGTCACGGACGACGTGGACGAGGCGGTGGCCCTGGTGACCAAGGAGACGGGGCTGTAGCCCGCTCCTCCTCCCGGCAGGCCGGGTCCGCGAAAGTCGTGAGCCAGGAGCGACTTCGCGGACCCGGCCTGCCGGCCGCGGAGCGCCGAGGCAACGGGGCGCCGGGACCGCGGTGCCGAAGGCCGGGTCGCGGCCCATGAGGACCGGCCGGACAGGACCTGAGCGGCGGGCAGGCGCAACAAACGCGGCCCGATGTTGCGAACGCCTTCCGGCGGGGCAGGAACCGCCCCATGACACTGAGCCGTCGCTCCCTCATACGCTCCGCCGCCGCTGTCACCACCGCCGCCCTCGTGACCGGCGGCGGCACCGCGCACGCCGCGACCGCCCGGCACGCGGCCGCCGCCACCGGCAGTGCGGTTCCCGCCGACTGGATGGGCGCGCTGCCCGACGCGCTGTCCCTGCTGCGGATGACGATCCCCGGTACTCACGACTCCTGCTGTACCGATCCCGCCAACGGCACCGAGTGGTCGCACACCCAGAACTGGGGGATCGCCGAGCAACTCCAGCGCGGCATACGGTTCCTGGACATCCGGGCCAACGGCCTCCAGGACCATATGGGCGACTCGTTCGGGATCTACCACGCCGGGTTCTACCAGGGCATCACCTTCGACGGGGTGCTCACCCAGTGCCGCGACTTCCTTCAGCAGCATCCCGGAGAGACGATCGTGATGCGGCTGAAGAAGGAGGACGGCACCAACAACGATGTCGGCGCGGGCTTCAAGGACGTCCTGAACGGCTACCTCGACACCAAGGGCTGGCGCCCCTGGTTCCTCCTCACCGACCGGGCGCCGACGCTCGGCGAGGCGCGCGGCCGCATCGTCCTGATCGCCCAGTTCGACAACGACCTGCCGATCCTGCAATGGCCGGGCGGCGACAACGACTTCCTGTCCAACCAGTGGTTCTCGCTCCAGGACATCTACCAGGGGCTGTCCCTGCCGTCCCGGAAGACCGCGAAGGTCACCCAGCAGTTCGACAACGCCACCGGCGACCAGAATTCGGCGCTGATGTACATCAACTTCACCAGCTACGCGGGCGGCGGCTGGCCCAAGACCAACGCGGACGCGATCATGCCCGGAGTGCAGAGCTATCTGAACGGCCGGCTGTCGGACACCACGCACCTCGGCGTCGTCCCCATGGACTTCCCGGACTTCCACTCGGACACGCTGCGCACCCTCATCGACTGGAACTGGCACTGACAGCACGCTCCCGCACCGCGCGGTGGGGTACGCGGAACGCCGGCCAGGCCGACTGTCAGTGCCCGGTGGAAGCATTCACCGGCATGGATGCGAAGACTTTCGACTGGCGGCAGTTCCTCACCCGGTGGAGCGAGGAGTGGGCCGACGCCCAGGGCAGCTCGGTGGACTTGAGCCCGGACGACCTGGAGGACCAACAGCGCAGATGGCTCGGGGCCGCGCCCGCCACCGATACGGACATCGCCCGCATGGAGGCGCGGCTCGGATGCGAAATACCGCCGTCCTACCGGGAGTTCTTACGGGTCAGTGACGGCTGGCGGCATGCGGGCGGCTTCGTCTGGATGCTGGCAGGCACCCGCGAGGCCCACTGGCACGAGGACGCGAGCGGTCTCGGTGAGGACCACGACGAGTTCTGGGGCGACGAGGACAACCCGGAGGAGACGCGCGCGCAGGTCGGCCTGTGGTCCCGCGCGCTCCAGCTGGATGTCCAGTCGGACGCCACCTATGTGCTGCTCGACCCGGAGGACGTCGGGCCGGACGGCGAGTGGGCGGTGCGGGTGTGGGCGTCCTGGCGGGCCTCGGACCCCGAGCGGTACCCGTCGTTCGCGGACTTCATGGTCGCCATGCACCAGGAGTTCCACCACCTGGAGGCAGGCCGGGACGGGGAGCGGGGCGCCGCCGCCTTCGTCAACGGGACGACGCGCGCCCAGGACGCCGCTGTGGACCGGGCCCGGATCGCGGCGCTGCGCGGCCGTTACGGAGAGGCGGCCGGACTGCTGAGAGAGGCCCAGCGGTACGGCCGGCCGCGCGCGACCGAGCTGCTGCACCAGATCGGACAGCTGGGCGGGCCGTACGGGGCGGGCCGGCGGCCACCGTACCCCAGCGACCCCCGCTTCCTCACCGAGTTGCTCCCCCTGCACGCCGCCGACCTGCTCGGCAGCCACCGCTCCGTGGACGGCCTGTCCTTCGCCGACGCCGACCGCTTCCCCGAGACCGCGCGGGCCGCGGCGGACATCCTGCGCGAGATGGCCGAGGGGACGTTCCGCTACCGGCCGGGCGGCGCGTTCGGCGAGGCGGTCGACGAGGCCCGCGAACTGGCCCGTTGGGGCGACACCGACGCCGCCTGGCGGATCCTGCGCACCGTGGTCCCGATGTGGGAGCCGCTCGGCCCCGACCACATCGCCCCGGTGGGTCTGCTCGCCGACCCCGTGCTCGCTCCCGTGCTCACCGCCGAGCGGCGACTGGAGCTGCTGGCAACCCCGCGCGGCGGCGAGCAGGGGCCGGCTCCGGTCCCCGCCCGCGACCAGGACCCGGGCGGCCTGTCCTGGCTCGTACGCGGCGGAGGACTGCGACCGGGGCAGTCGTCGCCGTGCGACTACCGCATGGTCCTGGTCGAAGGGGCCGCCCCGGACGAGCTGCCCGGACTCCTCGGCTCGTCGCCCGGCACCGCGCTCTCCCCACCGCTGAGATGCTGGGACGTCAGCGGTCACCACCGGCCCGGTCAGCGGAGTTTCTCCAGTTACGACGACAAGGCGCTGCTCAGCGTCGGACGGGCGGGAGCGGGCTGGAGCTTCGGATTGGAGGAGTCCCCGGCCAGGTTCTCCAGCGACCGGTTCGTCTCTCCCGCGCAGGCAGCTTCCGCGGGCGGCGGCCGGGCGATCGTGGTGTGGAGCGAGTGGAACCGGCCCGCCCCGCTCTTCCATGTCTCGGTCGCCCGGGGCGGGGCGCCGCTGTACGCGTTCACGGTGCGGGCCGGAGCTGTGGAGGACAGCTCCGGCGCCATCCCGGCCGAACTGGACCCGGCCGTCCTGGGTTTCGGCCCCCCGGACATGGCTGCCCATGCGGCCGCAGCGGTTCGTGCGCTGGACGCCATCGCGGATGGGTACGGCGTCACACTGCCACGCCTCGCCTTGACCGAGGGCCGACTGCATTCCTTCGAGTCGGTGTCCTGGACACGCCCGCCCGGTTCCGGGGAGACGTACCTGACGGTGACGATGGGCTGACGTCCGGCCCGCGCACATGACGAGTGGACCGAGCGCTCTGCACGGCCGGACAGGCCGGGCAGAGCGCTCAGTCGCAGAGGACGGACAGTCCCTAGGCCAGCCCCCGCCGGGCCACCGCCGGCGCCCGGTGGCCCGCGATCGTCGCCACCATGTCCAGCACCTGCCGGGTCTCGGCCACTTCGTGCACCCGGTACACCTGCGCCCCCAGCCACGCCGACACCGCCGTCGTGGCCAGCGTCCCGAGCAGCCGTTCCTTGACCGGCTTGTCGAGCGTCTCGCCCACGAAGTCCTTGTTGGACAGGGAGACCAGCACCGGCCACCCCGTCGCGGTCATCTCGCCCAGCCTGCGGGTGGCCTCCAGCGAGTGCCGGGTGTTCTTCCCGAAGTCGTGGCCGGGGTCGATCATGATCCCGTCGGGCCTGACGCCCAGCGCGACCGCCCGCTCCGCGAGGCCGACCGTGACCCGCAGGATGTCGTCCATGACGTCGTCGTACGTGACCCGGTGCGGCCGGGTACGCGGTTCGGCGCCGCCCGCGTGCGTACAGACCAGGCCCGCGCCGAACCGGGCGGCGACAGCGGCCAGTTCCGGATCGACCCCGCCCCACGCGTCGTTCAGCACATCCGCGCCCGCCTCGCACACCGCCGCACCGACATCGTGGCGCCAGGTGTCCACGCTGATCACCACATCGGGGTGGCGCCGCCGCACCTCGGCGACGAAACCGACCGTACGCCGCGCCTCCTCCTCGGCCGTCACCTCCTCGCCGGGGCCCGCCTTGACCCCGCCGATGTCGATGATGGCCGCCCCTTCGGACACCGCCTGCTCCACCCGGGAGAGCGCCGGCTCGTCGCGGAAGGTCGCCCCCTGGTCGTAGAACGAGTCCGGGGTCCGGTTGACGATCGCCATGATCACCGGTTCGTGCGCGTCGAACTCGCGCCGTCCCAACCGCAGCATCCGCCTGCTCCTCACCCTCTGAATTCACCCGCTGAGTCGCCTGCGACCCTAACGGCCAGGTACGCATGGCACGATCGGATCCGCACGGTTCCGCTATCCGGGGAGAGGCTCACTCGTGTTCTGGTTCTTGCTGATCGCGATGGTCGTGGTGGTCGCCGCGGTCACTCTCGCGGTGATCGGCGGCAGTGACGGCGCCGTACTGTCCGATGCTTCCCCCGAACTGCCCGTCGATCCGCTGCCCGCCGCCCGCCCGGTCGGCCGCGCGGACATCGAGGCGCTGCGGCTGCCCATGGTGGTGCGCGGCTACCGGATGTCCGACGTGGACGACGTGCTGGGCAGGCTGGGCGCCGAACTGGCCGAGCGCGACGCGCGGATCGCCGAGCTGGAAGCGGCGCTCGCCGGTGCGCGGGCAGCGGCCGTCAACGACGAGGACCCGGGGCGATGACCTCGGACGCCGTCCCGGGAGCCGACGGGAAGCTGCGCTGTCCGTGGGGGGTGTCCACCGTGGACTACGTCGAGTACCACGACAGCGAGTGGGGCCGTCCGCTCCACGGCGACGACGCGCTGTACGAGCGGCTCTGCCTGGAGGCGTTCCAGTCGGGGCTCTCGTGGATCACCATCCTGCGCCGCCGTGAGGGATTCCGTAAGGCCTTCTCCGGGTTCTCCATCGCCGCGGTGGCCGCGTTCACCGACGGAGACCGGGGCCGGCTGCTCGCCGACCCCGGGATCATCCGTAATCGGGCCAAGATCGACGCGACCCTCGCCAACGCCCGGGAGCTCGCCGGCTGGGAGCCCGGCGTACTCGACGAGCTGATCTGGTCGTACGCCCCGGATCCGGCCACCCGCCGGGCGCCCCGCCGCATCGCCGACATCCCCGCGGTGACGCCGGAGTCCACGGCGCTGGCCGGGGCACTCAAAAAACGCGGCCTGCGCTTCGTCGGCCCGACCACGGCCTATGCCCTGATGCAGGCGTGCGGCCTGGTCGACGACCACCTGGCGGACTGCTTCGCCGGGCGGACCTCCACGGGCGGCTGACACCGCCGGCGGGGGCGGGCTGATCCGGGGGTGCGGCCGGCGCGTACCGGCGGGCTGATCCGCGCGGCCGGCCGGCCCGTACCGAGGGCTGCCCCGCGGCGGCGGTGCTCAGCGCCCCAGATACCGCGGCTTCGTCTTGCCGACGAAGGCCTCGACCGCGATCAGGTGGTCCTCCGACGCCCCCGCACGCGTCTGGAGTTCGTCCTCCTTCTCCAGAGCCTCGCGGAGCGGGTGGCCGGCTCCGTAAGCGAGGGACTCCTTGATCGCCGCATACGCGACCGTCGGGCCGTCGGCGAGCGCGCGGGCCACGGTCAGCGCCTCCGACGCCAGATCGGCCTCCGGCACCAGCTTGTTGGCGATGCCCAGCTCGTACGCCTCCTGCGCGCCGAACGAGCGCGGGAACAGCAGCAGATCGGCTGCGCGGCTCTGGCCGATCAGCCGGGGGAGCGTCCAGGAGACGCCCGAGTCCGCGGTGAGCGCGACACCCGCGAACGACGTGGTGAATTTCGCGGTGTCGGCCACGACCCGGTAATCGGCGGCGAGCGCGAAGCCGAGCCCTGCCCCCGCAGCGACGCCGTTGACCCCGGCGACGACCGGCTTCGGCATCTCCGTGAGGGCCCGCACGATCGGGTTGTAGTGCTCCTGCACGGTGGACATGGTGCGCCCGGTGCCCGCCTCGCGGTCGGCCGTCAGCGAGGAGATGTGCTCCTTGAGGTCCTGCCCGACGCAGAAGGCGCGCCCGGTGGCGGTGAGCAGTACGGCCCGTACGTCGGAGGCCGCAGCCGCGGTCCGTACCGCGTCGCGCAGGGCGACCTTCGCCTCGGTGTTCATCGCGTTCATGGAGTCGGGACGGTTGATGGTGACCGTCGCGAGTCCGTCGGTCACCTCGTAGAGCACGGTGTCCGCCATGGGGCCCTCCGCTGCTGGTTGTCGGCTGCTGATGGTGCTGATTCGTCGTCCGCAGCTCAGCATGCCGGAGATCATCAGCGGCGAACATGTGACCTGCGTCAAACAATGCTGGTCAAGAATGGTGGACGAGGCGGCGCAGTATCGCAGGGGGAACGCCGAATTGAGTGGTTTTGGGGAAGTGCGTTGCGCAAGCGATGCAGACCGATGTTGGTCATCGGGTCCTGGGATGCGGGATAATGGCTGGGAAGCAATATGTTCGATGCCGGTGACACCTGGGTTGTCGGCTGCGATGAGCTGGTTTCAGGAAGGGGAACGAGCATGGCGGCCATGAAGCCGCGGACGGGCGACGGCCCGCTCGAGGTGACCAAGGAGGGGCGGGGCATCGTCATGCGCGTTCCGCTCGAAGGCGGCGGACGACTCGTTGTCGAGCTGACTCCGGACGAGGCCGATGCACTCGGCGACGCGCTGAAGAAGGTCGTCGGCTGACGCGGACGCCCCCCATTGTTCTCTCCACTGCCCCGGCTCCGGCCGGGGCAGTGGTGTTTGGCGCTGTGATCTTCCGCGGCGTGATCTTCCGCGGCGTGGTGTTCGCGGCGCGTCGGTCCGGGTGTCTGCGGCGGTGGCGGATTTCCGGGACGGCCGTCGGGTCAGCCCAGGCGTACGGCGCAGAGCAGCCCGTCGCCGACCGGGAGCAGCGAGGGCAGCAGCTCCTGGCTCTCGCGCACGGTGCGCAGCAGGTCCCGCAGATGCAGCACTTCGGCGGGCTGGGCGGCGGAGTCGACGGTGCGGCCGTCCGCGAAGACCCCCTCGAAGCACACCAGTCCGCCGGGCCGCAGCAGACGCAACGATTCAGCGAGCACGTCGAGCGACTCCAGCCGGTCGCCGTCGCAGAACACGAGGTCGTACCCGCCGTCCGCGAGGCGCGGCAGTACGTCGAGAGCGCGGCCGGGGATGAAGCGCGACCGGTTCGCCGCGAAGCCGGCCGAGCGGAACGCCTGCCGGGCGAAGCCCTGGCGCTCGGGCTCCGGGTCGACGGTGGTCAGCACGCCGTCCGGGCGCATTCCCTGCAGCAGATAGATGCCCGATACGCCGGTGCCCGTACCGATTTCGGCCACCGATTTCGCGTCCGTGGTGGCGGCGAGCAGCCGCAGCGCCGCTCCGGTGCCTGGCGAGACCGAGGGCAGGCCTGAGTCGCGGGCCCGGTCACGGGCCCAGCGCAGGGCTTCGTCCTCGGCGACAAAAGCGTCGGCGAAGGCCCAGCTCGTCTGCCGGTTGGCGGTAATGGCCCTCTCCTGTCCCCGTAGTTGGCGCACTCGTGACTGTATCCGCTGCGCCCGGGAACCCGCAGATGGGACCGGGCGTTGTAGGAGGGCAGGGGGGATGCGGATGTACGAGGATTCCGGCAATCAGTCCGGCAATCAGGCTTATCCGGAGCTAACGGGCGAGGTGGCTATGGTAGGGGCTCCACTGGACACCACCAGAGCCGACAGGGGAGGTGCGGCTGCGCCTGTGGATCGGGGAGGAGTGCTGCGGCGCTTTCTCAGGTCGGCGGGTGAGCCGAAATCCGTGACCGACATTGCTGACAGCTCCAGCGCTGCTGACTCCGTACAGACCGCGACCTTCGCCTCAGACGCGGACGCGCAGACATGGACTCCGCCCTCGTGGGAGGAGATCGTCAGTACGCACAGCGGCCGGGTCTACCGGCTCGCTTACCGCCTGACCGGCAACCAGCACGACGCCGAGGACCTCACACAGGAAGTCTTCGTCCGCGTCTTCCGCTCGCTGTCGACGTACACCCCGGGCACCTTCGAGGGCTGGCTGCACCGCATCACCACCAACCTCTTCCTGGACATGGTCCGCCGCAAGCAGCGGATCCGCTTCGACGCCCTCGGGGACGACGCTGCCGAGCGGCTGCCGAGCCGTGAGCCGTCGCCGCAGCAGGTCTTCCACGACACCCACTTCGACGCGGACGTCCAGCAGGCGCTGGACACCCTCGCTCCGGAGTTCCGCGCGGCCGTGGTCCTCTGCGACATCGAGGGGCTGTCGTACGAGGAGATCGCCGCGACGCTGGGCGTCAAGCTCGGCACCGTACGCAGCAGGATCCACCGCGGCCGCTCCCACCTGCGCAAGGCTCTCAAGCACCGTTCGCCCGAGGCCCGTCGCGCCGAGCAGCGCGCGCTGGCCGGGGTGGCTCCCGGCCTGGATGGAGAGGATGGGACCGCGTGAGTGGATCCAGTCCGACCCCGGCCGAGCAGCACCTCGGGGACCGGCTCGCCGCACTGGTCGACGGTGAGCTGAAGCACGACGCCCGCGAGCGGGTGCTCGCGCACCTGGCCACCTGCGCGAAGTGCAAGACCGAAGCTGACGCGCAGCGCCGGCTGAAGAGCGTCTTCGCCGAGACCGCGCCCCCGCCGCCCTCCGAAGGACTGCTCGCCCGCCTCCAGGGGCTGCCCGGCGGACCCGGCGCCGACGACCCCGGTCGGCGTGGACCTTTCGGCGGCCGCTTCGCCGACGAGATCTTCGGACCTGCCCGGTCGTCGGACGGGCGCTCGTCCGACCCCCGGATCGACACCTTCGGCTATGTGCCCGCCGGACCGCACGCCACCACGATTCCGGACAGCGGCCCGGCCGGCGGATTCCGGGTCCACCCCGTGGGCCGCAGCGATCAGGAGCGGTCGGCCTGGCGGGGACGGAGATTCGCGTTCGCGGCCGCCAGCGCGTTCTCGCTGGCCGCCATCGCACTGGGCGGCACGCTGCCGTTCGACGGCGCGGAAGCCCCGGTGCACACGGACGGCCCGCCCAACAACGTGACCCCGATGAGTGCCACCGACCCGGTCGGCATCGGGACGGACCTGAACCGCCGCCGCAGCGGCGACGGCGCCCGGCTGACCAACGATGGACGGCCCCCGGTCCTGCCCACCGCCTTCGCCGGACGGCACTCGACGTCCGCATCCGGCGCCCGTCCGGCCCGGCAGTCCCTGTACTCGCTCACGACGCCCCTGGTCACCGTGTCGTCGCTGTCCGCCATACGTCCTCCGATGGCCGCCACCCCGCCCGGGCCCGCCCGGCCGAGCGCGCAGGCAAGCCCCACGACCACGCCGCCACCGGCCCCGCTGGCCGCTCCGGGGGCCTCGGGTCTGCCGGCTTCTGCCGGGCACTGAGCGGGCTCCGGACACCTGGAAACCTGGTTGAATCCCTGAAAGGCTGCCCGCCACAGGGCACGCGGAGCGCGGGGCAGGTGCGGGGAGAGCATGGACGACGGGAAGCCCACCGGGCCGGACGTCAAGTGGTGGAGCAGCCCTGCGGCGGGACGTCCCGCGCCGCCGTTGCCGCACCCGCCGGCCGACGGGACTCCGGCCGGGGTCGTGTCACCCCACATATCCGGGGCCGGATCGCCTCTGCGCGAGCCGCTGCCCCCGCTGGAGTCCGAACCTCGCGCCCAGCCCCAGCCGTCGCCGGCCCACCCGCTGCCCCTGGCCGAGCCGCGGGCATCCGATGAGGCCTCGGCATCTGCTGAGCCGCCGGCGTCTGCGGAGCGCCTGATATCCGGGAAGGCCCCGGCACCTGCGGAGCCGCCGGCACCTGCGGAGCCGCCGGCACCTGCGGAGCCGCCGGCACCTGCGGAGCCGCCGGCACCTGCGGAGCCCCTGCCATCCGCGGAGGCCCCGGCGAGCGGTACCCACGCGCCGCCCGTACGGAGCGACGGCCCTGCCGGTCGCCCACGCCCGCTGCACGACCCGGACCCCTATGGCACCCCGCCCTACGGTGGTCCGGGCCCCTGGGCCCCCGCACCGCCCGTCCAGCGGCCCGTCCCCACCCCCGCCGGTGGCACTCACATCCCACCGCCCTACACGGGTGCCGTGCAGCCTCCGCAGCACCACATACCGCAGACGCATCACCAGCCCCTCCCGCCACAACAACCGCACCACCCACAGCCACCCCACTCGCAACCGCACCACCCACAGCCGCCCCACTCACAACCACCGCACCAGCCGGGGCAGCAGCCCGCGCAGCAGCCGGTCCAGTTCCCCGTACAGCAGCCCTCGCAGTGGCTGCGCCACGACCCGTGGGGCGCGCCCCCGTCACCGCCTCCGCCGCCGGTCAGGGAGAGGCGCCGACGCGGAACGGTCGTGGTCATGGTGGTGGTCGCGCTGGTCACCGGTGTCATCGGCGGCGGTCTCGGCGCGTACTCCGTACTGAACGGCTCGTTCGCGGACGTCCGGCTCCCGCAGGCCGCCAAGGAGAGCCCCGCCCGCGCGCGGGGCACCGTGGCCGGGATCGCGGCGAGCGCGCTGCCCAGCGTCGTCACCCTGCATGTGAGGGGAAGCAGCGAGGCGGACACCGGTACCGGTTTCGTCCTCGACCGTGAGGGGCGCATCCTCACCAACAACCACGTGGTCGAACCCGCAGGATCCGCCGGCGACATCACCGTCACGTTCAGCAGCGGCGAGACCGCCAAGGCTCAGGTCGTCGGCCGGGACAGCGGTTACGACCTGGCCGTGGTCAAGGTCAGCGGGGTCGCCGGGCTCACCCCGCTGCCGTTGGGCAACTCCGACAACGTGCAGGTCGGCGACCCGGTCGTCGCCATCGGCGCCCCCTTCGACCTCCCCAACACGGTGACCTCCGGCATCATCAGCGCCAAGGACCGCCCGATCACCTCGGGAGGCGGCAAGAACGACGGAAGCGACGTCAGCTATGTCGACGCGCTCCAGACCGACGCCCCGATCAACCCGGGCAACTCGGGGGGCCCGCTGGTCGACGCCAGGGCCCAGGTCATCGGCATCAACAGCGCCATCCGCGCCGCCGACGGCAGCTCGGACTCCGAGAGCGGTCAGGGCGGCTCGATCGGGCTCGGGTTCGCGATCCCCATCAACCAGGCGAAGCGCGTAGCGGAGGAGCTCATCAACAACGGCAGGGCCGCGCACCCCGTGATCGGTGTCACACTCGACATGAAGTACGCGGGTGACGGTGCCCGCGTGGCGGACCGGGCGAACGACGGCGGCGCGGCCGTGGCAGCGGGGGGTGCGGGGGCCGCCGCCGGCATCGAGGCGGGGGACATCGTCACAGGTGTGGACGGTGAACCGGTGCACAGCGCACCGGATCTGATCGTCAGGATCCGGGCGCACCGGCCGGGCGACAAGCTGGCCCTCACCGTCCGCCGGGACGGCCGGGACCGGCCTGTGACCTTGACTCTTGGATCGGCCGACGGCACATGAAAGACCGGCGGAAGGTACCGTCCGGACATCTTCGCCGGGTACCGTGGTCGGGGCCCGGACCACACCCCGACCTGCGGGCCGCGGAGAACACCAGGAGCAAAAGTGTTCAATGACGTAGGCCCCCTTGAGATCGTGACGCTCGTGGTCCTCGCCGTGATTGTTTTCGGCCCGGACAAGCTGCCGAAGGTCATCCAGGACGTCACTCGTACGATCCGGAAGATCCGCGAGTTCTCCGAGAGCGCCAAGGAGGACATCCGCACCGAACTCGGCCCCGAGTTCAAGGACTTCGAGTTCGAGGACCTGAACCCCAAGACGTTCGTGCGCAAGCAGCTCATGGACGGCAGTGATGAGCTCGGGCTCAAGGAGATCCGCAGCAGCTTCGACCTGAAGAAGGAGATCTCCGAGATCACCGACGTGGTGAACGGCAGGTCGATCGCCGACGGGAGTGACACGGAGACCGCGGCCGAGATCGCCCCGAGTAGTGCCAATGGCTCATCGACAGGCCCGGATCTGCTGAAGAAGAGCGGCCCTGACCTGCAGAAGAAGAGTGTGACGGTCGACACCGAAGTGCGTCCGCCGTTCGACGCCGACGCCACCTGAGTATTCTCCATCTGTCCGGCAGTGAGGGCGCCCGTGGGGGTGGGCCGCTTCGGACGCTGAGGATCGAGGAGGCGGCCGGCACATGGAGACGACGAGTCGGACAGGGACCCACGCGGTCGACGACTATCTGAGGGCGCCCTTTTCCTGGTACGGACTGGACGAGGCGTTCACCGGCCCGCGGCGGCTGATGCAGGTGGGCGTCGCGGCGGACCGCGCGGTCCAGCACGGCTCCCTGGGACACGGTGACGAGCCGGCTGTCAGACCGGACGCACAACCGGACAAGGAACACTTCGCAGCCGTGGTGACCATCGCGTCCAGCCCCGTGCGGCGCAGCGGCGACGGTACGGGCGTGCTGGAGGCCACCACGGTCTCCTCCGCGGCCTGGCTCGCGGGCTCCGGCCTGCTGGCCTGCACCTGGCCCGCGCAGCTGGACCACTCCCTGCGCGACGACTGGCTCGACCAGCAGACCGAGGCCGCGTTCGAGCTGGCGGACGACCTGTCCGGCCCGGAGTGGTCGGAGCTGACGCTGCCGGTGGACGGGGTGCCGACGCCGTTCGCCTACCGGGAGACCGAGTTCGGCTGGGTGCTGGCCGGGGCCACCGCGACCGGGGTCCACCTGGGGGCGTACGGGCGCGGGATGAGCGCGTACGGGCTGGGCTTCGCCGTGGTCAAGGACATCACCACGTACGTCTGACGCGACAGCGGCCCGGACACGAGACAGACCGGACAAGAGACAGAACCGCACCACAGCCGGCCGTACACCGCGACTGCGGAACACACCCGGGGGCGGCCGCCGAAGCGGACCGCCCCCGGGTGTGCGTGTGTGTCCCCTTCGGCCGGACAGGACCTAGAACTTGTTGCGCGGGGTGACCCCGAGCGACATGCCCGCCAGACCCCGCTGGCGGCTGCTCAGCTTGTTGGCGATCTCGCGCAGCGCGGTGCCCGCCGGGGAGTCGGGGTCGGTCAGCACGACGGGCTTGCCCTCGTCGCCGCCCTCGCGCAGCCGTACGTCGATCGGGATGGAGCCGAGCACCGGCACGGTCGCCCCGGTGGTCTTCGTCAGGCCGTCGGCGACCTTCTGCCCGCCGCCCGTACCGAAGACGTCGACCATCTCGTCGCAGTGCGGGCAGGGCAGGCCCGACATGTTCTCGACGACACCGACGATCTTCTGGTGCGTCTGCACCGCGATGGAGCCGGCCCGCTCCGCCACCTCGGCCGCGGCCTGCTGCGGGGTGGTGACCACCAGGATCTCGGCGTTCGGCACGAGCTGCGCCACCGAGATCGCGATGTCGCCGGTGCCCGGCGGCAGGTCGAGCAGGAGCACGTCGAGGTCGCCCCAGTAGACGTCCGCCAGGAACTGCTGGAGCGCGCGGTGCAGCATCGGCCCGCGCCACACCACCGGGGCGTTGCCCGGGGTGAACATGCCGATCGAGATGACCTTCACGCCGTGCGCCGACGGCGGCATGATCATGTTCTCGACCTGGGTCGGCCGGCCGTCCGCACCGAGCATCCGCGGCACGCTGTGTCCGTAGATGTCCGCGTCGACCACGCCGACCTTCAGGCCGTCGGCGGCCAGCGCGGCGGCCAGGTTGACCGTCACCGACGACTTGCCGACGCCGCCCTTCCCGGAGGCGACCGCGTACACCCGGGTCAGCGAGCCGGGCTTGGCGAAGGGCACCTCGCGCTCCGCTGTGCCGCCGCGCAGCGAGGTCGCGAGCTCCTTGCGCTGCTCGTCGCTCATCACGTCCAGCTCGACGCTGACCGCTGTCACACCCTCGACACGGGCGACCGCGTCGGTGACGTTGGTGGTGATGGTCTCGCGCATCGGGCAGCCGGAGACGGTGAGGTAGACCGTGACAGCGACCGCCCCGTCCGCTCCGATGTCGACCGATTTGACCATGCCGAGTTCGGTGATCGGACGGTGGATCTCGGGGTCGTTCACTGTCGCCAGTGCTTCACGCACCGCGTCTTCCATAGCCATGCGTCGATGGTACGGCGCCCACAGCGGGCCCGGGAAAGAGCGGTCAGTGGTCGGCTTCGTCACTTTCCCGCGGGAATATCTGACGCCGCTCCGCCATGTCCTTCACCAGGTCCTGGAGTTCGGACCGGATCCAGTCACGGGTGGCGACCTCGCCCAGGCCCATCCGGAGCGCGGCGATCTCCCGGGTGAGGTACTCGGTGTCGGCGATGGACCGTTCGTTCTGGTTGCGGTCCTGCTCCAGATTGACCCGGTCCCTGTCGTCCTGGCGGTTCTGCGCGAGGAGGATCAGCGGGGCCGCGTACGACGCCTGGAGCGAGAGCACCAGGGTCAGGAAGATGAAGGGGAACGGGTCGAAGCGCAGCGCGTGCGGCGCCCAGGTGTTCCACACCACCCAGATGACGATGACGACCGTCATCCAGACGATGAACCGCCCGGTCCCCAGGAACCGCGCGACCCGCTCCGATGTCCGCCCGAAGGACTCCGGGTCGTACTCCGGCAGCCAGCGCCGCTTCGGTTGCAGCGGCTGGTCGAGACGGCCCCTGGACGTCGGCTCAGCGGTCATCGGCGGCCTCCGCCGGGCGGTCGTCCTCGGCGGGGCGGTCGTCCTCCACCGGCCGGTCGTCCTCCACCGGCCGGTCGTCGGGCACCCCGGACTCCTGGTGGAAGTCGGTCTCGCGCCAGTCGCTCGGCAGCAGGTGGTCGAGCACGTCGTCGACGGTGACCACCCCGAGCAGCGAGCCGCTCTCATCCACGACGGGCGCCGCGAGCAGGTTGTACGCGGCGAGATAGCTGGTCAGCACCGGCAGCGTGGCCTGTGGCGGCAGCGGCGGCAGGTCGCTGTCGACGATCGCGCCGACCAGGGTGAACGGCGGATCGCGCAGCAGCCGCTGGAAGTGCACCGCGCCCAGGTACTTGCCCGTCGGCGTCTCGTCCGGCGGCCTGCACACGTACACCTGCGCGGCCAGCGCGGGGGAGAGGTCCTCCTTGCGTACGCGGGCCAGCGCGTCGGCGATCGTCGCGTCCGGGCGCAGCACGATCGGCTCGGTCGTCATCAGACCGCCCGCGGTCCGCTCCTCGTAGGAGAGGAGCCGCCGCACATCGGCCGCGTCGTCCGGCCGCATCAGCGTCAGCAGCCGCTCCTTGTCCTCCTCGGGCAGCTCGCTCAGCAGGTCGGCGGCGTCGTCCGGGTCCATCGCCTCCAGCACGTCGGCGGCGCGCTCCTCCTGGAGCTTGCCGAGGATCTCCACCTGGTCGTCCTCGGGCAGTTCCTCCAGTACGTCGGCGAGCCGGTCGTCGTCGAGGGCGGCGGCCACCTCCGCCCGGCGCTTGGGCGAGAGGTGGTGCATCACATTGGCGAGGTCGGCCGGGCGCAGCTCCTCGAAGGTGGCGACCAGGCTCTCCGCGCCCTGCCCCTCCTCCTCCAGCGAGAAGCCGGTGACGCCGGACCACTCGACGGTCAGGGTCTCGCCCTTGCGCCGCAGCGCGCCGGCCTTCCCCTTCCGTACGAAGACCTTGTCGATCTCCCAGTCGCGGCGGGCCGGGAGCTGCTGCACGGACACGTCGAGGACGGTCACCTGCTCGTCCGTGCCGGTCAGCCGCACCCGCCGGTCGAGCAGCTCGCCGAGGACCAGCCGCTCGGTGGGGCGCTGTTCGAAGCGGCGCACATTGACCACGCCGGTGGTGATGACCTGTCCCGACTCGATACCGGTGACCCGGGTCATCGGCAGGAAGATCCGGCGGCGGCCGACCACCTCGACGACCAGTCCGAGCAGCCGCGGCGGGCGGGTGCCGACGCGCAGCATCGCGACGAGGTCGCGCACCCGGCCGACCTGGTCGCCGTTCGGGTCGAAGACGGAGACTCCGGCGAGGTGCGAGACGAAGATCCGGGGGACGCCTGCCGCCATCCGCGCCTCCTCTTCGTACGCTCCGTACGGTGCCCGTTTCGCTGCCGTTGCGGCGCCTTGTCCGGGCCTCACGTTAGCCCGTCCTGCTCCGAGCCGCCCCGGCAGCGGGTCCGGATGGCTCTGTTCCGGTGGGGGCGGCGGACCCGGGTACGCTGCGGTCTCCTGGTGAGGACACTCGTAAGAGAGGCAGTGCACGTGGCTGCATTTCCCCCGGCCGCCCGGGCCCGCAGGGCAGGACTGGCAGGCGCGCTGTGCGCCGCTCTGGCGGTCTCGCTCGCGGCCTGCTCGGGCGACGACCCGGACGCGGGGACCAACGGCGTCGGCAAGCTCTCCGCGAAGGAGATCGAGACCAGGGCGCGCACGGCGGCGGACGCGGCCAAGGCGGTACGGGTCGCCGGCACGCTGATCGGCAAGGGCGGCTCGTACCAGCTGAACATGCGGCTCACCACCGACGGCGGCACCGGCTCGGTCACCTCGAAGACCAGTACGTTCGCGCTCCTGCGGATCGGTGACGCGCTCTATGTGAAGGCCGGCGCGGGCTTCTGGAAGCAGACCGACGGCAAGGACGGCGCCGCCGCCGCGGGCAAGCTCGACGACAAATACGTCAAGGTGCCGAAGCAGGACCCCGCCTACGGGCAGTTCCGCGGGTTCACCGACATGCACGCGCTGCTCGACGGGCTGCTGGGGCTGCACGGCTCGCTGGGCAAGGGCGACCGGACCAAGGTGGGCGGTGTCCCGGCGGTCCAGGTCACCGGGGGCGGCGGACAGGGCGGCACACTCGATGTGTCGCTGAAGGGGACCCCGTACCCGCTGCGGTTCGAGCGGGCGGGCGGCGCGGGTGCGCTCCGGCTGACGGAGTGGAACAGGAGCGTCACGCTGAAGGCGCCGGGCAAGGACGACACCGTGGACCACGGACACGAGCTGCCCACGTCGTGAGGCGGACCTGGCCGTAAGTCGTAAGTCGTGAGGCGTGAGGCGTCCGGGTCCCGGCCGTGGCGGGGCCGGGCGAAGGACGTCACGGGCCGGGCCGTCAGCAGGGCACGCGCGGGGGCGCGCCCGTCACCGGCGGCGTTTGCGCTTGAGCAGCAGCTTCGGGAGGCCCGCCGGGATCTCCTGACGGGTCGTCGCCGGTGTGGGCAGGGGGACGGCGGCGAGCGATCCGTCCGGCAGCTCCGTGCTCGACCCGCGCGGCACGAGCCGCACCACGCGGCACTCCCGCGCCCAGCGCTCCACCATCGCCTCGCCGTCCGGCGCGTTCAGCCGCTTGCCCTTGAGCTCGGCGACGGCCGCCTCCCACGCGTCCGAGCGGGGCGCGAGCTCCGCCGTCACCGCGCTCCAGGCGACCAGCCGGCCGCCCTTGTCCTTGCTGCGCACCGTGACCTCGGCTGCCGCGCCGTCGGCCAGCCCCGGCAGCGGCTGCTCCCCGGGGCCGTCCCCGACGAGCAGCGCGGCGCCGTCGTGCCAGACGTGCCAGAGCGCCCGCTCCGGCCCGCTGCCCCGCACCCAGATGAGGCCGGACTTCTTGGTGGCCTCCTCGACGAGGGCCCGCTCAAGGAAGGTCTGTGTCATGCGCCCAGCGTAAGGGCGGTGCGCAGGCGCCGACGGTGCGGCTCCTCAGAGCCAGCCGTTCCGCTTCAGGGTGCGGTGGATGCCGACACACAGGGCCAGGATCCCCACCATCACCATGGGGTAGCCGTACCGCCAGCGGAGTTCGGGCATGTGCTGGAAGTTCATGCCGTACACGCCCGTGATCATCGTCGGCACGGCGATGATGGCGGCCCACGCGGTGATCTTGCGCATGTCCTCGTTCTGCGCGACCGTCGCCTGCGCCAGGTTCGCCTGGAGGATCGAGTTGAGCAGGTCGTCGAAGCCGACGACCTGCTCCTGGACCCGGGCCAGGTGGTCGGCGACATCGCGGAAGTACTTCTGGATGTCCGGGTCGACGAGCCGCATCGGCCGCTCGCTGAGCTGCTGCATCGGGCGCAGCAGCGGCGAGACCGCCCGCTTGAACTCCAGCACCTCACGCTTCAGCTGGTAGATGCGCCCCGCGTCGGTGCCGCGCGAAGTCCCCTTCGCGGGCTCGGAGAAGACATCGATCTCGACCTCGTCGATGTCGTCCTGCACAGCGGACGCGACCGCCAGATAGCCGTCGACCACCTGGTCGGCGATGGCGTGCAGTACGGCCGACGGGCCCTTGGCGAGCAGTTCGGTGTCCTCCTGGAGCCGGTGGCGCAGCGCGCGCAGCGAGCCCTGGCCGCCGTGCCGGACGGTGATGACGAAGTCCCGTCCGGTGAAGCACATCACCTCGCCGGTTTCGACCACCTCGCTGGTGGAGGTGAGTTCGGCGTGCTCGACGTAGTGGATGGTCTTGAAGACGGTGAAGAGGGTGTCGTCGTACCGCTCCAGCTTCGGCCGCTGGTGTGCGTGCACGGCGTCCTCGACCGCGAGCGGGTGCAGCCCGAACTCGGCCGCGATACCGGAGAACTCCTCCTCGGTCGGCTCATGGAGACCGATCCAGGTGAAACCGCCGGACTCGTTGGCGCGCTTCAGCGCCTCACGCGGCGTCAGGCACTTCTTGCCCGCTTCGCGCACGCCGTCCCGGTAGACCGCGCAGTCCACGACCGCGCTGCTGGCCGAGGGGTCGCGGGTCGGGTCGTAATTGCTGTGCGTGGAGCTGCTCTTGCGCAGGGAGGGACGGACCGCTGCGCGCAGGTCACGGATCATCGACATGGCGGGGCTCCTTCACGGAGAGGCCGTCGGCGGGCGTGGCACTGCCCGGAATGGGGGCGTATCGAGGTGTTGGTCTCATACGTCCGCAAAGCGGGCGGAACCGCGGCGTCGCTGTGACGGCGTTCGCTACAGACACGGATCAGACAGAAGCGAGGTGCTCTTCCGGCGTGCGAAATGCCATGAGACTCAGGAGGTTTCCCGGTGTTGGGGCCGGGTATGCAGGGTCTCAGGTCACAGAGAACACGGAAAATGCGCGGAAGAGCGGCTTGTACTGCACGGTCGA
This sequence comes from Streptomyces sp. NBC_00440, assembly GCF_036014215.1. Lineage (NCBI taxonomy): Bacteria > Bacillati > Actinomycetota > Actinomycetes > Kitasatosporales > Streptomycetaceae > Streptomyces > Streptomyces sp. NBC_00440. The sequence continues at coordinate 5,526,712 of NZ_CP107921.1, forward strand.
CTCGGATCTCGATCCATCGCAGTCCCACCTCCTCCGGCCGGTCCCCCGTGGGGGACAATGATGCTGCCCTGACCAGCGGCCAAGACTATCAGCCGACTGAAGCGTCAAGCCCCCACTTTGCCCGTTCGATACGCGCTCTATGCTCGGGCTCATGGCAGATGTTCTCGCTCTGGTCGAAGCCCGACTGCGCTCGGCGCTGGGTGAGCCGGACGCCCGCGCGGCCGTGACGTTCCTCGGTACGGACCGGATCGAGGTGCTGCGCTTCGTGGACGCCCGCGATCCGGCCGTCGTCCGCTACGCCACGCTCGGGATGTCCGCACACCCCATGTCCGACCCCACGGCCACCCTCGCGGACCCGGTGCAGGGGCCGCGCGCGGAGCTGGTCCTCTCGGTGCGTGCCGGACTCGCCGACACCGACAAGGTGCTCCGCCCGCTCGCGGTCCTGGCCGCTTCGCCGCAGGTGGAGGGCGTCATCGTGGCTCCGGGCGCCTCGCTCGACGTCGGTGAACCGCTGTGGAGCGGCGCGCCGTTCAGCTCGGTGCTGGTCGCCGAGCCCGGCGGGCTGGTCGAGGATCTGGAGCTGGACGCGCCGCTGGACCCGGTCCGCTTTCTGCCGCTGCTGCCGATGACGGACAACGAGGCGGCGTGGAAGCGGGTGCACGGCGCCGGGGAACTCCAGGAACGCTGGCTGGCACGCGGAACGGACCTGCGCGATCCGCTGCGCAGGTCCGTTCCGCTGGACTGACCGGTCCGGTTCGGTTCCGCCGGACCACCCGGCCGTTCTGTTCTGCTGGACTGCCCGTCCGGTTCAGTTCACGAAGGCGGACACGCCGTCCTCGGTCGCGTGGACCGGTTCCAGCTCCTCCGCCTCGTGGGTCAGCGCCGTACGCCGTACCCGGACGACCAGCGCACCGACCACCGCGGCGGCCGCGGCCACCACGAAGGGGATGTGGATGTTGGTCCAGCCCTCGATGTGCGGGGCGAGGAAGGGTGCCGCGGCCGCCGCGAACCAGCGGACGAAGTTGTACCCCGCACTCGCCACCGGGCGCGGCGCGTCCGAGACGCCGAGCGCCAGCTCCGTGTAGACGGTGTTGTTGAGGCCGATGAAGGCGCCGGACAGGATCGTGCAGACGATGGCCGTCGTGTGGCTGCCGTAGCCGAGGACCACCAGGTCGGCGGCGAGCAGCACCAGTGAGGCACCCAGCACCTTGAGGGTGCCGAAGCGCTTCTGGAGCCGGGGCGCCACGAGTACGGAGAACACCGCGAGCAGCAGGCCCCAGCCGAAGAAGACCGCGCCCGACTTGTACGGCGTCATGTTCAGCACGAACGGCGTGAAGGCCAGCACCGTGAAGAACGCGTAGTTGTAGAAGAAGGCCGATCCGGCGACGGAGGCGAGCCCGCCGTGGCCGAGCGCCCTGATGGGGTCGAGCAGCGATGTCTTCCTGGCCGGCTTGGGCTGTTCCTTGAGCAGGAACGAGATGCAGATGAAGCCGATGGCCATCAGGGCCGCGGTGCCGAAGAACGGGTAGCGCCAGCTGGCGTTTCCGAGCAGCGCGCCGACCAGCGGCCCGCAGGCCATCCCGAGGCCGAGCGCCGATTCGTACAGCAGGATCGCGGCGGCGCTGCCGCCCGCCGCCGCGCCGACGATGACGGCGAGCGCGGTGGAGACGAAGAGCGCGTTGCCAAGACCCCAGCCGGCCCGGAAGCCGACCAGTTCACCGACGGAGCCCGAGGTGCCCGAGAGGGCGGCGAAGACCACGACCAGGGCGAGCCCGGCCAGCAGGGTCTTCTTACCGCCGATCCGGCTGGAGACCCAGCCGGTGACCAGCATCGCGACGGCGGTGATCAGGAAGTAGGAGGTGAAGAGCAGCGAGACCTGGCTCGGTGTCGCCTGCAGCCCCTTGGCGATGGACGGCAGGATCGGGTCGACGAGCCCGATCCCCATGAAGGCCACGACCGAAGCTCCCGCCGTGGCCCAGACGGCCATCGGCTGGCGCAGGATGCTTCCGGCACCTTCGTCGAACGGATCCTCTCCTGGCATGGGACGCCCTCACTCTCGGTCGGTCCTGGCGCCTGACTGTCGCGCCAGATCGTTGCGTTATACACATAATAAATTAGTGAGGCTAATAAATGCAAGATGCATCTAGTTTCCGCACGTGTGCGCGGCGGACGGGTGATCGTCCTTGACGTGGTGACCGCCGGGGAGGACCGTTGGGAGGTATGAGGGGCGAACCCAGTTGCCCGAAGTGTGGCGGCCGGGTCAGGGCACCCGGCCTCTTCGCCGACGCGTGGCAGTGTGACGTGCACGGCGTGGTCTATCCGCTGCAGCCGGTTCTACCGCCGACCGTCGAGGCACTGGAAGTGGTGGCCTCGCGCGCGCGGGTGCCCGTCTGGATGCCGTGGCCGCTGCCCGTCGGCTGGCTCTTCACCGGCGTGGTCAGCGCGGGCGACGAGCGCAGCGGGGGCCGTGCGACCGCCGTGGCCTGCTCGGGACCCGGCCCGCTCGAAGGCCCGGGGGAGCTGCTGCTGGTGGCCGAGGAGCTGGGCGTCGGGCTCGGCGCGCGGTACGCGGGCATCGAGGGCCCCGACCCCGGTCGGTACATCGACGTGGACAAACCCCCGCAGGCCAAGGTGCTCGCCGCGGGCCGCCCCACCCCGCTCTGGCGCATCGAGTCGCCCACCGACCGTGCGGTCTTCGCGGGGGAGGCACGCGGGCTCTGGCTGTGGGCGATCCTCTGGCCCGAGCAGTCGGGGCTGCTGATGTACGACGAGCTGGTCCTGACGGACCTGCGCGAAGTGGGCACGGGAGTGGAACTGCTGCCGTGCGGGGCGCTCTCCCCGCGCATCCTGGGCTGACGGGCCTGGGCTGACGGTCCTGGGCGACCGGGCTCTCCGGTGGCGCGGCCGGGCTCCCCGGTGGGGTGGGCACGGGGCTTGTGCGAGCGGGCCCGCTGTCGAGGTCTGCCGGGCGCGGCTGCGATCCCCCGCCGCCAAGGGCCCGGCCCGGACAGCTCCGTATGCCGGTTACCCTTGAGCGTCCCCTGGCGGACACCGTCTTACGTCCCCGACCGTCTTACGTTCCCGAGCTCCGGAGTCCCGCGTCGTGCGCATCGATCTGCACACCCACTCCACGGCATCGGACGGTACGGATACTCCGGCAGAGCTGGTGCGCAACGCGGCCGCAGCCGGACTCGATGTCGTCGCGCTCACCGACCACGACTCGACCCGCGGCCACGCGGAGGCCCGCGCGGCACTGCCCGCGGGGCTGACCCTCGTCACGGGCGCCGAACTCTCCTGTCGGGTCGGCGGCACCGCGGAGGCCGACGGCGTCGGTCTGCACATGCTCGCGTACCTCTTCGACCCCGACGAGCCGGAGTTCCTGCGCGAGCGCGAACTCGTACGGGACGACCGGGTCCCGCGTGCGCGCACCATGGTCCACAAGCTCCAGGAGCTGGGCGTCCCGATCACCTGGGAGCAGGTGGCGCGCATCGCGGGTGACGCCTCGCTGGGCCGTCCGCACATCGCCACCGCCCTGGTGGAGCTGGGGGTCGTCGAGACCGTGTCCGACGCCTTCACCGCCGAGTGGCTGGCCGACGGTGGCCGCGCGTACGCCGGGAAGCACGAACTCGACCCCTTCACCGCGGTCCGGCTGGTCAAGCAGGCCGGCGGCGTCACCGTCTTCGCCCACCCGCAGGCCGTCAAGCGGGGCAGGGTGGTGCCCGAGTCCGTGATGGCGGAGCTGGCCGCCTGCGGCCTCGACGGCATCGAGGTCGACCACATGGACCACGACGAGCCCACCCGCGCCAGGCTGCGGGGGCTCGCCGCCGATCTGGGACTGCTGGTCACGGGCTCCAGCGATTACCACGGCAGCCGGAAGTTCGTGGAACTCGGCGCGTGTACGACGCATCCCGAGGTCTACGGCGAGATCACCCGGCGCGCGACCGGGGCGTTCCCGGTGCCGGGCGCCGGCGGACACTCCGCCTAGCGCCGCGTCGCCCGCCGGACCGTATGCGGGTCCGGTGCCAGGTGGCGCCCGCCCCTCCCGTTCTGTCCCTCTCCTCCGTTCTGTCACCTTCCGGTGTGCCGCGTTCCGGCGGCGCTCCGCGGGTGACGTCTCCGTACCGGGCCGCGTCCGCGCTCCGGTACCACCGTCCCCGCTCACTCTCTCCCCGCAAGCAAGGCCCTCACTGTGTTCGACGTCGCCGTTTTCGGATCCCTCTTTGTCACGCTTTTCGTGATCATGGACCCCCCGGGAATCACCCCGATCTTCCTCGCCCTCACCGCGGGCCGCCCCGCCAAGGTCCAGCGCCGGATGGCCGGGCAGGCGGTGGCGGTGGCTCTCGGAGTGATCACCGTCTTCGGTCTGCTGGGTCAGCAGATCCTGGACTATCTGCATGTCTCCGTACCGGCGCTGATGATCGCCGGCGGGCTGCTCCTGCTGCTCATCGCGCTCGACCTGCTCACCGGCAAGACCGACGAGCCGACGCAGACGAAGGACGTCAACGTCGCCCTCGTGCCGCTGGGGATGCCGCTGCTGGCGGGGCCCGGTGCGATCGTCTCGGTGATCCTCGCGGTGCAGCACGCGTCCACCGCGGCGCAGCAGGTGTCCGTGTGGGCCGCGATCGCCGCCATGCACGTGGTGCTCTGGGTGACCATGCGGTACTCGCTGCTGATCATCCGGGTCATCAAGGACGGCGGTGTGGTGCTGGTGACCCGGCTCGCCGGGATGATGCTGTCCGCGATCGCGGTGCAGCAGATCATCAACGGCATCACGCAGGTCATCAAGGCCGGCTGAGTGCGCCGCACGCCCGGCGGCCGGACGCACAGCGCCCCCGTGCGTCTGCACGGGGGCGCTTCCTCTGGAAAATCTTCCGGTGTTACGAGGCCGACGATTCGGCCGGGCGGATGTAGATGCGCTGGCCGATTGCGGCAGCCTGCTGCACGATCCGGTTGACGGAGGCGGCGTCTACGACGGTGCTGTCCATGGCGGAGCCATCGACATCATCGAGTCGCATGATTTCGAAGCGCAAGGCTTCTCCCTTCGTCTGATCCTCCTGCTAGGAGAACTACTGGTGCGGGCTCTCACAGTCTCGTCCCGCGCGGAGTCCGGACGGTTGCCCGTCCGTTAAGAGGTGATTGCGTCGTTAGCGTGCAACACACGTTCCGTAGGAGATAACGAGTTGCCCCCGGCAAACATTCCCTACGCTAAATAAAATTTTCGCGAGCCTAACGACCGATGGGTCGGGCCGCAGGTTGTGCTCACTCCGTGACGCCACAGAGAATGAACCCCGTATGAACGATCCAGATATCAGTGCCCAGCTGGAGCGCACCAACGCGCTCCTCCAGCGTGTGCTCTCCGAGGTGTCCAAGACACCCTCCACGCACGCGATCTTCGTCGACGCCGGATATGTGTACGCGGCGGCCGGCCTGCTGGTCACCGGGAACGAGGACCGCAGATCGTTCGATCTGGACGCGGAGGGCCTGATCGAGGCGTTCATCGACAAGGCGCGGACCATCTTCGCGGACAGCAGGCTGCTCCGGGTGTACTGGTACGACGGCGCCCGGCGCCGTATCCACACCCCCGAACAGCAGTCCATCGCCGAGCTCCCGGACGTCAAGGTCCGGCTCGGTAATCTGAACGCCAACAACCAGCAGAAGGGCGTCGATTCCCTGATCCGCACGGATCTGGAATCGCTCGCCAGGCACCGTGCGATCAGCGATGCCGCGCTGGTCGGCGGCGACGAGGACCTGGTCTCCGCCGTCGAGGCCGCCCAGGGGTACGGGGCACGGGTCCACCTCTGGGGCATCGAGGCGGGGGAGGGCCGCAATCAGGCCGAGCCGCTGCTCTGGGAGGTCGACAGCCAGCGGACCTTCGACCTGGAGTTCTGGCAGCCGTACGTGGGGCGCCGCCCCGTCACGGTGTACGAGGAGGGGGCGCCCCCGCCGTCCCGGGAGGACGTCCGCTTCGTCGGTGCGCAGATCGCGGCGACCTGGCTCTCCGAGCGCGGCCGTCAGACGCTCGCCGAACTGCTGCCGGGGCGCCCCTATCTGCCGGGGCCGGTGGACCAGGATCTGCTGGTCGACGCGGAACGGCTGCTCCAGCAGTCGCTGCGCGGTCACGGCGACCTGCGGCGGGCGCTGCGGGACGGCTTCTGGAACCACCTTCAGTCGCAGTACTGATCCACTGATCGGTACCGCGATGCCGGTCAGCCGCGGTGTCGGCCGGTCGCAGTACCGGTCAGCCGCAGTGCCCGTCCCAGAACGCGGTCAGTGCCTCGGCCGTCCGCTCGGGCCGGTCGGTGTTGGGGGAGTGTTCGGCGCCCGCGATGACGCTCCGCACCGCCCCGAGGCGTACGGCCATCTCGTCCAGCAGCGGCACCGGCCAGGTGTCGTCGCTCTCGCCCGACACGACATGCCGCGCGAGCGGGAGGGCGGCGAGCTCGTCCACCCGGTCCGGTTCGGTCGCCAACTGCCGCCCGGTTGCTATGAGCTGGGCCGGATGGTGCATCAACCAGCGTCGCCGCAGGGCCGGTTCGTCGCCCGCTTCGGCGTCCTGCGGCGGACCCATCGCGCGCATCGCCTCCCACACCTGCTCCATCCCCCACTTGCCGAGTGCGTCGCTCAGCAGCTTGATCTTCTGCTGCTGGGCGGTGGTGACCGCTGCGGGACCGGACGAGATCAGTGTCAGTGACGCGAAGGGCGCCGGATCGAGCAGCACCGCCGCGCGGGCGATCTGGCCGCCGAGCGAGTGCCCGACCAGATGTACGGGGGTGCCGACCGCCGCTGCCTGAGCGAGTACGTCCCGGGCCAACTCGACCTGAGCGTAAGCCTCTTGGCTGTCAGGGCCAGGGGTCTCGTACTGTCCGCGCCCGTCGACGGCGACCGCCCGGTAGCCCGCGGCAGCGAGCGGCTGGAGCATCGCGGTGAAGTCCTCCTTGCTCCCGGTGAACCCGGGGAGCAGGAGGACGGTGGACCTGGGGCGCGGGGCTGCGGACCCGGCGGCGGGAGTCACCAGCGATGCGAAGGTGCCGCGGGTGGTCCGCAGGGGGCCGGCGTGGGTGCCGGGGGGCGGCGCGAACGTAAGAGGCCTGCTCATGTCACGAGGCTAGCGTCTCCCGCGGCGGCACTCCCAGCGTCCCCGGGGAGGCCCGTGGCCTGTCGTTCGGATCAGCCCCCGGGCCGGACACACCGGTGGCCCGGACCCCTTCAGCAGGGTCCGGGCCACCGGTTGTTGTCGGTTCTCAGCTCTCGGGCTGTGCCGCCTTCGGCGCCCGCGTGCGGCGGCGCCTCGGCTTCGCCTCGGCCGCCTCGGGCTCAACCGCCTCGGCCACCGGGGCCTCGGCCGCCTTCGTGGCGGTCTTGGCCGTCCGGGTCCGGGTCCGCTTCGGCTTGACCGCGGCAAGTGTCTCGGTCTCGGCCACCGGTGCGGCCGGAGCCACCACAGCTGCCTCGGCCACGGGATGGTCTGCGGGCCGCGCGTCGGCGCCGGCCGACCGCGTACGACGGCGGCGGCGCGGTGCGCGTACCTCGTCGGCGCTGCCGGCCTGGTCCGCCGGGGCGGACTGCTCGGTCACGGCCTCCGCCGCGGGTGCGGCGGCGCCGGACTCCGTGAGGGGCGCGCCGTTGCGGGTGCGCCTGCGCTGGCGGGGCGTGCGCGGGGCACGCTCCTCCTTCACGGCGGGCGCGGGCACGGACGCCTTGCGGCCGCGGCCACCGGTCTCGCCCAGGTCCTCGACCGCTTCGGCGCCGAGCCCGGCGCGCGTACGGTCCGCGCGCGGCAGGACGCCCTTCGTGCCGGTGGGGATACCCAGCAGCTCGTAGAGGTGGGCCGAGGTGGAGTAGGTCTCCTCCGGCTCGTCGAACGGCAGGTCCAGCGCCTTGTTGATCAGCTTCCAGCGGGGGATGTCGTCCCAGTCGACCAGGGTGATCGCCGTACCCGACTTGCCCGCGCGGCCGGTGCGGCCGATGCGGTGCAGATACGTCTTCTCGTCCTCGGGGGACTGGTAGTTGATGACGTGTGTCACATCGTCGACGTCGATACCGCGGGCCGCGACGTCGGTGCAGACCAGAACGTCGACCTTGCCGTTGCGGAAGGCGCGCAGCGCCTGCTCGCGGGCGCCCTGGCCGAGGTCACCGTGGACCGCGCCCGAAGCGAAACCGCGGGTGGCGAGCTGCTCGGCGATATCGGCGGCCGTCCGCTTCGTACGGCAGAAGATCATCGCCAGACCGCGGCCGTCCGCCTGGAGGATGCGCGAGACGAGCTCGGGCTTGTCCATGGAGTGCGCGCGGAAGATGTGCTGCGTGATGTTCGCGACCGTCTGGCCCTCGCCGTCCGGCGAGGTGGCGCGGATGTGCGTGGGCTGCGACATGTAGCGCCGGGCCAGTCCGATGACCGCGCCGGGCATGGTCGCCGAGAACAGCATCGTCTGGCGCCGTGCCGGCAGCATGCTCATGATGCGCTCGACATCGGGGAGGAAGCCCAGGTCCAGCATCTCGTCGGCCTCGTCCAGGACGAGTGCGCGGATGTGACCGAGGTTGAGCTTCTTCTGACCCGCCAGGTCGAGCAGCCGGCCCGGGGTGCCGACGATGATGTCGACGCCCTTCTTCAGCGCTTCGACCTGCGGCTCGTAGGCCCGGCCGCCGTAGATGGCGAGGACGCGGACGTTACGGACCTTGCCGGCGGTCTGCAGGTCGTTGGTGACCTGCTGGCACAGCTCGCGGGTGGGGACGACGACGAGCGCCTGGGGGGCGTCGGTCAGCTGGTCGGGCTTGGCCCGGCCCGCCTCGACGTCCGCGGGGACGGTGACGCGCTCCAGGAGCGGCAGTCCGAAGCCGAGCGTCTTGCCGGTGCCGGTCTTGGCCTGGCCGATGACGTCGGAGCCGGAGAGCGCGACGGGGAGCGTCATCTCCTGGATGGGAAAGGGGGACGTAATGCCGACGGCCTCAAGGGCTTCGGCGGTCTCGGTGAGAATACCGAGGTCTCGGAACGTAGTCAGGGTGCTGCCTCTTCTGTGAGACGCGGACCGAGGCGAACAAGGGGGTCGTACCGTGCCGACTGGCGCGGGACCACTGCCTTCGCTCAAGCGCTCGTGCCGCTGAGGGGGCCCCTCACATCGAATTGGTGAGGGCGGTCAGGTGGAGCCGATCGGGCCACCGACCGGGCATCCTCATTCGGATGACCCACCGAACATGCTGAACATTCGACAGGCGCATTACCACTGTACCCCCAAATCGCGCAGGTGCGTTGGGTGATTTCATCAGGAGACCAAGGCCACACTGGTTGAACGCTCCCGCAGCGGTCTCTTCCGCTACCGCTTTCCCCCCGGTCACAGGGCCCCCGCCCGGTCTCCGCCCGATTCTCACGGGGCGCACGCACACCTCGCTCACATCCCGGCTCACATCCCGCTCGGACTGCTGCTCGGCAATTCGTCCCCGGCGGACGGAGCGCTATTGTGCGGTCCATGCAGACGCCTGACACCGCCAAGGAACAGACCGGTATCGCCGCGCAGAACTGGGACACGGCGTCGGCCGACCCCAGGTACCACGCCGCGGTCGTCGACCTGCTCGGCGCGCTCGCGTACGGCGAACTGGCAGCCTTCGAGCGCCTCGCCGAGGATGCCAAGCTCGCGCCGACGCTGGGTGACAAGGCGGCTCTGGCGAAGATGGCGTCCGCCGAGTTCTCCCACTTCGAGCGGCTGTCCGAGCGGCTGTCCGCGATCGATGTGGAGCCCACGGCGTCCATGGAGCCGTTCGCCCAGGCCCTGGACGACTTCCACCGCCAGACCGCGCCGTCGGACTGGCTGGAGGGCCTGGTCAAGGCGTACGTCGGCGACTCGATCGCGAGTGACTTCTACCGCGAGGTCGCGGCCCGGCTGGACACCGACACCCGCGAGCTGGTGCTCGGTGTGCTCGACGACACGGGCCACGGCAACTTCGCCGTGGAGAAGGTACGCGCGGCGATCGAGGCGGAGCCCCGGGTCGGCGGCCGCCTGGCGCTGTGGGCGCGACGGCTGATGGGCGAGGCCCTGAGCCAGGCCCAGCGGGTGGTGGCGGACCGGGACGCGCTCTCCACGATGCTGGTGGGCGGCGTCTCCGACGGCTTCGACCTCGCGGAGGTCGGCCGGATGTTCACGAGGATCACCGAGGCACACACCAAGCGGATGGCCGCACTGGGCCTGGCCGCCTGACCGGACTCCCGGGGCCGGTGGCCCCGGGGAAGAGGGTGTCCTGGCTACACCGCCGCTGACCGCCGGATCCGGTGGACCGGGCGGAGCAGCAGGGAGAGCACCACCGCTCCGATCACGACCGCGCCCAGCAGGACCACGGTGGCGTGGCCGGGGCCGAGTGCCGAGCGGGTCAGGAAGGCGCCGAAGAGGGCGCCGACCGGGCCGGTGGCCAGGACCACGTGCCGGGACGGCAGGCGGGTGGGCAGCTTGCGTGTCGCGTACCAGGCCAGCGCCAGGCCGAGCAGTACTGATGCGAGGGCTTCCCAGAGCATGTCGTCCCTTCCGTGCGCCGCTGTGAGCCGGCTGTGAACCGACCGGTCCTTTACTGATGTCGGTCCTACCCGGTGGCCGCGGAACGCAATCCTTGGCGCGGCCGGACCACACGCACGGGAACGGCCCGGCGGTCGTGTTGACCGCCGGGCCGTTCCCGTCGTCCGTCCTGCTGCTGTGCCGCCTGCGGAGCTCTGCCTACAGAGCGCCGAACCCGACCCGGCGGGTCGCGGGCTCGCCGAGCTCCACGTAGGCGATGCGGTCCGCAGGGACCAGGACCTTGCGGCCCTTGTCGTCCGTGAGGCTGAGCAGCTGCGCCTTGCCGGCCAGCGCGTCGGCAACCGAGCGCTCGACCTCCTCGGCGGACTGCCCGCTCTCCAGAACGATCTCCCGGGGTGCGTGCTGAACCCCGATCTTGACCTCCACGGCTATGTCCCTCCGACGGTCGTGCGGTGCGCGGTCAGCCGCGCCGTACGCAGCACACATTAGCCGGGCCCGGCGCCCCGTAAGACGTCAGCACCGCACGCCCGCAGCGAACACAGCTGTGCCGGGCGCGGCCCGGCCGGGTCAGCTCTGGTCGCTGCCGTGCAGGGGGAAGCCCGCGATGCCGCGCCAGGCCAGCGAGGTGAGCAGCTGCACCGCGGTGTCGCGCGGGATGCCGGAATCGCTGGAGAGCCAGTAACGGGCCACCACCTGAGAGACACCGCCGAGTCCCACGGCCAGCAGCATCGACTCGTCCTTGGAGAGCCCGGTGTCCCCGGCGATGACGTCCGAGATCGCCTCGGCGCACTGGAGCGAGACCCGGTCGACGCGCTCGCGCACGGCCGGCTCGTTCGTCAGGTCGGACTCGAAGACCAGCCGGAACGCGCCGCCCTCGTCCTGGACGTACGCGAAGTAGGCGTCCATGGTCGCCGCCACGCGCAGTTTGTTGTCCGTGGTCGACGCCAGCGCCGTACGGACCGCCTGGAGCAGCGACTCGCAGTGCTGGTCCAGCAGGGCCAGGTAGAGATCGAGCTTGCCCGGGAAGTGCTGGTAGAGCACGGGCTTGCTGACACCGGCACGCTCGGCGATGTCGTCCATCGCCGCAGAGTGGTAGCCCTGCGCGACAAAGACCTCCTGGGCGGCGCCCAGCAGCTGATTCCGTCGTGCGCGGCGCGGCAGCCGCGTACCCCGCGGACGCGCTGCCTCGGTCTGCTCGATGGCTGTCACGCCGCCTCCCAATGATTGAACAAGCTCAGTTGAACAAGCACACGCTGGTGCGTCGCTGCCTGCCATCGTACTTTTGGGTAACCCGGCTGTGTGTGGTGCGGACGCAGAATTTCACGGACCGGACCGGTGGGGAAGCGCTTTCAGCGGTAGTCGTCCTCGTCGACGGGAACCACCCGGGCCTGCTCGCTGGCGTCCGCCTCATTGGCCTTCGCGGGATCGATGCCGGTCAGCGGGTCGTCCTCCTGCGGAGTGAGGTCCTTCCGCTGCTCCGCGGCGTCGGCCGGATCGGCCTCGCTGTCCTCGACGGCCTCGCTGTTCTCGGTCTCCGGGTCCTTCCGGGGATTTCCCGTGTGTGCGGCCCTCTCGGGGTGCTCGGTACCGGCATCGGAGTATCGGGGATCCGCCTTGTCGCTCGGCTCGGTCGGCATGATTGCTTCCCTTCCCTCCCTACCGAGAGTAGGAGCCCGCGCCCCTGAGCGCGATGTGTCTGTGACAGCGAACACACAGATGCCCGCGTGATCGTCTCGTAACATCGCCTTATGTCTTCGACCGAGCTGCCGGGAATCGCGGCTGCCGTCCCGGCCACAGGGGTGAGCACCGTACGGATCGCGGCGGGAGAGGAGCTGCGGACCGTCACGCTTCCCGGGCTGACGCTGACCGTGCGCTCCCGGCCCCCGGCGCGTGCCGGGCTGCCGCCCGCGCTCCTCGTGCACGGGCTCGGCGGCTCCTCGCAGAACTGGTCGGCGCTGATGCCCCTCATCGACGACATCGTGGACAGTGAGGCGCTCGACCTGCCCGGTTTCGGCGACTCGCCGCCGCCGGACGACGGGAACTACTCGGTCACCGGCCACGCCCGTGCGGTGATCCGGATGCTCGACGCGAGCGGCCGGGGCCCGGTCCACCTCGTCGGCAACTCGCTGGGCGGCGCGGTCACCACCCGCGTCGCCGCCCTGCGCCCGGATCTGGTGCGCACCCTCACCCTGATCTCGCCCGCACTGCCCGACCTGCGCGTCCAGCGCACCGCCGCGCCCACCGCGCTCCTCGCGGTGCCCGGTGTCGCCGGTCTCTTCCAGCGGCTCACCAAGGACTGGACACCCGAGATGCGCACCCGCGGGATGCTCGGACTCTGCTACGGCGACCCGTCGCGCGTCAGCGACGAGGGTCTGCGCAACGCGGTCGAGGAGATGGAACGGCGCCTGGGGCTGCCGTACTTCTGGGATGCCATGACCCGGTCGGCGCGTGGCATCGTCGATGCGTACACACTGGGCGGGCAGCACGGGCTGTGGCGTCAGGCGCAGCGGGTGCTGGCCCCTACGCTGCTGGTGTACGGAGTCCGGGACCAGCTCGTCTCGTACCGTATGGCCCGCAAGGCGGCTGCCGCGTTCCGCGGTTCCCGGCTGCTGTCACTGCCCGATGCCGGGCATGTGGCGATGATGGAGTACCCGGAGCTGGTCGCTACTGCCTTCCGGGAGTTGCTGGACGACAACAACAGCAGTGGGAGCTGATCCGGGGAGTGGGACGTCACAGCCGTCGGGACGGTGCGCCGCAAGGTGCGCCCCAGAGCGCGCCTCGGCGTGTGGAAGGCAACTCCGGCGACACCGCCGGTGACGGTGCGGACACCGCCGCCGAGGCACCCGCCGGGGCGGGCACCGGACGCCGCAGGAGGGCCCCCGGGGAGACGGCGCCGCCGCAGGTGCGCGGCGGTCACCCCCAGCAGCCCGAGTGGAACGCGCCGGGCCCCGAGCGGTACGGGCCCTGGCAGGGCGTCCAGCAGCGGCGCCCCCAGGTCCCCGGCCCCCGCAAGGAGTTCGTCGAGGCGTTCAAGGACCTCTCCGGTACGGATCCGGGTCCCGGCGGTGCCGGTGCCGCGACGATCGGGACCGGCGCCGGCGGCCCGGCGACGGGGACCGGCAGCGCCGCCCCTGTCGCTCCTGTCGCCTCCTCCCGGACTCTGGACACCTCCGAGGCTCTCGACGGCTCCGGAGTCAGCGGCAACGGAACCGGTGACACCGGAACCAGTGACACCGGAACAGGGCAGGACAGCCCCGGAGGCAAGGGCGGCAAGGGCCGTGCCTTCGCCGGGATCGCCGCTGCCGCCGTGGTCACCGTCCTCGCGGTCGTGGTCGCGGGCCAGGTCATGGGCGGGGGCGACAGCCACGGCGACACCCGGGCCACGGGCCCGGGCAAGCGGGAGACCGGCGCAGGGGCCGCCTCGCGCGGCGACAACCGGGTGACGCCGAAGGCGGCTCCGGTGCCGCTGACCTACATGCAGAAGATGTCCAAGCTGTATCCCCTCTCCCCGAAACTCAAGGCGTCAGGCGATTTCTCCGTGGTCGGGGGATCGGCGAAGGCGCCGGGCCAGGGGCACAAATACCGCTACCGGGTGGATATCGAGAAGGGAATGGGACTCGACGGCACGCTGTTCGCCGACGCGGTCCAGAAAACCCTGAACGACAAACGGAGTTGGGCGCACAACGGGGCCAAGACATTCGAGCGTATTTCCTCCGGGCACCCGGATTTCGTGATTACGCTGGCAAGCCCCGTCACCACCGCCGACTGGTGCGCCAAATCCGGTCTCGACACACTCGAAGAGAACGTGTCCTGCGATTCGGCGGCCACCGACCGCGTGATGATCAATGCCTACCGCTGGGCCCAGGGATCGAAGACCTACGGGGACAGCAAGATCTATCCGTACCGGCAGATGCTGATCAACCACGAAGTCGGCCACCGGCTCGGACACAACCATGTGTCCTGCCGCACCCCCGGTGCGCTCGCGCCGGTCATGCAGCAGCAGACCAAGTCGCTGGACATCGGCGGGATCAAGTGCCGGGCCAATCCCTGGGTCTATCCCACCGGCTGAGACGGCCGTCTCGTTCCGGCGTCCAGTCACGTTGACATCGGTCGGTGGGTCGTTCATATTTCTCGTCATGCCGCGCTGCCCCGAGTCCTCCGATCACACCGCCTTTGAGCTGGTGCTGTTCGGCGTGACCGGGCACTGCGTCGCCGACATTCTCTGTCGCTGACACCGCCTGTCCCGGCGCGTGTCGGCCTTTTCCCTGCCGCGCCCGGGCCTCTTCCACCCCGCGGGCGCGGCATTTTCTGTTTTCCCCGGTGCTCTCTTCCGGCGCTGCTGCCTGTGCGGATCCCTGTCACTTTCCGCGTTCAGCACACCGAGAGGTGCTTTTCCGATGCGTCATCTGTCCCCACGCACAGCGTCCGTGGCGGCCGCGAGTCTGGTTCTGGCCCTGGGCGCTGCCGCCTGCGCCGGGCCCGATGACGGCGGCAGCGCCACGTCCGGAGCCCAGGGCAAGCCCCACAAGGGCGGCAGGCTCACCGTCCTCAACAGCCAGCCGCAGACGGACTTCGACCCCGCGCGCCTCTACACATCGGGCGGTGGCAACGTCCCCTCGCTGGTGTTCCGTACGCTCACCACCCGCCACCGCGCCAACGGCGCCGACGGTACGAAGGTCGTCCCCGACCTCGCGACCGACACCGGCAGACCCAGCAAGGACGCCACCGTCTGGACGTACACCCTCAAGAAGGGGCTGCGGTACGAGGACGGCACCCCCATCACGTCCGGCGACGTCAAGTACGGCATCGAGCGGTCCTTCGCGGCCGAACTGTCCGGCGGGGCGCCGTACCTGCGCGACTGGCTGATAGGCGGGGCCCAGTACCAGGGCCCGTACAAGGCGGGGGCAGACGGGAAGAAGGGCAAGGGCCTCGACTCGATCGTGACGCCCGACGACCGCACCATCGTCTTCCATCTGAACAAGCCCGAGGGCGAGTTCCCCTATCTGGCGACGCAGACCCAGACGACCCCCGTACCGAAGGCCAAGGACACCGGGACCAAGTACGAGGAGCACCCGCTCTCGTCGGGCCCGTACAAGGTCGTCAAGAACGAGAACGACGGTGAGCGGATCACGCTCGCGCGCAACCCCCACTGGTCGGCGAAGACCGACAGCGAGCGCAAGGCCTACCCCGACACCATCGACGTCCGCTCCGGACTCGACTCCTCGGTCATCAACCAGCGGCTCGCCAGCTCCCAGGGCGCGGACGCCGCCGCCGTGACCACCGACACCAACCTCGGCCCGGCCGAACTGGCCAAGGTCACCGGTGACAAGAAGCTCGCCTCGCGGGTCGGCACCGGCCACTTCGGCTACACCAACTACATCGCCTTCAACCCGGAGGTGAAGCCCTTCGACAACCCGAAGGTGCGCCAGGCGATCTCGTACGCGGTGGACCGCTCGTCGGTGATCAACGCGGCGGGCGGCTCCGCGCTCGCCGAGCCCGCCACCACCTATCTGCCCGACCAGAAGTCCTTCGGCTACACGCCGTACGACCACTTCCCGGCAGGCGCGACGGGCAACCCGGCCAAGGCGAAGGCGCTGCTGAAGGAGGCCGGCTACGCCAAGGGGCTGACCGTCACCCTGACGCACTCCAACGCCAAGGACTTCGAGACCAGCCCGGAGATCGCCACCGCCCTCCAGGAGTCCCTGAAGAAGGCAGGCATCACGGTCAGGCTCCAGGGCCTTGAGGACAACGACTACAAGGACAAGACCAAGAACGCGAAGACCGAGCCGGGCTTCTTCCTCGCCCACTGGGGCGCCGACTGGCCGTCCGGCGGGCCCTTCCTCGCCCCGATCTTCGACGGCCGCCAGATCGTCAGGGACGGCGCCAACTTCAACACCGGCTTCCTGAACGACCCTTCGGTCAACAAGGAGATCGACGCGATCAACAAGCTGACCGACCTGAAGGCGGCGGCCCGGCGCTGGGGCGCGCTCGACAAGAAGATCGGTGAACGGGCGCTGACCGTGCCGCTCTTCCACCCGGTCTACAAGCGGCTCTACGGCCAGGACATCAAGAACGTCGTGATCAGCGACTGGACCGGTGTGCTCGACATCTCCCAGACAGCGGTCAAGTAACCATGCCCGAAGCCCTGTTGGCCGACGGAGCGGGGGTCGCGGTCGCGGTCCCCGTCTCCGGGGCCCGTCAGTTCTGGCGGCGGCTGCGCGGACAGCGCGCCGCCACCACCGCGGCGGTCGTCGTCGCCCTGCTCGTCCTGGCCGCGCTCGCCGCGCCGCTGCTCACCGCCCTGGAGGGCCAGGATCCCAACGTCTACCACCCGGATCTGATCGACTCGGCGCGCGGCGGCGTCCCCGTCGGCCCGCTCGGCGGCATGAGCGCGGACCACTGGCTCGGCATCGAACCGCAGACCGGCCGCGACCTTTTCGCCCGGCTGGTCTACGGCGCCCGGGTCTCACTCTCCGTCGCCTTCGCCGCGACCCTCGTCCAGGTGCTGCTCGGCGTCGCCTTCGGGGTCGCGGCGGGACTCGGCAACAAGCTCGTCGACAACGTGCTCAGCCGGATCACCGACGTCGTCGTGGCGATGCCGCTGATGGTGCTCTCGCTCGCGCTGATGGCGATCGTCCCCGACACCTTCCCGCGTCCGGTGCTGGTCGCACTCGTCATCGGCCTCGTCGCCTGGGGCGGTACGGCGAAGATCGTCCGGGCCGCGACGCTGAGCCTCAAGTCGCTCGACCATGTCGCGGCGGCCCGGCTCAGCGGCTGGAACCAGTGGCAGATCGCCCGCCGCGAACTGCTGCCGTCGCTGGCCGCACCCGTCATCACCTACGCCGCGCTGCTCTTC
Source organism: Streptomyces sp. NBC_00440 (assembly GCF_036014215.1). Classification (NCBI taxonomy): domain Bacteria; kingdom Bacillati; phylum Actinomycetota; class Actinomycetes; order Kitasatosporales; family Streptomycetaceae; genus Streptomyces; species Streptomyces sp. NBC_00440. The sequence continues at coordinate 5,544,064 of NZ_CP107921.1, forward strand.
CCCGCCAACATCTCGGCCGAGGCCGCGCTGTCCTTCCTCGGCGTCGGCGTCCAACCGCCCACCCCGTCCTGGGGACAGATGCTCACATCGGCCGATGTCTGGTACCAGGCCGCGCCGCAGTATCTGCTGCTCCCGGCCGGGATGCTCTTCCTCACCGTCGTCTCGCTGACGGTGCTCGGCGACGGCGTACGGACCGCACTCGACCCGCGTGCCGCCTCCCGGCTGCGCATCGGTACCGGACGCAAGCGCGAGACCGGGCGCCGGCAGGAGAAGGGGGCGGTGGCGTGAACATGGCCGGCTTCCTGCTGCGGCGCCTCACCGGCGCCGTGGTCACCCTCTTCGCGATCTCCGTGATCATCTACGCGGTCTTCTACGTCGCACCGGGCAACGTCGCGCAGATCACCTGCGGTCCGCGCTGCTCACCGGTCCAGGTGCACCAGGTCAGCGAGCAACTGCACCTCGGCGACCCGCTGTATGTGCAGTACGGGCACTTCCTCCAGGGCATCTTCGCCGGGCGGGACTTCTCCACCGGCACCTCGGTGCTGCACTGCAAGGCCCCCTGCCTCGGCCTCTCGTACCGCACCGACCAGCAGGTCACCCAGCTGATCCTCACCAAGCTGCCGGTCACCGCCTCCCTCACGCTCGGGGCGATGGTGATGTGGCTGATCCTCGGGGTCGGCACCGGGGTGCTCTCCGCCTGGCGGCGCGGGCGGCCCACCGAACGGCTGCTCACCGGAGTCACCCTGGCCGGTACCGCGACACCCGTCTTCGTCATCGGCCTGGTGCTGATGATCGTGGTGTGCGGGACGCTGGGCTGGCTGCCGTATCCGCAGTACGTGCCGTTCTCCGACGACCCGCAGCAGTGGGCGTGGAACCTGCTGCTGCCCTGGCTCTCGCTCGCGCTGATCGAGTCCGCCAAGTACGCACGGCTGACCCGGGCCTCGATGCTGGAGACGCTGGCCGACGACCATGTGCGGACCTTCCGCGCGTACGGGGTCAGCGAGCGCCGCATCATCGCGCGGCACGCGCTGCGCGGGGCCCTCGCTCCCGTCATCGCGCTCAACGCCAATGACTTCGGTTCGATGTTCGGGGGCGCCGTACTGACCGAGTCGCTCTTCGGTATCCCCGGGATCGGGCGCGAACTCGTCCACGCCGTCAATGTGGTGGACCTGCCGGTGGTGGTCGGCATGGTGCTGGTCACCGGCTTCTTCGTAGTGCTCGCCAATGCCGCGGCGGACGTGCTGTACGCGGTGGCCGACCGACGGGTGGTCCTGTCATGAGGGGTCCGGTCATGAAGGGGCCTGCCGTGAATGGTTCTGCCGTGGATGGTTCTGTCTCCCGGCCTGTCACGAGTCTGGTCGATGTCAGGGACCTCTCGGTCACCTTCGACGGGTCCGTACGGGCCGTCGACGGACTGTCGTTCACGCTGGAGGCGGGCGGCGCGCTCGGCGTCGTCGGCGAGTCCGGCTCCGGCAAGAGCGCGTCCGCGTACGCCCTGCTCGGGCTGCACCGGGGGAGCGGCGCGCAGGTCACCGGGTCGGTGACGGTGGCCGGGGTGGATGTGCAGAACGCGTCCGAACCGGAGTTGCGCGGGCTGCGCGGCGGGAAGGCCGCGATGGTCTTCCAGGACCCGCTGTCCTCGCTGGACCCCTACTACGCGATCGGCGACCAGATCGCCGAGGTGTACCGGGTCCAGGTGAAGACCTCACGCCGGGCCGCCCGTGCGCGGGCGGTCGAGGTGCTCGACCGGGTGGGCATCCCGGACGCCGCCCGGCGCGCCAGGTCGCGCCCGCACGAGTTCAGCGGCGGGATGCGCCAGCGGGCACTGATCGCGATGGCGCTGGCCTGCGAGCCGCAGCTGCTGATCGCGGACGAGCCGACGACCGCGCTGGATGTCACCGTGCAGGCGCAGATCCTCGATCTGCTGCACGGGCTGCGGCACGAGACGGGGATGGGGCTGCTGCTTGTCACCCATGACGTGGGGGTCGCGGCGGAGTCGGTCGACGAGGTGCTGGTGATGAAGGAGGGGCGGGCGGTCGAGCGCGGTCCGGTGGCCGGGGTACTGGGATCACCGCGCGAGCCGTACACCCGGGCGCTGCTGGCCGCGGTGCCACGGGTGGAGGCTCATCGGCCGGTGCACGTACCGCGCGTGGAGGATCGGCGTGCGGAGGGCGGGGAGGTTCGGCGTACGGAGACACCGCGGACGGGTGGTCCGGAGCGGGTGGCCCCCGGAGCCGGGGACGCCCCGCTGGTCGAAGCCGTGGACCTGCGGCGGGTGTTCGGCCGTGGCAGGTCCGCGCTCGCGGCGGTCGACGGGGTGTCCCTCGCCGTCCACCGCGGCGAGACCCTGGGCATCGTCGGCGAGAGCGGCAGCGGCAAGACCACACTCGGACGGATGCTCGTCGGGCTGCTCGATCCCACGTCGGGGCGCCTGCACCGCGCCGGCCGGGTGCAGATGGTCTTCCAGGACCCGGTGGCCTCGCTCAACCCCCGCCGCTCGATCGGCGAATCGGTCGCGGACCCGCTGCGGGCGCGCGGCGACCGGGACGAGACGCTGATCCGGGACCGGGTCCGCGATCTGCTGGGCCGGGTCGGTCTGGACGCGGCCCAGTACGACCGCTATCCGCACGAGTTCAGCGGCGGCCAGCGCCAGCGGGTCGGGATCGCGCGGGCGCTCGCCGCCGAGCCGGAGCTGATCGTCTGCGACGAGGCGGTCTCCGCGCTCGATGTGACGACCCAGGCCCAGGTCACCGCCCTGCTCGCCGAGTTGCAGCGGGAGCTGGGGCTCGCCCTGGTCTTCGTCGCGCACGACCTCGCGGTGGTACGGCAGGTCAGCGACCGGGTCGCCGTGATGCGGCGGGGCCGGATCGTCGAGGAGGGCGATGTGGACACCGTGTACGGCGCCCCGCAGGACCCGTACACCAAGCAGCTGCTGGCCGCGGTCCCCACGCTCGACCCGGTGCTCGCCGCGGTGCGCCGCGCGGCCCGTACGGAGCTGGTGGTGCCCTGACGGGGCTGACGGGGCCGACCCCCGGGTGACCGAGAGGCACCGTAGCGCCACAGAACGCTACCAGGGGGAGAAAGTTACGACGGTTCACCCCTTCTGGTGGCGCGATGGACAACCGTCCATCGCGCCACCTCTCTGTCCGCTTACGGTCGTCCCGCTGCGAGTCGCCGTCACCAACGGTGGCTGCCTGAAGGGAGACCGGGGGTGTGCTCATGCGGACAGGACTGCTTACGGACGGTGGTTATCCGTATGCGACAGGTGAGTCACGGCTCTGGTGCGACCGGCTGGTGCGCGGTCTTGAGCAGCACGAGTTCGATGTCTACGCCCTGAGCCGCAGCGCACACCAGGAGGCGGCCGGACGGGTCGAACTCCCGCCCCAGGTAAGGCGGGTGCGCACCGCCCCGCTGTGGACGGAGCCCGTGGCGGGCCGCCCCTACGGGCGCCGCGACCGGCGCCGCTTCGCCGGACACTTCGGCGAACTGGCGGCCGCCGTCTGCGGCGGAGGACCTGACTTCGCGGCCGGACTCTACGGCCTGGCCGAACTGGCCAGGGAGCGCGGCGGGCTGCACACGGCGCTCCGCTCCGAGACCGCCCTGCGCACCCTGGAGTCCGCCTGCCGTGCGCCCGGGGCCAACCGCACCGTGCAGGCCGCCGGGGTCCCCGACCACCTCGCCTTCGCCGGCCTCGTCGAACGCGCGCTGCGGCCGCTCTCCCTCGACTGGTACACCGAGGACGGCCTGGGGGCGGTGGACCTCTGCCATGCCACGGCGGGCGGCACCGCCGCGCTGCCGGGGCTGCTGGCCAAACGCTTCTTCGGGGTGCCGCTGCTGGTCACCGAGTACGGGGTCCAGCTCCGCTCGCACTTCCTCGCGGGCGGCGACCGGAGCGCGCCGGTACGGGCGCTGCTCGCCTCCTTCCACCGCGCCCTCGCCGCCGAGGTCTACGGACAGGCCGCGGTGATCACGCCGGGCAACACGCACGCCCGCCGCTGGCAGGAGAAGTGCGGCGCCGACCCCGCGAAGCTGCGCACGGTCTATCCCGGCATGGAGGCCGCACGCTTCGCCGCCGTGGGGGACGGCACGGACGCGGGCGACCCGGCGACCCTCGTCTGGGTCGGGCGCATCGAACCGGCCAAGGATCTGATCTCGCTGCTGCACGCCTTCGCCGAGGTGCGCAGGGAGGAACCGGGCGCGGTGCTGCGGATCGTCGGAGCCCCCGCCGAAGGCCCCGAGGGCGCGGCCTATCTCGCCCACTGCCGGGCGCTGGCCGCGCAGTTGTTCCCCGACGAGGCGGCCGGCGCGCACGCCGTCGGCTCCAACCCGGTCGCCTTCGACGAGATCGGCGGCCCGGAGACCCCCGAACTGGCCGACGCCTATGCGGGGGGCGCGGTCGTCGTGCTCTCCAGCGTGGTGGAGGGGTTCCCGGTGAGTCTGGTGGAAGCGATGTTCTGCGGCCGGGCGACGGTCTCCACCGATGTCGGCGCCGTGGTCGAAGTCATCGGCGGTACGGGGCTCGTGGTGCCGCCGCGCAATCCCCGGGCCCTGGCCGACGCCTGTCTCGCACTGCTGCGCGACCCCGCGCGCCGGGAGCGGCTGGGGGCTGCGGCGCGTGCGCGGGCGCTCGAACTGTTCACGGTCGAGCAGAACCTCGCGGCATTTCACGGCATTTACCTCGACCTGATCTCGCACTGCCCGGTCCGGCGTGCGCCGGAGCACGACACCGGGGAGCCCAGGCCGTTCGCGTATCCGGCGGAATCGCATGTGCCGGGGAACTGGGCGGCGGGGGGCGGAGGCGCCGCCCGTACCCCGAGCTGGGCGGAGCCGGAGTCGGCGGGTGCGGGGGTGAGCTCTGGCGCCGGAGCTGCCGGTGGCGGGGCAGGCGCCGTGCCGGATGCTGCGCAGGCCGGTGCCGTGCCCAGTGTTGTGCGGGCCGGTGCCGTGCCGGTGTCGCGGGCTGCCGGTACGGCGGCCGCGACGGGGGAGGTGCGCCGGTGAGCCGGGGCCGGACGGTGTCGGCAGCCGCGTCCCGGTGGAGTCCGGGCGGTGCCCGGGGCGAGAGCGCGAGCGCGCGGGCGTACGCCGGGGCACGGATGGCTGCTGCGGCACCGTCGGAGCCGATCCCCAGCTGCCCTGCCCGCCTCGCCCGCCCTGCCCGCCGCTCCGGCGCACGCTCCGGCTCGGGTTCAGCCCCGGGTACGCACCCCGGCACGGGCGCGGTCCCGCAACCCCCGTTCGCCGTTCCCGGGCCCTCTGCCCCCTTTGGCCGCTCGGGCCCCTCCGGCCCCTCCGGCCCCTCTGACCCCTCCGGCCCCGGACCCCGGCCCGCCGCCCGTGTTCACACCGGCCCCGTTCTCCGTCTCCGGCCCCCACTCACCTGCCAGCGCCGAGAGGTCGCCGTATGAGCACCCCCCGTACCAACGAGCCCCAGCCTCTCGACGGGCCGCGGCCGCCCGTCGCTGCCGACGCCTGGGACGACCGCTCCGAAGCCGTGCTCGGCGAAGCCGCCGGGCTGCCGGGATCCCCGGTGCGCAAAGGCGTACGCGGCCCAGCCGACCCCGTACGGGCGCTGATGCACCGCCACCGCGAACTGTGCGAGCGGGCCGTCGACCCGCTGGAGATCGCCGCAGGTCTTGAGGCGCACGGGATCACCGACCGGACGGCCGCCCGCTTCCGGCACCGGGACGTCTTCTCGCTCGCCGACGAGCTGTACGCCAGGGTCCCCCGGGGTGCGGAGGCCGACGGCGCCGAACCGGCGCGCACTCCGCCCGCCGTTCCGCGCGCCCCCTTCGACGGACTGCTGCCCGGCGCCTGCGCCGTCGCGACGGCCGTCGGCGCCGGACTGACCCAGGGCGGCGGCAGGCTCGCGGCCACAGCGGCCGGGGCAGCCCTCACCGGACTCGCCCTCGCGATCACCCTGCGCCGGGGCCCGCTGCGTGCCAGGGGGCGCACGGTGCCGGCCGCGCGCCTGTACGTCTGCTGGCTGATCGGCTACGCGCTCTGCGGGGACGGGCTCCTCGACCAGTTCGTGCGGGGCGGCCCCGACGGCCCGTGGCCGCTGTCCGGGATCGCCGTCGTGGGTCTCGCCGTGGCCGTCGCACCCGCCGCCTGGTGTGTCCGGCTCTTCGCGCAACTGGCCGGGCGGAAGCTCGCGGCCAGCCGCGGGACCGCGGAGTTCGCGGCGCACACCAGGCCGCTCGTGGTCGCCGTCACCCTGCTGTACGCGGCGGTGCCCGCGGCCCTGCTGTTCGTCCCCGGCTTCAGCCCGGGAGCGGCGGCCCTCGCCGTCCTGCTCCTCCTCTCCCGGCTGCTCACCGTCCACGGCCTCCCCGCCGTCGCGGCCGCCGCGCTCGCCTCCGCCTGCACGGGAGAGGCGCTCGCCCTGGCGTCCGTCCTCATCGGCCGCCTCCCCGGCTGCCGCTTCGTCGCCGCGCCCGTCGACGCACTGGGCGCGGCGGCCGTATCCGCCGTCGTCTGCGGAGTGGCGGCACTCGCCCTGCTGGCGCACGCCACCGCCGCACTCTCCCGCGCCTCGGCGCACACCTGAAGCGGCGGACCTGAAGCGGCACACCTGAAGCGGCGGCCGGCCACTCGCCGGACCGCCGCCCCCGAAACTCCCGCGGAGCCGACGCCGCGGGCCGACCACCCCGTAACACCTCAGAAGGAGAACGAAAAATGAGCCCCGACCTTCCAGCACCGTCCCGTCGGTACCGAGAGGCGGCCGCGCGATGAGGGTGCTGCTGCTCGGAGCCAACGGATATCTCGGCCGCTATGTGGCCGACCGCCTGCTCGCCGACCCCGCCGTGCACCTCACGGCCCTCGGACGCGGCGACGACGCCGACGTCCGCTTCGACCTCGCCAGCGGCAGCCCAGGAGCGCTGACCCGCTTCCTGGACGCCGTCCACCCCGGCGTCGTCATCAACTGCGCCGGAGCCACCCGTGGCGGCGCCCGCGATCTGACCCGGCACAACACCGTCGCCGTCGCCTCCGTCTGCGAGGCGCTGCGCCGCAGCACCTGCAACGCGCGGATGGTGCAGCTCGGTTGCGCCGCCGAGTACGGACCGAGCCAGCCCGGTTCGTCCACAGCCGAGGACGCGGTCCCGCGCCCCGGCGGTCCGTACGGGGTCTCCAAGCTGGCCGCCAGCGAGCTGGTGCTCAACTCGGGGCTCGACGCGATCGTCCTGCGGGTCTTCTCACCGGTCGGCCCCGGCACCCCCGCGGGCTCCCCGCTGGGCCGGCTCGCCGAGGCCATGCGCCGTGCGATGCAGGCAGGGGACAAGGAGCTGAAGCTCTCCGGGCTCGGCGTCCAGCGCGACTTCGTCGACGTACGGGACGTGGCGCGCGCCGTGCACGCCGCGTCGCTCTCCGCCGCCCAGGGCGTCGTCAACATCGGTACGGGCCACGCGGTGAAGCTGCGCGACGCCGCCGCCGTCCTGGCCAGGGTCGCCGGATTCGGCGGCACGCTCCACGAGCTCGACGCGCCCCAGCACCGCCACTCGGGCCTGGTCTCGCCGCGCCCCTCCGAGCCGGTCATGGACCATCTGGCCGCGCCGTCCCCGTACCCGGACGGCTGCGGCGGCTGGCAGCAGGCGGACGTACGCACCGCCCGCGACCGGCTCGGCTGGCGCCCGCGCATCAACCTGGAGGAGTCGCTCGCCGACATCTGGATGGAGGCGGCATGTCGCATCTGACCCCGGGCGCGACCCTCTCGGCCGAGCTGGGCTTCGGTGTACCGGGGTACGCGCACCCGCTGGTCGCGCCGGTCGAATGGGCCGAACTGGCGCGCCCGGGAACGCCGTTGCACTGGGTCGTCCTCAACGTCGCCAACGGCCCCGGCGCCCGGCCCGACCCGCACTGCCTGGCAGCGGCGGGGCGGCTCCGCACTGCGGGGACGCGCGTGCTCGGCCATCTCGACATGGCCCACGGCACCCGTCCGTTCGGGGAGCTGATCGCGGAGGCCCACCGGTTCACCGACTGGTACCGCACCGACGGCTTCTTCCTCGACCGGGCCCCGGCCGACCGCGCCGACCTGCCCGAGACCCGGCGGATCGCGGCTGCCCTCAGGTCGGTGACGGGACCCGGCGGCCGTCTCGTGCTCGGACACGGTGTGCACCCGTACCCCGGATACGCCGAGACCGCCGACCAGTTGGTCACCTTCAGCGGCCCCTGGACGGACTACCGCTGGTCGCAGGTGGCGGAGTGGACGGCCGATTACGACCCGTCGCGGTTCGCCCACTTCGTGCACGGCGTCCCGCGCACGCATCTGGAGGAGGCCGTCCGGATCGCCCGCTGGCAGGGCGCGGGCACGATCTTCTTCACCGACCGGACCGACCGGACCGACCGGACCGACCGGACCGACCGCACCGGCGGGGACGACCCTGTGGGTGGGACTGACGGCTCCGCCGCAGGCCGGCCGGAGGAGAGCGCGCCGTTCGAGGCGCTGCCCGGCTACTGGGACGAAATCGTCTCGCGGATCGGACCTGGTGTCTCGGAATGAGAAGGGGCGTGGCAGTGTTACGGAAGAACCATCGTACGTAGATACCGACCAACGGAGTCCCCGTGTCGCTGCCACCCCTGGTCGAGCCAGCTGCTGAACTCACCGTCGACGAGGTCCGCAGGTACTCCCGCCACCTGATCATCCCCGACGTGGGGATGGACGGGCAGAAGCGGCTGAAGAACGCCAAGGTGCTCGCCGTGGGTGCGGGCGGCCTCGGTTCGCCCGCCCTCATGTACCTGGCCGCCGCCGGTGTGGGCACGCTGGGCATTGTGGAGTTCGACGAGGTCGACGAGTCGAACCTGCAGCGCCAGATCATCCACAGCCAGGCCGACATCGGCCGTTCCAAGGCCCAGTCGGCCAAGGACACGGTCCTCGGGATCAACCCCCTGGTGAATGTGATCCTTCACGAGGAGCGGCTCGAAGCCGAGAACGTGATGGACATCTTCTCCCAGTACGACCTGATCGTGGACGGCACGGACAACTTCGCCACCCGCTACCTGGTCAACGACGCGTGCGTGCTGCTCAACAAGCCGTACGTCTGGGGCTCGATCTACCGCTTCGACGGCCAGGCGTCGGTCTTCTGGTCCGAGCACGGCCCCTGCTACCGCTGCCTCTACCCGGAGCCCCCGCCCCCCGGCATGGTCCCCTCCTGCGCCGAGGGCGGCGTGCTCGGCGTGCTCTGCGCGTCGATCGGCTCCATCCAGGTCAACGAGGCGATCAAGCTGCTCGCCGGCATCGGTGAGCCGCTGGTCGGCCGACTGATGATCTACGACGCTCTGGAGATGCAGTACCGCCAGGTCAAGGTCCGCAAGGACCCCGACTGCGCGGTCTGCGGTGAGAACCCCACCGTCACCGAGCTCATCGACTACGAGGCCTTCTGCGGCGTCGTGTCCGAGGAGGCCCAGGAGGCGGCGGCCGGTTCGACGATCACTCCCAAGCAGCTCAAGGAGTGGATCGACACCGACGAGAAGATCGAGATCATCGACGTCCGCGAGCCGAACGAGTACGAGATCGTCTCGATCCCGGGCGCGAAGCTGATCCCGAAGAACGAGTTCATCATGGGCACCGCCCTCTCGGACCTTCCGCAGGACAAGAAGATCGTCCTGCACTGCAAGACGGGCGTCCGCTCGGCCGAGGTGCTGGCCGTGCTGAAGTCCGCGGGCTTCGCCGACGCCGTCCACGTGGGCGGCGGCGTGATCGGCTGGGTCAACCAGATCGAGCCGGAGAAGCCGATCTACTAGAGAAGCCGGTCCGCCGGACCGGAGCACTGCCTCAGAAGGGGCGGCCCGCACGATGTGCGGGCCGCCCCTTCTCTGCGCGCTCCAGCTCCGGCCCCGCCCTTCTCCCGGGGCTCCAGGAGCGCGGCCGTGCCGCTGTGCCGCCGCCGGGACGGCGCTACTGTGAGAAAGAGGGACGGCAAAAGCCGCATATCTCGCATATCAGCCCAGATGGGATCTGTCCATGCCGCTCGCACGCAGCCTCACGCGTCTGCTCGTGGAGCGGGACACGACGCGTAGGGAGCGCGCAGCGTTCCTCGTGTTTCTGCTCGTGGTGCTGGCCGCGATCGTGGGAGTGGAGTCCGTCACCCCCGGAGACCTGCGGGTGGTGCTGTTCGCGAGTCTGGTCCCGCTCGTCGGCGCCCTCGTGCTGAGCGTCCTGGCCACCGCCGCGCTCGCCACCCTCGCCGGTATCAGCATCGCCGTCTCGTACCCCCTGTTCGCACCGCACGAGCACAACCCCGGGCAGATGGCCGTCGTTCTCGCCTCGACCTGGACGGTCGGGATGCTCGCGCTGCTCATCGCGCGGCTCGGCTCCCAGCGGCAGTCACTCCTGGAGCGGACCCGCGGAGCCGCCGAGGCCGTCCAGCTCGCGTTGCTGCGGCCGTTCCCCCTGCGTACCAAGGACTTCGAGGCCTACGGGGTCTACCTCGCGGCGGAGGAGTACGCGCGGGTGGGCGGCGATCTGTACGAGCTGATCGAGTCGCCGTTCGGGACCCGGGTGCTCGTCGCCGATGTGCGCGGCAAGGGGCTCGACGCCATCAACGCGGGCGCGGCCGTGCTCAGCGCCTTCCGGGTGGCGGGGTACGAGGAGCCGGGCCTGTCGGACTTGACCCGGCGCATGGAGAACATACTGGACCGCTACAACGTGTACGCCGAGACCATCGGCCAGGAGCCGCGCCATGTCACCGCGCTGCTGGTCGAGTTCGCCCCGGACCGGCAGCGGATGCGGCTGGTGAACTGCGGCCATCTGGAGCCGTTCGCGGTCTCCGACTCCGGTGCGCGGCAGGTCGCTCTGGGGGAGGCGGGACTGCCGCTGGGGCTCGGCTTCCTGGTCCCCGACGAGGAACGGGCGCGCGCAGTCGTGGAGACGCGACTGCCGTACGGGGACAGGCTGCTGCTGTTCACGGACGGGGTCACGGAGGCCCGGGACGGCCACAGGGTGTTCTACCCGCTGGCCCGGCGGCTGGAGGGCTGGACCGGCCTGGAACCGGCCGCTCTGGTGCGGGAGATCGAGCAGGATCTCCACCGGTACGTCGGCGGGCGGCTCCAGGACGACGCCGCGATCATGGTGATCACCGCCCGCTGAGCCGGTCCGGGCGGGCTGAAGGGGCGGGACACAAGTGGGCCCGGACGGGCCGCACTTCGGGCACGGCGCTCGTCGCGGGGCCGGGACATTTGTCCTGCCGGAGTACGGACGCTTCGCTCTGCCGCCGGAGGTGCCCGGCGCGGGAAGCTTCTCGTGTCGGAAACGAAGCCTCAGGGGGAACCGGAAATGACCGCAGTGAGCACGGAGCAGAGCACCGCACAGAGCACCGCACGGAGCACCGTCCGGAGCACCACCCAGGACACGGAACCGGTCGCCGCGCCGGCCCCGGTGGAGATCAAGCCGCTGCCGAACTGGTACTTCCCGATCGTCGGCACTTTCGCCGGCGTCTTCGACATCGCACGGGCCTACCCGGTCGCGTACTGGCTGATCCCGGTCGTCGCCGCGGTGAACCTGACGCTCTCGCTCACGGTCCTGCGGACCCGGATGCGCTTCATGCGGGCGCTCTGGAAGAACAAGCGCACCCGGCTGCTCGCGGTCGGCCTGGTCGCGCTGCGGTTCGCGGTCCGCGGTGCGCTGGGGCTCGCCGGATTCGCTGTGGGGGCGGCCGTCGGCAGCGTAGTGATCGGCGTGGTGATGGCCGTACTGGGCACCGCGATGGCGTGGGGCGACCAGTGGCTGATCCTGCGGACGCTGGAGCGGAGCCGGACCCGTACGGAGACAGCGCCGGGCGCCTGACCGGCGGGGGCGTCAATCCCCGGCAATCCCCGGGGCGCCCGGCCGGGGCAGCCCCTAGAGAGCCCCTCTGCGCGTCAGGTAGTTGAAGCACAGCCAGCCGGGCAGCACCGGAAGCCAGAACGTCAGCAGCCGGAAGAGCAGCACCGCGGCGGCAGCAGTCCCCGGGTCGACTCGGGCGATGATCAGCGCACCGGTCAGCGCCGTCTCGACGGCCCCGACCCCACCGGGCGTCGGTACGGCGGATCCCACCGCGTTCGCGGTCAGGAAGACCACCGCGATGCTGGCGTAACTTATGGTCGAGCCGCCGCCGAAGGCCCGGATCGACGCGTCGAGGCACATCACGAACGTGCCGGTCAGCAGCAGCATCCCGCCGATACCGGTGAGCAGCTTGCGGGGCTGCTGGAGCACGTCCAGCATCCGCGGCACCACCCCGGCGAACAGCGAACGCACCCGTGTGACAACGAACTTCCGCAGGAACGGCACCGCCGTCACCACCAGCGCGAGCACCGCTGCCGTCAGCAGGCCGGCGATCACCGTGCGGGACGGGGTCAGCGACGGGGTCTGCTCGGTGCCCGTCACATAGCCGAAGATCATCAGCAGCAGGATGTGGCTGGCCAGCCCGAAGAGCTGCGAAGCACCGACACTGGCCACCGCGAGCCCGGGGCGCACGCCCGCGCGTTGCAGGAAACGGGTGTTGAGCGCCACACCGCCGACCGCCGCGGGCGCCACCAGCTTCACGAAGGACCCGGCGACCTGCGCCGACACGGCCCGCAGGAACGGCACCTTCTCCGGCACGAAGCCGAGCAGGCTCATCGCCGCCGCCACGTAACTCACCGCGGAGAACAGCACCGCCAGGGCGACCCAGCCCCAGCGGGTGGTGGTGATCAGCTGGTGGTACGGGATGTTCGCGAGCTGAGAGAGCAGGAAGTACGCGGCGACGGACCCGGCGATGACCGTGAACAGGGTGCGCAACTTGACGCGTTCGAGCCGTACCGGTTCGGCGTGCGCCTGCGGGCGGATCAGCAGCACCTGGTGGCGGATCTGCGAGAGCAGGTCCTCCTCACGTGCCCCGTCCAGCGCGTCGTCGATGGCCTCCTTCTCGGCCTTCTTCTCGGCACGGGCGGCCTTGCGGCTGTCGCCCGGCGCTTCGGGCCCGGCCTTCGCCCGCTTCGCCGTCTCCGACGCCTCGATCACGGCTTCGCGCTCGCGCTGCGCCCGCTCGCGCGCCAGCTGGCGCAGAGTCGCCCGGGTCGACCGGCTCAGCGCCAGCGGCTGGAGCAGCGGCAGGCTGTCGGCCACCTTGTCGGGACCGATGACCGCCACGGCTGACGCGACCGAGCGCTCCGCCCCGGCCCGCAGTCCCAGCGTGGTGAGCAGCTGCGCGATGTCCATGCGCAGCACGATGTCGCTCGCCGCGATCTCGCCGCCGCGCAGATCGGTGAGGATCACCCGGCCCGACCGGTCCACCAGGATCGCGTCGCCGACGAGCCTGCGGTGCGCGATGCGACGGGACTGCAGAGCCTGCATCTGCCGCCAGGCGTTCCGCATCAGCTCGTCGGTGAACTCCTCGTCGGGCAGCGAGTCGAGGGAGCGGCCGCCGGTGTGCTCGTACACGAGCATCACCGCGTCGGGGCCGAGCTCGGACGTGGCGATCAGCTTCGGCGCGTTGGCCCCGGCGGCGATGGCCGCGTACGCGAGGAGCGCCTCCTGCTCCAGGGCCTGGCGCAGCGACTGGATGGAGCGGCCGGTGGAGATGGACCGCAGGGTGAGGCGGCGCCACACCCGGTAGAAGAAGCCCTGCGCCTGCTGCTCCCGGTCGACGACGGTGACGTCGAGCGGCCCGCCGTCCTCCAGCGTGACGAAGTAGCGGCGGCCGCGGTCGCCCTGCTCGGCGGAGTCGGGGATGTCCTCGGCGCGCATCGCGCTGACGGGGTTGAAGCCGACGTGCCGCAGCCCGGCGAGCAGCTGGCGGCCGGTCGGGCGGACGTTGGGCGAGCCGACGGCGTACAGCGTGCCGTACGCGACGGTCCAGCCCAGCAGGATCGTCACGATGATCGAGAAGGGGGTGGTCTGCCGGCCGACCAGCACAGCGAAGGCGTTGACCAGCAGCACCACCCAGAGCGCCACCCGCCAGCGCGGCCTGCGGGCCATGCCGACGGCCGTCATATACGCGATGACGGGGGCGAGATAGCCGTGCACGGGGTCGGTGAGCGTGCCGTTGGCGAGCGACTGGGTGAGCGCCTCGGTGATCGACTTGGGTGCGGCCTTGGCGACCCAGAGGTCGGTGGCGAGCGCGGCGCCGTGGGCGAGTACGGCGGCCAGCACGCCGTCCGCGATCCGCAGACCGTCCCGTTTGACCAGCCGTTCGATCGCGAAGGCGACCGGCAGGATCAGTATGGCGATGGACGAGAAGAGCCCGGCGAGCTTGAGGAGCAGATCGGGTGTCTGGACGGTGCCGTTGTGGATGTCCTGGGCGAGCCCCGATGTCGTGCCGTGGGCGAAGGCGGCGATGGCCAGGACCAGCGCGATGGCCAGGATGCCGGTGAGCAGGCGCAGCAGATCGGACGGGCGGTGCACCCGGGCGGCGAGCAGCGGCTCGTCCCCGGAGACCCGGTCGATGGGCGTCGCCCCGCCGAACTCGGGCGGTGATTCCTGCGATCCGGGGTGGGATCCGGTGGCGGGTCCTGCGTCCGGTCCGGGGCGGGACCCCGTGGCGGGCTGTGTGTCCGGGCCGGGGTGTGATCCGGTGGAGGGTGCTGTGTCCGGGCCTGGGTGGGATCCGGTGGCGGGCTGTGATCCCGCCTCCGGGTGTGAGCCGGGCCCGGAATCCGTCCCGTCGGCCGCACCCGGGGCCGCGTCAGGGCCGCCCGGTGCGACCGGACCGCGGCCCGGCCCCGGGCCCGCCTCCGGTCCGCCCGGAGGGGTTTCGGAGTCGGGGGCGTTCGCCGCCTCCGGTGGCTCCTGCACGCCTGGCCCCTCCGTCGGTTCCTCTTTGTCTCGTATCACTGCGCTCCACCTCGGGGTGCTGGGCCCGCGGGCAGAGCGGCCGGGCGCTGCTCGCGGGAAGCCCGGCCACCGCCCGGACGATGGTGGCATGTCCGGGCGGTGCGGGAGGGCATCAGGGCCCCTTTGCGGAAAATGGCCCGGTCTGCGGAGAGCCCGGCGCGTTGTCGGCGCTGTGGTGCAGGATGGGCCGGGTGAGTGCTGAGCTGCCGGAGTACGCGGAACGGGTGCTGGACGTCGCGGAGCTGATCCCGCCCGGCCGCGTCATGACGTACGGGGACATCGCCGAATGGCTGGGAGAGGGGGGCCCGCGCCAGGTGGGGCGGGTGATGGCCCTCTACGGCGGCGGAGCCCCGTGGTGGCGTGTGGTGCGCTCGGACGGTGCGCTGCTCCCGGGCCACGAACTGCGGGCGCTGGAGCACTACCGCGCGGAGTCCACCCCGCTGCGGGACGCCTCGCGGGCCGCACGGGAAGCGGACGGCCACCTGCCGCGCCTGGACATGCGGCGGGCGCGGTGGGACGGCGGCGACGGGGCTCATGTCTGACAGCTTCCGCCATTCGGCCCTCCCACGGGTGGTCTGAGACCCGTACGGAGTACAGGCCACCGGCACGGCCGTCCGGGCCGCTGTCGTCCCGGCCGCTGTCGTCCCGGTCACCCGGCCCGACGGCGTAGCGTCGGCGGGGCACCGCGGGCCCGGCGGAGCCGCCGG
This sequence comes from Streptomyces sp. NBC_00440, assembly GCF_036014215.1. Lineage (NCBI taxonomy): Bacteria > Bacillati > Actinomycetota > Actinomycetes > Kitasatosporales > Streptomycetaceae > Streptomyces > Streptomyces sp. NBC_00440. The sequence continues at coordinate 5,559,559 of NZ_CP107921.1, forward strand.
GCCCGGCACATACTCGGCACCCACCCTTCCCGTCCGCACATCCACGCACCCCTTCCAGGACCGGCGATCCACGTGAGCACCTCCACTTCCCACCGGGTACGGCAACGGGCCCCGGGCGCGTACCGACTGGTGCGCACCCCGCCGGGCACGGTGGATCCACCCGTACTGGACGCACGGCAGCGTGCGGTGGTTGATCACGGCACCGGGCCGCTGCTGGTCCTGGCCGGGCCGGGCACGGGCAAATCCACCACGCTGGTGGAGGCGGTGGCCCGGCGCATCGCCGAGGGGACGGACCCCGAACGGATCCTGGTCCTCACCTTCAGCCGCCGGGCCGCGGTGGAGCTGCGCGACCGGATGGCCGTACGGATCCAGGGCGGCGGGCAGGGGCCGATCCCCGATGCCGGGGCGTCCGGCGCCGGATCCAGGATCGGCACGTACGGACCGCAGGCGACCACCTTCCACTCCTTCTGCTACGCCCTGGTCCGCGCCCACCAGGACGCCGACCTCTTCGCCGAACCGCTGCGGCTGCTGTCGGGGCCCGAGCAGGACGTCGCGGTTCGGGAGCTGCTGGCCGGACAGCTCGACCTGGGCCGGATCCGCTGGCCCGACGAGCTGCGGGCCTGCCTGACGACGCGTGGCTTCGCCGACGAGGTGCGCGCGGTGCTCGCCCGCAGCCGGGAGCTGGGCCTCGGCCCGGAGACCCTGGCCGCGTTCGCGGACCGCACGGGGCGCCCCGACTGGCACGCGGCCGCCGGGTTCCTCGCCGAGTATCTGGACGTCCTCGACGCGCAGGGCGTCGTCGACTACGCGGAGCTGGTGCACCGCGCGGTGCCGCTGGCCGAACGCGCCGACCTCCGCTACGACGCGGTCTTCGTCGACGAGTACCAGGACACGGACCCGGCGCAGGTCAGGCTGTTGCACGCGCTGGCGGGCGGCGGCCGGACCCTGGTCGCGTTCGGCGACCCGGACCAGTCGATCTACGCGTTCCGCGGCGCCGACGTGAACGGCATCCTGGACTTCCCCGACACGTTCGCCCGCACGGACGGCCGCCCGGCCCCCGTCGAGGTGCTGACCACCTCACGCCGCTCCGCCACGGCCCTGCTGACGGCGACCCGGCTGCTCACCCAGCGGATGCCGCTGCCCCGGCTCCCCGCCGCGAAGGTCCGCGCACACCGGGAGCTCTCGGCGGTACGGGCCGGGGGCCGGGTCGAGGCGTACACCTACCCGACGGCCGGCACCGAACTGGACAACATCGCGGACATCCTGCGCCGGGCCCACCTGGAGGAGGGCGTGCCGTGGAACGACATGGCGGTCCTGGTCCGTGCGGGCGGCCGCTCGATCCCGGCGGTGCGCCGGGCGCTGACCTCGGCCGGGGTCCCGCTGGACATCGCGGGCGACGACGTACCGCTGCGCCACGAGCCCGCGGTCACCCCGCTGCTGACGGCGCTGCGGGCGGTGGCGGAAGCGGCGCTGGGCAGTGCCGGCGCCGGTCCCGGCACCGAAACCGGGACCAGTCCCGGTGCCGGCCCGGACACCGGCGACGAGGGCCCGGCGGCCGGGGCCCCCGCGGCCCGGCTGACCACCGAGGCGGCTCTCGCGCTCCTCACCTCACCGCTCGCCGGCATGGACGCCGCCGACCTGCGGCGGCTCGGCCGCGCCCTGCGCGACGAGGAACGGGCGGGCGGCAACCGGCTGCCCGCGCCGTCCGACGAACTGCTCGCCCGCGCGCTGGCCGAGCCCGCACGGCTGATCGCGCACGACCCGGCGTACGCCAGGGGCGCCCAGCAGCTGGGCAAGCTACTGAGCAGAACCCGCGCGCTCCTGGAGAACGGCGGCACCGCCGAACAGGCCCTCTGGGAGCTGTGGAGCGGTACCGGCTGGCCCCGGCGTCTGGAGCGCGCCACGCTGCGGGGCGGCGCCGCCGGGCGCAACGCCGACCGCGACCTGGACGCCGTCTGCGCGCTCTTCGACACCGCGGCCCGCGCCGAGGAGCGCACCGGCGGGCGCGGCGCGCTGAACTTCCTCGAAGAGATCGACGCCCAGGACATCGCCGCCGACACCCTGTCGAAGCGGACCGTGCGCCCCGAGGCGGTCCAGCTGATGACCGCGCACCGCGCCAAGGGCCTGGAATGGGGCCTGGTCGTCGTCGCCGGTGTGCAGGAAGGGCTGTGGCCCGACCTCAGGCGGCGCGGCTCCCTGCTGGAGGCGGACCGGATCGGGCGCGACGGGCTCGCCGAACCGCTCAGCCCCGGTGCGCTGCTCGCCGAGGAACGCAGGCTCTTCTACGTCGCGGTCACCCGCGCCCGCGACCGGATCGTCGTGACCGCGGTGAAGGCACCGGCCGACGACGGGGACCAGCCGTCGCGCTTCCTCACCGAGCTGGGGGTGGAGCCGAAGGACGTCACGGGCCGCCCCCGGCGCCCCCTCGCGGTGGCCCCGCTGGTCGCGGAGTTGCGCGCGACGACCGTCGACCCGAAGGCGTCCCCCGAACTGCGCGAGGCCGCCGCCCACCGGCTCGCCCGGCTGGCCGCGCTCACGGACGAGGAGGGCCAGCCGCTGGTGCCCGCCGCGCACCCGTACCGCTGGTGGGGGCTGTACGAGCCGACGCACTCCGCCGTCCCGGTGCGCGACCCCGGGCAGCCGGTCGCACTCTCCGGCAGTGCGCTGGACCAGCTCGCCCACACCTGCTCGCTCCAGTGGTTCCTGGGCCGCGAGGTGAAGGCGGACGCGCCCGCCACCGCCGCCCAGGGCTTCGGCAACGTGGTGCACGTCCTCGCGGACGAGGTGGCGTCCGGGCGTACCCCCGCCGACCTGGCCGTCCTGATGGAACGCCTCGACTCGGTCTGGAACTCGCTCGCCTTCGACGCCCCCTGGAAGTCCGGCCAGGAGAAGGAGAACGCACGCGCCGCGCTGGAACGCTTCCTGCGCTGGCACGTCATGGACCGCGCGGGCCGCACCCCGGCCGCCACCGAGCACCCCTTCGACGTGACCCTGGAGGCGGGTGAGTACGAGGTCCGGATCCGGGGCTCCATGGACCGGGTCGAGCGGGACGCGGAGGGCCGTGCGTACGTGGTCGACTTCAAGACCGGCAAGCAGGCGCCCACGAAGGACGAGGTGGCCCGCCATCCACAGCTGGCGGTCTACCAGCTCGCGGTGCGCGAGGGCGCGGTGGACGAGGTCTTCGGCGGCCGGCGCCCCGAGGCGGGCGGCGCCGAACTCGTACAGCTGCGGCAGGCCGCCGTGAAGAAGGAGGGCGGCGACGCCCTGCCCAAGGTCCAGTCCCAGGAGCCGCTCGCGGGGGAGTGGGTCGGCGACCTGCTGGCCACCGCCGCCGGAAAGGTGCTGGACGAGCGCTTCACCCCGACGACGGGCAGCCACTGCACGCACTGCGCGTTCCGCGCCTCCTGCAGCGCCCTGCCCGAGGGGCGCCACATCGTCGAGTGACGGCGGTACGACAGCGGTACGCGAGCGGGCGGGGCGGGGATGTCACGCGGGGATGTCACGCGGGGATGTCACAGGGCGCCGTTAGCCTTTCTGAGGTGACCACCCCACGCATCACCGGTCCCGAGCAGCTCAAGGAGCTGCTCGGTATCCCCTTCACCCCGGAGCAGACGGCCTGCATCACGGCGCCGCCCGCCCCGCAGGTCATCGTGGCCGGAGCCGGTTCGGGGAAGACCACGGTGATGGCCGCGCGGGTGGTGTGGCTGGTGGGGACCGGGCAGGTCGCGCCGGAGCAGGTGCTCGGGCTGACCTTCACCAACAAGGCGGCGGGCGAGCTGGCCGAGCGGGTCCGCAAGGCACTGGTCCGCGCCGGCGTCACCGACCCGGACGCTCCCGGCCCGCACCGCTCGTCATCCGTCCGTCACCCCTCCGTGCCGACGGCGAGCGCCGACCCGTACTACTCGCCGGGCGAGCCGCGCATCTCGACGTACCACGCCTTCGCCGGACAACTGCTCACCGACCACGGGCTGCGGATTGGCCTGGAGCCGTCCTCCCGGCTGCTCGCCGACGCCACCCGCTACCAGCTGGCGGCGCGGGTGCTCAAGGAGGCACCGGGCCCCTATCCGGCGCTGACGAAGTCCTTCTCCTCGCTGGTGAGCGACCTGCTGGCGCTGGACGGCGAGCTGGCCGAGCATCTGGTGACCCCGGAGGCGCTGCGCGCGTACGACACCGGGCTGCTGGCCGACCTGGAGGGCGCCCGGCTCTCCAACGCGGAGCTGCGCAAGGTCCCGGAGGCCGCCGGGGCCCGCCGTGAACTGCTCGACCTGGTGAGCCGCTACCGCGCGGCCAAGCGCAGCCGCGACCTGCTGGACTTCGGCGACCAGATCGCGCTCTCCGCCGAACTGGCGCTGACCAGGCCCGAGGTGGGCACCATCCTGCGCGACGAGTTCCGGGTGGTCCTGCTCGACGAGTACCAGGACACCTCCGTCGCCCAGCGGCTGCTGCTCTCCGGCCTCTTCGGGGGCGGCAGCGGCCATGCGGTGACCGCCGTGGGCGACCCCTGTCAGGCGATCTACGGCTGGCGCGGCGCGTCCGTCGCCAACCTGGACGACTTCCCCGAGCACTTCCCGTACGCCGACGGGAGCCCCGCCACCCGCTTCTCGCTGAGCGAGAACCGGCGCAGCGGCGGCCGCCTCCTCGACCTGGCCAACGGCCTGGCCGCGCCACTGCGTGCGATGCACGCGGGCGTCGAGGCGCTGCGGCCGGCGCCGGGCGCCGAGCGGGACGGCATGGTGCGGTGCGCCCTGCTCCGTACGCACGAGGAGGAGATCGGCTGGCTGGCCGACTCGATCGCGCATCTGGTGCGTACGGGCAAGGACCCGGGCGAGATCGCGGTGCTCTGCCGTACCGCAGGTGACTTCGCGGAGATCCAGGGCGCCCTGGTGGCACGGGACGTGCCGGTCGAGGTGGTCGGCCTCTCGGGGCTGCTGCATCTGCCCGAGGTCGCCGATCTGGTCGCGGTCTGCGAGGTGCTCCAGGACCCGGGGGCCAATGCCTCGCTGGTCCGGCTGCTGACCGGGCCGCGCTGGCGGATCGGCCCGCGCGACCTGGCGCTGCTGGGCCGCCGGGCGCGGCTCCTCGTGCGGTACGACGGCGCGGGCGACGACGGCGCCGACCCGGACCAGCGGCTCGCCGAAGCCGTCGAAGGGGTCGACCCGGCCGAGGTGGTCTCGCTGGCGGACGCGCTGGACACGTTTCTGGCGGGCGGCGCGGACCAGGGTGGTGTGGACGGGCCGGGCGGCGGCCGGGCGGACGACGGGCTTCCGTTCTCCGCCGACGCCCGGGTGAGGTTCGCCCGCCTCGCCGCGGAACTGCGCGACCTGCGCCGCTCGCTGGCCGACCCGCTGATGGACGTACTGCACCGGGTGCTCGCCACGACCGGCCTGGAGGTCGAGCTCTCGGCCTCCCCGCACGCCCTGGCCGCCCGCCGGCGGGAGACCCTCTCCCACTTCCTGGACATAGCGGCGGGCTTCGCCTCGCTGGACGGCGAGGCGAGCCTGCTGGCCTTCCTGGCCTTTCTGCGGACGGCGGCCCAGTACGAGAAGGGCCTGGACAACGCGCTGCCCGGCGGCGAGAACACCGTGAAGGTCCTCACCGCCCACAAGTCCAAGGGCCTCGAATGGGATGTGGTCGCGGTCCCCTCCCTGGTGGCCAGGCAGTTCCCGAGCGAGCAGTCCCGTGAGTCCTGGACGGCGCAGCCGAAGGTGCTGCCGCACGCGCTGCGCGGCGACGCGGCGACGCTCCCCGGGGTGGGGGCGTGGGACGCCAAGGGGCTTGCCGCATTCAAGGCGGCGATGAAGTCCCACCAGCACACGGAGGAACTCCGCCTCGGCTACGTCACGTTCACCCGCCCGCGCTCGCTGCTGCTCGGCTCGGCCCACTGGTGGGGCCCGAGCCAGAAGCGCCCGCGCGGCCCGTCGGACTTCCTGCTCGCGCTCCAGGAGCACTGCGCGGCGGGGTACGGAGAGACGGAGGTCTGGGCGGACGCCCCGGAGGAGGACGAGGAGAACCCGGCGCTGCGGGACGCGGCGGCGGACCACGCCTGGCCCCTGCCGCTGGACGAGACATCCCTGCACCGCCGCAGGGCAGCGGCCGAACTGGTCCTGGACCAGCTCAACGAGATGGCCGACCAGGATCACCTGCGCCGGCCGGACCGGCCGGAGGAGCCGGACCAGCCGGACCACTCCGTGGCGCCCGCCCCGCACGACGCCCCCACCCCGCACGGCACTCAGGCTCCCGCCTCCCCATCCGTGCCGCACGCCCGGTCCCCGCTCGCCCCCGAGGACGCCCGCACCATCACCTCCTGGGACCGCGACCTCGACGCCCTCACGGGCGAACTGCTCCGCGCCAGACGCACCGTGCGCGACGTCCCCGTACCGCTCACCCTCACCGCCACCCAGCTGCTGCGCCTCGCCGGCGACCCCGACGCGTTCGCGCACGAACTGGCCCGGCCCATGCCGCGCCCCCCACAGCCCGCCGCCCGCCGCGGCACCCGTTTCCACGCCTGGGTCGAGTCACGTTTCGAGGAACTGCCGCTGCCCATGCTCGGCCCCGACGAGCTGCCCGGCGGTGACGACGACGAACCGGAGATCGCCGACGAGCGCGATCTGGCCGAACTGAAGGCGGCCTTCGAGCGCACCCCGTACGCCGGGCGCACGCCCCACCGGGTCGAGGCTCCCTTCACTCTCACTCTCGCCGGCCGGGTGATCCGCGGCCGGATGGACGCCGTCTACCGCACCTCCCGCGACACCTACGAGATCGTCGACTGGAAGACCCACCGCGCCCACACCGCCGACCCGCTCCAGCTGGCCGTCTACCGCCTGGCCTGGGCCGAGCAGCACCACATCCCGCTCACCTCGGTCACGGCCGCGTTCCTCTACGTACGGACCGGGGAAGTGATCCGGCCCACACCGCTGCCGGGCCGGGCCGGTCTTGAGCGGATCCTGCTGGGTGATCCGCCGGGCGAGCCACCCCGACCGGCCGGTTAGGCTCGACGGCATGAGCGACACCCCGGACAGCGCCGTCCGCACGTACATAGACCAGCACCGCGAGCCCTTCCTCGAAGACCTGGCCGACTGGCTGCGCATTCCGTCTGTCTCCGCGCAGCCGGATCACGCAGCCGATGTACGCCGCAGCGCCGACTGGCTGGCCGCCAAACTCAGGGAGACCGGCTTCCCGGTCACCGAGATCCTCGATACGCCCGGTGCCCCCGCGGTGTTCGCCGAGTGGCCTTCGGGCGACCCGGGAGCGCCGACCGTCCTCGTCTACGGTCACCACGACGTCCAGCCCGCGGCGGTCGAGGACGGCTGGGGCACCGACCCCTTCGAGCCGGTCGTCAGGGACGGCCGGATGTACGGCAGGGGCGCGGCCGACGACAAGGGCCAGGTGTTCTTCCACACACTCGGGGTCCGGGCCCACCTCGCCGCCACCGGCCGCACCGCTCCCGCCGTCAACCTCAAGCTCCTCATCGAGGGCGAGGAGGAGTCCGGCTCCCCGCACTTCAGGGAGCTGGTCGAGCAGCAGGCCGAGCGCTTCGCGGCCGACGTGGTGATCGTCTCGGACACCGGTATGTGGTCCGAGACGACCCCGACCGTCTGCACCGGTATGCGCGGCCTCGCCGAGTGCGAGATCACCTTCGAGGGTCCCGACCAGGACATCCACTCGGGCTCGTTCGGCGGCGCTGTACCGAACCCGGCCACCGCGGCGGCCCGGCTGGTCGCCGCGCTGCACGACGCCGAAGGGCGCGTCACCATCCCGGGTTTCTACGACGGTGTCGCGGAGCTCACGGACGCCGAGCGCGAGCTCTTCGCGGAGCTGCCCTTCGACGAGGCCGAGTGGCTGCGTACCGCCAAGTCCCGTGCGGCGGCCGGTGAGCGGGGTCACACCACGCTGGAGCGGATCTGGGCCCGCCCGACCGCCGAGGTCAACGGCATCGGCGGCGGCTACCAGGGCGCGGGCGGCAAGACGGTCGTCCCGTCGTCGGCCATGGTGAAGCTCTCGTTCCGGCTGGTCGCGGGCCAGGACCCGGTCCGGACCGAGAAGCTGGTCACCGAGTGGGCGGCCGGCCGCGCGGAGCCCGGGATCCGCCAGGAGATCACGTTCAGCGCCGGCACCCGCCCGTGTCTGACCCCGCTGGACCATCCGGCGCTCCAGTCGGTCGTACGGGCCATGGGCCGGGCGTTCGGCGAGAAGATCCGCTTCACCCGGGAGGGCGGCTCGGGCCCCGCCGCCGATCTCCAGGACGTCCTCGGTGCCCCGGTGCTCTTCCTGGGCATCTCCGTGCCGTCCGACGGCTGGCACGCACCGAACGAGAAGGTCGAACTCGCCCTGCTGTTCAAGGGTGTGGAGACCACCGCCCATCTGTGGGGCGACATGGCCGCAGCCCTGCGATGAGAACGCTGAACCGAACCACCCAGTCCATGAGGGGGAGTTGGAAGCACCTGTGAGCAACTTCAGCAATGCCACCGAAGGTCACGCGAGTGAAGGCGGAACCACTGATGGCCGGGCCGCCGACGCCCGTACCGCCGATAACGGCACAGCCGGGGCCGGCACCGCCACGGATCCGCACCGGCCGATCGCTCTGACGGACCCGAGCGGCGTCGACCGGGCCGCCCACCACCGCCTCGACGAGGCGTGGCTCGCGGCGGCCTGGAGCCACCCGACGACCCGGGTGTTCGTGGTCTCCGGCGGCCAGGCGCTGATCGACGAGACGCCCGACGGCCGTACCGAGCTGCTCAAGACCCCGTCCTTCGAGGCCCCCCTCACCGAGGAGCACCGCTACTTCCTCGGCACGGACACGGACGGAGTGCGGTACTTCGCGCTCCAGAAGGACACCCTCCCGGGCCGGATGGACCAGTCAGCCCGCCCGGCCGGGCTGCGCGAGGCGGGGCTGCTGCTCTCGCCGCTCGACGCCGGGCTCCTGGTGCACGCGGTGGCGCTGGAGAACTGGCAGCGGCTGCACCGGTTCTGCTCCCGCTGCGGCGAGCGCACCGTCATCGCCGCGGCCGGTCACATCCGGCGCTGCCAGGCCTGCGGGGCGGAGCACTACCCGCGTACCGACCCGGCCGTGATCATGCTCGTCACCGACGAGCACGACAGGGCGCTGCTCGGCCGGCAGGTGCACTGGCCCGAGGGCCGGTTCTCCACGCTCGCCGGTTTTGTCGAGCCGGGCGAGTCCATCGAGGCCGCGGTGGGGCGCGAGGTGTTCGAGGAGGCAGGTGTCACGGTCGGCTCGGTGCAGTACATCGCCAGCCAGCCCTGGCCCTTCCCGTCCAGTCTGATGCTCGGCTTCATGGCGCAGGCCACGAGCTCCGAGATCACCGTGGACGGCGAGGAGATCAGCGAGGCCCGCTGGTTCTCGCGGGACGATCTGCGGTCGGCGATCGAGTCCGGGGACGTGCTGCCCCCGGCCGGCATCTCGATCGCGGCCCGGCTGGTGGAGCTCTGGTACGGCAAGCCGCTGCCGAAGCCGCTGGCCTGACAGGACATCAGCGCCTTCCCGGTCGGCTTCGCCGGGGGTTCTTAGAAACCTCTTATCCGTGGTCACCACCCTCACGATCATGGACGAACCCGAGAACTCCCCGCGCGCCGAGAGCCAGTCGCCCACGCCTGCGCACGCCGTCCCGAGCCGGGGGCCGGACCGGCCGCGTGGGCACCGGGACGCCGGGGGAGCCGCGCGCAGGCGTCGCAACCGGGCCCTGGGGATCGCGGCGGCCATCGCTGTCACCGTGACCACTGCCTCGGCGGGGTACGCCGCCATCGCCCGAACGGCGGAGGACGCTCCGCAGTACACGAAGCCCCGGGTACGCGCAGGCGCTGTCGACTTTCCCGTGGCGGGTGGCACCACCACCGTCGACACGGCCTCCCTGCGCGTCACGGGACATACGGGCCACGGGACGGCCGTTCCGGTCTCCGACGCCGCCGCCGACGCCGATGGATTCGGTCGGCCGGGCAAGGTCGAGGTGCACGGCTCGCACGCCTCCTGGTCGTACCCCGCCAGGGGGCTGCGCGTGACCGCGGCGGGCGAGAGCGGGCGGCTGCTGATGACGGTGCGCTCGGAGAAGGACGGGACCCTCGCGTGGCCGGTGACCGGCAAGGGGGCCGGCACGGGGGCGCGGGGCGCCTCGCTGCAGATCCCGAGGGGAGAGGGGCTCTCCGTTCCGGTCGCTGACCGGTTCTGGAACTCCCGGCAGGCGGGTCTTGTCGGCACCGATGACGATCTGGCCACCGGTTCCCTCACCTTGCCTCTGTGGGGCTACACCTCGCACGGGCACGGCGTCAGCTACCTCGTGCCGGAGAGCATCGGGACCTCACTCGGATTCGCCTCCGCCGACGGGCGGTTGAACGCCACGGCGAAGCACGAGTTCTCCCGCCGGGAGCGGACCCTCGACTACACGGTCGCCTTCTCCCTCACCTCCGCCTCTCCCGTGGCGCCGGCCGCCGACTACCACCGCTGGCTCGGTGAACACGGGCAACTGCACACGCTGAAGCAGAAGATCGCCGAGAACCCCGAGGTCGGAAAGCTGCTCGGAGCCGAGCACGCCTATCTGTGGGGCGGAGCCCGTGACGCCGAGGCGGTGCGGACCCTGCGCAAGCAGGGCAACACGCGGCTGTGGCTCGGCTACGACGCCGACGGTCACCCCATGAGCCGGGATGCGGTGGCGGAGGCCAGGAAGCTGGGCTATCTGGTCGGCCCGTACGACTCGTACGACAACGGCCAGGACCCGGAGACCGCCGACACCCCCATCGCCAAGTGGCCCGGCAGGGTCTACCCGGACTTCTGCGTGCGCGACGCGAAGGGCACCATCGCGACGGGCTTCGGCGCACGCGGCTGCTACCTCAGCTCCGAAGCGTTCGCGAAGTCCGAGCCCACCGAGCACTACCTGGCTCGGCACACGGAGGAGATGACGAAGAACGGTGCCAACAGCGTCTTCGTGGACGTCGATGCCGCGGGTGAGCTGTTCAGCGACTTCACCGGGAGCCACCCGATGACGAAGAGGCAGGACCGCGACAACCGGATGGACCGCCTGCGGACGCTGGCCGACAAGGACCACTTCGTCGTCGGGTCGGAATCCGCCGTCTCCTGGTCGGCCTCGGCGCTCGCGTTCGACCACGGCGCGCAGACACCCGTCAACGACGGCCTGTGGGCCTTCCAGAAGGACAAGACCAAGTGGGGGGCCTACTACCCCGCGGACGCTCCCGGCCAGTTCTTCCACCCGACCACGCTCCCCGCGTCCCTGGCCAAGTCGATGTTCGACCCCGCCTACCGCGTCCCGCTGTACGAGACCGCACTGCACGACTCGCTGGTCAACACCGACCGCTGGGAGATGCCCTACGACAAGCTCCCGGCGCAGAAGAAGGACCGTGCGCTGATGTCGGTCCTCTACAACACGCCGCTCAACTTCGTCCTGGGGGACCAGAACCTGGCCTCCACGGGCAAGGAGATGGCCGCACTGCAGCACTACTTCGCGCCCCTGCACAAGGCGGCCGGTACCGAGCGGATGACGGCGTTCCACTGGCTGACCGAGGATCACCTCGTCCAGCACTCTGTCTTCGGGGACGGCACCCTGACGGTGACGGCCAACTTCGGCACCACGGCGCACGACGGTCTGCCGGGCGGCTGTGTGGACGCGAAACTGAAGGACGAGCCGAAGGCCCGGCGGCTCTGCCCGGCCAACGGCTGACCGGTCCCCGGCCTGATCCAGACGGAAGACCCCAGGACCTGTCCGGCCGGTCTTCGTGGGCCCGCGACGCCCGGCACGGCACCTCGCCGCGTTGTCGGAGTCACCCCAGTACGTCCAGTACGGGGGCGATCCTCCGCCTTGCGAGGCACCGCACCGGACGCCGCGGCCTGATCCACGAAGACCGGCCGGACACGCCCTAGTAGCTCCGCTACGAGAACATTCCGGCGCCTTGCGATCGCACGCACCAGACGCCGCGCGGCCGCCCTTCGGGCAACGACGGCACTTTGACGACGGGCCCTAGCGGCTCACCGGGATCCAGCCCGGGGTGTCGTCCTGGTTGCGGGGCTGCAGTTCGACCTTGATGTGGTGCGTGTTGTCCCGGGTCACCGACCCACTGCCGCCCACGGTGACCACGCCGATCCGCAGCTTCCCCTCGCCGTCGACCTCCCGGCTCACCTGCACCGCGATCTCCAGCGTCACCCGCTCCACGCTGAGGCGCAGCGTGCTGTCGCCGATCCGGCGCTGCGCCTCGGCCAGCTCGGTCCTCACCTGGCTGATCAGGTCCGCAAGACCGGCCACTGGTGCGGCTCCCGTCCCGTCACTCATTTGCTCCCCCTTGTGCAGCCCGGGTCCCATTGTCGCGCCCTGCCCCTACTGTGGGGAAGCATGGAGGGGGAGTCGATACGGCTCAACATGCTTATGGATCAACAGAGTTGGCGGCTGCGACTGCGTGCGGAGCTGCCCGGGGGCGAGCCGGGGGACGTGCTCGGCGCCGGGGTCCTGCTCGGCCGGGACCTGGTGCTGACCTGTGCCCATGTGGTGCCCGGCCCCACCGAGCCGGTACGGGTCGAGTTCCCGGTCCTGGCCGGGGAGCCGAACGGGGTGTCGCGCTCGGCGCGGGTGGTCGAAGGCCACTGGGTGGAACGGTACGGGCGCGACGAAGGGGATCTGGCGCTGCTGCGGCTCACCGAGCCCGCCCCGGTGACCTCCACGGCCGTACTCCACCGCGCCCCCGCCCCGTACGACACCCGGGTCACGGTCGACGGGTTCCCCAGGTACCGGTCTGGCGGCCTCTGGGTGGACGCCGTACTCAAGGGGCCCGGGGGCCATGGCGACGAGTGGGTGCAGATCAACCCGGTCGACTTCCACGACCCGAACCCCCGCGGTTTCAGCGGCGCCGGAGTCGCCGAGGCCGGGACCGGCAGGCTGCTCGGGATCATGGTCGCGGTGTACGACACCCCGGCCGACCGGAGTCCGTTCTTCCACTTCTATATGATCCCGGCCGCGACCATCGCCGGCTATCTCCCGATCGTCGCGGAACACCACACGACGGGTCCCAACGTCATCCCGCCCCAGCTGTCGGTGGCACCGGGATCCCAGCGGACCGGCCGCCCGCTGGGCCTTCAGCAGACCCTGACCTGCTGGCTGAACGGCGACGCCGGCAGCTGGGACATCGAGACCGTCTTCCTGCGCGAGGACGACGAGGAGGCCGATGTAGCGCTCCGGACGACCCTGGGTCTGGCCGACCGGGAGCGTTCACCCGGGCTCTCGACCACGGGGAGCAGCCGGCCGGGCGGTCCAGCGGTCCCGCGCCGCGGCAGCATCAGCCTGGCGGTGGCCGCGGCCGGGCGTTCCCGGGAGCAGCTCGCCCAGGACCTGGAACCGCAGCCACCACGGCAGTTGACCTCCGTCGTCGTCTCGCTGCCCGACCGGGCGGCCGCGGACCCTGGCGAGACGGCCGGGCTGCTGCAGCGGCTGGCGGACCGCGGGGCCAGGCTGCTGCTCGTACTTCACGGCCCGGCGCCGGTACTCACCGGTGGCCTGCTGCCCGCCGGGCGCCCCGCGCAGTGGCTTGAGCGGCTGACGGACCGCGCAAACCGGCTCTCCGGCACCGAACGCACCATCAGGGACCTGTTCCGGAGGCTGGAGCCGCGCGTCACCGGGCTGCCGGCCCCGCCCGAACCGCACGGAGCCCGGGCCCAGTTGTGGACCACGCAGCTCGCGGCCGAACTGGAGCGGACGCAGCGGCAGGCGCAGGATCGGGCGCTGGGCCAGGCGCAGGAGGCGCTGCGCTCCGAGGGCGGGGTGGACGTGGCCGCGCTGCTGCAGATGCTGTCGTACGCCGAACAGTCCGTCCTGGGCGCGCTGTTGCGGGCCGAGGACGTCGAGCAGCGGTTGCGCGCCGCCCTCGACCGGATGCTGGACCTGCGCGGCCTGCTCGCCGCCGAGCAGGCCCGGCTCGCCGACCACCAGCGGGCCGAGGACACCGTGGCGGCGGGCCAGTACCGGAGGGCGCAGCAGCTGCTGACGGAGGGGCCGAGCAGTCTCGACGAGGTGGAGCAGGCGGTCGCGGCGTTCGTCACGACGGTGCACGGGCGGCTGGACGGCGGCCCCGGCCCCGGAGATGCCCCTCGGCCGGGTGACGGCGGCGACGGCTACGACGGTGACGGTGGCAACGGCGACGACGGCGACGCGGCAGCCGCCGCCGCAGTCGCCGGAGAGGAGCGGACCCGTTGACCCCGTGCCCCCACCCCGGCTGCGGCAGCCGCGTCACCCCCGCCGGGTACTGCCAGCGCAGCGGCAGACGCGTCGACCCGGCGACCGGCCAGCACGCCGGAGCCGCCCGGCCGCCCGGCCCGCGCCGGGAGCAGGCCACGGCTCCGGCCGCCGCGGCTGTGCTGCTCCCACCCCCGGAGAAGGACCACGACCCGCTGGTGCTCCCCGAGGTGCGGCCCGTGGCGGCGCGGCCGGACGGCACGTACGACACCGGCCGGCTGCGGAGCCTGGGCCTCGGCCCCGACCGGATGCTCGCCGGGCAGTACCGGCTGATCCGGAGCATCGGGTACGGGGGCATGGGCGAAGTGCATCTCGCCGAGGACACCCGCCTGGAGAACCGCCCCGTGGCGGTCAAGTTCCTGCACCAGCAGCACGACGACGGGGACCCGCCCGGCGGGCGCCGCGAGGTCAGGCTCAACGAGAAGGCGATGCGCAGCGAACGCCAGGAGCTCGTGGCCCTCAACCACCCGGATCTCATCCGGGTGTTCAACTACGGCAGCCACGACCCCGCAGGGGAGTTCCTGGTGCTCGAATACGCGAACGGGCTGACCCTGGAGGACGTCAGGGTCCGCGTCGTCAACGACCCGGGCGCCTTCGGCGGAGTGCGCTTCCACGAGTTCGTGCTCAGCTACGGCATCCGGATCCTGAACGCCCTCAGCTATCTCCACCAGCAGAAGGGCAAGGTGTACGGCGATCTCAAGCCGCACAACGTCATGCACTGCGGCACCGAGATAAAGATCGTCGACGTGGGGAGCGTCCGTCAGGAGCGGGCCGAAGGACCGGTGACCCCCGGCTACTTCGCGCCCGGCGTCGGCCCGGACGGGGAGTCCCGCTTCCAGGACGACCTGTTCAGCCTCGGTGTGACCCTGCGTGAACTCAGCGCCGCCGCGCCGCCCGCGCAGGGTCTTGGGCCCGAGTCGCTGCGCAGGGCACTGGACCGCGCCACGCACGCCGACCGCAGGGCCAGATTCGCCACCGCCGACGAGATGGCGCTCCAGCTCCGCGGGGTGCTGCGTGAGCTGCGCTCGCTCCGTACGTCCCAGGAGTCCTTCGAGCCGTCCCCCGTCTTCGTCCAGTCCGCCCACGCACTCGACGGCGCGATCGGCTCACCGCCACCGCTCGGCCACTGGGCGAGCGGCGCGCCCCCGGCCCCGCTCGGTCCGGTACCGCCCGAACCGGGCGAGATGGCCTGCGGGCTGCCCGTACCGAAGCCCGACCCGCAGGACCGGAACGCGCCCCGGCTCGGCCGGCTCGCCGAGGACGACGCGACCGCGCTGCTCCAGCGCACCAGCGGCTGGGAGCCGTCGGCCGAACTCCATCTGCTGCGCTGCCGGCTGTACCTGGCGCTGGCGGTCGCAGCCGGCGACACCCGGCCGCTGCGGCGGGCGTACGCGGAGATCAGCCGGGCCCGGCGCCTCATCGCCCCGGGCTGGGCCCCGTACGACTGGCGGATCGACTGGCACCTGGGCCTGCTGGCGCTCGCGGCCGGGAACACCGATGGCGCGGGGCTGCGGTTCGACGCCATCTACGACGCGATCCCCGGCGAGTACGCGCCCAAGATCGCGCTCGGCTACTGCGCGGAGCGGCGGCGGGAGTGGCCGCAGGCGCTGCGGCTCTACGACGCGGTCCGCCGCCGCAACCACTCCCTCGGCGGCGCGGCCTTCGGATGCGCCCGGGTGCTGCTGGCCGCGGCGAACGACGTGCCGGGGGGCGGTACGGGGACCGAGGGCGGCACCGGCACGGCGGGCACGGCGGACCGGGGCGCAGGGCTGGCCGGGGCCCTGGCCGCGCTGGAACTCGTCCCGGCGCACTCGCGCCATCTGACCGCGGCCCGGACCGCCATCGTCCGCATCAAGGCGGCCCGGGCCCGGAACTCGCCTCCCGACGACGATGCGCTCAAGGACGCCCTGCACCGGCTAGGACCGCTCCTCCACGAGCACGGCCTGACGGACCACCGGGGCCGCCAACGCCTGGAGACGGAGCTCTGGGAGACGGTCATCGCCCGCGTCCCGCACCGGCCGCTGGCCGAATTCACCGCGGCGCTCGACAGCCGCCTCGCCGCCCCGGAGAGCTCGCAGGAGCTGGCCGAGATGCTCTCCCTGCTCTACCGCGGCCTCGCCGACCAGGCCAGACGCTCCGACCTGCCGGACAGCAACGAGATCGCGGAAGCCCTCATCGACCGGGCCAACAGCGTCCGCCCGCTGGGCTTCCGCCACGACAGGAGGCACCCATGGCTGGGGAAGGCACACCGGCAGCGCATCCGGGACCGGCTGAGCCCGCGGTCCTCCTCGAAGTGAGCCAGGTCCCCGAACTGCCGGTGCCGGAACCGGGACACGAGGCGCGGATGTACGCCGTCGTCACCGTGACCGTCCGGCGCCCGGCTGTCCGGGCTGCCCCGACTGCCCCGACCGACCCGGCTGTCCCGACCGCCCCGGCCGCCCGGTCGGCCGCAGTGCAGGACCAGGGACCGCGCCACGCCGTGGTGTTCCTCATCGACCACTCGTCGTCGATGGTGAACCCGCCCACGCGGATGGCGGCCGCCAGGAACGCGGCGGCCGCCGCCGTACACGCCGTGCCCGACGGCGCGTACTTCGCGGTCGTCGCGGGCCGCGACCGGCCCGCCACCGTCTACCCGGAGCAGCCCGGCGGGCACCGCACCCTCGCTGTCGCCGACGACGTGACCCGGCGGGCGGCGGAGGACGCCCTGCGCGCCTGCCACCCGGGCGGCGGCACAGCGATCGGCAGCTGGCTGGGGCGGGCCCGGGAGCTCTTCGCCGGACTCCCCGGCGGCGGCGCCGACTTCGTACGCCACGCCCTGCTGCTCACCGACGGCAGGAACGAACCGGGCTACGAGTCCCGCGACGAGCTGGCCGCCGTAGTCGCGTCCTGCACAGGGCAGTTCACCTGCGACGCGATCGGCATCGGCGACGGCTGGGACACCGGTGAACTGCTCCTGATCACCACCGGGCTGAACGGCACGGCGCACGCCTTCGAGGAGACGGACCCGACGGGGCCGCTCCCCGCCAGGCTGCACGACCTCACCAGACAGGCGGCGGAGCGCGACCTCACCGGACTGCGACTGCGGCTCTACCGCAGTGACAACGCCGAACTGCGCTCCTTCGCACAGGTCCACCCGACGCGGCGGACGCTGCGGCCGGTGGAGGAGACCGAGTTCCTGCGGGAGTTCGCCACCGAACCCTGGGGCGACGAGACCCGCTCCTACCTGCTCTCGCTCAGCGCCCGGCACACCGCCGGGGCCGAGGGCGCGGAGCTGATGCTCACCGAGGTGGAGCTGGTGCGCGACGGCGCCGCCCGGCCGCCTGTCGGACTGCCGCCGTCCCGGCCCGTGGTGGTCCGCTGGTCGGGCGACCACGGGCTGTACAGCAGGGTGCACCCCGACGTCGGCCACTTCCTGCACCAGGAGGACCTGGTCCGGTACTTCGAGGAGGGCTGCGCCGCGCTGCGCGCCCATGACCCCGGGACCGCCCGCCGGGCCCTCGGCCGGGCCTGGCAACTCGCGGTGGAGGTCGGCGACGGCGCCATGCGGGAGCACCTGGAGAAAATGGTCGAGCCCCGTGCGGACGGTGAGGTGGAGCTGCACGCCCGCATCAGACGGTTCGACATCGAGACCGCCCGGATCCGCACCAGTTACACGACGAGCCACCGGTGAGAGGCACGGGCCGGGTGACCCCGGCACTCGGGGCGCTGCGCCGCCTGCTCTGCCTGGCTCCCGTACCGGCAGGGCAGAGCCCCGCCTTCCTCCGCGACCGGCTGATCGTGCTGCCCCTGCTCACGGTGATCGCGTTCGGGTCGCTGTCCCTGGCGTACGGGGATGTGCACGGCGATTCCTCCCGGATCGCCGACCGCACAGGGCCGGCCCTGGTGGAGCTGACCCGGGCCGAAGTCGCCCTGGACCAGGCACAGAAGGAAGCCGATTCGGTCCTCCAGGGGCCGGAACTGATCGGGCTCGGCCAGACCTATCCGACCCTGATCACCAGGGCCACCCAGAACCTCAACGAGGCCGCCCAGTCACCGGCGCTCAGCGCCGCCCAGCGGCAGGGCCTCCAGGTGGTGTCGGGGCTGGTGGTCGACTACAACGGCTACATCGGCACCGCCGACCGCAACAGGGACGACCCCACGCTCAAGAAGGCGTATCTCTCGTACGCGCTCAGCATGCTCTGCGAGACGACGGACGGCACGGGCAGCACGGGCAGTACCGGCGGCGCGGGCACCCCGGCGGGCTGCGCCGACCGCACCGTACGCGGCTACGAGGCGACCACCATCCAGGACCGCATCGGCTCGCTGGAGCGGAGCCTGCGCGCGGATCTGGACCACGAGGCGGGCTGGGGCACCGGCCCGGTGATCCTCGCCGCCGTCGCCTGCGTCGCGTACGCCCTGCTGGCGGTCGGACTGTTCCGGACGCTCACCTTCCTGAAAGCGCGGTTCCGGCTGCTGAGCCTGCCGCTGGCAGCGACCGTACTGCCGCTGTTCGCCGTGCCGGTGCTGGTACTCGGCACCGTGCAGGTGCAGCACGGACAGGCGGCCGTGCGGCGGATCGCGGACGGGGAGCTGGCCCGGGTGTCCTCCGCCGCACCGGCTGTCCAGCTGTCACGGACCGCCGGCACGGCGGCCGCACCGGGCTCGATCGACGAACTGCAGCAGCGGATCGCCGGCGCCATGCGCCGGGCGCACTGCGCGGGCTGGGCGGCGGTGACGGGGTTCATCCTGCCGGCCGGACTGCTCGGCGCGGCGGTCACCGGCTGGGCGCTGCTGGCGTACCGGCGCGACTACGTACGGGTCCCGAGGCGGGAGGACTTCCAGTGACGCGGACGACTCACGGCAGCGGTCCGCGCCGTCGGCGCCGGCTGCGTCTGCTGCTGGCCGCCACGCTGACCCTGCTGGCCGCCGCGCTCGGCGGCGGCTGCTCCGGCGGCGGCAAGCAGACGGTCGTCGTCCTCGGACCGTGGACCGGGAACGAAGCGGCCGCCTTCACCAGGACGCTGGACCTGCTGGACAACGGCACCCCGTACACCTACAGCTACCAGGGCACCAGCTCGCTGCGCGAGACGCTGGTCGCGCAGCTGGAGGCGGACGCACCGCCGGACGTGGCGATCCTCAACAGCCAGGGCGAGCTCCAGGAGTACGCACGCGAGGGTGCGCTGACGCCGCTCACCGGGGACCTGGCGAGCAGGGCGTACCCGCCCTGGGCCCCCGAACTGGTCGTCAACGGCGCCAGGCACACCTACTGGGTCCCGCTCAAGGTCGACATCAAGAGCCTGGTGTGGACCAGGACGACCCAACCGGTCAGGCCGCACAGCTGGTGCCTCGGTATGAGCGCACAGGCCACCACGGGCTGGCCGGGCACCGACTGGATCGAGGACATCCTGCTGCACAGGTCCGGCCCCGACCGGTACGAGCAGTGGGCCACCGGCGTCCTGCCGTGGACCAGCCCCGAGGTACGGGACGCGTGGAGCACCTGGGCGTCGCTGATGGCCGGGCAGAACACCAGGAGCGCGCTCGACATCCCGTACACCGGGGAGGGCGGCAAGGGGCTGCTCAACTCCGGTACCTGCACGGAGGAGCACGCGGGAACCTTCATCCGCTATCTCTACGGCCCCGACATCACCTTCAGGCCGTCGGCCGACACGATTCCGGGGCTGGGCGGCCACAAGGACGCGTACGAGGTGTCGGCGGACATGGCGGCTGTGTTCCGCGACAGCCCGGCGGCGATGCAACTGCTCAGCAAACTGGCCGGCCCCGAGGGGCGCAGGATCTGGATGGCACAGGCCGCACCGAAGCTGAAACCGCACTTCCCCAGCGCGTCGGACCCCCAGCCCACCGACCCGCTCGGCCGGCGGGCGGCGACGCTCCTCACCGGCGGAACGAGCGAGGCGCCGACGCACGAGCTGTGCTTCGACGCCTCGGACACCATGCCGCCCACTCTGCGCGACGCCTTCCAGCACGCGGTGCTGAAATTCCTCAGCACACCCGACAGCGCCACCCGGAACAGACTGCTGGCGCAGCTCGAACAGGAACGCCGCAGACTGACGGGCACAGACCTGCTGCCGGGCGTGTGCGGGAGCCCGGCATCCTAGAACCGGCAGTGTGGTGATCATCAGGGTCTCGGCGGTCGCCGGGGCCGGAGCGGAGGCAGCGGCGTGCAGGTGTACATCAGTGCTGACATGGAGGGCGTCACCGGATTGGTGGGCGCCCAGGACGTGCAGATCGGCGGGCAGGACTACCAGCACGGTCGGGTCATGATGACCGAGGACGTGAACGCGGCCGTGCGTGGCGCGCTCGCGGCCGGTGCCACGAGGGTGCTGGTCAATGACGCACACGGATCGATGCGGAACCTGCTGGTGGATCAGATGCACCCCGAGGCGGAGTTGGTGAGGGGCAAGCCCAAGCGGATGGGGATGCTCGAAGGTCTGGACGGTGACTTCGATGCGGTGCTGTGCGTCGGCTACCACTCACGTGCCGGTGCCCTGGGCGTGCTCAGCCACAGTTATATGGGTCACGAGATCGAGGACATGTGGCTGGACGGCCGGCCCATGGGCGAGATCGGATTCGCGCATGCCACGGCCGCTGCACTCGGGGTACCCGTGGCGATGCTTTCCGGTGATGACGCGGCCTGCGACGAGGTGACGGCCTGGGACGCCCAGGTCGTCACGGCTCCGGTCAAGTACGCCAGGGATCGCTTCAGCGCTCGGATGAGGCCTGCGACCGAAGCGCGCAAGGCCATCGAGGAAGCCGCCACTGAGGGGGTGCGCCGTGCCGACTCCCGCTCACGGCCGCCGTACACGGAAGCCGCAGCGACCTTGGCGGTGCGGTGGCAGTCGGCCACCGTCGCCAGCCAGCTCGAAGTGATCCCCGGAGTCAGCCTGCGGGACTCGCGCACTGTCGAGGTGGCCGGGGCTGTTCCGCAGCTCTACCGGCTCTTCGGTGTCTTCATGCGGGTGGCGGCGTCACTGACCGACCAGCAGCCGTACTGCTGAGCAGCCGGACAGAGACGAGCAGCTGGACAGAGCCGAGCAGCCGGACAGAGCTGAGCCGCCGGGCAGAGCTGAGCGGCTGGACAGAGACGAGACCCGCGCCCGTGGTTCCTGGGCGGGCGGGGTCTCGTGCGTCGCTCCCGGGTCAGACGCCGAGCGCCTGCTTGACCTGGGCAAGGCTCGGGTTGGTCATCACGACCTCGGCGCCACCGTCGGCCGGAACCACCTGAACCGTCGGGACGGTCTGGTTGCCACCGTTCGCCTTCTCCACAAAGGCCGCGGAGTCGGCGTCGTGCTCGATGTTCACCTCGGTGTACGCGATGCCCTCGCGGTCCATCTGGCCCTTCAGCCGACGGCAGTAGCCGCACCACGTGGTGCTGTACATCGTCACAGTGCCCGACATGTCTCTCGCGCTCCTCTGCTGCTGCTTCGCCCGCAGCTTCTGTGCTGCTTCGTCCGATACATGGGGATTCCCGGGGCGCGGCCCCGGGAAGTCACATGCCGTAGAACGTAAGTGACCCGGCCACCATTCCCGCATTAGTACGACTGCGACCGGGCCCCTGTGGACAACGGACCCGCCGGTCCCGTGGGACCTGGCAGCATGGCGGGGTGACAGCAGCAACGCACGCCTCTCTCTTCCCGCAGGTTCCGGACTCCGCCGACGCGGTGCTCGACGGTCTCGACCCCGAGCAGCGCGAGGTCGCGACGGCCCTGCGCGGTCCGGTGTGCGTGCTGGCCGGAGCCGGTACGGGCAAGACGCGCGCGATCACGCACCGCATCGCCTACGGGGTGCGCGCCGGGATCCTGCAGCCTTCCACGGTGCTCGCCGTCACCTTCACCAACCGCGCGGCCGGCGAGATGCGCGGGCGGCTGCGCCAGCTCGGCGCGGGCGGTGTCCAGGCGCGTACGTTCCACTCGGCGGCGCTGCGCCAGCTCCAGTTCTTCTGGCCCAAGGCGGTCGGCGGCGAGGTGCCCCGGCTCGTCGAGCGCAAGGTCCAGCTGGTCGCCGAGGCCGCGGCGCGCTGCGGTGTCCGGCTCGACCGCAACGAGCTGCGGGACGTGACGGGCGAGATCGAGTGGTCCAAGGTCACCCAGACCGTGCCCGCCGACTATCCGGCGGTCATCGCGAAGTCGGCCCGCGAGGCGCCCCGGAGCCCGGCCGAGATCTCCCAGATCTACTCGATGTACGAGCAGCTCAAGCGCGACCGCGGAGTGATCGACTTCGAGGACGTGCTGCTGCTGACCGTCGGCATCCTCCAGGACCGGCACGACATCGCCGACCGGATCCGCAGTCAGTACCAGCACTTCGTGGTCGACGAGTACCAGGACGTCAGCCCGCTGCAGCAGCGGCTCCTCGAACTGTGGGTGGGGGACCGGGAGGACCTCTGCGTCGTGGGCGACGCCAGCCAGACGATCTACTCCTTCACCGGCGCCACCCCCGACCACCTGCTCAACTTCCGGGTCCGCCATCCGCAGGCCACGGTGGTCAAGCTGGTCCGGGACTACCGCTCGACCCCGCAGGTCGTCCACCTGGCCAACGGGCTGCTGGCCCAGGCCCGCGGCCGCGCCGCCGAGCACCGCCTGGAGCTGATCTCGCAGCGCTCCCCGGGGCCCGATCCCGTCTACAAGGAGTACGGGGACGAGCCCACCGAGGCCGAGGGCACCGCGCGCCGGATCCGGGATCTCATCGCCGCGGGCGTCCCCGCGTCCGAGATCGCCGTGCTGTATCGGATCAACGCCCAGTCCGAGGTGTACGAACAGGCGCTGGCCGACGCGGGGGTGCCCTACCAGCTGCGCGGCGCCGAGCGGTTCTTCGAACGGCCCGAGGTGCGGGAGGCCGGCGTCGCGCTGCGCGGAGCCGCCCGGGCCGGCGGCAACGACCCGCTGCTCGACGACGCGGTGGATCTGCCGTCCCAGGTGCGGGCGGTGCTCGGCACCAAGGGGTGGCGGGCGGAGGCCCCGGCCGGGTCCGGGGCGGTCCGGGACCGCTGGGAGTCGCTGGCCGCGCTGGTGCGCCTGGCCGAGGACTTCGCCAGGGCCAGGGAGGGAGCGACCCTCTCGGACCTCGTCGCCGAGCTGGACGAGCGGGCGGCCGCGCAGCACGCCCCGACCATCCAGGGCGTCACCCTGGCCTCGCTGCACTCGGCGAAGGGTCTGGAGTGGGACGCGGTGTTCCTGGTCGGGCTGACCGAGGGCATGATGCCGATCACCTACGCCAAGACCGATGAGCAGGTCGAGGAGGAGCGCCGGCTGCTCTATGTGGGCGTCACCAGGGCCCGGCTGCACCTCACGCTCTCCTGGGCGCTGTCCAGGTCGCCCGGCGGCAGGGCCTCCCGCCGCCCCAGCCGCTTCCTCAGCGGTCTGCGACCGGGCTCGACGGGTGGTCCTGTCGCCGGACTGCCCGGCGGCGCCGGTGGCTCGGGCGGGATCGAGCGGGGTGCGGCGGCCCGCCGCAAGCACCGCGGGCCCGTGCGGTGCCGGGTCTGCGGCAAGAGCCTGACCGACGGCGGCGAGATGAAACTGATGCGCTGCGAGGACTGCCCTTCCGACATGGACGAGGCGCTGTACGAGCGGCTGCACGAGTGGCGCTCGGTCCAGGCGGCGGAGACGGGACAGCCCGCGTTCTGCGTGTTCACCGACAAGACTCTGATGGCCATCGCGGAGGCTGTGCCGTCCAGCGAGACCGAGCTGACGCGGATCGCCGGCGTCCCGGCCCGGAAGATCGCGCGGTTCGGGGCCGATGTGCTGAAGATCTGTGCAGGTCAGGAGCCTACGGGCGACAGCGGAGAAGACTGACTGAAACTCGTTGAAAAAATAGTTTGCGCACGCCCCGGGAACCCCCTTAGGTTCTTAACCACGGGAACAGCGACTTCTCTGAAGCCCTGGTTCTGTGCTGTACTTCACTACAGCTGTACCTGACCTACATACGAATGGGACGAGGCCCCCGGGCCCAGCTCCCCGAGACGCCGAGAGGAGGCGAGACCAGTGGCAACCATCACGAAGACCAAAATGACCGACCGCTCGGTCGTCGTCACCTGCCTGCTCGGCTCCTCTCTCCGTGGAACCGGTCTGTCCGGCGTCTCCGCCGTCAGCCCTGTTTCCCTGGCGGGCCTTCCCATTCGGGACCGTAATGAGCGACCGACCCAGGCACCGGAAGCAGCAGTAGCAAACGCGGGGATGCCGTCCTATGCGTTTGAGGCAGCCGGTGCCGAATTCGGGACGCAGGCAACGCAGCATCACACGATGTGGGCCTTCCGTGGGCTCGAACCCTGGAGTGATCCAGTCTGATTCAGCATCAGGCAGGCGCCTTCAGGGCCGCGGAACCCCACCCGGGATCCGCGGCCCTTTTGTTTGTACTGGGCCACCAGACGACCTTCGGTCAAACAGACCGGAACGACCAGACGAGGAATGAAATCACCGTGCAAATCGAAGCGCACGCCCCGTCCGTACCGCCCTCACAGACGCTCTCGCCCCCTGTTGCCCCGGAGGATCCCACCGTGTTCCCGCTCACCGCGCTCACCGTTCTCGACGACGCCATCGAGAACCTCGATGTGCCCGTTCCCTGCCGTGCCTACGACCCGGAGGTCTTCTTCGCCGAGACCCCGGCCGATGTCGAGTACGCCAAGTCGCTCTGCCGTACCTGCCCGCTCGTCGAGGCCTGCCTCGCCGGCGCCAAGGAGCGTCGCGAGCCGTGGGGCGTCTGGGGTGGCGAGCTCTTCGTCCAGGGCGTCGTCGTCGCCCGCAAGAGGCCGCGTGGACGTCCGCGCAAGAACCCGGTCGCGGCATGAATCTCACCGGCCCCGGAACGATTGACCGCCCCCACAAGCACGATCCCCAGAAGCAGGACCCGATGACCTCTTCCACCAGCGAGCCGTCCGGCTCCGCCACACCAGTCGTCACCACCATCGGCGCGACCGCGTCGCGTCAGAACAGGACCCGTGAGATGCAACTCATCCCAGAAGCCATGGCTCGTGCTCATATGCACGAGCGCCGCAGGGAGGCCGACGTCGAGCGTCAGGCCCTGCGCCTGATGGCCGCCCGCCGTATGCAACGCCGCGCCGAGCGCGTGTCGTTGCGCGCCCGCCGTGCGCTCGCCATGGCCGTCATGCAGTAACAGCGGTCATGCAGTAACAGCCGTCACGCAGCGGTGAAGAAGGAACAGAGCAGCAGGGCAGTTGGGCAAGCTCAGCAGCACAGAGGATGCGCGGAAAGCGCGGAGGACATCGGGGGCCGGTCGGAGCGACCGGCCCCCGGGCATGTCCCGCAGCCACCAGAACCGGTCCGGTCAGGCACGCGCCTGGGCGGGAGGCAGTTCCTCCTCCGGGACTTCGTCCGTGACGCGTTCCTCGACGTGTTCCTCGGCTTGCTCCCCGACTTGTTCCTTGGCCTGTTCCTTGACCTGTTCAGGGAGTTGGCCTGTGGCCTGGTCCGGGAACTCGGCTTCGGTGGTCTCCGGCAGGAACCCGGGCATCCAGGCTTCGAGTTCGTCCCGGAGCCGCACGGTCGCACCCAGCTGGCAGAGCACCCCGATGGTGCTCAGTGTCACCCGGTGGATCAGCAGATAGGACGGCGGCAGATTGAGCTGCTTGCCCAACTGGTGGGCGGGGGAGCGGGGATCGGCGATCCTCGCCGCCTGCGCCCGCATCCACCCCCGGCTGAACGTGAACTCGTCTGCCTGCACCGGCTCGATGATCGGTACCAGATACTCCAGCACCGCCTCCGGATCGAGATCGATGGACTCCTTGACGAACCCCTCATCGCAGAGCATCTCGTAGACGGCGGAGGCCTCACCCTCGATGGTCATCCGCAGGGCGTGACCGATCGTGGCGGGGAGCCCGCCCGGCAGCCGGTCCACCGTCCCGAAGTCGAGCACCCCCAGCCGCCACTGCGCCGAGGCCCCCTCTACGGTGCCGTCGTCCTCAGCGCCGTCCTCCGTGCTCGCGTCCTCATCGGTCCCGTCGGTATCGGTCCCGTCCTCCTCTGCGGGCAGCAGCCGGAAGTTGCCCGGATGCGGGTCGGCATGCAGCAGTCCCGTGCGGGCCGGGCCCGAGAAGAGGAACCTCGCGAGCAGCTGCCCGGCCCGGTCCCGCTGTTCGTCCGTGCCGTCCGAGATCACGTCGGCCAGCGGGATTCCGTCGATCCAGTCGGTCACCAGCACCTGGTCGCTCTGGTGCACGACATCGGGCACCACCACATCCGGATCCCCGGCGAACTCCTCCGCGTGCTCCCGCTGAGCCTCCGCCTCCAGTTCGTAGTCCAGCTCCTCCGACACCCGGTCGCGCAGTTCGGCGATGAGCGGCTTGATGTCCATGCCGGGAATCAGCGGCCCGAGCAGCCGGGCGAAGCGGCTCAGCTGGGTGAGATCCGACAGCAGGGCCTCACCCGCCCCCGGATACTGCACCTTGACTGCCACCCGGCGCCCGTCGTGCCACACCGCCCGGTGCACCTGACCGATGGACGCGGCGGCGGACGGCTTGTCGTCGAAATCGACGAACAGCTCGCGCCACCCCGTCCCCAGCTGAGCCTCCAGCACGGCATGTACGGTCTGCACCGGCATGGGAGGGGCGGATTCCTGGAGCTTGGTCAGCGCCGCCCGGTAGGGCCCCGCGACCTCCTCGGGAAGGGCGGATTCGAAGACCGAGAGGGCCTGCCCCATTTTCATGGCCCCGCCCTTCAGCTCGCCCAGGACCTTGAAGAGCTGCTCGGCCGTGCGCTGCTGCACCTCGCGTGCCACGATCTCCGCGGATCTGCCGCCGATGCGCTTGCCCAGGCCCCAGGTGGCGCGGCCGGCGAAACCGAGTGGGAGTGCCGCCAGCTTGGCGGTACGTGTGACCGCTTTCCGGGGAAGATCAGACATGCGCCCCTCCAAATCCCAGACTGCCGTGGAGCGTACGGCGGTTACCCGGCCATTGTGTCGTGCGGAGCCCCGGCCGCCGAGGCGCGCTCCCCTTCAGTGTGCCCACCCGCACCACAGCGGCAGTCGGGGTGGGGTGCGATACGGGCCGATCGCCAGTCGAGCAGCGGCAGGGACGCCTCCCACCGCGACCCCGTCGACGCCGGCAGCTCGCCGTCGAGAAACGCCAGCGCGTGCGCTGCCGCCAGCCCCGCCACCGCTGTGGCCAGGCCGAGATCGCACGCCGGCACGGAGCCGCGTCTGCCCGAGCGCCACTGCGCGACCATCCGGGGCCAGCCCGGATCACGCTCACCCCGCCGCAGCGCAAGGCAGCCCGAGCACGCTGTGCCTCCCGGCAGGACGAGCGGCCCCACCACTCCCGTCCCTTCGAGCACGCCCGTATAGAGATGAGGCGTGCCGGACGCGACCCACTCCGCCGAGAGTGCCGGGTCGGGCACGTAGGCATCGAATCCGTCGCGCGGTGCGATGACGATCAGTGACAGCCCCGGTCCGCCGTCGCCGCCGGGTGCGGAGGCCGAGGCGCGTGGTGGCGGACCGGGCGCGACGCGCCGGATCAGCTGGCGCGTCGCCGAGTCCCGCCGCTCCCCGACGGCATTCGCCGGAAGGCCGCCCGGTGCCACGTCCCCCGAGGTGACAGAGCCGCCGTCCAGCACATCGACCCGCCCCACCCCGGAGGCCGAGAGCAGCGCCGCCACGGTGGCCCCGACCCGGCCTGCGCCCCTCACCCGGACCCGTATGGCCTGCCGGGCCGCGAGACGGGCCGTACCGCCGCCCGGTTCCGGATGGACCAGCGAGAGTGACGCCAGATCGGGGCGGAGCCGGTCCAGCGTGCCGGGCCGTTTCCGTAACGCGTCGACCGCCGCACCCCCGGCTGTCGCATCGTCGATCAACCCCGCCTTCGCCAACCGGTCGACCAGCTTGTCCACCTGGCCGTCCGGCAGCCGCATGGCCCGCGCCTCCTCCCGCAGCCGCTCCATCCCGCGAGTGCCGTCCAGCAGCCCGAGGAGGCAGCCGGTCGCCGGGTCCACCGGGCCGAGCACCACCGCCTGTGCGGGAGTCACCCCGAACTGCACGGCCTGCCGGTCCCGCCATGCGCGCCGCAGCGCGGGCTTCACCATCGGATGCATCGCACGCCCCCGTTCACGGTCCGCCGGGCTGTCCCGGCGGCTCTGTTGTCAGAATGCCCTCAGGTCGCGGACGGTGCGGAAAGTTATCCACAGGGCCGGTGGGCTGATCATTCGAATGCTGCACTCTGTGGAATGGATCAAGGTTCAACCGCCATGGGCACGGGACTTCCCCCACTGACAGCGGGTAACGTCGAGGCGTGCCCGTCGACCCTCTGCACACCGCCGGAAGTCCACCGCGCAGCGCGAAGAGCCAGCCGCCCCGCGGCCCGGCGACGAGCCCGGTCGAGGTCCGCAGGAGCTCCCGGCGCAACAGAACGGTCTCCGCCTACCGGGAGGGCGACCGGACCATCGTGCTCATCCCCGCCCGGATGTCGGACGCCGAGGAACGGCGCTGGGTGACCGTGATGCTCGACAAGCTCGCCGCCCAGGAGAGCAAGCGGGTCCTCGGCGACACCGAGCTCGCCGACCGCGCGGCGCGGCTGTCCGAGCAGTACTTCGCGGGCCGGGCCCGCCCCGATTCCGTGCGGTGGGTGACCAACCAGAACACCCGGTGGGGCTCCTGCACCCCGGCAGAGGGCAGTATCCGGCTCTCGCACCGGCTCCAGGGGATGCCGGAGTACGTCGTCGACTATGTGCTGCTCCACGAACTGGCCCATCTTCTGGTGCCCGGGCACGGCCCCCGCTTCTGGCAGCTCCTGGAGGCGTATCCGCGAACCGAGCGGGCCCGGGGGTATCTCGAAGGGGTGGTGGCCGCCGAGCGGCTGCCGCAGCTGCCCGCCGCCCGCGGCGAGTGACAGCGCCGGTCACCTGTCGCCCGTGACGCCGGGTGACACCCGCCGTGATCAGCGACTGACCCCGGGCGACTCCGTACCGCTGCCCCGGCGATTCTGTACCGGCTGCGTACCGGGCCTGTCCCGGCTTGGCCGGATGTCGGTCCCAGCCGTTAGCCTGACGCGAAGGAACATATTCGGGATGGGGGACGGTCGTTACGTATGGCCAGGCAATTCCAACGCGGCCACAAGGCCAGGATCAGTGACCTGACAGCGGGCACGGATCTGTATGTGGGTGTACAGATCGCGGGCGCCGGACTGACCTTCGACATCAGCTGCTTCGGGCTCGACGCCGACGAACAGCTCTCGGACGACCGGTATTTCATCTTCTTCAACCAGCCGAAGTCTCCGGAGGAGTCGATCCAGCTCCTCGGCGCACAGGCCGGTGACACCGAATCCTTCCGTGTCACGCTCGACCGCATCCCCGCGACCGTCCAGAAGCTCTCGTTCACCGCGACGCTCGACGGCGCAGGCCAGATGTCGCAGATCGGGCCCGGGTACATCCGTATCGTCGCCGGTGGCGACGAGGTCGTCAGATACGCCTTCACCGGCTCCGAGTTCACCACGGAGCGCGCCGTCATGCTGGGCGACTTCTATCTGAAGGACGTCTGGCGGTTCGCGGCCGTAGGCCAGGGCTTCGACGGTGGACTCGACGCACTGCTGAGGAACTTCGGCGGTGAGGTCGCCGAAGAGGAGCCCGCCGCACCGCAGCAGGCCGCCGCCCCACCCGCTTTCGGCGCGCCCGCTTTCGCTCCGCCCGCCGCCGCTCCCGACCCGGCCCCCTCCTTCGGCGCACCGGCCGCTCCGCCCCAGGCCCCGCCGGCTCAGACGCCCCAGCCCTCGTCCGGGGGAGCGGCGACCCCGCCTCCGCTGCCTGCGGCGACCCCGCCCCCGCTGCCCGCGCCGACCCCGCCGCCGATCCACTCGGCGCCCACCATGGCCGCGCCGATGCATCTGCAAGGGGCCGCCACCCCGCCCCCCGCCCCTGCGCCGTACGCACAGCCGCCCCAGCTTCCGCAGCAGCAACAGCCGCCGCAGTTCGGCCAGTTCCCGGGCCAGGCCCAGCCGCCGGGCGCCCCGGCCCCGTACGGCGGCCTCCCGCCCGGTCTCCCCGACCCTTACGGCCAGCAGCCGCCACCCGGGCAGCCCGCTCCGTACGGTGGGCCCGCCCCCTATGGGCAGCATCAGCCGACCCTCGCGGGCCCCGGGCTGCAGGCCGCCTTCGAGAAGTACCGCGAAACGGACACAGGGCAGCGCTGGACCCCGCAGAACAAGTACCTGATGCGGGCCGACCTGACCGTCAGTGATACCCCCGTCCTCGCCCGTCAGGGCAGCATGGTGATGTACCAGGGCAAGGTCGACTTCAGCTACAAGGGAGCCGGCTTCGCCGGGCGGATCGTGGGACATGCCACCGGCCAGGAGATGCAGCTGATGCGCTGCACCGGCCGCGGTCAGGTCTTCTTCGCCGAGAACAGCACCCATCTGCACCCCATCGAGCTCCAGGGCGACGGCATCTGCGTCTCCGCGGAGAACGTGCTCGCCTTCGACGAGACCCTGCAGTACGAGGTCCGCAGGATCGAGGGCCACGGCATTCCCGGCGGGGCGCTGTTCACCATGCAGTTCCAGGGCACCGGCACGGTGATCGTCAAGACGCACGGTGTGCCGGTGGTCCTGCCGGTCACCCCGACCACCTTCGCCGACTGCAACGCGGTCGTCGCCTGGTCGTCCGCCTCGCAGGTGATCGTCTCCAGCCAGGTGCGGCTGCGGCAGAACGCCTATGCGGGCGACAGCGGCGAGAGCGTGAACCTCCAGTTCCGGGGCGCCCCCGGGAACTTCATCATCGTCCAGCCGTACGAGGTCTGAGGGAGCCCGTCATGAACCAGCAGCTCGCGGGCTTCGCCCCGACCCCCGTCACGGCCCGCATGGAGAACCACGGCAGCAAGATGCTGAAGGTCGCCATGCAGACAGGACAGGACCTGCTCGCACGGACCGGTTCGATGGTCGCGTACGAGGGCTTCGTGCAGTACGAGCCGAATCCGCCTGCCGTCCGCCAGATCGCCCGTGACTGGATCACCGGCGAGGGCGCACCCCTCATGAAGTGCTCGGGCGACGGCCTGCTCTACCTCGCCGACTACGGTGCGGACGTCGTCATCATCAACCTCGACAACGACGCGCTGTCGGTCAACGGCAGCAATCTGCTCGCCTTCGACGCGAGCCTCACCTGGGGGGTGGAGCGGGTCAAGGGCATGGCGAAGTTCGCCGGCCAGGGCCTGTGGAACATCCAGGTGTCCGGCAGCGGCTGGGTCGCCATCACCTCGCGCGGCACCCCGATCGTCGTCGACTGCGGAAGGGGCGAGGACGAGACGTATGTCGACCCGGACGCCCTGGTCGCCTGGTCGCCGAATCTCAAGGTGAAGGGCAAGCGCAGCTTCAAGGCCGGTTCGCTGATCGGGCGGGGCAGCGGGGAGGCGTACCAGATGGCCTTCTCCGGGCAGGGCATCGTCGTCGTACAGCCGAGCGAGGACAGCACCGACCGTCTGCGGATCCGGAACTGAGGGGAGCCAGAACACCATGCAGAGCCCGCTTTTCAGCTACACGGAACAGCAGACCCAGGATCGGTACACGGTGCAGAACCCGCAGTTGCTGCGGGTCGCGCTGACCGGACACGACGATGTACTCGCCCGCAAGGGCGCCATGGTCGCGTACCAGGGGCTGATCGAATTCGACGGTGAGTACCAGTCGAACCAGCAGCAGCGCGCGCGGGCGTACACGGGCGAGGGGCTCGACCTGATGCGCTGCCACGGGCAGGGCACGGTCTACTTCGCCAACCTGGCGCAGCACGTGCATCTGGTCGACGTCGACCAGGACGGGCTGACCGTGGACAGCGCCTATGTGCTCGCGATGGACTCCAGCCTGAACCACACGGTCGTCGCGGTCGACAGCCAGTACGGCATCTCGGGATCGGGCAAGTACCAGCTCCACATCACCGGCCGGGGCAGGGTCGCGCTGATGACCTCGGGCCAGCCGCTGATGATGCAGGTCACGCCGGACAAGTACATCAACGCCGATGCGGACGCGGTGGTCGCCTGGTCGTCCGGTCTGCGGGTGCAGATGCAGGCGCAGACGCACTCGTCGGGCGTGCGGCGTCGGCGCGGCAGCACCGGTGAGGGCTGGGAGCTCAGCTTCCTGGGCCAGGGTTTCGCACTGGTCCAGCCCAGCGAGGTGATGCCGCCTCAGCACGCGAACATCGGGGACGGGGTGCTGGCGCAGTTCGGCATGGGACAGCAGGGCGCGCACGGCCAGAACCAGGGCAACGTCTGGAACTGATCACCGCGCAAACTGATCACCGCGCAAACTGACCACCGCGAACGGTGCGCGGAACCGGACGGGGGCGGTCTCTTCGGAGACCGCCCCCGTCCGTCAGCAGTTGCCGTCGCTGCTCAGACGGTCGCTTTTCCGAGCGCCGTGCGGGCGGCGTCCACCAGCTGCCGGACCGACAGGTCGGCGACGTCCGCCACCTCGTCGTAGGCGAACCACCGGAGGTCCAGCGACTCGTCGCTGATCAGTTCCACCGCTCCCGGCGGGACCAGGGCCGCGTACTGCACATCGAAGTGCTGGGTGCAGGGCGCCGGAATCGAGTGCCGGTCCAGCCTCAGCGGGCCGCCGGGCAGCAGCGTCAGCCCCTCGATGCCTGACTCCTCGGTCGCCTCGCGCAGGGCGGCTCCCGCCACCGTCGCGTCACCCGGCTCGCAGTGCCCGCCCATCTGGAGCCACATCCGCAGCTTCCGGTGCAGGGTGAGCAGCACCTGCCCGCGCTCCGGGGCCAGGACCAGAGCGCTCGCGGTGAGATGCCCGGACCCGCAGGCCTTCCACATCCCGTCCGGGTGGGCCGACAGATGGTCCAGATAGCTCTGGCGCAGCTCGTCCTGGCCCTGGTGACCCTTCAGTACGCGGACCGCGTCGTCCCGGAGGGTGCCCTGGTGAGTCACTGGCCGGAGTCGTCCTTCTTCTCGTCGTTGTCGTCCTTCGCGCCGGGCTGCCCGCCGGTGCTGTCCTCCGGTCCGGCAGCGCTCGTGTCGCCGGTGTCCTTGGTCAGATCGGTCTTGCCGGTGCTCGCCCTGCCGCTGCCGCCGGCGGCCTCACCGAGCATCTTGTCCAGCTCGGAGAAGTCCAGGTGCTCGTGGTGGACGAAGCCGTCCGGGTCGTCCAGGTCGGAAGCGGTCGGCAGCATGTCCGGGTGCTCCCACAGGCCGTCCCGGCCGTCGACACCCCGTGCGTCCGTGAGCGAGGCCCACAGCCGCGAGGCGTCCCGCAGCCGGCGCGGACGGAGCTCAAGGCCGATCAGCGTGGCGAACGTCTGCTCGGCCGGACCACCGGATGCCCGGCGCCGGCGCAGCGTCTCGCGCAGTGCGTCCGCCGAGGTCAGACGGGTCTTCGCGGCCTCGTGGACCACGGCGTCCACCCAGCCCTCGACCAGCGCGAGCGCCGTCTCCAGACGGGCCAGCGCGGCCTTCTGCTCCGGGGTGTCCTCCGGCTGGAACATGCCCTGCTGAAGGGCTTCCTGCAGCTGCTCGGGGTGCGAGGGGTCGAGCTGGCCGACGACGTCCTCCAGCTTCGAGGTGTCGACCTTGATGCCGCGGGCGTACCCCTCCACCGCGCCGAACAGATGCGAGCGCAGCCACGGCACGTGTGCGAAGAGCCGCTGATGGGCGGCCTCGCGCAGCGCCAGGTAGAGCCGTACCTCGTTCTTGTCGATGCCCAGGTCCTTGCCGAAGGCCTCGATGTTCAGCGGGAGCAGCGCGGCCTTGCCGGCCGGGCCGAGCGGCAGACCGATGTCGGTGGAGCCGACCACCTCGCCGGCGAGGACACCGACCGCCTGCCCGATCTGCTGGCCGAACATGGCTCCGCCCATGGACCGCATCATGCCGAGCAGCGGGCCCGCCATGGCCTGCATCTCCTCGGGCAGTACACCGCCCATGGCCGCTCCGACACGCTCCGCGACCGGGTCGACGAGGTCCTTCCACACCGGCAGCGTCGCCTCGACCCACTCGGCACGGCTCCAGGCGACGGCCGTAGTGGCCCCGGAGGGCAGCGAGGTCGCGCCGTCCAGCCACAGGTCGGCCAGACGTACGGCCTCCTCGACCGCCGACCGCTCGGCCGGGCCCACACTGGTGTCCTTGGTGCCGTCGGACGTGCCCTGGGCGACCGTCTGCCGTGCGATGTCCTTGGCCATGTCCCAGTTGACCGGGCCGCCCTCGTAGCTCAGCATCTGGCCGAGCTGCTGGAAGGCTGCGCCGAGGTCGTTCGGGTTCATCGAACCGAACATCGCCGCGAACGGATTGTCACCACCGCTGCCGGGACCGAACCCGAGTGGATTCTGCGGGGAGCTTCCGCCGCCCTGGCTGCCCTTGCTCTTGCCCTCGTCGCCGTCCTCCGGCTCCTCCGGCGGAAGGCCGAATCCGAATGGAGTGTCACTCACGGGTTTCCTCGGCTCGTAGGGCCGTCGGCCGACTGGCCGACAGCGATTGCCCGACAACACCACCCAGGGTAGGGGGTGACCGCCCGGTCAGGCCGGGTCCGACCGGGCGGCTCTCCACAGACACCGGTACCCGATGAGGGCTCAGTGCTTGGCTGACGCATGGGCTGCGGCAGGATGGACGCCACCTGGTCCGTACGTGTCAGTTCGCGTACGTACTGAAGACAACCGCTGGAGACGCCCGGTGAGTTCCCCAGATCCGCAGGTTCGCGCAGCGCGAAACCTCTCAACCAAGCCCTCCCGAGGACCCGTCGTCGCGGTCACCGGAGCCGCCTCCGGTACCGGTGCCCTGCTGACCCGGCGGCTGGCCGAGTCCGACGAGGTCAAGCGGGTCGTGGCCATGGACGAGCGGCGCGGCGACGTGGCCGAGGCCCAGTGGCACATCCTTGACGTGCGCGACCCGGCGATCGCCGAGAAGCTGCGCGGCGCAGACGTCGTGGTGCACCTCGCGCTCGACCTCGATCTGGAGACCGACGCGGCCGCCCGTTCCGCCTACAACGTCCGCGGCACCCAGACGGTCCTGACGGCCGCCGCTGCCGCCGGTGTCCACCGCGTCGTGCTCTGCACGTCGGCGATGGTCTACGGCGCCCTGCCGGACAACGACATCCCGCTCTCCGAGGACGCCGAACTGCGGGCGACCGCCGAGGCCACCGGTGTCAGTGACCTGCTGGAGATCGAGCGGCTCGGCCGCCGCGCGCCGCGTGCGCACCCCGGTCTGAACGTCACCGTGGTCAGGCCCACGGTCCTGGTGGGCGGTACGGACACCGCGCTGACCCGCTACTTCGAGTCCCCCCGGCTGCTCGTGGTCGCGGGCACCCGCCCCACCTGGCAGTTCTGCCATGTGGACGACCTGGTCAGCGCGCTGGAGTACGCCGCGCTCGAAAAGGTCGACGGGGAGTTCGCGGTCGGCTGCGACGGCTGGCTGGAACAGGACGAGGTCGAGGAGCTCAGCGGCATCCGCCGGATGGAACTGCCGTCCGCCGTCGCCCTCGGCGCCGCCGCCCGGCTGCACCGGATCGGCCTCACTCCGTCGCCCGCCGGTGACCTGGCGTACACGATGCACCCCTGGGTGGTCAGCGTCGGCAGGCTGCACGACGCGGGCTGGCGGCCCCGGTGGACCAACGAGGACGTCCTCGCGGAGCTCCTGGAGGAGGTCGCCGGGCGGCACACCGTCGCGGGCCGCAGGCTCGGCCGCAAGGACGCCACTGCCGCGGGCGCGGCGGGCGCGACGGTCGCCCTGCTCGGTACGGCGGCACTGGTGCGCCGGGCCCGCCGGGCGCGTCGGGGCCGTATCTGACGGTGCCCCGGCCGACCGCACGGCCGGGCGGCCGGCCGTCCTGCAGCACGGCCCTGTAGGACGCTCCAAGGGGCAGGCGCCGCTACCGGTCGAAAGCGCCCTTACGTGCTGTCGGCCCCGTACGGCACCATTGACGTCATGGCACTCACCGACGACCACCCCGGCGAACACGCGGCTCAGGACCCCATCCGGCTGCTGGCGATCCGTGACACCCCGCTCAGCATCGACGAGGTGTTCAAGGCCGTGGGTGACGAGGCGGCCGGCGGCACGGCGCTCTTCGTCGGTACGGTGCGCAACCACGACGGCGGCACCGACGTCGACGCCCTCGGCTACTCCTGCCACCCCTCCGCCGAGGACGAGATGCGCCGGGTCGCCGAGCGGGTCACCGAGAAGTTCCCGGTGCGGGCGCTGGCCGCGATCCACCGGGTGGGCGATCTCGCGGTGGGCGACCTCGCCGTGGTGGCCGCGGTGTCCTGCGCGCACCGCAACGAGGCGTTCGAGGCGTGCCGGATGCTGATCGACGACCTGAAGCACGAAGTGCCGATCTGGAAGCACCAGACGTTCTCGAACGGCACGGAGGAGTGGGTCGGTATCTGACCCCGTTCCGGGCCGGGCCGCCTCTATCGGGTGACGCTTTCCGCCATGTGATCGATTTGCGTAACCGCACCCCTGCCGTGAGCGTTGGAGCAGCAGATGACTAATCTGCTGATCAGTCGGTTCGCGACTGTTCACGGGGGTCCGGAGGTCGGTTATGGGTGCGCTCGCCTGGTTGCTGATTCCGCTCTTCGCCGCGGTGGGAGCTGCCCTGTGGGGCAAGTGGGCCACGCGGCAGCGCACGGCCGGTGACGGAGCCGAACTCGCCGGCTACGCCCGGTTCCGGGAGGCGATGGAGAAGGAGAGCGCCGACTCGGAGACGCCCTCTGACGCTGCTGGTGCCGCGGCACCGGGCGGCGCGGCCTGATCCGGGCCGACCTGATCCGGGCCCCGGCCCCGAGCGGTGCGCCACAGACTGGTCCCGTACTGTCGTTCCATGCCACGCCGCACCCTGACGCTGCTCACGTCCACTCTCGTGCTGATCGCCCTGCTGTGCGGCGGAGTGTTCCTCACCGTCCCGTACGCCGAGATGAGCCCGGGGCCGACCGTGAACACGCTCGGCAAGGCGGGCGGCCAGCCGGTTCTGCAGATCGCCGGCCGCAAGACGTACCCGACGAGCGGTCACCTCAACATGGTGACCGTCAGGGTCACCCGCTCCGACTACCGCATGAACCTGGTCGAGGCCGTCTACGGCTGGCTCGCGCACGACAGCGTGGTCGTTCCGCACGACACCCTGTACCCGGAGGGCACGACCGAGCAGCAGTCGACGCAGCAGAACGCCGAGGAGTTCAGCCAGTCCCAGGAGAGCGCCAAGGTCGCCGCCCTGGACGAGCTGGGTATCCCCGTGAAGTCGCGGACCGTGGTCTCCACGGTGGTCAAGGGCAGCCCCGCGCAGGGCAAGCTGCACGCGGGCGATGTGATCAAGGACGTGGACGGCAAGGCCGTCACCGAGCCCGCTGACGTGGCGAAGCTGGTCACCCAGCACAAGCCGGGCCAGTCGGTCGTCTTCACCGTCGTGCCGGCCGGTACCGCGGCCGCCGCGGAGAAGGCGGGCGCCGAGCCGAAGGGCACGAAGAACGTGTCCATCGTCACCGAGAAGGCCCCCGCACCGGACCCGGGCCGGGCCATCGTCGGCATCCAGGCGGGCACCGACCACACCTTCCCGTTCCACATCGACATCAAGCTCGCCGATGTGGGCGGCCCCAGCGCCGGGCTGATGTTCTCCCTCGGCCTCGTCGACAAGCTGACGCCGGGCGACCTGACCGGCGGCAAGTTCGTCGCCGGTACGGGCACCATCGACGACAAGGGCGTGGTCGGGCCGATCGGCGGCATCGAGATGAAGCTCGTCGCCGCGCGTCAGGCGGGCGCCCGGTACTTCCTGACCCCCAGCGACAACTGCGCTGCGGCCGCCGCCGACACCCCGTCGGGCCTCACCCTGGTGAAGGTGAAGGCGATGAAGGACGCGAAGCAGGCGATGGACAAGATCCGCTCCGGGGACACCGCCGGACTGCCCAGCTGCTCTGCCAAGTAGCCACGCGGGCGTCTTCGTGTACGTACGCGCGTGAAGAGGCGGTACGCACACAGCCGCATGGACACGTGGCGGAGCAGCCCGGCCGCCCCGTCCCGCCGCTTACGCCTCGAACGTCACCGAGAGCGCCTCGGCGAGGCCGGGGACCAGCTCCGAGCCGGTGAGCACCTCGTTCGGCGAGTCCTTCGCGCGCAGCCGCAGCGCCGACTCACGGGTGCCGTCCCGCAGTACCGCCACGGTCATCCGGACCTCCTGCCGGTCCGGGTGCTGGGCCACCCAGGCCGTCAGCTGCGCCTCGTCCATCCCGTCCGGTACGGACGCCTCGGCCGACGGCGGCAGCATCAGCCGCTCCACTGTCATGGCGCAGCCGGCGACCGCGTCGGGCCAGGCGATGGTGGCGAGGAACTCGTCGAGCGGGGTGGTGTCCGGGATCTCGTCCTGTTCGACGGGGGTCAGCGACGCGGCGGGCTCGCCGTCATCGAGACCGAGCTGGGCGGCCAGGCCCGGTTCCTGGGTGCGGAGCTTCGCGGTGTCCACGAGTGCGAAGAGTCGGGCGGGCTGGTCCCAGCCGAGACCGGACGCGTACTCGTCGATTTCGAGCACTGCCACGGTGAGCGGACTGGCGGCCATCGGAGGGCCTGAGGGCGAAGAAAGGTTGGGCATGGGCAATATCCTGCCCTCTTCCACCCCGGGAACGGGAACTGGGTAAAGCCTCAGTAAGTTGCATGAGTGGGCTCTACGATCGCGGGGCCTGCTCCACACGACCGCAAACTTCGAGGTGCGCACGTTGGCTTTCCAGATGCCGGACCGCGGCGGAGGCCCGACCGGGCCACGGATCAGAGTGGGACGGCCGTCCCGCGGCGCCCGGACCCTGCTGATGACACTGGGCGTGCTGATCGTCCTGGCCATGGCGTTCATCATGTTCGCCGGGTTCTGGACCGACTGGCTCTGGTACAGATCCGTCGACTACTCATCCGTCTTCACCACCACCCTGTGGACGAAGATCGGGCTCTTCCTCGTCTTCGGCGTACTGATGGGGGCCGCCGTCGGCCTCAACATCTGGCTGGCGCACCGGCTCCGGCCGCCGCTGAGCGCGATGTCGCTGGAGCAGCAGAACCTCGACCGCTACCGGATGGGCATCGCCCCGTACAAGAAGTGGCTGCTGCTCGGGGTGACGGCGGTCGTCGGGCTGATCGCCGGTGCCTCCGCCTCCGGGCAGTGGCGCACCTGGCTGATGTTCGTCAACGGTGTGCCGTTCGGGCAGAAGGACCCCCAGTTCAAGCTGGACGTGTCCTTCTACACCTTCGATCTGCCCTGGTACCGCTTCCTGCTGGGCTTCGGCTTCGCCGCCGCGGTGCTCTCGCTGATCGCCGCCGCGCTGGTGCACTACCTGTACGGAGGGCTGCGCGTCACGAGCCCCGGCGCGCGCGCCACATCGGCGGCCACCGGCCATCTGTCGGTGCTGCTCGGTATCTTCGTGGCGTTCAAGGCCGTGGCGTACTGGCTCGACCGGTACGGACTCGCGGTCAAGTCCAGCGACTTCAAGGCCACGGGCAACTGGACGGGCCTGCGGTATGTGGACGCCAACGCCTATCTCCCGGCGAAGACGATCCTGTTCTGCATCGCGGTCATCTGCGCCCTGCTGTTCTTCGCGACGCTCTGGCGCCGCACCTGGCAGCTGCCGGTGATCGGCTTCGGTCTGATGGTGCTCTCGGCGATCCTGATCGGCGGGCTCTACCCGGCGATCGTGCAGAAGTTCACGGTCCAGCCGAACGAGCAGGCCAAGGAAGCGCCGTACATCCAGAAGAACATCAAGGCCACGCGCCAGGCGTACAACATCGACGACACCAAGGTCGACCAGTACTCGGGCAAGAGCAACACGAAGGACACGACCAAGCAGCGCAACGACGCGAACTCGGCGGCCAGCTACCGGCTGATCGACCCGAACGTCGTCTCGCCGACCTTCCAGCAGCAGGAACAGAAGCGGAAGTACTACGGCTTCCCGGCGACGCTGGACGTGGACCGGTACAACGGCCAGGACACGGTGATCGGGCTGCGCGAGCTGAACATCGCGGGCATCCCGAAGCACAACTGGATCAACGACCACTTCACGTACACCCACGGCTACGGCGCCATCGCGGCCAAGGGCACGGCCACGGACAGCAACGGAGCCCCGGTCTTCACCGAGTCCGGCCTGCCGACCTCGGGATCTCTCCCCGACTACCGGCAGCGGATCTACTACGGCGAGAAGACCACCCAGTACTCGATCGTCGGGGGCCCGCAGAAGGAACTCGACTACGAGAGCAACGGTGAGAAGAACACCAGTTACCAGGGCAAGAGCGGGGTGGACATCTCCAACCCGCTGAACCGCGCCGCGTACGCGGTGGCCTTCAACGAGCCGCAGATGCTCTACTCGGGAGCGATCGGCAAGGGTTCGAAGATCCTCTACAACCGCACGCCGAAGCAGCGCGTCGAGGCGGTCGCCCCCTGGCTGACCATCGACGGCGACTCCTATCCGGCGGTGGTGGACGGGAAAATCCAGTGGGTTGTCGACGCATACACCACCACCAATGGATATCCGTACGCATCCCGTACGACGCTCGGTGACAGCACGGCCGACTCGCTGACCGACAACCAGCGGGCGGTGGTCGCCCAGCAGAACCGGGTCAACTACATCCGCAACTCGGTGAAGGCCACGGTCGACGCCTACACCGGCCAGGTGAAGCTATACCAGTGGGACACCAAGGACCCGGTCCTCAAGACCTGGATGAAGGCGTTCCCGCACACGGTCAAGCCGAAGGCGGACATCCCGGCCGACCTGAAGGCCCATCTGCGTTATCCGCAGGACATGTTCAAGGTCCAGCGCGAGATGCTGGCGCTCTACCACGTCGAGGACCCGAAGCAGTTCTACAGCGGCAGTGATGCCTGGCAGGTGCCCAACGACCCGACCACCAGGGACAACAGGGCTGTGCCGCCCTACTATCTGTCGCTGAGAATGCCGGGCCAGAAGGGCGACAAACAGCAGTTCTCGCTCACCACGACGTTCACCCCCAGCGGGCGCCCGAACCTGGGCGGCTTCATGGCGGTGGACGCGGACGCCGCGAGCCCTGACTACGGCACGATCAGACTCCTCAGAGTCAACTCCGAAGTGCCGGGCCCCGAACAGGTGCAGAACAAGCTCAACGGCCTGGCGAGCGTGGGCAACTTCGTCCGGGACATGAAGGGCGCCGACTCGGACATCGAGTACGGGAACCTGCTCACGGTGCCACTGGACGGAGGGTTCCTCTACGTCGAGCCGGTGTACGCCCAGGGCAACAACGCGCACTATCCGCTGCTGAAGAAGGTGGCCGTCTCGTACGCGGACGCCGACTCACCGGACGGAGACACCACGGCGTTCGAGGACACCCTGCCCCAGGCGCTGGACAAGGTCTTCGGGGTGGCCGGGCAGGAGACGAACCCGCCGTCGACCGGGAACACCACGAGACCGCCGGCGAACGGCACGGTGAAGAAGGCCATCGCCGACGCCCAGCAGGCGTACGAGGACGGTCAGGCCGCGCTGGCGAAGAAGCCGCAGGACTGGACGGCCTACGGCAAGGCTCAGAAGGACCTGCAGGACGCCCTCCAGCGGGCGTCCGACGCAGGGGCCAAGGTCAAGCCGAGCGGCAAGAGTGGCTGACCGGTAGCCGGGACCGGGCCTGATCAGGGGGAAAAGCCCTGATCAGGCCCGATCGCGGGGCGGTAAAGCGGCCGCCCGTGCCGTGGTACGGTTGCAACACAACGGCGCGGGGTGGAGCAGCTCGGTAGCTCGCTGGGCTCATAACCCAGAGGTCGCAGGTTCAAATCCTGTCCCCGCTACTGAAGTCGAAGGCCCGGATCTCGAAAGAGATCCGGGCCTTCTTCATGCGTGTCCGAAGCGGCTGCCCGGTTGCCCGTGCGTGCGACTCCTGTGAAGAAGGCGTTGCCTACGGGAAGTTGGGACTGGTTCATGTTTCACTTACCGCGCTGCGGGAAGTCGACAAAACGCTGTAGTGACCTAGTCGACTGCGATATACCAGGTGTGCGCGAGTTGCACGTAGTGGGACGATGGTGCTTATGGGGGACAGGGCAACTCTGTTGGAGACAGGGCGGTTTGTGCAGAGGCACGCCGAGGACGACCACGACGCCGTCGACGCGGAGGAAACGGCTGACGCCGAGACGGAGGCACGGCACCGGAGCGGTGCCGAGAGCGGTGAAACCGTGTCGATGAGCGTACTGGGTGCGCTGCTGCTGCGCCGCGGGGACCTCGACGGCGCGGAGCGCTGGCTGCGCGCCGCCACCGGGGAGGGGGACCGGGCCGCGGCCAACAACCTGGGCGTGCTGCTGCACCAGCGCGGTTACGCCGAGGAGGCGGCCGGCTGGTGGCGCATCGCCGCAGTCGCGGGCTCCGCCGCCGCGGCCCACGCGCTGGGCAGACACCACCGGGAACGCGGCGACGAGCCCGCCGCCGAATACTGGCTGCGCCAGTCCGCCGAGTCGGGCCACGCGCTGGGGGCGTACGCCCTCGCGGACCTGCTGGAGCACCGCGGTGACATCGGCGCGGAGCGCTGGCTGCGCGCCGCCGCCGAGCAGGGCCACCGGGAGGCCGCCTACCGGCTTGCGCGCGCACTGGACCGCGCTGCCGCGGGCAAGGCCCCGGCGGCCGAGGCCGAGCGGTGGTACCGGCAGGCCGCCGCGCGCGGCCACCGCCGGGCCGCGCTGCACCTCGGCGTGATCCTGGAGAAGCGCGGCGAGCTCAAGGAGGCCGGCCGCTGGTACCTGACGTCCGCCAAGGACGGCGAGGCCCGCGCGGCCTGCGCGCTCGGCTTCCTGCTGCGCGACGCGGGCGACGAGGAGAGCGCCGCCGTCTGGTGGCTGCGTGCCGCCCAGGACGGTGACGGGAACGCGGCCAACGCACTGGGCGCGCTGCACGCCGCCCGCGGCGAGCAGCAGACCGCCGAGCGCTGGTACCGGGCCGCCATGGACGCGGGCGACGTCAACGGCGCGTACAACCTGGCCCTGCTCTGCGCCGCCCAGGAGCGGACGGCGCAGGCCGAGCAGTGGTACCGCCGCGCCGCCTATGCCGGGCACCGGGAGGCGGCCAACGCGCTCGCCGTCCTGCTCCTGCAGAACGGCGACCCGGCCGGCGCGGAGCCGTGGTTCTCCAAGGCGGCCGAGGCGGGCAGCGTGGACGCCGCCTTCAACCTGGGCATCCTGCACGCCGGCCGGGACGACGACCGCGGCGCCTTCGTCTGGTACGAGCGGGCGGCTGCGGCCGGGCACACCGAGGCCGCGCTCCAGGTCGGCATAGCGCTGCTCAGGGACGGCGAGGAGCACACCGCGGAGCGCCACCTGCGCTGCGCCGCGGGCGGCGGCAGCACCGAGGCGGCCTTCCGGCTCGGCGCGCTGCTCGACGCCAGGATGCCGCCGCCGGGCCCGCCCGTGCTCGGCGAGCCCGTCACCGAGAAGAGCGAGTGCGAGGAGTGGTACGAGCGCGCCGCCGAGCAGGGGCACCGCCGTGCCCAGGTCCGGGTCGGGATGCTCGCCGCCTCCCGCAACGACGTCGAGGCCGCTGCGGGCTGGTACCGCGAGGCGGCCGAGGCGGGCAGCCGCAACGGTGCCTTCAACCTCGGGCTGCTGCTGGCCCGCGAGGGGAACGAGCGCGAGGCCGGTCTCTGGTGGGCCAGAGCAGCCAACGCCGGGCACGGCCGGGCCGCCCTGCGCCTCGCGCTGCTCGCCATCCGCCGGGGTGAGCTGGGCGAAGGGCAGAAGTGGTGCAACCGTGCCGTGGAGCTCGGCCCCGCCGAGGTCGCCGAGCGCGCGGCGCGGCTCAGCGAGGCGCTGCGCCAGGAGCTCACCGCGTGACAGCGCGGCCGGTCGTGCGCAGGGGCCGGTCGCCGCTGTCACCGGCCGGCCCCGTCCCGCCCGCCCCGTCCTGCCCCGCCCGTCCCGTCCTGCCCGCGGGAACGGATTTGCGCTGGTCGTCGGTCCCCACGTAGGGTTACAAACACAACGGCGCGGGGTGGAGCAGCTCGGTAGCTCGCTGGGCTCATAACCCAGAGGTCGCAGGTTCAAATCCTGTCCCCGCTACTGAAGACCGAAGGCCCGGACTCGGAAGAGTCCGGGCCTTCGGCATGTTTCGGCATGTACGGCTGTCAGCCGT
The DNA here is from genome assembly GCF_036014215.1 of Streptomyces sp. NBC_00440. Taxonomy (NCBI): domain Bacteria; kingdom Bacillati; phylum Actinomycetota; class Actinomycetes; order Kitasatosporales; family Streptomycetaceae; genus Streptomyces; species Streptomyces sp. NBC_00440. Next base: position 5,603,795 of record NZ_CP107921.1, read on the forward strand.
GCGTCGCGCGTATCAGGGCTTGTGGCCCACCGCCTCCCCGTAGAGCGAGCGGTCCACCACCTTGTTCTCGGGCAGCGGGTCGCCCTGCTCGACCCCGGCGTCCCGGTACGCCTTCTGCAGCCGGTCCGTCGTGCCCTTGCGGATCTCCCAGTCCATCCGGAGCGACGGTGTCGCGGTCAGCACCGACTTGTCGGTCTTCAGCAGCTCGGCCAGTGAGGCCGTGAAGCCCTTGTCGGCCTTGTAGTCGCCGGCGAAGTACGTGTTCACGGTCCGGATGTACGCCCGCAGGAAGGCGACACCCGCGTCCGGGTCCTTGGTCAGCAGATTCGGGCCGAAGAGCAGACCGCCGAGCGGTTCGCCCAGCGGCTGGCCGCCCAGGAAGGTGTACTTCGCGTTCCCGTCGACCTTGCGCCAGACCGGGTCGAGCAGCCAGGCCGAGTCGACCCCGCCGTTCTGCAGCGCCGTCAGGACGTCCGCCGAGCCGAGCTGCTGGAAGCCGATCGAGTTGAGACTGCCGCCGTGCTTCTGGAGGGCCTTCTCCATCGCGTAGGTGACGACCGACCCCTTGCCGATCATCGTGCCCATCCTGCTGCCCTTCATGGTCACCGACGAAGGGGACTCACCGTCCTTCACCCGCGCCCACAGGCCGCTCTTGGACGCCGGGTCGGGGGAGAAGTTCCCGGCGACCCACTTGATGTCGAACCCGCCTCGGATGCCGTTCATCACGGCTGCCTCGGGCGCCGCCCACTGCGCGTCGATATCGCCTTTGGCGAGGAGCGGGAGCCCGTCCGGCGTCGGCAGCACCTTCAGCTGGACGTCCAGTCCCTCCTTCTTGAACTCGCCCTTCTCCACGGCCACTTCGAGTGGTGCGACATACTCCGCGGCCAGTGTTCCGGTCGCGACGACCAGCTTGCGTTTCTTCGCCAGCGGCCGGGGGGCGGGCGCGCCCTTCGTACAGCGGGCCGGTGCCCGGCCGGGGGCGAGGTCGGACGGGTCGGTCCAGCCCTTGGCGCAGCCCGCGACGGCTCTCACCGGGCGGGGCTTCGCAGCGGGCGCCGGCCCGCTGCTGTCGTGTTTCGCGCACCCGGCGGAGACGAGCAGGGAACCGGCGACGAACAGGGTCGTGCAGAGCGTGCTGATACGCATGGAGCCTCCGTACGTACGGACATGGGGGCTGCGGATGAACCCGGTCGGGCGGACGGGCCGGTGTTCAGGACTGGCTGCGACCGCGGTCGCGCGGAGCCCAGGGAGTGAGCAACCGGCCGGCGATCCGCACCAGTTCGGAGAAGAGCACCCCGAGGACGGCCACACAGACGATCCCGACGAACATCACGTCGTTCTGGAAGAGCGCGCGGGAGTCGAAGATCAGATGCCCCAGGCCGTTGGACGCCGCGATCTGCTCGGACGCGACGATGACGAGCACCGCCACCCCCGCCGCGATCCGGGCCCCGACGAGCACCGCGGGCAGTGAGGCCGGCAGCAGGACATGCCGGAACATCTGCCACGGTGACGCGCCGAAGACCTGCCCCGCGTCGCGGTGCCCGGCGGGGACGGCGAGCACCGCCGCCATCGTGGAGATCCAGACGAAGAAGAAGACCGTGGCGGCGACCAGCGCGATCTGCGGTCCCTCGCCCAGTCCGAACATGTTGAGGAAGACCGGCAGCAGAGCGAGCTTCGGGACCACGTACAGCGCGTCGAGCAGCGGTTCCAGCGCTGCCCGTACGAGTGCGAGCGAGCCCATCAGCAGGCCGAGTACGTACCCCGAAACGGTGCCGATCGCATAGCCGCCGAGCACCCGCTTGAGCGTGGCCCACACATCGGGCCAGAGCACGCCCTGGGCGGCGCGGTCCCAGCCGTCGGAGAGGATGGTGGACGGTGCGGGGTAGACCCGGTCGTCGATCCAGGACCGGTCCGCCGCCAGCTGCCAGAGCAGGATCAGGACCACGGGTACGGCGACGGCGAGTGCCAGCTCCAGGGTGCGGCGCCTGCGGTGGGTGCGCACGGGGTGGAGTTCCTGCGGGCCCGGCCGTCTGACCAGCAGCCCGTCCTTCGGGACCTTGACCGCTGTGCTCATGCGGGGACCGCCTCTCCGCGTACCTCGCCGCGCAGCAGCTCCCACAGCTCGGACTTCAGCTCGGTGAACTCGGGCGTCGACCGCATGTCGCCGGACCGGGGCCGGGGGAACGGCGGCCTGCGCTCGGCGATGATCCGGCCGGGGCGCGCCGACATCACCAGGACGCGGTCGCCCAGGACGATGGCCTCTTCGAGGCTGTGGGTGATGAAGAGGGCCGTGGTGCGGGTGGTCTGGGTGAGTTCGAGCAGCTCGTCCTGGAGGATGGTGCGCAGCTGTGCGTCGAGCGCCGCGAACGGCTCGTCCATCAGCAGGATCTCGGGCTCCACGGCCAGGGCGCGGGCGATGGCGACGCGCTGGCGCATACCGCCGGAGAGGGCCGCGGGGTAGGCGTCGGCGAAGTCGGCAAGGCCGATACGGGCCAGCCAGTCGCGGGCGCGGCGGTCGGCCTCCTTGCGCGGTACGCGCTGGATGTCGAGGCCGAACCGGACGTTGGCCAGGACGTTCTTCCAGTCGTAGATGCCGTAGTCCTGGAAGATCATCGCGGCCGGGCGGGCGGACGTGGTGCGGATGGCCAGCTCACCGGTGCTGGGGCGCAGCAGTCCGGCCGCGATCCGCAGCAGGGTGGACTTGCCGCAGCCCGACGGTCCGACGATGCAGGTGAACTCGCCGGGGGCGATGTCCAGATCGATGGGTCCGAGGGCGTCCAGGGCAGTGCGGCCGCGGCCGAAGGCGCGGGTGAGGGACCGGGCGTGGAGTTTCACGGACCGGTCGGGTGCTGGTTCGGGGGTGAGTGGGGGCGGGTGCGGGTCTCCCACGGGATATCTCCTTGCGGAGGGTGCGGACGGATGATCGCCGCAGGATATGACGGGTCGTCAGATACCGGAAGGGGCGTGCACGCACGACGAAGCCCCGGGGGATGTTCGCCCCGGGGCTTCGCTGGAGGTGCGGGTGTGGGTCAGGCTGCGGCGCAGGCCGGGCAGATGCCCCGGTATGTCACCTCTACGTCGGAGATCGTGAAGCCGAAGCGCTCCGCGTCCGGGAGGTCCGTCAGGGGGTTGCCCGCGGGGTGCACATCACGGATGGAGCCGCACTGGGCGCAGACCAGGTGCTGGTGCGGCCGGTGTGCGTTCGGGTCGTACCGCTTGGCGCGGCGGTCCGTGGAGACCTCGATCACCTCGCCGAGGACGACCATCTCGCCCAGGGTGTTGTAGACCGTTGCCCGGGAGATCTCCGGCAGCCTCGACGCGGCGCGGGCGTGCACCTCGTCGGCGGTCAGATGCACGTGGTCCCCGTCGAGGACCTCGGCCACGACGCGGCGCTGGGCGGTCATCCGCCAGCCGCGGTCGCGCAGGCGTTCCAACAGGTCACTCATAAGGCCCAGCCTAACAGGAGAGAGGGTCGAGTCCCGAACTGGTGTGACTTTGGACTATCACTTGACTTAGACAAAGTCCATCGTAGGATCAGGAACGGCACACGCCAAGGGACAGGACCTATCAGGTATGACGCAGGAGGCGCTCGTGACGCAGGGACCACTCACCACGGAGACCGGAGCTCCGGTAGGCGACAACCAGAACAGCGAGACCGCGGGCGCCGGCGGTCCCGTTCTGGTTCAGGATCAGCTGCTCCTCGAAAAGCTCGCGCACTTCAACCGTGAGCGCATCCCGGAGCGCATCGTGCACGCCCGCGGTGCCGGTGCGTACGGCACCTTCACGCTGACCCGCGACGTCTCGCAGTGGACGCGCGCGAAGTTCCTCTCCGAGGTCGGCAAGCAGACCGAGACCTTCCTGCGTTTCTCGACCGTGGCGGGCAACCTCGGCTCGGCGGACGCGGTGCGCGACCCCCGCGGCTTCGCGCTGAAGTTCTACACGGAGGAGGGGAACTACGACCTGGTCGGGAACAACACACCCGTCTTCTTCATCAAGGACGCCATCAAGTTCCCCGACTTCATCCACACCCAGAAGCGCGACCCGTACACCGGTTCGCAGGAGGCCGACAACGTCTGGGACTTCTGGGGCCTCAGCCCCGAGTCGACCCACCAGGTGACGTGGCTCTTCGGTGACCGCGGTATCCCGGCGTCGTTCCGCCACATGAACGGGTACGGCTCGCACACGTACCAGTGGAACAACGCGGCCGGCGAGGCCTTCTGGGTCAAGTACCACTTCAAGACCGACCAGGGGATCAAGAACCTCACCACCGACGAGGCCAACCGCCTCTCGGGTGTGGACCCCGACAGTCACCAGCGCGACCTGCGTGAGTCCATCGAGCGCGGTGAGTTCCCGTCCTGGACCGTGCAGATCCAGGTCATGCCGGCGGCCGACGCGGCCAACTACCGCTTCAACCCGTTCGACCTGACCAAGGTCTGGCCGCACGAGGACTACCCGCCGATCGAGATCGGCAAGCTGGAGCTCAACCGCAACCCGGAGAACATCTTCGCGGAGGTCGAGCAGTCCACCTTCTCGCCGGCCAACTTCGTTCCGGGCATCGGTCCTTCGCCCGACAAGATGCTGCAGGGCCGTCTCTTCGCGTACGGCGACGCCCACCGCTACCGCGTCGGCATCAACGCCGACCACCTGCCGGTGAACCGCCCGCACGCCGCCGAGGCGAACACCAACTACCGGGACGGCGTGCTGTACGACGGCCGTCACAAGGGCACCAAGAACTACGAGCCGAACAGCTTCGGCGGCCCCTTCCAGACGGACCAGCCGCTCTGGAAGTCCACCCAGGTCAGCGGCGCCACGGGCAACCACCCGGCGCCGAGCCACGCGGAGGACGACGACTTCGTCCAGCCCGGCAACCTCTACCGTCAGATGACCGAGGACGAGAAGGGCAGGCTCGTCGAGAACCTGGCCGGCTTCATCTCGCAGGTCTCGCGGGACGACATCGCCGAGCGTGCGGTCAACAACTTCCGCCAGGCCGACGGTGACCTCGGCAAGCGGCTGGAGGCGGCGGTCCAGGCCCTGCGCGCCTGAACCGCGGTGGCCGGCCGGCGCGCCGGCTGAGCAGCAAGCCGGATGAGGGCCGGACCCCCGCGGGGGTCCGGCCCTTCCGGCTGCATCGACCCGTCCGGGCCGACGAGTTGACGGCGTCGGACGGACGGGTCAGCCGAGCAGGTCGGTCGGACGGGTGGCGTCGGGCGGGTCGGTCGGACGGATCAGGAGGAGACCAGCGCCGCGGCCTCGCGCCTGTCCGGCGCCCAGCAGCGGATGATGTCGCGCACCGACACGACGCCGACCGGGCCGACACCGTCGAGCACGATCAGATGGCGGAAGCCGCCGTTCGACATCGCCGCGGCCGCTTCCTCCAGGGTCCAGGAGGGCGCCGCGAAGACGACGTCCGTGGTCGTGTGGGCGCCCGCGGTCTCCCGGTCGGGGTCGAGGCCGCCGCCGACGGCGTTGAGGATGTCGCGCTCGGTGAGAATGCCGACCCCGCAGGTGTCGGGGTCGAGGACGACAGCCGCGCCGATACGGCGTGCGGACATCAGAGTGGCGGACTGTCGGAGCGTGTGCGCGGGGCCGATGGTGAGGACCACCGTGCTCATGGCGTCGCGGACGAGCATGGGGAGTGCCACCTCCTGGGGGAATCCAGCATGCGCCTGAATTCACAAGTTCACAAGTGGGGGGACTCTTAGAGTCGCATCAGCTCGTGAACCCGGCAAGGGTCCGGGAGGGTGAAGTCCTGGGCGGTTGTTCGTCGTTCAGTAGCGCTGGTTGAGATAGCCCAGCAGATCCTGGTGGAGCAGCCCGTTCGACGCGGCCGCGTTGCCGCCCTCGACCCCGCGCACCCCGTCCAGGCTGGTGAACTCGCCGCCGGCCTCCTGGACGACGATGGCGGTGGCCGCCATGTCCCAGAGCGAGAGCTCCGGCTCGGCGCAGATGTCCACCGAGCCCTCGGCGACCATCATGTACGGCCAGAAGTCCCCGTACCCACGGGTCCGCCAGCAGTCCCGGGTCAGATCCAGGAAGCCGTCGAGGCGCCCCTGCGCCTCCCAGCCGCCCAGCGAGGCGTACGCGAACGAGGCGTCCGAGACCTTGGAGACCTTGGAGACGTGCAGCCGGGTGGCCGAGGTCAGGCTGCGCCCGGTGTACGCGCCGCCGCCCTTCGCGGCCCACCAGCGGCGGCCGAGCGCCGGCGCGGAGACCACGCCGACCACCGGTTCGTGGCCCTCGTCGCCCGCCACGGCCAGGGAGATCAGGGTGGCCCAGACCGGGACCCCGCGTACGTAGTTCTTGGTGCCGTCGATCGGGTCGATGATCCAGCGACGGGGGCCCGTGCCCGACAGGCCGAACTCCTCACCGAGGATCGCGTCGCGGGGCCTGGCGCGCTGGAGCTGTCCGCGGATCAGCTCCTCGGCGCCCTTGTCGGCCTCCGTCACGGGGGTCATGTCCGGCTTCGTCTCGACCTTCAGGTCGAGGGCCTTGAACCGGTCCATGGTCGCCGCGTCGGCGGCGTCCGCGAGGACATGGGCGAGGCGCAGATCATCGTGGTAGTCGGGCATGGTCGTCACAGTATCCACCGGGCCCCCGATCGAGCCACAGGGCCCTGTCGGCGGCGGTGCGGCGCCAGGGCCACCCGGCCCGTCGCGGCGCTGGGTATTGACACCCCCGCGGCCTCCGTCAACTCTGAGCGCAGAGCCGTACCGCCCCCGGAGGCGACGATGCCCGCAGCGCGCGAATCCCTGCTCGACTCCGCCCTCGCGGCCCTCGCCGACCGCGACTGGCCCGGTGTGCGCATGGTGGATGTGGCGTCAGCGGCGGGGGTCTCCCGGCAGACCCTCTACAACGAGTTCGGAACCAAGGACGGCCTGGCCCGCGCCCTGGTGCGGCGGGAGGCCGACCGGTACCTCCAGGGCGTGGACCGGGCGCTGGCCGGGCCGGCCGCGGAGCGCGAGCGGATGGTGGCTGTCGCCGAGTGGACGGTCGCCGCCGCCCGTTCGCACCCGCTGGTCCGGGCGCTGCTGACCGGCTGCTGGTCCGGGCGGCTGCCCGCGCCGGGCCCCGCACCCCACCGCGCCGGGCACTCCGCCGGGCCGTACGTCCCCGCGCAGCGCCGTGCGGACTCCGGGCCGCCCGCGCCCGGCGAGCTGATCGCGGCGGTACGGCACCGGGCGGCCCTGGTGCTGGCGGCCGGGCACCTCGACGCGGAGGCGGCCGACCTCGTGTACCGCTGCGAGGTGGCCGTACGCCTTGCGCTCTCGCACATCGTCGCACCAGGTGATCTGACCCTCGATCACCTGGTGCGCGACGCCGTGGTGCGGGCGGCGTGAGCGGCGCGGGCTACTTCTTGAGCCAGCCGACCTTGGTGTAGTCCACGTCGGCGAGGCCGGTCGCGCCGTAGTTGGCCAGGCCCTTGCGGATGGCCGAGATCTGCGGGCGCTGGTACAGCTCGATCGAGTGGCCGAGCTTCCAGATCTCCACGTCGGCCTCGTTGTAGAGCTTGATGGCCTTGGCGTGGTCGGTGGTCTCGCCGGCCTGCTTCATCAGTGCGTCGATCTTCGGGGAGCCGACCGAGCCGAAGTTCTGGAAGAGGTTCTTGCCCTTCGGCTGCTGGAAGACCGGGTAGATCCTGCTCGTGTAGACCTCGTCTACATTGCGGAAGCTGACGAGGTCGAAGTTGCCGGTGTCCACGAACCTGGTGAAGTAGTCGTTGGCCGGGACCTTCTTGATCTCGACCCGTACGCCCACCGCGCCGTACATCTGCTGCACCAGCTCGGCCTGGTCCGTCTGCGACGAACTGCCGCCCGCGCTCAGGATGTAGTCGAGGGTGAGCTTCTTGCCGTCCTTGGTGCGCGGCTTGCCCTCGCCCGCGCTCTTCCAGCCCGCCTCGTCCAGCAGCTTCTTCGCCTTCTCGGGGTCGAACTTGTCGAACTCGCTGGTGTTGTCCCGGTAGCCCTGCTGGTTGGGCATGTAGAAGTGGTTGTCCAGCGGCTTGAGTTCGAAGGCGAGGTCCTTGGCGAAGCTCGCGTTGATGCCCTTGCGGTCGGTCGCCGCCTGGAGGGCGTGGCGCACCCGGATGTCCTTGAGCGGACCACGGCCGCCGTTGAGCGTGATGTGCACCTCGTCCCAGCGCGCCCCGCGCCTGATGGCGGTGTCCGGGTCCTTGACCAGCCGCTTGTAGTCCTCGGGCAGCAGTGCGGGGGCCTCGTCCACCTCCTTGTTGAGGTAGGCCTCCGTGTTCGCGCTGAGGTCGAGGACGCGGTAGACGATCGAGGCGAGCTTGGGCTTGTTGCCCCACCACTTGGGGTCCGGGACCAGGGTGACGGTCTGTCCGGTCCTGTCGTACGAGCCGACCTTGAAGGCGGCGCCGGTGACCGGGGCCTTCTGCGTCCAGCCGGTGTTGAACTTCTTGGGCGTGTCGATGTACGCGGCCGGGTACAGCGGGTCGAAGAGGCGCTGCCAGTCGGCGTACGGCGTGGCGAAGGTGATCTTCACGCCATGCGCGTCGGCGCCCTGCTCGACCTTGGATATCTGGCTGTAGCCGGTGGTGTCGGCCGCCTCGTACGCCTTGTCGGTGCCGTTCAGCGCCTTCCACTGGGCGTGGAAGTCCTGCCAGCTCAGCGGCTTTCCGTCGGACCACTTCGCCTTCGGGTTCAGCTGGTAGGTCACCACCTGGGGGCTGGTGGACGTGACCTTCGCCGAGACCACGAAGTTCGGGTTGGGGTGGCCGACCCCCTTGGCGTCCAGGTCGAACAGGTCGGGCAGGATCGCCGCGTCGAGGTCCGCGCCGTCGCTCTGCTGGCCGTCGACCTGGTTGACGTTGTACTGGTCGATCCACTGGTCGATCCCGAACCGCAGCGACCCGCCCTGCTTCAGGTCGCTCACCGGATGCGCGTTGATGTCCTGGCCGTCCGCCTGCGGAGCGGCCTGCTTCTTGGCCGAGTCGCCGCCGTCGTCGGAAGAACTGCAGCCCGCCACCGCCAGAGTGGCCGACAGTGCTGCGGCGATGGCGACAACGCTGGTTCTGCGCATCGGTGTTCTTCCTTCGGTTCAAGGTGACCTGATCGAGGCCACAGGCTTCCGAGACGGTAAGGCGATCCCGTTGCCCAGCGGGAGAGCAACGGTGATGCTGTTATGCATTCTTTGCGTGCACGCAACAATTTATGGTCAAGCTGGATCAACAAGCCGACGAAAAGCACCCGATGAACAGCACCGGATGATCGGAACCCGATCAACACCGGGCAAAGGCACCGATGGGGCCTGCCGCGGCCGTGATCCCACCACGATCCCCAGCGCCCGAACCCCAGCGGAGGACCAACACCTGTGGCCGCCTTCCTGGCCAAGCGACTCGGCTACTACGCCGTCCTGTTGCTTGTCGCCATCTGCCTGTCGTACCTGCTGGCATCACTCGCGCTCGATCCGCGCGCGTACTACGAGGGGCGTCAGCCGCCCCTCTCGCCCAGCGCCGTCGACCACCACCTGACCATGCTCGGCGTCAACGACCGCACGCCGCTCCTCACCCGCTTCACCAGCTGGGCCGGACACGCCCTGCGCGGTGATCTGGGGAAGACCATCGACGGGACCTCCGTGGACGCGGAGTTCGGCCGCCGGATCGGGGTCAGCCTGCGGCTGCTGCTCCTGGGCAGCATCCTCGGCACGGTCATCGGGGTACTGGCCGGGGCCTGGACCGCCGTACGCCAGTACCGGCTCTCCGACCGCACGGTCACCCTGATCTCCTTCGTACTGCTCTCCACACCGGTGTTCCTGCTCGCGGTGCTGCTGAAGATCGGCGCGATCTGGTTCAACCAGAAGACCGGCACCGACTTCATCGAGTTCACCGGCGAGAAGACCCCCGGCGTGGACTCCGGATTCCTGGCCGTGCTGAAGGACCGGTCGGTGCATCTGCTGCTGCCGACCATCTCCATCGCGCTCGGCACCATCGCCAGCTACAGCCGCTACCAGCGCTCCACGATGCTCGACGTCCTCGGCTCGGACTATCTGCGCACCGCACGGGCCAAGGGCCTCACCCGGCGCACGGCCCTGCTCAAACACGGGCTGCGGACCGCGCTGATCCCCATGTCGACATACTTCAGCTACGGATTCCTGGCGCTATTCACCGGCGCCACCTTCACCGAGACGATCTTCGGCTGGCACGGCATGGGCGAGTGGTTCGTCTCCTCCATCGGCAAGAACGACGTCAACTCGGTTGTCGCCGTCAATGTGTTCGCCGCCGTGCTGGTGCTGCTCTCCGGCTTCCTCGCGGACGTCCTGCACGCCGCGCTCGACCCGCGCATCCGGAACGCCTGAGGAGTACGGACACCATGACCGCTGTCATAGAGACCGCCGCCGCCGACGCGGCCGGCCAGGGTGCGGAGCCGATACGTCCCGCCGGGCGCGCCGGTGTGGTGCTGCGCCGTTTCGTACACAACCGGGGTGCGCTCGCCGGAGCTGTCGTCCTGCTGCTGCTCTTCGTGCTGGCCTTCGCGGGCCCGCTGATCAGCCGCTGGGACTACAGCCACATCGACTACACCGCACTGCGGCAGGGACCGAGCGCCCGGCACTGGTGGGGCACCAACCGCATCGGGCAGGACGTCTTCGCGCAGACCATCAGGGGGCTCCAGAAGTCCCTGCTGATCGGCCTGCTGGTGGCCCTGTTCTCCACCGTCCTCGCCTCGCTGACCGGCGCCTGCGCCGGGTACTTCGGCGGCTGGACCGACCGGATCCTGATGTTCTTCGTCGATCTGCTGCTGATCTTCCCTTCCTTCCTCATCATCGCGATCATCTCGCCGCGGTTGCAGGACGGCGGCTGGTTCGCCTTCGTCGGGCTGCTCGCCGTCTTCGGCTGGATGATCACCGCACGGGTGGTCAGGTCGATGACGCTGTCGCTGAAGGAGCGTGAATTCGTGCGCGCCGCGCAGTACATGGGCGTCGGGCCGTTCCGGATCATCTGGCGCCATGTGGTGCCCAACATCGCCTCCTTCCTCATCATCGACGCGACCGTCGCGGTGGGCGGCGCGGTGATGAGTGAGACCGCGCTGTCGTACTTCGGGTTCGGCGTCCAGTCGCCCGACGTCTCGCTGGGCACGCTCATCGCCTCCACGACGGGGGCGGCCGTCACCTACCCCTGGATGTTCTTCTTCGCAGCGGGGCTTCTGATCATTTTCGTTCTCGCGGTGAACCTGGTGGGCGACGGGCTGCGCGACGCGCTGGACCCGACCTCGCGCCGGCGCCGCAGCCGCAAGGGGGCAAAGCGATGACCTCGGTATCCGACACCTCGGTACGCGACACGGCGGAACCCGGTACGCCGGTGCTCGAAGTGAGCGGCCTTGAGGTCGACTTCGACGGTGTCCCGGCCGTCCGCGGTGTGAGCTTCTCACTCCGGCGCGGTGAAGTGCTCGGTCTGGTGGGGGAGTCGGGGTCGGGGAAGTCCGCGACCGCGCTCGCCGTCCTCGGACTGCTGCCCGGGAACGCGGCCGTACGCGGATCGGTCAGGCTCGACGGCACGGAGCTGGTCGGCGCCACCGACCGCACGCTGTCCGCGGTGCGCGGCAGCCGGATCGGCATGGTCTTCCAGGACCCGCTCTCCGCCTTCACCCCCGTCTACCGGATCGGTGACCAGATCGCCGAGGCGGTCCGGGCCCACCAGGACGTTTCGCGCGACGCGGCCAGGGCGCGCGCCGTCGAACTGCTCGACCTCGTGGGCATCCCGGAGCCCGCGCTCAGGGCGCGGTCGTATCCGCACGAGTTCTCCGGCGGGATGCGCCAGCGCGCCATGATCGCGATGGCGATGGCGAACGACCCCGACGTGATCCTCGCCGACGAGCCGACCACGGCACTCGACGTCACCATCCAGGCGCAGGTGCTCGATGTGCTGCGCACCGCGCAGCGCGAGACCGGCGCCGCGCTGGTGCTGGTCAGCCATGACCTCGGGGTGATCGCGGGCGCGGCGGACCGGGTGGCGGTGATGTACGCCGGGCGGATCGTGGAGAGCGCGTCCGCCGAAGACCTCTTCGAACGGCCCCGGATGCCGTACACGCTGGGCCTGATCGGCGCGGTGCCCCGGCTGGACACCGCCGGTGAGGTGCTGGTGCCGATCCCCGGTTCACCGCCAACGGCCGGGAGCACGGGCCCCGGCTGCCCGTTCGCGCCGCGCTGCCCGCTGGCCGGGGAGCCCTGTCTGACGGAGGAGCCCGCCCTGCGGGCCGTGGACGGGCACGCGGTCGCGTGTGTACGGGCGGACGAGATCGCGGCGAAGCGGCTGGGTCCGCTCGATGTGTTCCCGGTCCCGGACATCCCGCAGGCCCGCGCCGCAGGCGAAGAGGACCGGAGCGCCGGCCGGCCCGGCACCGGCACTGCCCCCGGCGCCGAGGCCGATGCCGGCGCCGAGGCAGACACCGGCGCCGCCACCGTGCTGAGTGTGCGCGGGCTCGTCAAGACCTTCCCCGTGCTGAAGGGCAGCGCCTTCAAGCGGCGGGTCGGCACCGTGCACGCCGTCGACGGGGTGGATCTGCGGATCAGCCGCGGCGAGACCCTGGCGCTCGTCGGGGAGTCCGGTTCCGGCAAGTCCACCACGCTCTTCGAACTGCTCAACATGGTCCGCCCCGAGGGCGGCGAGATCGAGCTCTTCGGGCAGTCGCTCGGCGGGCTCGGCGCGTCCGCCCGCCGGGTGCTGCGCGGGCAGGTGCAGATCGTCTTCCAGGACCCGATGGCCAGCCTCGACCCCCGGATGACGGTCGGCGACATCGTCGCCGAGCCGCTGCGCGCCCAGGGCACGGACCGCAGGACCGCGGCCGGACGCGTCCCCGGACTGCTCGGACAGGTCGGCCTCGACCCGGCGCACGCCACCCGCTTCCCGCACGAGTTCTCCGGCGGCCAGCGGCAGCGCATCGGTATCGCGCGCGCCCTGTCCGTCGGGCCGAAGCTGCTGGTCCTGGACGAACCGGTCTCCGCGCTCGACGTGTCCGTGCAGGCGGGCGTCCTCAACCTGCTGCGGCGGCTCAAGTCCGAGCTGGGTCTCGCTTATCTCTTCGTCTCGCACGACCTGTCCGTGGTGCGGCACATCGCGGACCGGGTGAGCGTCGTCTACCTGGGGCGCACCGTCGAGTCCGGGACGGTCGACGAGGTCTTCGAGCGGCCCAGACACCCGTACACCCAGGCCCTGCTCTCCGCCGTGCCGCTGCCCGACCCGGTGCGCGAACGCGAGCGGCAGCGCACCAGGATCCTGCTGCCCGGCGACCCGCCCAGCCCCACCCACCGCTACGAGGGCTGCCGCTTCCGGGCCCGCTGCCCCGTCTTCGCGGAGCTCGGCGCGGACGAGCGGGCGCGCTGCGAGAACGAGGTGCCGGTGGACCAGGAGCACGCGGCCGACCATGTGGCGGCCTGTCACTTCCCCGCGGTGCGCGCGGTGGTGTGAGCCGCCGTGCTCAGTGCGCCGACCCGGAGATCTGCAGCCCGATCACGCCCACGATCACGAACGCGATCGAGACGAGCTTGAGGGTCGAGACGATGTCGCCGAGGAAGACCATCCCGTAGATGGCGGTGCCCGCCGCGCCGATGCCGGTCCACACGGCGTAGGCGGGCCCGACGTCCAGCTTCCGCAGCGAGAGTGTCAGCAGCCCGAAGCTGCCCAGCGCGAACGCGGCGAAGGCGACCGTCGGCCAGAGCCGGGTGAATCCGTGCGAGAGCTTGAGACACACGGCGAAGCCGGTCTCCAGCAGTCCCGCGACCACGACCAGCAGCCACGCCATTCAGTGCCTCCCCATAGGGCCTGTCGTTCGATCATGCCGGGTCCGGTCTCAGTTGCAGCGATTATGCATTCAGCCGGATCGGCCGGGCGGCAAACCCGGTGGATCAGTCGCCCTCGCGCCGCTCCCGGGTGGCCAGCAGCCTGCGCAGCGAGTCCAGCCGCGCCGGGTCGGCGTGGCCCCCGGCGACCCAGGCGTCCAGGGCGCACTCCGGCTCGTCGTGGCTGCAGCCGCGCGGGCACTCCTCCGTACCCGGCACCAGATCGGGGAACGCGAGGATGACCCGCGAGGGGTCCACATGGTGCAGTCCGAAGGAGCGCACCCCCGGGGTGTCGACGACCCAGCCGCGATCGTCCGGCAGCGGGAGCGCCAGGGCCGAGGTCGTGGTGTGCCGGCCGCGGCCGGTGACCGCGTTGACATGGCCGGTGCTGCGCCGCCGGTCCTCCGGCACCAGCGCGTTGACCAGGGTCGTCTTGCCGACGCCCGAGTGCCCGACGAACGCGGTGACCTTGTCGTTGAGGAAGTCCCTGACCCGGTCGGCCGCCTCACCCTTCGCCAGTTCCTCGCGACTGGTCACCACGTACGGGATGTCGAGCGCCCCGTAGGAGGCCAGCAGCTCGTCCGGCGAGGCCAGATCGGACTTGGTGAGGACGAGCAGCGGCGACAGCCCGCCGTCGTACGCGGCCACCAGGCAGCGGTCGATCATGCGGGGGCGCGGTTCGGGGTCGGCCAGGGCGGTGACGATCGCCAGCTGGTCGGCGTTGGCGACCACGACCCGCTCGAACGGGTCGTCGTCGTCGGCCGTGCGGCGCAGCACCGATGTCCGTGGCTGGATGCGCACGATGCGCGCCAGGGTGTCCTTGGCGCCGGAGAGATCCCCGACGATCATGACCTGATCGCCCACCACGGCGGCCTTGCGGCCCAGCTCACGGGCCTTCATGGCGGTCACCGCGCGCCCGTCGACCAGACAGGTGAGCCGGCCCCGGTCGACCGTGAGGACCATGCCCTCGGCGGCTTCCTCGTGCTTGGGGCGGATGTTCGTACGGGGGCGGTTGCCCTTGGGGTTGGGGCGGACGCGGATGTCGTCCTCGTCGGGGTTCTTGCCGTATCGGCGCATCGCGTCAGGCCTTGAGCATTTCGGTCCACATCTCAGTGAAGTCGGGGAGTGTTTTGGCGGTTGTCGCCACATTCTCAATCTTTACGCCGTCGACGGCGAGCCCGATGACCGCGCCGGCCGTGGCCATGCGGTGGTCGTCGTAGGTGTGGAAGACGCCGCCGTGCAGCGGGCGCGGGCGGATCCG
This sequence comes from Streptomyces sp. NBC_00440, assembly GCF_036014215.1. Lineage (NCBI taxonomy): Bacteria > Bacillati > Actinomycetota > Actinomycetes > Kitasatosporales > Streptomycetaceae > Streptomyces > Streptomyces sp. NBC_00440. The sequence continues at coordinate 5,618,847 of NZ_CP107921.1, forward strand.
CAGACCGTCGGCGGTCTCGCTGACATCGCCGCCGAGCCCGTTGATCTCCGCGGTCAGCGCGGCCAGCCGGTCGGTCTCGTGCAGCCGGAGATGGGCCACGCCGCGCAGCGTGGACGGCGAGTCCGCGAGGGCCGCGACGGCCGCGATGCCCGGGGTCAGCTCGCCGACCTCGCTCAGATCCACGTCGATGCCGTGGATCCGGCCGGAGCCGGTGAACACCAGGCCGCTCTCGGTCAGTTCGCAGCCGCCACCCATCGTGGTGAAGATCTCCCGCAGCGCGTCCCCCGGCTGAGTGGTGCGCGCGGGCCAGTCGGGGATGGTGACCCGGCCGCCGGTGACCAGGGCGGCCGCCAGGAACGGCTGGGCGTTGGAGAGGTCGGGTTCGACGGTCAGGTCCCGGCCGAGCAGGGCGCTGGGGGAGACCCGCCAGACATTCGGCTCGCCGCCCGTCTCCGGCTCGTCCACCTGGGCGCCGACCGCGCGCAGCATGTCCACGGTCATCCGGATGTGCGGCAGCGAGGGCAGCGTGGCTCCGGTGTGCCGTACCTCGACGCCCTGGTTGAAGCGCGGCGCGGAGAGCAGCAGCGCCGAGATGAACTGGGACGAGGACGACGCGTCGATCTCGACGCGGCCGCCGTCGAGCGCCCCGCCGCCGTGCACCGTCAGCGGGAGCGCCCCGCGCCCGTCGTCGTCGATCCGGGTACCGAGCGCGCGCAGCGCGTCGACGACGCCGTGCAGCGGGCGTTCGTACGAGCGGGGGTCGCCGTCGAAGCGGACGGGACCGTCGGCGAGTGCGGCGACCGGCGGCAGGAAGCGCATGACCGTACCGGCGTTGCCGACGTCGATGGTGGCCGGGCCGTGCAGCCCCGCCGGGATCACCCGCCAGGCCTCGCCCGTACCGCCCGTCGCGCCCACCGCGGCGGAGCTGGACGACACGGTCTCCTCGATACGGACGCCCAGTGCCCGCAGGGCGTCGGCCATCAGAAGCGTGTCGCGGGAGCGCAGCGGGCGGCGTAGCCAGCCCGGTTCGGCGGCCAGGGCGGCCAGGACGAGTCCACGGTTGGTGACCGACTTCGATCCGGGCACGGTCACCGTCGCGTCGACGCCTCCGGACGCGTACGGGGCGGGCCAGTGAGCGGTGTGCACGGAACTTTCGGTCATGGCCTCACTTTACTGATGGCCGGACCACCGGGGCGCCGCCCGTCTCACAGGCCCAGCAGCCAGCGCCCGCCGCCGATGAGCGAGCAGAGCGAGACGACGTGGAAGAGCAGCAGCCACACCGTCGGCGGGAGATGGGTGAGCCGGCCGAGCTGGTCGGCGTCCGAATCGCCCGCATGGCCGCGCACCCGCTTGCGCTGGAGCTCGAAGGCCGGGCGCACACCGCCGATGAGCAGGAACCAGACAGCCGTGTACGCGAACGCCGCCTGCACCTCGGCGCTGGTCAGCCAGGAGATCAGGACGAACGCGGCGCCCGTGACGATCACGGTGAGCGCCCCGTACGCGTTGCGGATCATCACGAGCATCGCGAGAAGGAGGACGCAGGCGGCCCAGAGGAAGAGCGTGATGTGGTCGGCGGCGAGCAGCCAGGCACCGCCGAGCCCCAGCAGCGGCGGCGCGGTGTATCCGGCGCCCGCGGTGAGGATCATGCCCAGGCCGTGCGGCTTGCCGCGGCTGACGGTGAGGCCGCTGGTGTCGGAGTGCAGCCGGATGCCGTCCAGGCGGCGCCCGGTGACCAGGGCGATCAGCCCGTGGCCGCCCTCGTGGGCGATGGTGACGGCGTTGCGGGTGAGCCGCCATATGCGGTGCGGGAGGACCGCGAGCAGTGCGACGACGCCGGTGACGATCACCAGCCACTGGTCGGGGTCGGACTGAGCGGCGAAGACGCGGTCCATGGTGGGGAGGGGCTCCTCGGGAGACGGGGGGCGTGGCAGTCTGGCACATATGTGCGGACGGTTTGCAGCGAGTCGTGGACCCGAGGATCTCGCAGGGGTCTTCGGGGTGGAGAAGGGGGATGCCCCGTTCCGGTCGGAGACGGTGGTCCCCGACTGGAACGTGGCACCGACGAAGACGGTCCAGGTCGTACTGGAGCGTCCGTTGAAAGACGCGGCATCGCGCCGTCCGGTTCGCCAGCTGCGGAATCTGAAGTGGGGACTGGTGCCGTCGTGGGCGAAATCGCCCGAGGGCGCCGCCCGGATGATCAACGCACGGGCCGAGACGGTCCAGGAGAAGCCGTCGTTCCGCCGGGCCTTCGCCGCGCGCCGCTGCATCGTCCCCGCCGACGGCTACTACGAGTGGATGACGGAACCGGACGAGCGTCGGCTGGAGGTCGAGGGCAAGAAGAAGCGGGCACGTAAGCAGCCCTACTTCGTGACGCCCGCCGACGGTTCGGTGATGGCCTTCGCCGGTCTGTACGAGTTCTGGCGGGACCCGGCGCTGCCCGGCGACCACCCGCAGGCATGGTGGGCGACCTGCACGATCCTCACGACCGAGGCCGAGACCACCCCGCTCGCCGGACAGGGGCAGGCGCAGGGGGAGGGGGACGGGTCCGGGGCCCCGCGGACGCTGGCCGCGATCCATCCCCGGATGCCGCTCGTACTGCCCCCGGACCGCTGGGACGACTGGCTGGATCCCGGGCACACGGACCCTCACCGGCTGGCCCCGCTGCTCGATCCGCCGCCCGCCGGACTCGTACGGGCGTACCCGGTGTCCACGGCGGTCAGCAATGTTCGCAACAACGGCCCGGAGCTGCTGACCGCACTGGAGGCACCCGAGGAGGGCACACTCTTCTGATGTGACTCAGAGCATGATCGTGGAGAGTGTCGACACCCCCGCCGGTGAAGCCCGCATCACCTGGCATCCCGCTGCCCGCCCGCACCTCGTGATCGCCCTAGGCCATGGCGCCGGCGGCGGTATCGAGGCGCGCGACCTCCAGGCGCTGGCCGCCGCGCTGCCGCCGCTCGGGGTCGGCGTCGCGCTCGTCGAGCAGCCCTGGCGGGTCGAGGGACGGAAGGTCGCGCCCGCGCCGAAGACCCTGGACACCGGCTGGCGCGCGGTCTGGCCCGCGCTCCGCAGACCCGGACTTCCGGTGGTCGCGGGCGGGCGCAGCGCCGGGGCCCGGGTGGCCTGCCGGACCGCGGGGGAGCTGGGCGCCCGCGGTGTCCTGGCGCTGAGCTTTCCGCTGCATCCGCCGGGGAAGCCGGAGAAGTCCCGGCAGCGGGAGCTGACCGGGACCGGGGTCAGCACTCTGGTCGTACAGGGCGCCAGGGATCCGTTCGGCCGGCCGGCCGAGTTCCCGGGCGCAGCCGAGTTCACCGCCGGGGACTTCGAGCTGGTGGAGGTGGCGGACGCCGATCACGGCTTCGCCGTACCGAAGCGGGCCGCCACCGGCCAGGAGCAGGCGCTCAGGACCATCACGGACGCGGTGGGCAGATGGGCCGTGCGGCTGCGGGAATGCTGAGTCGGGGAGCGCTGTTGTGGGGAACATCGGTGCTGGACACCGGTACACACAAGCTTGTACGTGGAGAGGGAGTCCGTCGCATGGGTTCGACCATCTGCCCGCGCCGCCCGAACGCCGCTGACCTGGAGTGGACCGTGCTTTCGGCAGCCCAGGGCGCTCCTTCCCGGGCGGCGGGCGGACCGGATCGTCGTCTATCCTCCGATTCGAGTGGGTCCGCTTTCGGATCCGCCAAGGCGTTGGAGGAGGTGGGTCCGGTCACTGGGACCGACACAGGGACCGAAGACGGCCATGCGGAAGAGACGGCCGCGGAGCGCAATGCCCGCTTCGAGCGGGATGCCCTCGGCTTCCTCGACCAGATGTACTCGGCCGCGCTGCGCATGACGCGCAACCCGGCCGATGCCGAGGACCTGGTGCAGGAGACCTACGCGAAGGCGTACGGCTCGTTCCACCAGTTCCGGGAGGGGACCAACCTCAAGGCGTGGATGTACCGCATCCTCACGAACACGTTCATCAACTCGTACCGCAAGAAGCAGCGTGAGCCTCAGCGCAGTGCCGCCGAGGAGATCGAGGACTGGCAGCTCGCCCGGGCCGAGTCGCACATGTCCACGGGGCTGCGCTCCGCCGAGTCGCAGGCGCTCGACCACCTGCCCGACTCGGATGTGAAGTCCGCGCTCCAGGCGATCCCCGAGGAGTTCCGCATCGCGGTGTATCTCGCCGATGTCGAGGGCTTTGCGTACAAGGAGATCGCAGACATCATGGGGACACCCATCGGGACGGTCATGTCCCGGCTGCACCGGGGCCGCCGTCAGCTGCGCGGCATGCTGGAGGACTACGCACGCGACCGCGGGCTGGTCCCCGCGGGCGCCGGAGAGTCGAACGAAGCGAAAGGTTCGGGCTCATGAGCTGCGGAGAGCCGCACGAAACGGACTGCTCCGAGGTCCTGGACCATCTGTACGAGTTCCTCGACCACGAGATGCCGGACAACGACTGCACCAAGTTCGAGGTGCACTTCGAGGAGTGCTCCCCGTGCCTGGAGAAGTACGGCCTGGAGCAGGCCGTCAAGAAGCTGGTGAAGCGCTGCTGCGGCAGTGACGACGTACCGGCGGACCTCCGGTCCAAGGTCATGGGGCGCATCGATCTGATCCGCTCGGGACAGGCGGTGCCCGACCAGGACATCACCGTCACCGACCGGTCGGCGGCCGCCCAGGACTGACCGGCCGCGGGGACGGCAGGGCCTCCCGGCGCACAGACACAGACAGCGGGACCGCGGCGCACGTGCCGCGGTCCCGCTGCGTTTGCCGTACCCGGCCCGATTTCGCCCCGGGACTGTCACCCGATGGGCTGCTGATCCGCCGATGCGGCCCCCCGGCCGCCCGCCCGCGCCTATTCTCCCCAACCTGTACGGACGCCGGAGCCGTGCGGATCCCGGAGGAGGAGGCCGCCATGCGGGCACTGCCGCGGACTGCGCGTGCCTGCATCCTGTGCGCGGTCCTGGGCGCCGCCGGCTGTGTGCTGCCCGCCGTCACCGACCCCGCCACGCCCTGGACGGCCGTGGCCCTGCTCGCCGCCGTCTACGCCGGGTGCGAGCTGCTCGCCCGCAGATCGCCGGGGGCCGGGGCGTTCTTCGCCGTACTCGTCGCCGCCGCCCTGCTCCTGCCGCCCGCGGCCGCCGCCATCGCCGCCGTGCCCGGGGCGCTGCTCGGCGCCGCCGAGCACTCTCCGTACGGCATCCGGCGCGTCTGGCACGCCGCGCAGCTCGCCCTCGCGGTGCGGGCCGCCGCGGAACTCGGGGGTTCCGCGCTCTTCGGCGGGCCGTCCCGGACACCCGGCCTGCCGTACGCCCTGCTGCCCGCGCTCGCCGCCGCCCTGGTCCTCTGCCTGGCCCTGACCGCACTGGACGGCGCCGTACGGGCCACCGCCGAGCGGCTGCCCGTCCGCACCGCGGGTCACGCGCTGCTGCGCTCACTCGCCCCGTACACCGTGCACGGGCTCGCCGGGCTCATGATGGCGGTCCTGTGGCGCAGCCCCTTCGGGCCGCCCGCCGCCCTCTTCGTCCTGCTGCCCATGTACATCTCCAGCTGGGTCTTCGCGCAGTACCACCGCGAGCGTGCCGCCCACCGGGCGACGATCCGGGCGCTCGTGCAGGCCGTCGACATCAAGGACCAGTACACCCGCGGCCACAGCGAACGCGTGGGGCAGGCGTCGGCGATGATCGCCGGCGAGCTGGGCATGGCCGGCGACCGTCTGGAGGCGCTGCGCTTCGCCGGGATCCTCCATGACGTGGGGAAGCTCGGGGTGCCCACCAGGCTGCTCAGGAAGGACGGGCCGCTGACGCCCGACGAGCGCCGCGTCATCGAGCTGCACCCCGAGTACGGACACGAGATGGTCCGCGGCATCGGCTTCCTCGGCGAGGCCAGGGCCGCCATCCTCCACCACCACGAACGGCTCGACGGCTCCGGCTACCCCTACGGGCTCTCCGGGCAGCAGATCCCCGAGTTCGCCCGGGTCGTCGCCATCGCCGACGCCTTCGACGCCATGACGTCCACCCGCTCCTACCGCAGGGCCAGACCCGTCGACGCCGCCCTCCGGGAGCTGGTGCGGTGCGCGGGGACGCAGTTCGACCCGCTGATGGTCCAGGCGTTCGTACGGGCGCTCGCCCGCAGCGGCTGGCGCCCCGCCGTCACCGCCGACGAACCGGACGCCTGCCCGCCCGCCGTCCCGCCCGCCCGCGCCCCGGCCGCTGCGCCCGGCCCGCCCGCCGACGCGGAGCACCCCGCGTGAGCGCCCGTACCCCCCGCGCCGTGTGCCTCGTCCACGGCGCCGCCGCCCTGGTCGCCGCGGCCGGGCTCGGCTGGACCCTCTGGCACGGCGTCGGCGACCGGGACACCGCGCTCGCCTTCGGGATACTCGTCGCCGCGGGCGAACTCACCCGCCGCACCGGCCCCGGCAGCGAGCGCGAACCCGCACCGCTCGGCGCCGCCGGAGCCCTCGCCTACGCCCTGCTGGGCCAGAACGGCGGCCACCCCACCGTGCACGGCGCCCCCCAGGTCGTCGCCGTCGTCGTGGCGGGCACGCTCGCCGGCACCGCGCCGCACGTCCCGCGCGGCCGCGGCCCCACCGCCGACCAGCTGGCCCGCCGGGTGCTCACGGTCGCCTTCGCCGCCGCCTGCTTCCAGCCCCTGTGCGGCTCGGGGCGGACAGCTGCCTGGGCGGTGCGCGGCCCCTCGTACGCCGTCGTGCTGCTCCTGCTGCTCGGCCTCACCGCCCTCTGCGACGCCGTCCTGGCCGCCGCGATGGCACACGCGCGCACCCGTTCCCCCGCCCCTGGCGCTCGGTCCCGCCCGACCGGGGGAGTCCCCATCGGGCCGCTGCTCCGCGACGAACTGCGCGCACTCGCCGGCATCGGCTCGGCCGTCTGCGCCACCGGTGTGGTGATGGCGCTGGGCGTCGCGGTCGCCGGGCTGTGGGCGCTGCCCGTCTTCTCCGTACCGCTGCTGCTCACCCAGCTCTCGCTGCGCCGCCACGCGCTGGTACGCACGACCTACCGCCAGACCATCACCTCGCTCGCCCGCGCCACCGAGATCGCCGGATACACCCCGCACGGCCATGCCCGCAGGGTCGCCGGGCTCAGCCGGGCCGTCGGCCGGGAGCTGGGTCTCTCCGAACCGGCGCTGACCGTCCTTGAGTACGCGGCCCTGATGCACGACATCGGCCAGCTCTCCCTCGTCGACCCGGTCCCCGGCGGCGCCACCGCGCCGCTGCCGCCCGCCGAGCAGCGCCGGATCGCGCTGCTCGGCGGCGCCGTGGTCCGCCAGACCGGAGTCGACGCGAAGGTCGCCGTCATCGTGGAGCGGCAGGCGGATCCGTATCGGGAGCAGCCGCTCACCGCCCGGATTGTCCGGGCCGTCAATGCGTACGAGGACCTGGCCGGGGAAAGTGAAGGAGTGAGGGGTGCGGGCGGACCGCTCGGCGCGCTGGAGCGGCTGCGCCTGGGAACCGGCCACGACTACCAGCCGGAAGTCGTGGAATCCCTCGCCCGTGTGCTCTCCCGGGGCGGTGTCGCCTGACGTTGCCCCGGGGGGCGGAATCCGGGCCCCGGAGCGGGTAACCAGTGGGTAATGAGCGCCGCTCCGACCGGGCATGGTTGGATGCGAAGAGAGGGCGTCCGGGGGAATCGGAGCCCGGGAAGCAGAGACCTTTCAGCTACCGGCAGGCGGGAATCGTGAGGATCTTCGGGAAGGTACGGCATCGGCCCTCCGCATCCTGGCGGCAGGCCACGGACCGCGCGTTCACGCTGATCGGCGACGGTCGGTACGACGACGCGGGAGCGCTGCTCACGCGCGCGGCCGATCTCGAACCGTGGCTGTCCGAGTCCTGGTTCAATCTGGCCCTGCTGCACAAGTTCCGGCACGACTGGGACCGGGCACGGACCGCGGGGCTGCGCGCCGTGGCGCTCCTGGACCGCGAGGCGGGCGCCCCCGACTGGTGGAACGTCGGGATCGCGGCCACCGCGCTGCAGGACTGGCCGCTGGCCCGCCGGGCCTGGCAGGCGTACGGGCTGCGGGTCCCGGGCGAGCCCGCGGCCAGCGGTGAGCCGGTCGGTATGGACCTCGGCTCCGCCGCCGTGCGGCTCTCCCCGGAGGGAGAGGCCGAGGTGGTCTGGGGCCGCCGGCTCGACCCCGCCCGCGTCGAGGTGCTCTCCATCCCGCTGCCGTCGTCCGGCAGGCGCTGGGGCGAGGTCGTCCTGCACGACGGCGTCCCGCACGGCGAGCGCGTCACCGCCGCCGGGCCCTCCTACCCCGTCTTCGACGAGATCGAGCTGTGGGCGCCCTCGCCGGTGCCGACCTGGGTGGTGCTGCTCGAAGCGGCGACCGAGGCCGACCGGGACGCCCTGGAGCAGCTGGCGGCCGACGCCGGGTTCGCCGCCGAGGACTGGTCGTCCTCCGTCCGGCTGCTCTGCCGCGCCTGCTCCGAGTCGCAGATGGAGAGCGACGAGGGCGAAGGCGAGCAGCCCCCCGATCCGCACGACCACAGCGAGCCCGGCCACCCCGGCCCGCTCGGCCACCGCACGGCGGGCGGTCTCTGGGTCGCGGAGCGCGAGTGCGGCATAGCCGCCCCCGCGGGACTGGTGCGCGGACTGCTCGACGGCTGGGTCGCCGACAGCCCGGACAGCCGGGAGTGGCGGGACCTCGAAGAGGTCTGCTGACCCCGCTTCCTCCTGTGGAACAGCCCGTTAGGCTGTACGGGATCGTTCCAGGTTTTTTTGAGGAAGGCGTACGGCGGACATGTCGCAGGAGCAGACGGACCAGCAGGTCGATACGGACCAGCAGGTCAATGACGGTTTCGTCGTGGACACCGAGGACTGCGAGGAGCGCGAGGAGGCCCACCGCGCCCGTGGCACCGCCCGCCCCATCACCGTCGTGGGCAACCCGGTGCTCCACCGGGAGTGCAAGGACGTCACCTCGTTCGACGCCGAGCTGGCCCAGCTGATCGACGACATGTTCGCCAGCCAGAAGGCCGCCGAGGGTGTGGGCCTGGCCGCGAACCAGATCGGTGTCGACCTCAAGGTCTTCGTCTACGACTGCCTCGACGACGACGGCAGGCGCCACGTCGGAGCCGTCTGCAACCCGGTGCTCACCGAGACCCCGGCCGAGCGCCGCCGGCTCGACGAGTCCAACGAGGGCTGCCTCTCCGTCCCGACCGCGTACGCCGAGCTGGCCCGCCCGGACTACGCGGAGGTCACCGGCCAGGACGCCGGAGGCAACCCGGTGAAGGTGCGCGGCACCGGCTACTTCGCCCGCTGCCTCCAGCACGAGACGGACCACCTGTACGGCTACCTGTACATCGACCGCCTGTCGAAGCGCGACCGCAAGGACGCGCTCCGGCAGATGGAAGAGGGCACGCCGCGCTACGAGACCGTCCCCAACCTCTGACCTGACCGGCCGGGCCCGGTCAGGCCGTGCCGACCGGGCCCCGGAACGTCCGCCGGTAGGCGTTCGGGGTGGTGCCGAGCGTACGGAGGAAGTGGTGGCGCAGCCCCGCACCCGTACCGAAGCCGACCCGCCCCGCGATCGAGTCCACCGTCTCGTCGGAGGCCTCCAGCAACTCCTGTGCCAGCAGCACCCGTTGGCGCAGCAGCCAGCGGTACGGCGTCGTCCCCGTCTCCTGCTGGAAGCGGCGGGCGAAGGTGCGCGGTGACATCAGGGCGCGGGCCGCCAGCTGCTCGACGGTCTGCTCCTCGTCCAGATGCTGTTCCATCCAGCCGAGGACTTCGGCGACGCTGTCCGCCCGCTCGGGGCTCACCGGGCGCTCGACGAACTGGGCCTGGCCGCCGTCGCGATGGGGCGGGACCACCATCCGCCGGGCGATCCTGTTGGCGACGTGCGGGCCGTGCTCCTTGCGGACGATGTGGAGGCAGGCGTCGATGCCGGCTGCTGTCCCGGCCGATGTGATGACGGGGTCCTCGTCCACGTACAGCACATCGGGTTCGACCCTGGCCAGGGGGAAGGCACGGGCCAGTTCGTCCGCGTGGCGCCAGTGCGCGGCGCAGCGACGGCCGTCGAGCAGCCCCGCCGAACCGAGCACGAAGACACCGGAGCAGACGCTGAGCACCCGGGCCCCGCGGTCCACCGCCCGGCGCAGCGCGTCGAGGAGGGCCGGCGGGTAGTCGCGGTTCCCCCGCGACTCGGCGGCCGGCACCGCGATCAGATCGGCCTCTTCGAGCCGTTCCAGGCCGTGTTCGGTGCTGAGCGTGAACCCGGCGTGCGTCTCCAGCACGGGCCCTTCGGCGGACGCCACCGCGAAGTCGTACACCGGCAGCCCCTCGTCGCTCCGGTCGAGGCCGAACACCTCGCAGACCACGCCGAGTTCGAACGGGTTGACGCCGTTCATCAGGACCACGACGACGTTCTTCATCATGGACCAAGTGTGGCAGCAATTCGACGGTGCATGTCAGTCCTGCCACTGATTCTTCCGGCCGTCCGGCGCCACAGTTGACGGCATGAACACCTTCCTGGACTACCTGACCGTGCTCGCCGTCTTCGTCATCCTGGCGCTGCCCTCACTGATCTGGCACGCCCGCGAGCGCCGCATCGACCGGCAGCTCGCCCAGCGCCGGGGGGACCCCGAACCGGGCGCTCCCGCAAGAGAGCCGGAGGGGCGGGCGCTCAACCGCCCCGCCGTCCGGGGCCGGGCGGCCCGGAGCGAGGTGATGCGCGGCGCCTGACCCTGCCGCGCGGACGGCCGGGGCGGCGCTCCGGTCAGTCCTGGTCGAGCGCGTCGAGATGCGCGGCCGTGTCGTCGGCGAGACGCCCCAGGAGCCGTGCGAGGCCCTCGCGGTCCTGTGCGGGCCAGTCGGCCAGAACGCCGGCGATCCAGCCGAACAGGTTCCGCTTGTAGGCGTCGGCCGCTTCCGATCCGGAGCCGGTCAGTTCGACCAGCCGGGCGCGCTGGTCGCTCGGGTCGGCGACGCGGCGTACGAGCCCGCGCTTCTCCAGCGCGGTGACGTGACGGGTGACGTGCGGCCCGACCACTTGCATACGGTCGGCGATCTCACCGACCCGCAGAGGGGCGTCGGCGCTGTGGAGCGTGAGCAGGACGGTCACGCCCGGCCTGTCCAGCGACAGGCCGGTGGCCTCGATCGCCCGCTCCGGCAGACGGCCGCGGGTGATGGCGCGGCTGAGCCTGTTGAGCCGCGGCAGCAGGCCGCTGAGCATCTCCTGGATGAGCGCATCCCGAGCCGCATCGTCGGGTGCCGGATCCGCCATGTCGAAAACTACCTACCTTAGGTATATGCTTGGTCTCATCCACCCCGCGGACCGCGGGGCATGGTGCCCAATAAAAGGGTACCTGAGTTACGTACCTGGGGCTGTGCGGCACACCCCAGGGCATCACGCCCCCACGAACGGAGGCCCGCCGTGTCCACGACCACGACCCACCGCGGCAGCTGGTTCGCCCTGAGCGCCCTGGTGCTCGCCATGCTCACCATCGGACTCGACACCACCATTCTCAATGTGGCTCTGCCCGAGATCGCCACCGACCTGCACATGACCTCCGGGCAGCTCCAGTGGACCGGCAGCTCCTACACCCTGGTGCTGGCCGCCCTGATGATCCCGGCCGGCGGTCTCGGCGACCGCTTCGGCCGCAAGAAGCTCCTCATCGCCGCCCTCCTGCTGTTCGGCGTGGCCTCGGCCCTGTGCGCCGTGGCCACCACTCCGGCCCTGCTGATCGCGGGCCGGTGCCTGCTGGGTGCGGCGGCGGCCTTCATGATGCCGCTGTCCCTGTCCGTGCTGCCCGCGCTCTTCCCGGACCCCGCGGAACGTGCCCGGGCCAGGACCCTGCAGGTGACCGCCACCGCCATGGGGCTGCCGCTCGGTCCGATCCTCGGCGGACTGCTCCTGAGCCACTTCTGGTGGGGCTCGGTCTTTCTGGTCAATCTGCCCCTGGTCGCACTCGGCGCCTTCGCCATCGCGCGCTTCGTCCCCGAATCCCGCAGCACCGTCGCCCATCCGGTCGACCTTCCGGGAGCGGCTCTGTCGGCCGCCGGACTCACCGCCGTCACCTACGGGTTCATCCAGGCCGGCTCGCACGGCTGGCTCTCCCCGGACCTGTGGCTGCCCGCAGCCGCCGGTGCCCTTCTGCTCGCCGCGTTCGCCGGATGGCAGCGGCGGACCAGCCACCCGCTGATCGACCTCGCGCTCTTCCGCAGCCGCACCTTCAACGTCGGCGTCCTCATGGCCACCCTCTCCAGCTTCGCGCTGTTCGGCCTGCTCTATGCCCTCCCGCAGTACTTCCAGGCGGTCCAGGGGAGCAGCGCCCTGGCCACCGGCCTCAAGCTGCTGCCCATGCTCCTCGGTATGACCGCCGGCACCCGGTGCGCCGGACGGATCGCCCGGCGTACCGGTGACCGGCCGGCCCTCACCGCCGGACTCCTGCTGGCCGCCGCGGCCCTGGCGGCCGGGGCCACCACCACCGTCCACACCCCGTACGCCGTCACCGCCCTGTGGACCGCGGCTCTCGGGACAGGCGTGGGCATGACCCTGCCCCTGGCCATGAACTCCGCCCTCGGCGTGCTGAGCACCGAACGCGCGGGCTCGGGGTCCGGCCTCCTGCAAGCGCTGCGCCAGGCCGGCGGCACCATCGGCATCGCGATCCTGGGCACCGTCCTCACCTCGGGCTACCGCGGTGGCGTCGACGTCGGCCACCTGCCCCCGAGGACAGCCGGTGCCGTCCGTGACAGCGCGGCCTCCGGCGTGCAGATCGCCCACCGGAGCGGCAGCGCCGCCCTTCTGGACTCGACCCGCGGCGCCTTCGTCCATGGCATGAACGACATGCTCCTGACCTGCTCCGGGATCGCCCTCGTCGCGGCCCTGCTGGCACTCGTGCTCATCCCGCGCCACCCGCGCCAGGACCGTGCCCCGGCGCCGCGGCCACGCCCCACGGAAGCGTCCACCGCCGACACCGGTGTCCAGGGCCTGTCCGGCGGTGCCTTGGCACCATCCTCCGCACCGGTGCACGGCCGCTCCGGCCCGGTGTAGCGGTCACGTCGGCGCACCCGCTGCCGCGAACACCGATCGGCGCGCGGGCCGGGGAGAGAGGCCCGCGCGCCGTCCGGCTACGAGAAGTGCGACAGGGGCACCTCGAACACGGTGCGGTGGCCCTGGAGTTCGGTCAGACCCCACAGGGAACCGCCGCCCCAATAGGTCAGGTTCTCGGCGTCCTTGGCCCACGGAGTGCGCTTCTTCTGGTGCCGGGGATTCCCGTCCCAGCTGTAGAGGGTGCCGTAGTCGTCGGCGTGGGAGGTGGAGAAGTAGTAGCGCCCACCGTGGTACAGCACTCCCTGCCCGGCCGGGTGTCCGGCCGGGTCCGGTGAGGAGTATCCGGTGACCGGACGGGCTCAGAAGTCGTCGTCGAAGGAGACCGAGCCCTCGACCGCGACCTGGTACGCCGAAGGGCGCCGCTCGAAGAAGTTCGTCAGCTCCTGCACGCCCTGCAGCTCCATGAAGGAGAACGGGTTCTCCGAGCCGTACACCGGGGCGAAGCCCAGCCGGGTCAGCCGCTGGTCGGCGACGCACTGGAGGTACTCGCGCATCGACTCCGTGTTCATCCCCGGCAGCCCGTCGCCGCACAGGTCCCGGCCGAACTGCAGCTCCGCCTCGACCGCTTCGCGCATCATGTCGGTGACCTGCTGGCGCAGCGCGTCGTCGAAGAGCTCGGGCTCCTCCTTGCGGACCGTGTCGACCACCTCGAACGCGAAGTTCATGTGCATGGTCTCGTCACGGAACACCCAGTTGGTGCCGGTCGCCAGGCCGTGCAGCAGCCCCCGCGAGCGGAACCAGTACACGTACGCGAAGGCGCCGTAGAAGAACAGCCCCTCGATGCAGGCGGCGAAGCAGATCAGGTTCAGCAGGAAGCGGCGGCGGTCCGCCTGCGTCTCCAGCCGTTCGATCTTCTCCACCGAGTCCATCCACCGGAAGCAGAACTGCGCCTTCTCGCGGATGGAGGGGATCTCCTCGACCGCGTCGAAGGCCGCCGCGCGGTCCTCCGGGTCGGGCAGATAGGTGTCGAGCAGCGTCAGATAGAACTGGACGTGCACGGCCTCCTCGAACAGCTGGCGGGAGAGATACAGCCGCGCCTCGGGGGAGTTGATGTGCTTGTAGAGCGTCAGCACCAGGTTGTTGGAGACGATCGAGTCGCCCGTCGCGAAGAACGCGACCAGCCGGCCGATCATGTGCTGCTCACCCGGCGACAGCTTGGCCAGGTCGCTCACGTCCGAGTGGAGGTCGACCTCCTCGACCGTCCAGGTGTTCTTGATCGCGTCGCGGTAGCGCTCGTAGAAGTCCGGGTAGCGCATCGGACGCAGGGTCAGCTCGAAGCCCGGGTCCAGCAGGTTCTTCGCGGTCTTCAGGGTGTCGTCACTCATTACTGGCAGGCCTCGCAGGACTCGGGGTTCTCAAGGGAGCAGGCGATGGCGTCCGCGTCGGCGGCGGCCGGATCCTGCTGTGCGGGGATGGTGGCTGCGGCGGTGGCGGAGCGCGCCGCCCGCGCGATGCGTGTCGCCGGACGCGAACGCAGGTAGTACGTGGTCTTGATGCCCTGCTTCCACGCGTACGCGTACATCGAGGAGAGCTTCCCGATGGTGGGCGTCTCCAGGAAGAGGTTCAGCGACTGGCTCTGGTCGATGTACGGAGTACGGGCCGCCGCCATGTCGATCAGACCGCGCTGCGGGATCTCCCACGCCGTGCGGTACAGCGCCCGGACCTCCTCGGGGATCCAGCTGAAGCCCTGCACCGACCCGCTGGCCTCGCGCAGCGCCTCACGGGACTGCGCGTCCCAGACGCCCAATTCCTTCAGCTCGTTCACCAAGTACGCGTTGACCTGGAGGAATTCACCCGAGAGCGTCTCGCGCTTGAAGAGGTTGGAGACCTGCGGCTCGATGCACTCGTACACCCCGGCGATCGAGGCGATGGTGGCGGTCGGCGCGATGGCGAGGAGCAGCGAGTTGCGCATCCCGGTCTTCGCGATCCGGGCGCGCAGTGCGTCCCAGCGCTCCGGCCAGGTCAGCTCGGTCGCGTAGTGGTCGGGGTGCAGGACCCCGCGCGCCGCACGGGTCTTCTCCCAGGCCGGCAGGGGGCCCGCGGCCTCGGCGAGGTCGCAGGACGCCTCGTAGGCGGCGAGCATGATCCGCTCGGAGATCCGGGTGGAGAGCGCCTTCGCCTGTGGCGAGTCGAAGGGCAGCCGCAGCTGGAAGAAGACGTCCTGGAGCCCCATCAGGCCCAGGCCCACCGGCCGCCACTTGGCGTTGGAGCGGCCCGCCTGCTCGGTCGGGTAGAAGTTGATGTCCACGACACGGTCGAGGAAGGTGACCGCGGTGCGAACGGTCGCGTCGAGGCGCTCCCAGTCGAGCGAGTCGCCCGAGACGAACGCGCCGACGTTGACCGAGCCCAGGTTGCAGACCGCGGTCTCGCCGTCGTCCGTCACCTCCAGGATCTCGGTGCACAGGTTCGACGAGTGGACGACCGAGCCGGGCTCGGCGGTCTGGTTGGCCGTACGGTTCGACGCGTCCTTGAAGGTCATCCAGCCCTGGCCGGTCTGCGCGAGGGTGCGCATCATCCGCCCGTACAGCTCCCGCGCGGGGATGGTCTTCCTGGCCAGCCCGTCGGCCTCGGCCTTGCGGTAGGCGGCGTCGAAGGCGTCGCCCCACAGATCGGTCAGCTCCGGCACGTCGGCGGGCGAGAACAGCGACCAGGTGCCGTCCGCGTCGACCCGGCGCATGAACTCGTCGGGCACCCAGTGGGCCAGGTTGAGGTTGTGCGTACGCC
The DNA here is from genome assembly GCF_036014215.1 of Streptomyces sp. NBC_00440. Taxonomy (NCBI): domain Bacteria; kingdom Bacillati; phylum Actinomycetota; class Actinomycetes; order Kitasatosporales; family Streptomycetaceae; genus Streptomyces; species Streptomyces sp. NBC_00440. The sequence goes on from NZ_CP107921.1 coordinate 5,634,624, forward strand.
GGGCGTCCTCACCGGTGTTGTCACGCAGCTCCAGGAACTCCTCGATGTCCGAGTGCCAGGTCTCCAGGTAGACGGCGGCGGCGCCCTTGCGCCGGCCGCCCTGGTTCACCGCGGCGACCGAGGCGTCGAGGGTCTTGAGGAAGGGGACGATGCCGTTGGAGTGCCCGTTGGTGCCGCGGATCAGCGAACCGCGGGAGCGGATACGGGAGTACGAGAGGCCGATGCCGCCCGCGTGCTTCGACAGCCGCGCCACCTCGTGGTAGCGCCCGTAGATCGAGTCCAGCTGGTCGAGCGGCGAGTCCAGCAGATAGCACGAGGACATCTGCGGGTGGCGGGTGCCCGAGTTGAAGAGCGTGGGGGAGGAGGGCAGATAGTCGAGACGGCTCATCAGCCCGTACAGCGCGGCCACCTCGTCCAGTGCGGCCGCGGACTCGTCGGCGGCGAGACCGCAGGCGACCCGGAGCATGAAGTGCTGGGGCGTCTCGATGACCTGGCGGGTGAGCGGGTGGCGCAGCAGATAGCGGCTGTAGAGAGTGCGCAGCCCGAAGTATCCGAAGCGGTCGTCGGCCCCGGTGTCGATGGTCGCGTCGAGCCGCTCGGCGTGCAGCCGTACGAAGTCGGCCGTACGGTCGGCGATCAGGCCCTCGCGGTGTCCGACGGCGACCGATGAGGAGAACGACACCGCGCCCTGTCCGGCCGCCTCGTCCGCGATGGTCCGGGTGAGCAGCCTGGCGGCGAGCCGTGAGTACGCGGGGTCCTCGGAGATGAGACCGGCGGCCGCCTCGGTGGCCAGCTCCCGCAACTCGGCCTCGTCCGACGCCGCGTTGCGCCCGCGCAGGGCGGCAGCGGCGACCTTGCCGGGGTCGGTGTCGGTGAGATCGGCGGTGAGGTCGGTCAGGGTCCGCAGAAGTACGGTTCCCGGGGCATCCGACACCTGCTCGGAGACAGGTGCGGTGGGCGCGATGGTCACGGTGCGCTCTCCCTCGCTCGGCTGGGGCCGGCGGGGGCACGGGTGCGTACGGGCACAGCAGAGCAGCACACCGCACAGCATCCGCAAGCCCAACCGCGAGGCCCGGACGTTTCCCATCCGGTTCGGTCGAGCCGGATGCGCCGTCGGCAGGTCCTCGGACTCCACGGTGCGCGAAAGCGCACTGATCACACCGTTGCGGGACAGTTCCGGATTCGCACCGGATTCCCCTGCGGCGACAGCGAGCATGAGCATACATGTGGGGTGCCCGCCGGAAAGCACCCCCCATATGTTGTGTCGTGGAGGACGGAAGGGAGGGGCGGGGGCGGCATGGCGAGGGGCCGCCGCAGCTCCCGGGAGGGAGGCGCGGCGGCCCCTGGCGGAGCCTGCGGCTCAGTGGCAGGCCCTACGGCTCAGTGGGTGGGCGTGCGGGCTCAGTGGGCTGCCGGGGCGGCTTCTGTGGCCGGCGGGAGCTCCACCTGGACGCCCTCGTCACCGGCGTCCGCCGTGTAGTCCTCCGGGGAGGTCTCGTCGATTCCGGCCGGTGCCTTCACCGCGTTGAGCACGACGGTGAGCACCAGCGTCACCACGACGTTCAGCACGAACGCCGTCAGACCGATGTAGCCGATCTGCCCGATGCCCGGGATCTCCTTGGAGGAGCCGCCGAAGTGCGCCTGGGTCGGGCTCGCCACACCGTATGCGGCGAGCGTGCCGTACACCATGCCGACCGCCCAGCCCGCGAGCAGCGCCCAGCGGTGGAACCAGCGGGTGAAGAGCCCGCCGACCAGCGCCGGCATCGTCTGGAGGATCCAGATGCCGCCCAGCAGCTGGAAGTTGATCGCCACCGTCGGGTCCATGGCGAGCACGAAGAGCAGCGCGCCGACCTTCACCACGAGCGAGACCAGCTTGGAGACCTTGGCCTCCTGGGCAGGGGTCGCGCCCGGTTTGATGAAGTCCTTGTAGATGTTGCGGGTGAAGAGGTTCGCCGCAGCGATGGACATGATCGCGGCCGGTACCAGCGCACCGATGCCGATGGCCGCGAAGGCCACGCCCGCGAACCAGTCGGGGAACATGTTCTCGAACAGCTGCGGGATCGCCAGCTGGCCGTTCTTCACCTTGATGCCCGCGGCGATCGCCATGAAGCCGAGCAGCGCGAGCAGCCCCAGCATCAGCGAGTACAGCGGCAGGATCGCGGTGTTGCGGCGGATCACGTTGCGGCTGCGCGAGGAGAGCGTCGCCGTGATCGAGTGCGGGTACATGAACAGCGCGAGCGCCGACCCGAGTGCCAGCGTGGCGTAACCCCACTGGCCCGCCGCGCCCGGTGCGAGCGCCCCGCGCGGCTTGCCCGTCGCCGGGTTGGTCTGCGAGAACGCGTGGCCCGCCTTGGCGAAGATGTCGTCGAAGCCGCCGAGCTTGATGGGGATGTAGATGATCGCCACCAGGATGACGATGTAGATCAGGCCGTCCTTGACGAACGCGATCAGGGCCGGGGCCCGCAGCCCCGACGAGTACGTGTACGCGGCGAGCACCGCGAACGCGATCAGCAGCGGGAGGTCCTTGACGAACCAGTTGCTGCCCTCACCGCCGACGCCCATGACGTCGAGCACTGCCTGGATGCCGACCAGTTGGAGGGCGATGTACGGCATCGTGGCGAGGATGCCGGTGACCGCGACGGCCAGCGAGAGCCCCTTCGAGCCGAACCGCCCCCGGACGAAGTCCGACGTCGTCACGTACCCGTGCTTGTGCGAGACCGACCAGAGCCGCGGCAGGAAGGTGAAGATCAGCGGGTAGACCAGGATCGTGTACGGCACGGCGAAGAACCCGGCCGCACCCGCCGCGTAGATGGCGGCGGGGACGGCGACGAAGGTGTACGCCGTGTAGAGGTCGCCGCCGAGCAGGAACCAGGTGACCCAGGTGCCGAACGACCGTCCGCCCAGGCCCCATTCGTCGAGGGTGGCCGCGTTGTCGGCGCGGCGCCAGCGGGCGGCCAGGAAGCCGACGACCGTGACGGCCACGAAGAAGAAGATGAAGACGCCGAGCGCGACGCCGTTCACACCGTCCTTCATGCGGACGCACCCCCCTTGCGGGAGCGCTGGTCACGCTGCCACAGCTTGTACGCGGTCATCGTGAGCGCCGTCGAGATGAGCACCCAGAGCATCTGGTACCAGTAGAAGAACGGGATACCGATGAAGGCCGGGTCCACCTTCGCGTACGAACTCACCCAGAGCATGGCGACAAAGGGTGCGATCAGGCATACCGCGATGATCACGCGCACCGGCGTGATCACCGGTCTTTTCTCGGGCATGGTGCGGTCCGTCCCCTCACTGAGCACCTGGTACAACGCGCAGGAAATCTAGGCGAGGATGCTCATGCGGCGGAAGCCCTATCCGCATACCGGAACGGCAACACCGTTCCTCCTGGGGGATTTGGGCGGAGAGTGCCGTTTCCGCTGGGTGTTGGACCGGACCAGTCCCCTTCGCCTCAGTCGGTCGGCCGCCGCAGCCGTGCGACGCTGTGCCTGCCCGGGGGGCGACCCCCGGACCCCCGGCCTCAGGCGGCCTCAGTCGGTCGGCCGCCGCAGCCGTGCGACGAACTTGTAGCGGTCGCCGCGGTAGACCGAACGCACCCACTCCACGGGTTCGCCCCGCTCGTCGACCGAGTGGCGCGAGAGCATCAGCATCGGGAGCCCCACGTCCGTACCGAGCAGCCCGGCCTCCCGCGGGGTGGCCAGTGACGTCTCGATCGTCTCCTCGGCCTCGCCCAGCCGGACGTCGTACACCTCGGACAGCGCGGTGTAGAGCGAGGCGTACTTCACGAGCGAGCGGCGCAGTGCGGGGAAGCGCTTGGCCGACAGGTGCGTCGTCTCGATGGCCATCGGCTCACCGCTCGCGAGCCGCAGCCGCTCGATGCGCAACACCCGTCCGCCGGCCGTGATGTCGAGCAGTCCCGCGAGGGTGTCGTCCGCGGTGACATAGCCGATGTCGAGCAGCTGGGACGTGGGCTCAAGACCCTGCGCCCGCATGTCCTCGGTGTACGAGGTGAGCTGCAGGGCCTGCGAGACCTTGGGCTTGGCCACAAAGGTGCCCTTGCCCTGGATGCGTTCCAGCCGGCCCTCCACGACCAGCTCCTGGAGCGCCTGCCGCACTGTCGTGCGCGAGGTGTCGAACTCGGCGGCCAGAGTCCGCTCCGGTGGCACCGGTGTGCCCGGCGGCAGCGTCTCCGTCATGTCGAGCAAGTGACGCTTGAGCCGGTAGTACTTGGGCACCCGCGCGGTGCGGCCGGGCGCCGCGTTCTCCGTCTCGGTCGTCCCCCCGCCGGTGCCCATGGCCTGCCTTCCCGAGTGCTGCGCTGCTGCCGTCACCGGCTCCTCCGTCTGTCGCGGCTCACATGGTGGCACGGTCCGGTCATGGGACGACGCCCTCCCTCAGGTGTCGGTCCGATAACGGACACGACAGCCTTTCTTATACACCCTTGACACCCCAATAGGTCTAGGCCAAGCTCCCGGTACTGGTCTAAACCATTAAAGACCAGGTCCCAGCCCCACGGGCAGTACCGGTCGCACTGGTTGCGGCAGAACGGCGTTCTCGGGTGGTGGGGGGAATGTTTTTTGCATCCCTGAGGAGGGTGTCGTGAAGCGCGGACTCATCGCGGCGATCGGTGTGGCGGCAATGCTGGCAAGCGTCGCGGCCTGTGGCTCGGACGACAGTAAGGACAGCAAGAAGGCGGGGGCCGACGGCTACAAGGGGCAGACCCTGACCGTCTGGGCGATGGACGGCTCCACGCCTCCCGGCTGGACGAAGGACCTCAAGGCCGCCTTCAAGAAGAAGACCGGCGCCACGGTCCAGTTCCAGACGCAGAAGTGGGACGGGATCCAGCAGAAGATCACCACCGCTCTCTCCGAGTCGACCCCTCCGGACGTCATCGAGGTCGGCAACACCCAGACCCCGGCGTACGCGGCGACCGGCGGCCTCGCCGACCTCAGCGACCTGAAGAGCGAGATCGGCGCCGACTGGACGCCGTCGCTCAGCAAGTCCTCGGTCTACCAGGGCAAGTCGTACGCCGCGCCCTGGTACTTCGCCGACCGCGTGGTCATCTACAACAAGAAGGTCTGGGCGGACGCCGGCATCACCGGCACCCCGAAGACCCGCGCCGAGTTCTTCAAGGACCTCGACGCGATCAAGAAGAAGGGCCAGGCCGAGCCCATCTACCTGCCCGGCCAGAACTGGTACTTCTTCGACGGCCTCACCATCGGCCAGGGCGCGGACCTCGTCAAGAAGGAAGGCGACAAGTACGTCTCCAACCTCGCCGACCCCAAGGTCTCCGCCGCCATGGAGCTCTACAAGAAGTACCAGTCGTACTCCAAGGCGCCCAAGGACAAGGACGAGGCCACCCCGCAGCAGGCCGAGGTCTTCGCCAAGGGCAACGTCGGCGCCTTCGTCGGCATGGGCTGGGAGGCCGCTACGGCCATCGCGGCCAACAAGAAGATCGAGAAGGACATCGGCTACTTCACCATCCCCGGTGAGACGGCCGCCAAGCCCGAGGGCGTCTTCCTCGGCGGCTCGAACTTCGCGGTGGCCGCGGCCAGCAAGAAGCAGGACCTCGCCAAGGAGTTCCTGAAGATGGCGCTCGGGGACAAGTTCGAGGGCGCGCTCGCCAAGGAGAGCGGCATCGTCCCGAACAAGGCGTCGCTCGACTCCAACCTCAAGGGCAACGCCGCCGGTGAGGCCGCTGCCCCCGCCGCCGCGACGTCGGGCGGCACCACCCCGCTCATCCCGCAGTGGGCCGCCGTGGAGAACGAGCCCAACCCGATCAAGAGCTATATGACCTCGGTCCTCACCGGGAAGTCGCCGGCCGCCGCCGCGGCCTCCGTCGAGGGCGAGATCAACAAGCGCCTGGCGCAGAAGAGCTGACCGCAGACGCCGGGGGCGGGCCACCGCCCCCGGCGTCCCCGCACGGATCTCGACCGTACGGCCCAAGAAGAGATGGCGAGCATGTCAGTGCAGACCGATCAAGCGGACTCGGTCCCCAAGGCCGGCCCCCGCAAGGAAGACGCGCCGCCCGGCGGCCCGGCGGCGGCGCCCAGGAGGAGAGCCGGGAGCGCGGGGCCCTATCTGCTCCTGCTGCCCGCACTGCTCGCCACCGCGGTGCTGCTGGGATACCCGCTGGTCAAGAACGGCATGCTGTCGTTCCAGAACCTCAACCCGCGCCAGCTGATCCTCCACCTGACCGAGTGGAACGGCTTCTCCAACTACCAGGACGTCCTGGGCGGCTCGGACTTCTGGAAGGTCGTCGAGCGGTCGATCTTCTTCACCGCCGCGAACGTCGTGCTGATCATGATCCTCGGCGCGCTGATCGGCCTGCTGCTCGCCCGCCTCGGCAAGAAGATGAGGCTGCTCCTGATGCTCGGCCTGGTGCTCGCCTGGGCCATGCCGATCATCGCGGCCACCACCGTCTACCAGTGGCTGTTCGCCCAGCGCTTCGGTGTCGTCAACTACGTACTGGACAGCCTCGGCTGGCACTCGATGGCCGCCTTCAACTGGACCGGCAGCCAGCTCTCCACCTTCTCGGTCGTGACGCTGCTGATCGTCTGGCAGTCGATCCCCTTCGTGGCGATCAACCTCTACGCCGCGTCGACGACCATCCCGAAGGAGCTGTACGAGGCCGCGTCGCTCGACGGCGCCGGGGCCTGGAAGAGCTTCACCTCGGTGACGTTCCCGTTCCTCAAGCCGTTCCTGCTGGCCACGACGTTCCTCGAAGTCATCTGGGTCTTCAAGTCCTTCGCCCAGCTCTTCGCGATCAACGGCGGCGGCCCCGACCGGCTCACCGAGACCCTGCCCGTGTACGCCTTCGTCGAGGGCGTCGGGAACCAGCACTTCGGCATGGGCGCGGCCATCTCGTTCCTGACGATCATCGTGCTGCTCGTGCTGACCGGCTACTACCTTCGCACCGTACTGAAGCAAGAGGAGGACGAGCTGTGAGGCGCTCACTGTTCGGCCGGTTCTGGCCCAACGCGACGGCGATCATCCTCTTCGTGGGCTTCGCCTTCCCCGTCTACTGGATGTTCAGCACGGCCTTCAAGCCGACCGGCGACATCATCACCGACACCCCCGTGTGGTTCCCCACGGACTTCACCTTCTCGCACTTCAGCAAGGTCCTCGGCGCGGACCACTTCTGGACGCTGGTGCGCAACTCCGTGCTGGTCACCGTCATTTCGGTGCTCTCGTCGCTGGTGATCGCGCTGCTCGCCTCGTTCGCCATGGCGCGGATGCGCTTCAAGGGCAAGCGCGGGGTGCTGCTGACCTTCATGATCGCGCAGATGGCGCCCTGGGAGGTCATGGTCATCGCGGTCTACATGCTGGTCCGGGACGCGGACATGCTGGACAGCCTGGTCCCGCTGACGGTCTTCTACATGATGATGGTGCTGCCCTTCACGATCCTCACGCTGCGGGGCTATGTGGCCGCGGTGCCCAAGGAGCTGGAGGAGTCCGCCATGGTCGACGGCTGTACCCGCCCCCAGGCGTTCGTGAAGGTGATCCTCCCGCTGCTCGGCCCCGGACTGATGGCCACCTCGCTCTTCGGCTTCATCACCGCGTGGAACGAGTTCCCGCTGGTGCTCATTCTCAACAAGGACATCGGGTCGCAGACGCTTCCGCTGTGGCTCTCCCAGTTCCAGACGGCGTTCGGCGACGACTGGGGCGCGACCATGGCGGCCTCCTCGCTCTTCGCCATCCCGATCCTGATCCTCTTCGTCTACTTGCAGCGCAAGGCGGTCAGTGGTCTCACCTCCGGTGCAGTGAAGGGATAACGGCGCTCCATGACGACCACCACCACGGGCACGGACAAGCTCACCCGCGACGCCCTCGCCGTCCTCCAGCCCGGCTTCGCCGGCACCACGGCCCCCGACTGGCTGCTGCGCAGGATCGGCGAAGGGCTCGCCTCCGTCGGCCTGTTCGGCCGCAACGTCACCAGCGCGCCCCAGGTCGCCGCGCTCACCGCCCAGCTGCGGGCCGAGCGGGACGACATCCTCGTCGCGATCGACGAGGAGGGCGGCGACGTCACCCGCCTCGAAGTGCGCACCGGGTCCTCCTTTCCGGGCAATCTCGCGCTCGGCGCGGTCGACGACCCGGAGCTGACCCGGGCCGTCGCGCGCGAACTGGGCCGGCGGCTGGCCGACTGCGGGGTCAACCTCAACTGGGCCCCGTCGGCCGACGTCAACTCCAATCCGGACAACCCGGTCATCGGCGTACGGTCCTTCGGCGCCGACACCGCGCTGGTCGCCCGGCACACCGCCGCGTACGTCGAGGGGCTCCAGGCCGCCGGAGTCGCGGCCTGCACCAAGCACTTCCCCGGCCACGGCGACACCGCCGTCGACTCGCACCACGCGATGCCCCGGATCGACGTGGACCTCGCGACGCTGCACGCCCGCGAACTCGTGCCGTTCAGGGCCGCGATCGCCGCAGGTTCCAAGTCGGTCATGAGTGCGCATATCCTGCTTCCCGCACTCGATCGTGAGCGCCCGGCGACGCTGAGCCCGCAGATCCTCACCGGGCTGCTGCGCCGCGAGCTCGGTTACGAGGGGCTGATCGTCACCGACGGTATGGAGATGCGCGCCATCGCGTCGACGTACGGCATCGAGCGCGGCAGCGTCCTCGCCGTCGCGGCGGGCGCCGACGCCATCTGCGTGGGCGGCGGCCTCTCGGACGAGGGCACCGTACTGCGGCTGCGCGACGCACTGGTGGCGGCGGTACGGACGGGCGAACTGCCCGAGGAACGGCTGGCGGACGCCGCCGCGCGCGTACGTGCGCTCGCGGGGTGGACACGCCGGGCCAGGGGGGCTTCGGAGCCGGGCGCGGCGTCGCAGGAGGGGACCGCGCCCGGCACCGATATCGGGCTGGTCGCGGCCCGCAGGGCGCTCCGCGCCACCCCGTCGGACCACCCGCCGCTGACCATGGCCCCGTATGTCGCCGCCTTCACCCCGGGGGCGAACATCGCCGTCGGCGACGAGACCCCGTGGGGCATCGCCGCCGAGCTGGGCGCGCTGCTGCCCGGCACCGGGACCGGCGGGTACGGAGCCGACAGCGCACCGGCCGACGTGCTCGCGGCGGCAGGGGAGCGCACCATCGTCGCGGTCGTCCGCGACGCCCACCGCCACCCGTGGATGACGGCCGCGCTGGACGCGCTGCTCGCGGCCCGGCCCGACACCGTCGTGGTCGAGATGGGCGTGCCGCGGGCGGAGCCGCGCGGGGCGCTGTATTTGGCGACGCACGGCGCGGCGCGGGTCTGCGGCCGTGCGGCGGCCGAGTTCATCGCGGGCGCCGGGCGGTAACGGACCGGGCGGAGCGAACCAGAAGGGCCGGGCACCCGCGAGGTGCCCGGCCCTTCTGGTTCGTCCCGCTTGCCCGGCTGTCCCGCTACAGGCCCTGCCACTCCGGCTTCGAGGCGTACGTCGCACGGAAGTAGTCGGCCAGCTTCAGCTTGGACGCCGCCGCCTCGTCCACGACGACCGTCGCGTGCCGGTGCAGCTGGAGCGCGGAGGCGGGCACCACGGCGGCCACCGGCCCTTCGACGGTCTGCGCCACGGCTTCGGCCTTGCCCTCACCGGTGGCCAGCAGCACCACATGGCGGGCCTCCAGGATCGTCCCGATGCCCTGGGTGATGACGTGGTGCGGCACCTGGTCGATGTCACCGTCGAAGAACCGGGCGTTGTCGACCCGGGTCTGCTCGGTGAGCGTCTTGATCCGGGTACGGGAGGCGAGCGAGGAGCAGGGCTCGTTGAAGCCTATGTGCCCGTCGGTACCGATGCCCAGGAGCTGGAGGTCGACCCCGCCGGCCTCGGCGAGCGCCCTGTCGTAGGCAGCGCAGGCCGCTGGGATGTCCTCGGCCGAACCGTCGGGGCCCATGAACGAGGCCTCGGTCAGCCCGAGCGGTTCCACGACCTCGCGCAGCACCACCGACCGGTACGACTCGGGGTGCCCGGCCGGCAGTCCCACGTACTCGTCGAGCTGGCAGATCCGGGCCCTCCCCGGGTCGACGGCCCGCGCGCGCACCTTGGCGGTCAGTGCCTCGTAGACGGGCAGCGGGGTCGATCCGGTGGCGACACCGAGCAGAGCGTCGGGCTTGCGGCGCAGCAGGCCGGCCATGGCCTCCGCGATGACTTCGCCGCCTGCCTTGGCGTCCGGGACGATGACAACTTCCACGCTGAGCCTGCCGATCTGGAGAGTGCAAACAAGTGGTATAGACCAATCTAGCAGAGCGTGCCCTTCCCGCCAGGGGTTCCCCCCTCACCTCATGCCCTCATCTCATGTTCGGCCGAAGGGGCGTGGGCCGCATGTGGATCGCGGGGCGCGGGCGGGCGCGGGCGGGCGGCGGGGGACGATGCGCGCGGGCATCGTCCGGAAACGACTGCGGGCCGCGGCGCCGGTGCGGTCGGGACCCTCAGCCCGGCCGTACGGCACCGCAGCCCTCAGCTGCATCGGCCGTCAGGTGTGCGGTGCCCGGCGGCCGTGGGGAGGACTTGGCGCAGTCAGGGCAGAGAGCGCCGCGTACCTCGTCTCCACTCTCCTGTGCGGGGAGAGTGGAAGTCTTTGCACGCACATTGTGGACTAGACCATTTGCTCATGTCCATGCGTACGGCAGAAAGAATCCGGCGGGTACGCTCACACACGTGCCCTCCATGAACGATCTCGTACGCCAGCACACCGCTCTGGGTGACACCGACCTTGAGTGGCTGCACCTGCTGGTCTCGGAGTGGCAGCTGCTCTCCGACCTGTCCTTCGCCGATCTGGTGCTGTGGGTGCCCACCCGCGACGGCACCCGCTATGTGTCCGTGGCCCAGATGCGGCCGAACACCGGCCCCACCTCCTATCAGGACGACATGGTCGGCCATCTCGTTCCACGCGGCCGGCGTCCGCTGCTCGACGCCGCGCTCGACGAGGGGCGGATCGTGCGCGAGGGCGACCCGGAGTGGCGCGAGGAGGTGCCGGTACGGGTCGAGTCCATCCCCGTACGCCGGGAGGGCCGGGTGCTCGGGGTGATCGCCCGCAACACCAATCTCCTCACCGTCCGTACCCCTTCGCGCCTCGAACTCACCTACCTCCAGTCGGCGTCCGACCTGGCCCAGATGATCGCTGCGGGATCGTTCCCCTTCCCGGGCCAGCAGGTCGACATGGACGCGTCCCCCCGGGTCGGGGACGGGATGATAAGGCTCGACGCGGACGGGGTGGTGCTGTACGCCAGCCCCAACGGCCTCTCCGCCTACCACCGTCTCGGGCTCGCGTCCGACCTGGTGGGCCAGCACCTCGGCCAGCTGACCACCGACCTCGCGCCGTCCCGCGGCCCGGTGGACGAGGCCATGGTCAAACTGGCCAGCGGCTACGCACCGAGGGAGACCGAGGTCGAGGGGAACGACGGGGTGATCCAGCTCCGCGCCATCCCGCTCTCCCCGAAGGGCACCCGGATCGGCTCGCTGGTGCTGCTGCGGGACGTCACGGAACTGCGCCGTCGCGAACGCGAGTTGATCACCAAGGACGCCACCATCCGGGAGATCCACCACCGGGTGAAGAACAACCTCCAGACGGTGGCGGCACTTCTGCGCCTCCAGGCCAGGCGGATGGACTCGGACCGCGGCAGGGAAGCGCTCAACGAGGCGGTGCGGCGGGTCGGTTCCATCGCGATCGTCCACGAGACGCTCTCCCAGAATCTGGACGAACGCGTCGAGTTCGACGAGATCGCCGATCGCGTCATCGCGATGGTGTCCGAGATCTCACCGGGCAAGGTCGACTGCCGTCGTACCGGCCGCTTCGGCATCCTGGACGCCGAGGTCGCCACCCCGCTCGCCATGGTGCTGACCGAAGTCCTGCAGAACGCGCTGGAGCACGCCTTCGGGCCGGGCGAGCTGGGCACCGTCGAGGTCTCCGCCGTCCGGGGAGGGCTGCGCGAGGACGCCAGGCTGCTCATCACGGTGCAGGACGACGGCCGCGGACTGCCGGACGGGTTCGACGCGAAGACGGCGGGGAACCTGGGGCTCCAGATCGTACGGACGCTGGTGGAGGGGGAGTTGGGCGGCTCGTTCGACATGGTCCCGGCTCCCGGGCGCGGCACCCATGTGGTACTCGACATACCGGTCCCGGGCGACGCGTAGGCCCGCCCGGGACGGGCGCCCCACCGGCACAGCGCCCACCGACACAACCAGCACACGGAGATGAGCCCCGGACCACTTCGGTCCGGGGCTCATCTCTGTGTGCTGGGGGAGAGGAACTCTCCCGGTGTTCTCTTACTGCGTGCGCATCGGGGGTACTGCGCGCTGCGGTTCGGGGGCGACGGTGGTGCGTACTCGCTGTACGCGCGCCGCCTGGCTCAAGCTCGTGTAACAGGGTGGTCAGGCGGTCGCGTTACGCGCCCGGTTGCGAGCGGCACGGCGCTTCATCGCGCGGCGCTCGTCCTCGCTGAGGCCACCCCAGACGCCGGAGTCCTGGCCGGACTCAAGCGCCCACTGCAGGCACTGCTCCATGACGGGGCAGCGGCGGCAGACGGCCTTGGCTTCCTCGATCTGCAGCAGCGCGGGACCGGTGTTGCCGATGGGGAAGAACAGCTCCGGGTCTTCCTCACGACAAACGGCGTTGTGACGCCAGTCCATGGCTGCTACCTCTCTTAGGGTGTTGCGTGCTGGTTGCTTGTGAATGTGAACGCTTTCACGAATCCCCCGACAAGTGAAGGGCCGGCTTCCAGATGACCTGGTTGCGGTCCTGTGTGTTGAGGAGGGGTTCTGGCTTTCAGGGAGGCCGGTGTTGCGGGCCGTCCCGAGCGCCATGTAGAGATTCGCAAACCTCAGCGGCGGATACAACCCCTTCTGGAAAGTTTTTTTTGATTCCTCGGTGTCGGCTAGGTCACAGCCGTACTTCCATGGGGTGGATCCCAGCCCAAACGTTCGAGTTAAAGGACTTTGGGTCCTTCCACTCACACAATCACACGCAGTGCACGGCGTACGCCTGTGAACGTCACGCTCGTACGCAGTCCCAGGTGGTCGCCGTCCATCTGGAAGGGGAGCCGGACCTTGGAATGCAAGGAGAAGTCGGTCAGGTCGTGCAGTGAAACCGCGTGCTTTCCGTGGGGGCCTCGTTCGGGCGTCGAAGTGAGCAATTGAGTAGCGAAACGTGCCACATGAGCGGGTGACATTTTCGACAGTCCCAGCACATCGAGCGCGGTGTCGAAGGAGGCCTCGGGGGATGCGTACATCGGGCGATTGCCCAGGTAGGTATAGGGGGACGTGTTGCAGATTATGGACATCACGAGATCCGTGACCGGGTCCTCACCCGGGCGTTCCAGGGTGATCGCGCCGTGCCTGCGGCTGGGCTCGTCGAGGAACTGGCGGACGACCTGACGCACATAGAGGGCGTGCGTGGACCGCTTTCCGCGTTCCCTTTGCTGTTCGACCCGGCCGACGACACCCGCGTCGAACCCGAGTCCGGCACAGAACGTGAACCAGCGCGAGGGGACCCCTTCGTCCGCCGTGCCCGGGGTGCCGGCCGCCAGGCCCAGGCCGACCGTCCGCTCGCGGCGCTCACGCAGCGCGTCCAGAAGTGCGCCGGTGGCCTCCACCGCGTCGTTGGGCAGGCCGAGCGCGCGGGCGAAGACATTGGTGGAGCCGCCGGGGACGACCGCGAGGCCGGGCAGCCCTTCGAGGTCGGGGCCGTGGTGGAGCAGTCCGTTGACCACCTCGTTGACCGTGCCGTCACCGCCGAGCGCGACGACGAGGTCGATGTCGTCGCTCTCCGCGGCCCGCCTGCCCAGGTCACGGGCGTGCCCCCGGTACTCGGTCGTGACCGCCTCCAGCTTCATCTCGCTGGCGAGTGCGTGGAGCAGTACGTCACGTGTGCGGGCACTGGTGGTGGTTGCTGCCGGATTGACCACGAGGAGTGCGCGCATGACCAGAAGATTACCTACCGCACGGAACCGGGCCGAGCCCCGGCCTCGATCCGGCCCCCACGGTGCCCGCTACCCTGCAGGGGTGAGTACCGACCAGACCGCAGAGCAGCCCAGCGGACCCCGCCCCACCCGTCTGACCGCCGCCGCGGCGCTGGCCGCGCTGGAAGGGGCGGCGCTGGCCGCCGGGGGGCTCTATGTGATCGGGCAGGGAGTGTTCGCCGACGGCGACAGCCCCGGGCAGTCCGCACTGGCCGGTCTGACGCTGATCGTGCTCGCCCTCATCCCGCTGATCGCTGCCCGTGGACTGCTGCTCCGCCGCAGCTGGAGCCGGGGCCCCGCGATCGTCACCCAGATCATCGCGCTGCCCGTGGCCTGGACGCTGCTCTCCGCGCAGGGTGCGCTGATCCCGGCGGGTGCGGTGCTCGCGGTGGTGGCCCTGGCGGCGCTCGTCCTGCTGGTGAACCCGACGACGGCCAAGGCGCTGGGGATCAGGGGAGCGCGGGGGGCGTAGGGCCTGTCGTCAAAGTGCCGCCTGCCGCGCGGCGTCTGGCACGCTCGCGGCGTTGCCGAAATGCCCTAGTAGCTCCGCTACGAGAACATTCCGGCGCCTTGCGATCGCACGCACCAGACGCCGCGCGGCCGCCCTTCGGGCAACGACGGCACTTTGACGACAGGCCCTAGGCGACGCCCATGCCCCCCGGCTGCTGTGTCTACTCCTCGACGAGCAGGCGCTCCCGCAGCTGCGCCAGTGTCCTGGCCAGCAGCCGCGAGACGTGCATCTGTGAGATCCCGACTTCCTGGGCGATCTGCGACTGCGTCATGTTCCCGAAGAACCGGAGTAGCAGAATCCGCTTCTCTCGCGGGGGCAGATCCTCCAGCAGCGGCTTGAGCGACTCGCGGTACTCGACGCCTTCGAGCGCCTCGTCCTCCGAGCCCAGGGTGTCCGCCACCGCGGGCGACTCGTCATCCGTGTCGGGAACGTCCAGTGACAGGGTCGAGTACGCGTTCGCGGATTCCAGGCCCTCCAGGACCTCTTCCTCCGAGATGCCCAGCCGCTCCGCCAGCTCATGGACCGTGGGAGCCCGTCCGTGCTGCTGGGAGAGCTCCGCGGTGGCCGTGGTCAGCGAGAGCCGCAACTCCTGGAGGCGGCGCGGCACCCGGACCGCCCAGCCCTTGTCGCGGAAGTGCCGCTTGATCTCGCCGACCACCGTCGGTGTCGCGTACGTGGAGAACTCCACCCCGCGGTCCGGGTCGAACCGGTCCACCGACTTGATCAGACCGATCGTGGCGACCTGGGTCAGATCGTCCAGCGGCTCTCCGCGGTTACGGAAGCGGCGGGCCAGATGCTCGACCAGCGGCAGATGCATCCGCACCAGCCTGTTGCGCAGTTCGGCCTTCGCGGGCGAACCGTCCGGGAGCTCGCGCAGCTCGATGAAGAGCGCCCGCGCCCCGCTGCGGTCCCGCGGGTTGTGCTGCTCGTGGTGCTCGTGATGCTCGCTCATGAGGCCCGCCTGATCCGCCGACTCCAAAAGGCCTTCCACCGGATGCGGCCGGGCCTGTTGCTCCGGGATGTCCCCCGTGCCCAGCGCCCGCGCGCCGCGCTCGTCGTCCCGCACCGGTCCGTCCCCGTTCACGCCGGTCCAGGTCCAGCGCCGCGCTGTTTGTACAGACTGATGCTGACCGTACGGTCGTCGGCCACCGTCGACTCGACCTTGCCCGCCAGCGCCGAGAGCACTGTCCAGGCGAAGGTGTCGCGCTCCGGTGCGCGGCCGTCCGTGGTGGGTGCGGACACCGTCACTTCGAGGGAGTCCTCGACGAGGCGGAACACGCAGCTCAGTACGGAGCCCGGCACGGCCTGCTGAAGCAGGATCGCGCAGGCCTCATCGACCGCGATGCGCAGATCCTCGATCTCGTCGAGGGTGAAGTCCAAACGTGCTGCGAGGCCGGCCGTGGCCGTACGCAGCACAGACAGGTAGGCACCCGCAGCGGGCAGCCGGACTTCCACGAAGTCCTGGGTCCCGGGCTCGCCTGCGATCTGGGACACCCTCACCTCCAAGGTGGCACAAGCTCGTTCATGGTCGGGGAAATTCTGCTCCCGCGACCGTGCGTGACATGGTCGCTTCCTGACGCCGTGACGCTATCGCGATCCAAGGTTCCCTGTCGCCAGGACCCCCACCCCACGACTGTCACTCATGGTAAGCCCATGAGTACATACGGTCGCCAGGGGTGTGCACATCCGATTACGGGCGCTGTGATTCTCCGGAATGTCCGGCGGCTCCGCGGGGTTCCCGGGGTGCTTCGGCCAACTGGAAAGACGCAGCGAACGGTTGACGTACCCAGAGCTCAGACGATCGAACCGTCGACAAAGCACCACCGCCAGCTCTCTCCCGGCTCGAAACTCCGCATCACCGCGTGCCCGGTCTCCTTGAAGTGCCCGGTGGCGTGCTGGTACGGGGACGAGTCGCAGCAGCCCACATGCCCGCACTCCAGGCACAGGCGCAGCTGTACGGGATGGCTCCCGATGGCCAGGCACTCGGGACAGGTGTCACTCGACGGGACCGGCTGGGGGCGCGGCAGTTCTGCAACATGCTGGCACTCGCTCATGATTGCCAGGTTACGACGGACCGGGACCGAGGGCGGGGAGACCCATGGACGCATTGCCGCTGGTGGCACTGGTGGCGGGCAGCGCGGCGGTGGCGGGCATCGCACGCCGGACACCGGTGGCGGCGCCGCTGCTGCTGGTCGCGGTCGGGCTCGGCGCCGCGTATCTGCCATGGGTGCCCGAGTACACGCTGGATCCCGGGGTCGTCCTGCCGCTGGTGCTGCCGCCGCTGCTCCACACCGCGGCCGTCGACTCCTCGTACCTGGATCTGCGGGCCAATCTGCGGCCCGTCGCGCTGCTCTCGGTCGGCTATGTGCTGTTCGCGACCGTGGTGGTGGGCTGGCTCGCCTATCTGATCGTGCCGGATCTCTCGCTCACCGCGGCCCTGGTGCTCGGTGCGGTGGTCGCGCCGCCCGACGCGGTGGCGGCCACCGCCATCGCCCGGCGCCTCGGGCTGCCCTCCCGGCTCACGACGATCCTGCAGGGCGAATCGCTCGTCAACGACGCGACCGCGATCACCGCCTACAAGGTGGCGCTGGCGGCCGCGGTCGGCGCCGGGGTCTCCTGGGCGGAGGGGCTCGGCGAATTCGCTCTGGCGTCGGTCGGCGGAATCGGTGTCGGCCTGGTCCTGATGGTGCCGCTGCACTGGCTGCGCACCCACCTCAAGGAAGCGCTGCTGCAGAACACCCTCTCGCTGCTCATTCCCTTCGTCGCCTATGCGGCGGCGGAGCGGGTGCACGCTTCGGGGGTGCTCGCCGTGGTGGTCGTCGCGCTCTATCTGGGACACCGTTCCTGGCAGGTCGACTTCGCCACCAGGCTCCAGGAGGAGGCCGTTTGGAAAATGGTTTCCTTCATTCTGGAATCGACGGTCTTCGCGCTGATCGGCCTGCAATTGCCCTTTGTGCTCCGGAGACTCGGCGCTTACGGTGCAGGGGAGGCCGCCTGGTATGCGGCGGTCGTTTTCGTGATCGTCGTGGTGGTGCGCTTCGTCTGGGTCTTTCCCGCCACTTTCCTGCCGCGCATGCTCTTCAGCGGGATCCGGGAACGCGAACCCGATACGGACTGGACCGCGCCGGTCGTCATCGGCTGGGCGGGAATGCGCGGCGTGGTCTCGCTCGCCATCGCTTTCTCGATCCCGCTGACCGCGCACGGCGCACCCTTCCCGTCCCGGAACCTGGTGCTCTTCCTGACCTTCACGACGGTGATCGCGACCCTGGTCGTCCAGGGGCTCTCCCTGCCGCCGCTGATCCGGCTGCTGAAGATCCCGGGCCGTGACGCGCACGCCGAGACGCTCGCCGAGGCCGAGGCGCAGAACGAGGCGTCGCAGGCGGCCGAGAACCTGCTGAACTCGATGCTCGCCGAAGAGGACAACGGCCTCCCGGAACCGCTCGCCGACCGGTTGCGCACCGTGATGGCGCGGCGTAGGAACGCGGTCTGGGAACGGCTCGGCACGGTGAACGAGCACACCGGCGAGAGCGCCGACGACACCTACCGGCGGCTCGCACGGGCGATGATCGGCGCCGAGCGCGAGGTCTTCGTCGAACTGCGCGACCGGAGGAGCATCGACGACGAACTCCTCAGGACGCTGCTGCGCAGGCTGGATCTGGAGGAGGCGGCCGCCTACCGCGAGGAGGAGACGGGCTGACCTGTGATGACGGCGGCCACCCGGGTGCCCGGCGGGAAGGCGCCGTCGGCGGCCAGCTCCGTCAGCCCGTACAGCATCTTGGCGACGTAGACCCGCTCGACGGGGACTCCGTGCCGCTCCTCGAATCCGATGGCGAAGGCTTCGAGTTCCGGTGGCGTGCGGGCGTAACCGCCGAAGTGGAACCGGTCGTCCAGCCGCCAGTCACCGGTCCGGGCCCCGAAAGTGGCCTGCTGGAGCGTCGCGACCTCAGTGGGGAGGAAGCCGCCCTTCAGGACGGGGAAACCGATGGCGCGCTGGTCCGCCGTGAGGCCGGCCGCCAGTCCCGCGAGTGTGCCGCCCGTGCCTACGGCCACCGCGACGGTGTCGGCGAGCCCGTGCAGTTCCCGGCCGAGCGCGCCGCAGCCGTGCACAGCCGCGGTGTTGCTGCCGCCCTCGGGTATGACGTACATCCCGGTGGTGTCGAGACCGGCCGGGACCGCCTTGGCCCGGTAGGCCGTGCGGTCCACGAAGTGCAGCCGCATACCGTCGGCCGCGCACTGCGCGAGGGACGGGTTGAGCGGGCGGTGGGCCAGCTCGTCCCCGCGTACGACACCGACGGTCGGGAAGCCGAGCAGCCGGCCCGCGGCGGCGGTGGCCCGCAGATGGTTGGAGTACGCGCCACCGAACGTCAGCACGGTCCGCCCGGCTGCTGCCGTCAGATTGGGTGCGAGTTTCCGCCATTTGTTGCCCGGCAGATCGGGGTGGATCAGGTCGTCACGTTTGAGCAGCAGCTGTACGCCGTGCCGGGCGAAGCGCTCGTCGTCGAGCGGCTCCAGCGGCGACGGCAGCAGCGGTCGCAGCCGGTCGTGGCCGGGGTCTCCAGGGGGCATGGGCCCATTGTCCGCCCCGGGGGTCCGGCGCGCGGGGCCGGTCCGTCCGGTCCGTCCGGTCCGTCCGTCAGCTCGCGGCGAGCCAGAGGTCCGGGCCGAACACCTCGTAGTGGATGTCGGCGGCCCGCACGCCGCCGGCCAGCAGCTGGGCCCGCACGGAGCGCATGAAGGGCAGCGGCCCGCAGAGGTACGCGTGGGTCCCGGGCGCGAAGGGGAGGCCGCTCAGATCGACCAGACCGGTGCGGTCGGCCGGGTGCTCCGGCCCGGGGTGCTCATACCAGAAGTGCGCGGCGGCGTCCGGCAGCTTCTCGGCGAGGAGGGCGTGTTCGGCGCGCAGGGCGTGGTCCGCCGGGGTGCGGTCGCCGTGCACGACGGTGACCGGGGCGGGGTGTCCGGCGCCCGCGAGGTGTTCCAGCATCGCCAGCATCGGGGTGCAGCCGATTCCGGCCGATGCGAGCACGAGCGGGGCGTCCGCCGCGTCCGGGCCGATGACGAGGTCGCCGTACGGGAGGGAGACCCGGAGCCGGTCGCCGGTCCGCACGTGTGCGTGGAGGTGGTGCGAGACCTCGCCGTCCGGGGAAGCGCTGCGGCTGTGGGGAGAAGCGCCGTCCGGGGAAGCGTCGTCGCTCACGCGCTTCACGGTGATCGAGTGGAGCTGTCCGCCGGGGGCGCCGGAGAGGCTGTACTGGCGGATCTGGCGGGCCCCGTCGGGGAGCCGGGCCTGGACGGAGACGTACTGGCCGGGCCGGAAGCCGGGGGCGGGCGAGCCGTCGGCGGGGCGGAGCCGGAAGGTGGCGGTGTCGGCGGTCTCCTCGGTCCTGGACACCACGTCCCACTCGCGCCAGACGTCGCCCGCGACGGCCTCCCGCTCCGCGTAGAGCCGGGCCTCCAGGGCGATCAGGGCGTTGGCCATCAGCCAGTAGACCTCGTCCCAGGCGGCGGCGACCTCCGGGGTGACCGCGTCGCCCAGCACCTCGGCGACGGCGGCGAAGAGATGGGTGTGCACGACGCCGTACTGGTCGGGGGTGATCCCGAGTGAGGCGTGCTTGTGGGCGATACGGCCGAGCATGACGTCGGGGCGGGTGTCCGGGTGCTCCACCAGCTGGGTGGCGAAGGCGGCGATGGAGCCGGCGAGTGCCTGCCGCTGGGCGCCGGATGCCTGGTTGCCACGGTTGAAGAGGTCGCGCAGCAGCTCCGGGTGGGCGTCGAACAGCTTGCGGTAGAAGAGATCGGCGATGTCCCCGATGGCCGCGCCGACGGCGGGGAGAGTGGCTCGGACGGTGGCGGTCGACGGCTCGCTGAGCATCGGGGACTCCTGGTTCCTGCTCTGGTTCCTGCTCTGGTTTCTGGCTCTGGGTCCTGCTCTGGGTGTCGCTCTTGAATTGGTATGTGAGATGCGTATTTTTGGCTACGAACGACGTATGAGTGGCTGCGCGGCTGTACCGGTGAGTGGTGGTCCAGGGTTGCGGAGTTGGTGCGGTGCGGTGCGGTGCCGGCGCGGTCAGCCGTCGTCGGGGCGGCTGCCGATACCGATCAGCAGCGGTCCGGTGGGGGAGGCGACCAGGTCGGTCACGGTCAGCGGGTCCAGTGACGCGTAGAACGCCTCCTGTGCCCGGCTCAGAGCGCCCCGCAGCAGGCAGGCCGAACGGAGCGGGCACGGGGTGGCACCCTCGCACTCCACGACGTCGCCGGGTCCTTCGAGTTCACGGACCAGCCCGCCGATGGAGGCGGAGCGGCCTGTTCCGGTGAGACTGAGGCCGCCGCCGCGACCCCGGCGCGCCTCGACCAGGCCGAGGTGCTGGAGGCGGGCGACGATCTTCGCGGTGTGGCTGTACGGCACGCGCATGGCCGCCGCGACCTCCCGGGTCGCCGGCGCCTCGCCGTCCTCCGTGACGGCGAGGCGCATCAGTACGCGCAGTGCCACGTCGGTGAATCTGGTCAGCCGCATGGGCGTCACGGTAGATAACTTGCATAGAGGATGCAAGTTATGACCGTCCTGGGCAACGAACGACCCTGTGCCCACCTCAAAGCCCTATTAGTCACACTCTTTTGTGTAATGGCGCGCCGCCGGTCTCCGCTGAAAGGCTCTTCAACGCACGTCAGTCGATGATTGAAGGGGCGTCAGATGTCCGTTGGTGAAGAGGTTCGCGACACGCAGGCACCGCCGCAGCAGAGTCTGGGCACGGCAGCTGCGCGGAACCTCGCAACGACCACCAAGTCCGCGCCGCAGATGCAGGAGATCACCTCACGGTGGCTGCTGAAGATGCTCCCGTGGGTCCAGGTCCAGGGTGGTACGTACCGGGTGAACCGGCGGCTGAGCTACTCGGTCGGTGACGGCCGCGTGACGTTCGTGCAGACCGGCGACCGTGTCCAGGTCATCCCGGCCGAGCTCGGTGAGCTGCCCGCCCTGCGGGACTACGCGGACGAGGCGGCCCTGGCCGAGCTGGCGCAGCGCTGCACTCAGCGGGAGTTCGCGGAGGGCGATGTGCTGGCCGCCGAGGGCGACACGGCGGACCGGGTGTTCCTGCTGGCCCACGGCCGGGTCCAGAAGGTCGGCACGGGGCCCTACGGGGAGGAGACCGTCCTCGGTTCGCTGGCCGACGGTGCGTACTTCGGCGACCAGGCGCTGCTGGACGAGGATGCGACCTGGGACTACACGGCCCGCGCCGACACCGCGTGCGTCGCACTTGAACTGACCAGGGCGGACGTGCTGAACCTCGCGGAGCGCGCCGACTCGCTGCGCGACCATCTCGCCGGGCTGGCCTCGCTGCCCGCACAGCGCACCAACAGCTACGGCGAAGCGGCGATCGACCTCTCCGCGGACCACCGCGGTGAGGCGGTCCTCCCGCACACGTACGTCGACTACGAGGGCGCGCCCCGCGAGTACGAACTGAGCGTCGCCCAGACCGTGCTGAAGGTCCACAGCAGGGTCGCCGACCTCTACAACCAGCCGATGAACCAGACCGAGCACCAGTTGCGGCTCACCGTCGAGGCGCTGCGGGAGCGCCAGGAGCACGAGCTCGTCAACAACCGCGAGTTCGGCCTGCTCAACAACTGCGACTACGGCCAGCGGATCCAGCCGCACGACGGAGTGCCCAGCCCGGACGACATGGACGAACTCCTCTCGCGCCGACGCGGATCGAAGCTCTTCCTCGCCCACCCGAAGGCCATCGCCGCGTTCGGCCGCGAGTGCAACAAGCGCGGCCTCGTACCGGAGAGCGTCGACATGGGGGGCCACCAGGTGCCCGCCTGGCGCGGGGTGCCGATCTTCCCGTGCAACAAGATCCCGGTCAGCGACGCCCGCACCACATCGATCATCTGCATGAGGACCGGCGAGTCCGAACAGGGCGTCATCGGACTCCAGCAGAGCGGCATCCCCGACGAGATCGAGCCGAGCCTGTCGGTCCGCTTCATGGGCATCGACGAGAAGGCGATCATCTCCTACCTGGTGACGGCCTACTACTCCGCTGCCGTGCTGGTACCCGACGCCCTGGGAGTGCTGGAGAACGTCGAAGTCAGCCGCTGGCGGTGAGGTGACGCCCCGGACGGCCGGCCCGGACGGCGGCCAGACCGCTGCGGGGACCGGTGCGTCCGGGGCGCTCGTGGCGACCGAGCCGTACGCACGCCGCAGAGGAAGCGAACCATGACCATGACCAGAACGGACGCTGCGACCGGAGGGCATGAGGCCGCAGCGCTCCTGGAACACACCCGCACCGTCGTCGACCCGGAACTCCGCTCGGCGCTGGAGTCCCTGCCCGGCCCCATGCGGAACATCGGGATGTACCACTTCGGTTGGGAGCAGTCGGACGGCTCGCCGGCCGCGGGGCAGGCGGGCAAGGCGATCCGACCCGCGCTCGTCCTGGCCGCTGTCCAGGCGCTGAACGGAGACATCCCGCAGGCGGTACGGGCGGCCACCGCCGTGGAGCTGGTGCACAACTTCACCCTGCTGCACGACGACGTCATCGACCGGGATGCCACCCGGAGGCATAGGGCGACCGCCTGGACCGTCTTCGGCATACCCGACGCGGTCATAGCTGGGGACGCGATGCAGGCACTGGCCCTGCGGTTGCTCGCGGAGGACCCGCACCCCGCGGCGAAGGCGGCCAGCGGCCGGCTCACGGCCTGCGTCATCGAGCTCTGCGCGGGACAGCAGGCGGACTGCGCCTTCGAGACCCGTGCGGAGGTCACCCTGGACGAATGCCTGAGCATGGCCGAGGCCAAGACCGGGGCACTGCTCGGCTGCGCCTGCGCGATGGGTGCGCTCTACGCGGGCGCCGGACCCGAAGCAGCGGCGGCGATGGACGCGTTCGGCCGGGAGGCCGGGCTCGCCTTCCAGCTGATCGACGACCTGATCGGCATCTGGGGCGAGCCGTCCCACACCGGCAAGCCGGCCGGTGCGGATCTCGCCGCCCACAAGAAGTCGCTGCCGGTGGTGGCCGCGCTGAGCTCGGGCACCGCGGCGGCGGCGGAGCTGGCTGAGCTGTACGGCGGCCCGCTCGACGCGGACGGCATCAGACGGGCCGCCGACGCCGTCGACCGGGCCGGCGGCCGGGACTGGGCGCAGACCGAGGCGGCCGACCGGATGGCCAGAGCCGTCGGCCATCTCTCCCGCGCGGTTCCCGATCTCGCGGCGGCGGGAGGCCTGCTCTCCCTCGCGGAGTATGTGACGCGGCGCAGCCGCTGATCCGTACCGCTGTGCCGCTGTGCCGCTGTACGCCCATGGTCCGGTCCGGCCAACTCTAGGATCACGTCTGCGAGTTATCGAGCGACGTGAACGGCGAGAGAAGAGGACCGGACCATGGGCGTGGCGATACGACAGGCGGGCGAGGCCGACCGCGAGGTGCTCGTACGGCTTCTTGACGACTCCTTCATGCGGGACCCGGTGAGCAAATGGGTGTTCCCGGAGGAAGCCCACCGCAGGGAGGTGCACGGCAAGTTCCTCGGGGTCTTCATCGACGTGGCTCTCGCCGAGGGCCGGGTCGACCTCGCCGAGGACCACACGGCGATGGCGCTCTGGCTCGACATTCCCGCCGGCGTACCGGAGGAGGAGGACGACACACCCGCCCGGATGCGGGAGGCCGCCGACCCGGAGAACGAACGGGCCGAACTGGTGGGGCGGTTGACGGGCGAACTCCATCCGCACGACCGGGCGCACGTCTACCTGCTGATGATCGGTGTGACGCCGGAACGGCAGGGTGAGGGACTGGGGACCGCACTGATGGCGCCCGTACTGGAGCGCTGCGACCGGGAAGGTGTTCCGGCGTATCTGGAGGCGAGCAGCGCGCGCAGCCGCGGGCTCTACGAGCGGCTCGGGTTCGTGTTCATGGGTACCGCGGTCCAGCTGCCCGACGGTCCGCAGATGTGGCCGATGTGGCGCGAGCCGCGCGGCTGATCCACGGGGCAGGGCGAGGGGGTGCGGCGACCGTGGTGGTGGCTCACCTGTTCGGTGGTCCGGCCGGTCACTCGTATGTGCGCTCGTACGTGCGCTCGTCGGGTGGTGCGGGCGGGTACGTTACAGGACCTTTCGGCCCGTCAGGAAAGGGATGCCGGGCGCGAAGTGCACCAGGAACCAGTAATTCCGGACTTGATCACTCTTGGTGACGCCGAGCTGGTGGCGGCGCTACAGTCGCGCTCATGACACCACAGTCATGGGCCGGCTGGTACCGGGACAGCCATGGATCAGATGCCCTAGTGATCAGCGCCGTAGAGCGTCAACTCCGCACCCGGATCAGGGGAGTCGACTACGCCGGAGCTTCGTTCGACTCGTTCGAGCCGGTGGGTGAAGTGCCTGAGGGGGCCGAGCCGTTGAGTGACTGCGTCCTGGAGTGGGACATGCCGTTGCCGGTCGTCGCCGGCGACAGTACGGCCCAGCAGGCCACGCTGAGCTGCCTGCTGGCTTTGCGCCGCCCGGCCACCGATCTCGGCGTCACACTGCACTACGGCGGCACGAGTTACGTATCGGGCAACGACCAGGGCGACTTCGGCGCCGCGGTCGCCCTGATCCAGGAGCAACTTCCGCCCGGTTCCACCCTCCAGGCACCCTTCTCCGCAGCCGTCTAGGGTCTTTCAGCTCCGGCCGGCTCCCGTCCGTTCCCGGTAAGCGACCCCTCATCGGCACACATGCTCACCTCATGTGCCGGCGAGGGGCCGCTGCCCTGTGACGACTGTGCCCACTGCGCTGTCACCTCGCCTCGCCCCATTCCCGTCGCCCCTCCTCTTGACGGTCCCGTCGGCGCATTATTCTACTTGCATGCGAACAATAGGAGGAACGGGGGAATGCGGGAATGATGGAGAACACCACAGGGGCCGCGATGGGGTCCGGCCGTCGATCCGGCCGTATCCGGCGCGCGACAGTCGCCGGGATGCCCTTCCTGCTCGCCTACGCCGTCGATCTTGCGGTCTTCAGTCAGCTCCGTAACCGGCTGCCGCACCGCCTGGCGAGCCACTTCGGGAGCGGCGGCCGGCCGGACGACATGGCGGGGCACCTGGAGTACGTACTCGTCACCACCGGGCTCCTGATCGGCCTCGGGGCGATCTGGATGCTGATCGCCCGCGGGGCGCGGGGTCTGATCGTCACGGGCTGGGCGCTCGCCGGCTTCATCGGCGCACTCATGGCCGAGATCCTGTACGCCAACCTGCACACCCCCGTCGACTTCCCGTTCTGGCGGGTCGCGGCCGCCGTCGGGGTGGCGGTCCTGGCGGGCGGGGCCGGCTGGTGGCTGGCCCGTTTCGTACCGTCCGTGCTGCCGCCGCCCGCCGAAGGGCCCGTCGAGCGGATCGACCTCGCGGCAGGCGAGACCGCCGGCTGGGCGCGCCACGCGGGCGCCCGCCCGCTTCTGGTGCTCGCGGTGACCGTCGTCGTCGCCGGAGCCGTCGCGCTGACCGTCTCGGGCCCCCAGGCCGCCGTGGCGCCTGTCGTGGTCGGCCTGGTGCTGATGGCCTTTGCCAGGCCGTACGTCACCGTGGACCGCCGGGGCCTGACCATCTCCACCGGGTGGCTGCCGTGGCCGCGTATCCGGGTGCCGCTGGACCAGGTCGAGCAGGCCACCAGCCGCGACATAGACGCCCTGAAGGACTTCGGCGGCTGGGGCTATCGGTTCCGCGCGGGCCGCTCCGGGCTCATCCTCCGCTCGGGGGAGGCCATCGTGGTCCGGCGCACGAACGGCCGCGACTTCGCCGTCACCATCGACGGCTCGTCCGACGCCGCCGCGCTGCTCAACACCCTGGCCGAGCGGCAGGCGAACGGCTGATGCTCTTCCGGATCGACCCGTCATCAGCGATCCCGCTCGCGGACCAGATCGCCGCGTGCGTCAGGGGCGCCGTCGCGGACGGCCGGGTGGACGCGGGCGAGCGGCTGCCCGCCGCCCGCGTCCTCGCGGACTCGCTCGGGGTCAACGTCCATACGGTGCTGCGCGGTTACCAGCGGCTGCGGGAAGAGGGCCTGATCGAACTGCGCAGGGGGAGGGGCGCGGTGGTCGTCGGCGGGCCCTCCCGGGCGCGGGCGCGACTGCTCGTACGGGTACGGGAACTCGCTGCGGAGGCAAGGGAGCTGGGCCTCACGGACGAAGCCGTACTGGCCCTCGTACGCGAGGCTCTCTGAGGCTGCGCGGCGGCGACCACCACCCCTGCCGCGCCGTACACCCGCTGCCGTACACCCACTGCCGTCTGCCCGTCCCGCACATTCTGTCCGGCCCCGGCGGGGTCCCGTACAAGGCCCACCATTTACCGTCTCTCTACGAACGGCGAATGTTCAACCACCTTGTACGGCCGACCCGTACGGCCATCTCGTACGGTCACCCCGTTCGCGTCCACCCGTACACCTACTTCGTACGGTCACTTTGCGCGGCTGCCCGATACCCGACGGGCAGTCCGGAACGGAGCAGCCATGAGTACCCCGAGCGATCCGGCCACCCCGGAGGCCGCCACGGCACTCTCGTCCGACACCGTTGCCGAGACCCGGCAGGACCGTCTGCAGCGGGGGATGGGGATGCTCGACCGCGTCGTCGGTGAGGGCGGCCGGCAGGTGATCGACTCCCTGGCCGACATCTCGCCCGACCTGGGGCATCACATCGTCGCCTGGGCCTTCGGCGACATCTACACCAGGCCCCAGCTGGCGCTGCGCGACCGGCAGTTGGTCACCCTGGGGATGCTCACCGCCCTCGGCGGCTGCGAACCGCAGCTCGACGTCCACATCAACGCCGCGCTCAACGTCGGTCTCAGTGCGGAGGAGATCGTCGAGGCGCTGCTGCACTCCGCGGTCTACTGCGGGATGCCCAAGGCGCTCAACGCCACCGCCGTGGCGAAGAAGGTCTTCGCCGAACACGGTCTGCTCACCGACCCGGAGAAGCCGGGCGGGTCGGCGCACGGCGTTCCGGAGCAGCGTTTCCCCGGCCGGGGCGTTCCCGGGCAGGCATAGCGTTGGACCATGACGGAACTGCTGCACATCACCGAGCGCTCCCTGTGGGAGGCGGCCCGCGCGGCCGGCACGTACGAGATGTCGACCCGCGGCCGCACCCTCCAGGAGGAGGGCTTCATCCACTGCTCGACGCGCGGCCAGCTCATCGCGGTCGCCGACTTCCTCTACGGGGGCGGGGGCGGGACGGGGAGCGACAGGGGCCACGGTGAGCTGGTCGTGCTCGTCATCGACAGCGAGCTGCTCTCCGTACCGCTGCGCTACGAGGTCCCCGCGCCCGGCGCCGACGCCTTCCCGCACATCTACGGGCCGCTCCCGGTGGACGCGGTCACCAAAGTCGTTCCCTGGCAGGACGGTTACGCGCTCGACTGGTCGGACGGGACCTGGCTCAACCCGCCCGCACACGCCACGACGGACGGCGCGGAGCTGGTGGTGACCACCCGCGACAGGACCGACTTCTGGCGTACGACCAGCTACGGCTTCGTCCGTGACGACGGACACGCGCTGCTGACCGAGCTGAGTGCGGGATCGGCGGTCGAGGTGACCTTCCTGGCCGATTTCGACACGCTCTACGACCAGGCGGGCGTCCTGATCCGCACCGACGAGGAGAACTGGATCAAGGCGGGCGTCGAGATGACGGACGGCGCACCGCAGGTCGGCGCGGTGGCCACCCGCGGTGTGTCGGACTGGTCCATGGCGCCGGTCCCGGAGTGGTCGGGCCGGCCGGTCACGGTCCGGGCCAGCCGCTCGGGTGACGCGGTGACGGTACGGGCGCGCGCCGACGGCGACCCGTGGCGGATGATCCGGCTGACGCCGCTCGACCCCGCAGCGAAGGCGTCGGCGGGCCCGTACTGCTGCTCACCGCAGCGTGCGGGACTGCGGGTCCGCTTCACCCGGTTCGCGGTCGGCCCCGCCGACCGGCGGCTGCACGGCTGACGGGGCCGCTGACCGAGGCGGCTGAAGGCTGTCGGCGCGAGCAGGACGTGCGGGATGCGCGGGACGTGCGGGACATACGGCAGGACGTATTCTCCCGCAGGTAGCGCAGACCGGCCCGGAAGTCCTGCCGGGCGGTCGTGCGGCCGGGCCCGGCCGGGGCGTGCGGCACCGGGCGTACGCGTACGGCGATGAGCAGCACCAGCGACCCGCAGAAGAGCAGCCCCGACGCCCCGAAGGCACCGGCCGCACCACCGGCGGCCAGCACCAGGGCGCCGGCCATCGGCCCCACGGCGTTGCTGAACCGGATGGACAGGCTGCGCATACCCTGCACCCGGGCGAGCTGGTCCGGCCCTGTGAGCTGCGGCGGCAGTGCCCCGACAGCGGGCATGAACAGCGCGTCCACGGTGCCGAAGACGACCGCCAGGACGTAGAGCAGCCAGAGCTGGGCGCCCGCGAGCCAGATGAACGCGGCGGCGGTGAGGATGACCGCGCACCGCACCAGATCGCTGACGACGACCACACGGCGCGCCCCGAACCGGTCGGCGACGACACCGCCGCCGAGCATCAGGAGAGCCCGCGGCACAGCTCCGGCGGCCAGCACCGCACCGGCCTGCGCGGGGCCGGCGGTACGGGTCGCGGCCCAGGTCAGGGCGAGGAAGTAGGTCACGTCTCCGGTCACGGACGCGGTGTAGGCCCCCAGCCAGCGCAGGACGTTGGCGTCCCGCTGGGCGGCGGTCATCAGCGGTCGAGCAGCGGGAACGACTGCAACTGGACCGAGACGGGGGTGGGGACGGGGCCGCCAGTGCCTTCCGTACCGTCCGCGCTGTCCGTGCTGTTCTTGCTGTCCGCGCCGCGCTGCGGCCTGTCGTGACCGAGCTCCCGGTAGCGTCCGACGACGTCCGCCAACTCGGCTTTCATCGCATTGAGTTCATCCGGCGTCAGAAGCAGCGTGTAGTCGCTGAAGACCGAGGCGGCGTACCAGTCGTCGGGCAGCAGCGGCACTGTACCCGCCAGCCTGCGCAGCTGGTCGCTGTAGGCGAGCAGCAGTGCCTGGGCGTAGGCGCGGCTGTCCGCCTGCTCCGACGGTCTGTTGGTGCCGGGATCGTGGAAGGAGGTCCGGTGCCGCGCCTGCCACCAGCGGTCCCGGCGGGTGCCGCGGCCGGAGTCCTCCTCGATCAGCCCGCCCGCAGCCAGGCGGCGCAGATGGTAGCTGGCCGACCCTGGGTCGAGCGCGAAGTGCGCGGCGAGCTGCCGGGCGGTGGCGGGCCCGTACTGCCGCAGCCGGCTCAGCAGGTTGAGCCGCACCGGGTGGGCGAGAACCCGCAGGGCGGCGGCGTCGAGCGTGACGTCGTGCGCGGGATCGGGTGCGAGGGGGTCGGGTGCCGGCAGCTCGGATGCAGGCGGGGCGGGTGCTTCGGCCATGACGACACCGTAGAACCAGAAGAGTTGTTCCGGAAGAGTTCTTCTGCTTCTGCTTCTGCTTCTGCTTCTGGTTCCGGTTCGCGTTCCGCTCGACTGGCGGCCGCCGCGCCCGTCCCGTGGTCCACGGCATAGGCTGCCGCGCTATGAACGCACCCCTGCCTTTCCAGCGGCTGCACAACTTCCGTGACCTGGGCGGCTGTTCGGCCGACGGAGGCAGCACTGTACGCACGGGGAGGCTGTTCCGTGCCGACTCGCTGGCCAAGCTCGGCGGCGCGGACTGGGAACGCTTCCTCACCCTGGACATCGGTACCGTCATCGACCTGCGCTACTCCTGGGAGATCGACGCCAAGGGCCGCGTCCCCGAGCACCCGTCGTTCACCTACCACCACCTCAGCGTCGAGCACCGCCCCTACGACCAGCCGAGCCTCGGCCCGGACATCGCGACCGGCCCGTACCTCGCCGAGCGGTACCTGGAGGTCGCTCATGACGGCGTCAGGGAACTGAGCCGGGCCATCGAGGTGATCGCCGCCGGGGACCGGCCCGCCGTCTTCCACTGCACATCGGGGAAGGACCGCACCGGCCTGCTGGCGGCGCTCGTGCTGACGCTCCTGGGGGTCTCCGAGGCCGACATCGTCGAGGACTTCACCCTCACCGGACTGGCCAGCGAGCGCCTGCTCGCCGACTGGCGGGCCGAACACCCCGGCCGGGGACCGATCTGGCCCGGCTACGGCCGCGCGCCCGAGGACGTGATGCGCCTCTTCCTGGCCGCCCTGACCGAGCGGTACGGGTCCGTGCGCGGCTACATCGCGGACCAACTGGACATCCAGGACGAGGTGGTTGCCGCGCTGCGGCGGAACCTGCTGGAACCGGCCCCAGGGCCGGAGCGCATGCCCGCTTGAGCGGGATCCTGAACGACCGTGGGGCCCGACCGGTCGCGCCGGTCGGGCCCCACGGATTTCTGCTCCGGTCCGCATTGCGGACCGTCGGGTGCGAACACCGCGATCAGGCCTTCTTGGTCTCCCAGAAGATCTTGTCGATCTGGGCGATGTAGTCAAGCGCCTTCTGGCCCGTGGCCGGGTCCGTCGAGCCCTTGGCAGCCGACAGCGCCTTGAGGGTGTCATTGACGAGCTGGTGGAGCTCGGGGTACTTCTCGAAGTGCGGCGGCTTGAAGTAGTCGCTCCACAGCACCGACACGTGGTGCTTGGCGAGCTCCGCGCGCTCTTCCTTGATGACCGTGGCGCGGGCCCGGAAGTGCGGGTCCTCGTTGGCCTGGTACTTCTCCTGTACGGCCTTGACCGACTCGGCCTCGATGCGGGCCTGGGCCGGGTCGTACACGCCGCAGGGGAGGTCGCAGTGGGCGCTGACCTTCACCTTGGGGGCAAACAGGCGGGAAAGCATGGAGCTGTCCTTCCTCGTGATCGTCTTCTCGGGTGGGACATTACTCCGTGAGAGGCCCGATTTCGCGAGTGCCCCCTGGGGCTTAGGACAAAAGTCCAGGGTCAGTATGGGACTGGTGGACGATCGGACCGGGAGGTGCCGGATGACGGATCAGGGGCGGGAGACGCGGGCTCCGTTGGGTGTGGCGGAGGTGACGGGGCCGTCCATGGTGCCCACCCTGCTCCACGGTGACCAGCTGCTGGTGCATTACGGCGCCGGGCTCAGGCCGGGCGACGTGGCTGTGCTGCGCCATCCGCTGCAGCAGGATCTGCTGATCGTGAAGCGGCTGATCGAGCGGCGTGAGGGCGGCTGGTGGGTGCTGGGGGACAACACGCACGCCGAGGGCGTGGACAGCCGCGCGTTCGGCACCGTACCGGAGGAGTTGCTGCTCGGGAGGGTGCGGGCCAGGTACCGGCCCATCATGCCGGGCCGTCAGCGCTCGGCCGCTGTGCTGCTCTCCTGGCTGGCGTCGGCGGTGCGGCCGGTGCTGGCGGACCGTGACGTCTCCAGGCGCTTGCGCGCGCGGTAGGCGGCCACGTTGGCGCGGGTCGCGCAGCGGTCCGAGCAGTAGCGCCGGGATCGGTTTGTCGATGTGTCGAGATAGGCGTTGCGGCACGGCGCTGCCTCGCACAGGCCGAGCCGGTCCACCCCGTACTCGGTGAGATGGAAGGCGAGCCCCATCGAGGCGATGGCGGCGTAGCCGGATGTCGCGTTGGACGGGTGGTCGGCCAGGTGCATGTGCCACAGCGGCCGGTCGTCGTCGTCCCGGTGGTCGTGGCCCGAGATCTGCGGTGAGACCGGGAACTCCAGCAGCAGTGAGTTCAGCAGGTCCACCGCGAGTGTCTCGTCCCCTTCGTCCGCCGCCTTGAACACGGCGCGCAGCCTGCCCCTTACCGAGCGGAAGCGGGTGACGTCGGCGTCCGTGGCGCGCCGGGCCGCGGACGAGTTCGCGCCGAAGAGCTCGCGTACCGCTTCGACCGAGGTGAGGGAGTCCCTGTTGCGGGCCGGCTCCTCGGTGTTCACCAGGCGCACGGCGTAGTCCGAGTAATAGGCCAGTTCCACTTGTAGTCCTTACGGAGGCGGTCTAGTGTCGACGAGCGGGCGGCCGTAATGGCTGCTCATCCTTCGAGGGTATTACCTGGGTACCTGAGTGGTGCTGTGGACGGGTTCGCAGCGGTCGGATCAGTTTTCGGATCAGTGGAGGAAGCGGTGGCGGAGTCGGTGGCGGGTACGGACTGGCAGTCCTGGCAGGAGAGCTGGGACCGGCAGCAGGAGTGGTACATGCCCGACCGCGAGGAGCGGTTCCGGGTCATGCTGGATGGGGGTCCCCCCATGCCCTTAAGGCCATGGGGGAGGTCGAGGCGCTGGTGGGACCTGCTCCCCGGGTGCTGGATCTCGCATGCGGTACGGGAAGTATCACGGATCGGCTGCTGAAGCGGTTCCCCGGAGCCACCAGTACGGGCGTGGATCTCGATCCTGCGCTGCTCGCCATCGCGGAGGGCTGCTTCGCCGGTGACGACCGCGACCGCGCTGCACTGGCTGCACACCGAGCCGCTCGCCGCGCTCTACGGGCAGATCGGCTCCCTCGTCGTGGACGGCGGCGTGTACATGAACGCCGACCACATGACCCGACGACGGGACGCCGCGGATCAACACGGCCGAGCGTGCCCACCGGCACGCCGCCATGGACCGCGCCAGGGCCGCGGGCGCCCTCGACTGGGCGGACTGGTGGGCCCTCGCCGCCAAGGACCCCGTCCTCGCGGGACCGACCGCCGAGCGGTACCGGATCTACGGCGAGCACGCGGAGGGGGACACGCCGTCCGCCCGGTGGCACGCGGACACCCGGCGCGCGGCGGGCTTCGCGGAGGCGCGGCCTGTCTGGGGGCCTCCCCGTCCGACACCCTGGTGCTCGCCGTGAAGTAGCCGGGAACCGGAGGCTCCGACGGTCCCCGACGGCCCGGCGGGCGTGCGGAAGGCCCGGCGTGCGTCCGGTACGCGTGCGGAAGGCCCCGCGTGCGTCCGGCGGGCGTGCGGAACGTGAAGGGGGGTACGGGCCGACGCGCCCGTACCCCCCTTCACGTACGCCTGGTGCGACCGCTCACAGCACCTTCGACAGGAACGACTTCGTCCGCTCGTGCTGCGGGTCGGTCAGGACGTCCCGCGGGTGGCCCGACTCGACCACCACGCCGTCGTCCATGAAGACCAGCGCATCGCCGACCTCCCGGGCGAAGCCCATCTCGTGGGTCACGACGATCATCGTCATGCCGTCGTCCGCGAGGCCGCGCATCACGTCCAGTACGTCACCCACCAGCTCCGGGTCGAGCGCCGACGTCGGCTCGTCGAAGAGCATCAGCTTCGGCTCCATCGCCAGCGCGCGGGCGATGGCCACCCGCTGCTGCTGACCGCCGGAGAGTTGCGTCGGATAGCTGCCGGCCTTGTCGGAGAGCCCGACCCGGTCCAGCAGCCGCTCGGCGCGGGCGCGCGCGACGGCCTTGGCCTCACCGCGCACCTGGACCGGTGCCTCCATCACGTTCTCGATGGCGGTCATGTGCGGGAAGAGGTTGAAGCGCTGGAAGACCATGCCGATGTCCCGGCGCTTCAGAGCGACTTCGCTGTCCTTCAGCTCGTAGAGCTTCTCGCCCTTCTGGCGGTAGCCGACCAGGTCCCCGTCGACGTACAGCCGTCCGGCGTTGACCTTCTCCAGGTGGTTGATGCACCGCAGGAACGTCGACTTGCCGGAGCCCGACGGGCCGATGAGGCAGAACACCTCGCGCGGGGCGACCTCCAGGTCGATCCCCTTGAGCACCTGAGTCGGTCCGAAGGACTTGTGGACGCCCTCGGCCTTCACCATCGCCGTCTTCCCGGCCTTCACCGTCGCCGTCATGCGGACACCCCCGAGCGGTTGCTGAAGGAAGCCAGGTTCGCCCTGACCCGCTGGAACGGGGTCAGCGGCAGGCTGCGGCTGGAGCCGCGCGCGTAGTAGCGCTCCAGGTAGAACTGGCCGATGGAGAAGATCGTCGTGAGCACCAGATACCAGGCGGCGGCCAGGAACAGCATCTCCACCGCGGCCCCGGACGTCTGCCCGATGTCCTGGGCCGTCCGCAGCAGTTCGTAGAACTGCACCGCGGCCACCAGAGAGGTGGTCTTCAGCATGTTGATGACCTCGTTGCCGGTCGGCGGCACGATGACCCGCATCGCCTGCGGGACCACGATGCGCCGCAGCGTCCTGGCATGGCTCATGCCGAGCGCGTGAGCGGCCTCCGTCTGGCCCTCGTCGACCGCGAGCAGCCCGGCCCGGCAGATCTCCGCCATGTACGCGGCCTCGTTCAGGCCGAGACCGAGCAGCGCCGTCAGCAGCGGCGTCATAAAGCTCGACCAGTAGTCCTTGTAGATCGGACCGAGGTTGATGTACGTGAAGACCAGGCCCAGGTTGAACCAGACCATCAGCTGGACCAGGACCGGAGTGCCCCGGAAGAACCAGATGTAGAACCACGCGATCGACGAGGTCACCGGGTTCTTCGACAGCCGCATCACCGCGAGGATGATGCCCCCGACGATGCCGATCGCCATGGAGAGCACGGTGAGCAGCAGCGTCTGGCCCACACCGTGGATGATCCGGTGGTCGAAGAAGTAGTCCGGGATCGCACCCCAGTTGATCTTGCCCTGGGAGAACGCGTAGACGATCGAGGCCAGCAGGGCCACGGCCACCACCGCGGCGACGTACCGTCCGAAGTGCCTGACCGGGATGGCCCTGATGGCCTGCGGTCCGGTGGGCGGCGCGTCGACCGCGCCGCTCACCTTTTCCATGTCAGCAGTCATAGGTGATACCTCTCAGCGCCGGCGTCCGGTCAGGATCCGCCGTTGACCTTGGCCGCGGTGATCGCGCCCTGCTCGGCGCCCCACTTGGCCAGGATCTTGTCGTACGTGCCGTTCTTGATGATGGCGTCCAACGCCTGCTGGAGGGCCTTGGTGAGCTGGTCGTTCCCCTTGGCGACCGCGATGCCGTACGGGGCGGCCTGGACCGTCGGGCCGACGATCTGGAAGTCCTTGCCGCCGCCCGAGGTCTTCACCGCGTACGCGGCGATGGGGGAGTCGGCGGAACCGGCGTCGGCGCCGCCCGAGCGCAGCCGGGTCTGGGCCTGCTGGTCGTCGTCGAAGGCCTGGATGGTCAGCTTCTTGCCGGCCGGACACTTCTTCGCCTGGGCCTTGGCGAGGTCGTTGGAGACCGTGCCGCGCTCCATGACGATCGTCTTGCCGCAGAGGTCGGCCCAGTTCTTGATGCCCTCGTCCTTGCCCTTCCGCGTGTAGATCGACACACCGGCGGAGTAGTAGTCGACGAAGTCGACGCCGGTGCCGACCTTCTTGCCGTTCTCCACACCGTTCTGCCGGTCCTTGGTGTCCGTCATCGCGGACATCGCGATGTCGTAGCGCTTGGCCCGCAGGCCGGTGACCAGGGTGTCGAACGTGCCGTTCTCGAACTGGAACGTCACCCCGAGCTCCTTGCCGAGCGCCGCGCCCAGGTCGGGGTCGATCCCGGCGACCTTGCCCGAACTGTCCTTGAACTCGACGGGCGCGTACGCGATGTCGGAGCCGACCTTGATGGTGCCCTGGGACCGGACGGCCTGCGGCAGCAGATGCGCGAGCGGTGCGGAGCCCGAACCCGTGCCGTCGCTCTTGGGCCCGTTCTTGGTCTGGTCGCCGCAGCCGGTCAGCAGCAGTGCGCCGGCGACCGCGATCGCGCCGACCGCGGCTGTCCGGGACTTCATTGCGGCCGTGCGGCGCGTGGAGCGTGCGGTCATGGTGGTGGTCCTCCGGCGGATCGGACAGCTGAATGCTGGCGCCGCGGCACACGGTGTTCCGGTGCCACGACCATGTGTGGATGACGGCATCTTGCCAGCCGGACTGGTCCAAACAGGCGGCTGGGCATGTCAAAATCGGGTAACGGGTCACCCCCGTTCTCCACTTGGCCGGTACGGCACGACCGGACCATCTGCTGGCAAACGCACCTTCCGCCGGAGGATCTCCGGTCCGCCCCGCGCCGTTCCGGGGCGCGTCTCGAAGGATGGACTCGAATCGCGGTACCGGGCTCACCTGCCCGGATATCCCGCTATGAGCCATCTCACCGTGTCGGTGCGGACTCGATATGGACTCGTCCGATGTGCGGTCCATCCGGTAGAACAGACGGTTACACCCCTCATCCGGGGCTCAGGGCGCGTGTGCGGCGCGCCCGCGCGTATGTACCTCCCCCCGCCCGCCGGGCCAACCGGCCGGGCGGGGCACATACGCGGTGCCCGCCCACCCCTCCTCAACCAGGAGTGGCCACCCTCAACTGATGAAGACTTAAGGGGTAACAACCAATGGCAGCGGAGATCGTCAATCCTCGCAGCGAAAGTTTCAGCACGCCCTCGCAGGACGAGGACACCTTCGACCCGGTGTTCGCGCTGCACCGCGGTGGCAAGATGGCCGTCCAGGCCACGGTGCCGGTGCGCGACCGGGACGACCTGTCCCTCGCGTACACGCCCGGCGTCGCGAAGGTGTGCAGCGCCATCGCCGAGAAGCCGGAGCTGGTCCACGACTACACCTGGAAGTCGCAGGTCGTGGCCGTCGTGACGGACGGTACGGCAGTGCTGGGGCTGGGTGACATCGGCCCGGAGGCGTCCCTTCCGGTGATGGAGGGCAAAGCGATCCTCTTCAAGCAGTTCGGCGGCGTCGACGCCGTTCCGATCGCGCTGGCGACCACCGACACGGACGAGATCATCGAGACCGTCGTGCGGCTCGCCCCGTCCTTCGGCGGCGTGAACCTGGAGGACATCTCGGCACCGCGCTGCTTCGAGATCGAGCGCAGGCTCCAGGAGCAGCTCGACATCCCGGTCTTCCACGACGACCAGCACGGCACCGCCGTCGTCACCCTGGCGGCCCTGCGGAACGCGGCCACCCTCACCGGACGCTCGCTGGGGCAGCTGCGCGCGGTCATCTCGGGTGCGGGCGCGGCGGGTGTCGCCATCGCGAAGATCCTCATCGAGGCCGGAATCGGCGATGTCGCGGTGTGCGACCGCAAGGGCATCGTCTCGGCGGACCGCGAGGACCTGACCGAGATCAAGCGGGAGGTCGCGGGCTTCACCAACAAGGCGGGCCTGACCGGTTCGCTGGAGACCGCGATGTCCGGTGCGGACGTCTTCATCGGGGTTTCGGGCGGTACGGTCCCCGAGCCCGCGGTCGCCTCGATGGCCGAGGGCTCGTTCATCTTCGCGATGGCCAACCCGAACCCGGAGATCCACCCCACGGTCGCCGCCAAGTACGCGGCGGTCGTCGCCACCGGGCGCAGCGACTTCCCGAACCAGATCAACAACGTGCTGGCGTTCCCGGGGATCTTCGCCGGGGCGCTCCAGGTGCGGGCCTCGCGGGTCACGGAGGGCATGAAGCTCGCCGCGGCCGAGGCGCTGGCGGCCGTGGTGGCCGATGAGCTGAGCGCGGACTGTGTGATCCCGTCGCCGTTCGACGAGCGGGTCGCTCCGGCGGTCACCGCGGCCGTGGCCGCCGCGGCCCGCGCGGAGGGCGTGGCCAGGCGCTGAGGCCTCCCCGGGGAGTGAGGGGCCGGCGAGGCCCCTCCGCCCCGGCCAGTGCAGGCAGCGTCACACCTGTGGCCGGTTCCGTACGGAACCGGCCACGCCTATGGTCGGGGCATGTTCGCCGCCTACGCAGCCCGCATCGACCGCGACCACCCTCTCAACGGCCTTGAACTGGGGGAGCGTCCGGCCCCCGAGGCCCGGCCGGGCTGGACGACGGTCGACGTCAGAGCCGCCTCCCTCAACCACCACGATCTCTGGTCGCTCCGCGGCGTGGGGCTCACCGCCGACAAGCTGCCGATGATCCTCGGCTGCGACGCCGCCGGGACCGACCAGGACGGCAACGAGGTCGTCCTGCACTCCGTCATCGGGCAGACCGGGTACGGGGTCGGTCCGAAGGAGGGGCGGTCCATCCTGACGGAGAAGTACCAGGGCACGTTCGCCGAGCGGGTCACCGTCCCCGAGTGGAACGTGCTCCGCAAGCCGAAGGAGCTGAGCTTCGAGGAGGCCGCCTGTCTGCCGACCGCCTGGCTCACGGCGTACCGGATGCTCTTCACCAACGCCGGTGTGCGGCCCGGTGACTCCGTACTCGTCCAGGGAGCGGGCGGCGGTGTGGCGACGGCCGCCATCGTGCTCGGGAAGGCGGCGGGCCTGCGCGTCTACGCCACCAGCCGGGACGAGGCCAAGCGCCGACGGGCCGTCGAACTCGGCGCGGTGGACGCCTTCGAGCCGGGTGCTCGGCTGCCCCAGCGGGTGGACGCCGTCATCGAGACGGTGGGGGCCGCCACCTGGTCACACTCCGTCAAGTCGCTCAAGCCGGGCGGCACTCTGGTGATCTCGGGTGCCACCAGCGGCTCCGATCCGGTGTCGGCCGAGCTCACCCGGATCTTCTTCCTGGAGCTGAAGGTCGTCGGCTCGACCATGGGGTCCAAGGACGAGCTGGAGGACCTGCTCTCGTTCTGCGCGGCCACCGGGGTGCGGCCGGTCATCGACGAGGTACTGCCGCTCGACCGGGCCCGCGAGGGCTTCGAGAAGATGGCGTCGGGCGAACTCTTCGGCAAGATCGTGCTGACCGCCGGCTCCTGACTCCGGCCCGGCCCCGCTCCGGACCGGCGCCGGGTTGGGTCCTACCCGCTCCTGACCGTCAGGAGCGGGTGACCACGATGAACTCGCCCTGGGGGCTGTCCGTCCGTCCTCCGAAGCGCCGGTGTCCAGAAGCAGCGCCCTCTCGTCCCCGAACAGCGGGAAGCGGGAGGGCGCTTCGACGTGCACGGACTTGTTCTGCCGCAGGAGCAGGGTGTGTTCGGTACAGGCGTGGACCCGGGTGTCCGGTGCGAGGTCGTGTTCCGGGGAGGGCCGGCCGCGGTGCCGGTCGGCATCGAGGCTGCCGGGGACCGGGGGCTCCACCGGGGCAGTCGATCACGGCGGCGCCGTAGCCCCGTTCGTCGTTGGGGCGCTGTGCGTTTCTGCGCGGCCCGCCTCCGTACCTGTCAATGAAGGTTGACAGTGGATGCGGCGTCAACGTAAATTGACACCATGACCGAGGCAACGGAACTCGCCGCCCGGGCGAGCGACAGTGACCCGCGAGTCGGGCTGCGGGCGGTGGCCGCGCTGCGGCGGCTGCTCGAACGGCTCGAATCCGTACAGGTGCGCAGTGCCCGCAATCAGGGCTGGTCGTGGCAGGACATCGCCGCGGAGCTCGGTGTCAGCAGGCAGGCGGTCCACAAGAAGCACGGGAGGCAGTGATGTTCGAACGCTTCACCCAGGGGGCCAGGGACGTGGTCAGCGGCGCGGCGGGGTACGCC
The DNA here is from genome assembly GCF_036014215.1 of Streptomyces sp. NBC_00440. Lineage (NCBI taxonomy): Bacteria > Bacillati > Actinomycetota > Actinomycetes > Kitasatosporales > Streptomycetaceae > Streptomyces > Streptomyces sp. NBC_00440. Next base: position 5,674,210 of record NZ_CP107921.1, read on the forward strand.
GGGAGCGCGGGCGACCCCCGGATCACCGAGGAACACCTGCTGATGGCGCTGCTCGACGCGCGCGGCACGAAGGCGTCCTTCGTGCTCTCCTCGCTCGGTGTCACCGGCCGGCGCGAGCAGCTGACCGGGGCGCTGGCCGACGCCCGGCGCCGGGGCGGGATGTCGCAGGCGGACACGGACGCGCTGGCGGGTCTGGGGATCGACGTCGACGAGATCGTCGGGCGGATCGAGGAGGAGCACGGCCGCGGCGCGCTGGCGGCGGGCGGCGCCACGGTCAGGACACTGCGCCGGACGCTCACGCCCGGCGCGAAGGAGACGCTGCGGATCGCCCTGCGGACCGCGGTGGCGCACCGGGAGCGCCATCTCGGCGACGAGCACCTGTTGCTGGCCCTCATCGAGCGGCGCGGGGTGGCCGCGGACACGCTGGCGGCGTGCGGGGTGTCGTACGAGGGCGTGGAGCGCGTACTGAGGGGGAGCGGGCGGCGGGGCGACGGTTTGCCGGGCGCCGTGTGACGGGAGCGCGCCCGCCCCTCCGGCGGTTGCCGGGGGAGCGGGCGCGGGCCTGGGGCCTCTCGTCCCGGGGCCGTTACGCCCCGGGGTCGCGCAGTGCGGCGCCGATGTGGGCTGCCGCAGCCGACAGATGCCGCCTGGCGTCCCGGAGCTGGCTGTCCGTGACTCCGTGATCGCGTGCCGCGTCCCGGATGTCGTCGCGGAAACGGTCGAGCAGCCGGTCCAGGTCGCGGGCCGGATTGCCGGAAGGCTCCTCGTGTGCCCACTCCGGCTCGGGCGCCGGGCGGCCGTCCCCCTTGCCCAGGTCGACGGGGGCCGTGGTGTCCGTGCCGGCGGTCGTCTCCGTACCGGAACCGGGGGCTGTGCCCGTACCGGAACCGGGAGCTGTGCCGGAATCGTGATCCGTGCCGGAACCGGGTTCTGTGCCGGCCGTCGTGCGCGCGCCGGAATCCGTGTCCGTACGGCTTCCCGCCCCCGGCTCCGCGGCCCGTCCGAAACGGCCCAGTTCCCGGGTGAATTCGGCGAGACCCTCGCGCACTCCGGCGGGCCAGTCACCACGTGCGAAGTGGTCCTGGACCTGCTCGGCGACCCGCTGCATCTGCTCGCGGGCGTAGTCCTGGGCCTCCCTGGCCTGGCGGCGCGCCTGCTGGGCGTCCTCGCGGGCGCGGCGCGACTCGTCCTTCGCCCGGCGCGCCTGCTCCTTCCACTCCTGCTTGGCGCGCTTGAAGTCCTCCTTGGCCTGGCGCCAGCCCTCCTTGTCGGTCCAGTTCCCGTCGAAGAAGTCGGAGGCGTCCGGGAATCCGGGGAACGGCTTCCCCGAGCCGGAACCCGAACCCGAACCCGAACCGCTGTCCGGACCCGCGTCGGCCGTCCGTCCGCCGTCCGCCGCACCGGCCGACGTCCTGCGTGCCTCCTTCGCCGCCTGGCGGATCTCGCGCCGCAGGTCGTTCGCCGAGCCGCTGACGTCGGCCCGGATCTCCGCGGCGAGTTCGGAGACCGACTCGCGGATCTCCATCTCCAGGTCGGCCAGTTCACCGCTGCGGCCCGCCAGTTCGGCGCGGCCGGCCTCGGTGATCGAGTACACCTTCCGGCCGCCCTCCGAAGCGTGGGTGACCAGTCCCTCCGCCTCCAGCTTGGCCAGGCGCGGATACACGGTGCCCGCGCTCGGTGCGTACAGCCCCTGGAAGCGCTCCTCCAGGAGCCTGATCACCTCGTAGCCGTGGCGCGGCGCCTCGTCCAGAAGCTTGAGGAGGTAGAGCCGCAGTCGGCCGTGTGCGAAAACGGGGGCCATGTCAGAGCACCTTCTCGGCGATGTCGTCCTGTGCGGGCCTGCGCAGCAGGGCGATGGCCCCGCTCACGGTGGTCGCCCGGAGGCTGCCGGTGCCCGCGCCGAGGGTACCGGTGATCTTCTTGGCACCCCACTGGCCGCTGACCCGCAGATCCTCGAAGGCGTTCGACACGGCGCCGCTCGTGGTGTTCGCGCTGACCTCGGCGTCCGTCAGCTGGGCCAGCCGGATGGCGACCTCGCCGGAGACGGTGGTGAGCGCGATGTCGGTCGGCCCGCCGGTCGCGTCGAGGTCGACGACCATGTCGCCGCTGACCGATTCTCCCCGTACGGACGAGCCGGTCCCCTCGATCACGGTGAGGTCCCCGGAGACCGAGTGGAAGCGCAGATCGCCGCTGACGGCCTGAGCCTCCACGTTCCCCGACACGGTCCCGGCGAGAACGGTGCCGGAGAGGCCGACCAGGGTGGTGTCACCGGAGACCCCGCGCACCTCCGTACGCCCCCGGATCCCGGAGACCACCGCGCCCGCGCCGACCACGCCGACCTCGACCCGCGCCGACGCGGGCACCGCGACCGAGACGACGGCGTTGCGGTGCCAGCCCCTGCGGTCCAGCCACTTCAGGAAGCCCTTCCAGGGCAGGTCCTCGTAGGCCACGGTCAGCGTGCCGTTCTCCAGCGTCACGACCAGCGGCGGCCCGTCGATCCCGGAGATCTCCAGCCGGGCGCCGCCCTGCTCGTTCAGTACGGCGTCGTCGGTGCCCACGACATTGACCGTGCCGTTGACGATGCGCACGTTCAGCGCCGTCACGGGTTCGTCGAAGGAGAGTTTCTGTGGCTCCGACACTGACCTCTCGGACATGGAACTGACCTCCACCGGTCGGCTACAACGCAACATATCGCGTCTTCTGAAGAACACGATATATCGCGGATCGGTGAAGTCAAGCGCGCGGGTGGAATGCGTGGATCTGTCCTAGCGTGGGGCCATGTCAGAGAACGCCACAGGCGCCTTGCTGCTCTGCCGGGCTGACCCGGCCGCCGTACGGACCGCGGCCCGGGTGCTGGGGGAGCAGCTGCTTCTCGCACCGGCGGGGGAGCGGTGGAGCGTGCTCGTCCCCGATGCGAAGCCCTGGCTGCACACGGAGGAACCGGTCGACCGGGTGGCCGGCGGCTGGGTCACCACGCTCGCGGTCGCGTCGGACTGGCCGGTGCTCGCCCTCTGGTGGGACCACGACCGGTCGGGTCTCACGCTGGCCTCCGGCTTCCGGCGGCCGGTCGGCTATGTGTGGCGCGCGGACGGCACGCCGGTCGGTGAGGACGGGGCGATGCGCACGTTCGGCGCACGGCTGCGGCTCGATCCCGTACTGGACCTCCAGGCGCTGACCGAGCTCACCCTCCCGGACCCGCTCGCCGACTCACGCTCCCGGCTGACCGGACTCACCGCTGTCCTCGCCCGGGCCGGCCTCGCCCTGCCCACCGGCCTCACCCCCGGTGACCCCGCCGACCGGCTGCGCGAGGTGGCCAGGGTCCACCCCGCCACCGGGCGGATCGACCCGACGGGCCTGCGGGAGGCCGTGCGGGCGGAACTCGCCGCCTTCGAGGACGGCACGCTCGGCCCCTGGCTGCGCGGCCCGCGGGCCCGCGCACTCGGCGCGGCGCAGCTGGCCGCCGGTGTCCCGCTCGCGCTCTGGGGCTTCAGCCGCCGCAGGGGAGGCTGGACGGTGGCGGCCGCCCTGCTGATGGCGCACGGGGTGCTGGGCCTCGCGTACGACCGGATGCGGGCGGGCGCCTGAGCCGGCGCCCGGCTCCCGCGTTCCTGCCGCCCCCTACGCGTCAGTCGTCGTCCTCGTCCTCGTCGTCCAGCCGGGCCAGCCAGGTCGCCAGGCGCTCGACCGGAACCTCGAAGTCCGGGTTCAGGTCGACGAAGGTACGCAGCTGCTCGGCGAGCCACTCGAAGGTGACCTCCTCCTCGCCCCGCCGCTTCTCCAGTTCCTCGATGCCGCGGTCGGTGAAGTACACGTGTCGCTCCTGATGCGTTCCGGATGGTCCCTTTCAGATTAGACCGACCGGTAATTGCGAGGTGCGTGCCCCAGCCCCGCTCCTTCACCCGCCCCCCAATTGCCGGTCGGTCTTGAGCGCGGCGCAGGACCGGCCGCTGAGTGGCGGGTTCCGGCCTCCTCCGCAACCGGCCGGGCCAGTACCCTCGTCATGGTCCAAGTAACCTGTACGTGAGGTGACTTGAGCGATACGGGGGAGTCATGGCGGCCGAGGTACAGGAAATCGTCCTGCCGGGAGGTGCGGTCGTGCACGCCCGGCTGACCACATCCGGCGCGCACGGCGACGGCTACGAGGACGTCGGCGTCGCGGAGGTGCTGCAGAACCGGGTGGACGATCTGCGGCGGGTGATCGCCGGCGTCGGAGGCTCCGTGCTGGACGCGGCGCGCGCCGCCTGTCCCGACGAGGCCACCGTCACCTTCGGCCTTGAGTTCAGCGTCAAGGAGGGGAAGGTCATCTCCGTCCTGGCGGGGGCCGAGGCGAAGACTGCCCTCCAGGTGTCCCTCACCTGGAAACTCGCCGAGAACGCCGCGCAGCAGCCCGCCGCAGCCGCGCCCCTCGCGCCTCCGCCCGCCACGCCTCCGCCCGCCGTGCCCCAGCCCGCCGATGAATGAGCCCGACCCCGTCGTCAACTCCCTCACGGCTGCCGCGACCGTCCACCTGCTGCCCGCCGGCGGGGCCGCCGCTGACTTCTGGGGCAGCGGCTTCTTCATCGCCCCCGGCTGGGTGCTGACCTGCGCCCATGTGCTGCGCCCGCATCTGCCGGCCGGGCCCGGCGGGCACCTCGCGGTACGCGGCGACGACTTCAACGACGGGATCCCCGTCCCCGCCGAGGTGGTGGCCTGGCAGCTGGCCGAGAAGGAGGGGGCCGCGATCCCGCCGGAGCGGGACCTCGCCCTCGTCCGGCTGCTGGACCCGGAGGCGGAGCACGAATGCGTCTGGTTCACCGACCGTGACGTACGGCCGATGCACACGGTCGTCGTGCACGGCTACCGCCCCGAACCCCAGGCGGCGCCCGGGGGCGGCCCGGTGTCCTTCACGGCAAGGGCCGGTATCAACGTGCTCAGCGGAGACCACGGACTGCTGATCGAGCCCGGTGCCGAATACCCCAAGGGCGTGTCCGGCGGCCCGCTCCTCGACCCGCTCACCGGCGAGGTCGTCGGCATCATCAAGTCCCGCAGGAAGGACAAGGAAGGTGGCCTCGCCGTCGCGGCCGGGGCGCTGCGCGGATTCGGCGACCGCTACCGGGAGGTGATGGCCGCACACGACCGCTGGCACGCCGCACGGAAGGGACACCACACCTGGACCGCCAGACAACCGGTGGCGGCCTCCGCAGGGCCCGGCGGAGGCGGCGACTGGACGCCGCGCGACCGGCGCGATGCGCTGGCGCTCCTCGCCGAACTGCCCGGCCCCGCCACCGGAGCGCCCGTCGCGGTTCTCGCGCGCAAGGCCGCCCGCGATCTGCTGCCTCCGACCAGGGCCGTACTGCGCGGCTGGCGGGACGGTCACGGCCTGCTGTACGACGGCGAGCAGCCGCTCGGCCCGCTCGTCCAGCTCAGCTACCTCCGGCTGGCCGCCCAGTACGTCGGCGCGCGCGGCGGCGCGACGGGCCCGCTCTCCGACTGGATCGACCGCAGACTGGAGCAGGTGACGGACCCGCTCCTGCACGAGCTGGTCACCGGGATCGGGCTGCCCTCCGCGCTGCTCCCCGACCCCGTACGTCCGGAACGCATCGTCCTGCCGTACCCGGGCCCCAAGGAGGGGCCGGTGGTCACGGTCGTGATGGATCCGCTGCACGACGACCCCGCGCTCTTCGAGTGGACGATCCACCTCTTCAGCGGAGAAGGGGGCAGCGAGCAGATCGGCGCGTACGAGGGGCCGGCCCCTCGTACGCAGGGCGGCGACGCGGTCTGGCACAACCACCAGACGCTGCGGCGCAGGCTCCATGAGGTGCTGCACGCCGAGGACCCCGACGGGGACCGTCCGGTGCCGGTGGAGATCGCCCTGCCGCTCGGCCGGTTCGACACCCCCGTCCACCGCTGGCAGCTCCAGGACGCCCCGCCGATGGACGGGCTCACCCACCTGGGGGCGCAGCGACGTCTGGTGGTGCGCGATCTCGGGCGCCGCGGCCAGTGGCACGACGAGGCCGGGCGGGACACCCGCTGGCAGGCCGCCGCCGGGGCCCAGCGGCTGACCGTGGCGCGGATCCCGGAACCGGGCACCGCCCAGCGGCCCGCGTACTACGAGTCGCTTCCGCCCGGCGCCGTCCCCGTGCTGTGCCGCCCCGCGGGCCGGGGCGCCGGAGCCGCCGCCATGGAACTGACGCTGCGGGCCGGCCACGGCATCGCGCTGTGGCACATCGGCCGTGGTGCCGGGCACAGTTGCGGAGAGGACTGCGCCGAACTGCGGGCGCGGGTACAGAAGTTGTTCGACGCGGCCGGCGGAACGGCGGAACTCCCGGACCGGCTGCGCCATCTGCGGGAGGACATCGACCGCCGGCGCCCCGAGACCCACTGGCCGGAACCGCTGATGCTGCTGTACGACGACCCGGGGCGGCCCCTGCCCACCGATGACGAACACACCCTGGACTCCCCGTGACCGGGACCCCGCGGACCGTTCCACGGCAATGGCCTGAAAACGACTTTGACGATGCGCCGGACGGGTACGTATCCCGGAACGCCCGGCGCCGATGAGGAGCGAACCAGCGATGAGCGAATGGTTCATCTACCGCGGCACCGGCGACCCCGATCCGGAGCGTATCGACCGCAGGCCCGCGCCACCGCCCTGGCGTGACTTCGGCGCCCCGCCCATCGACTACCGGGTGCCGGAAGCCGACTCCGCGACCACGCGGCGGCTGGGTACCCGGGCCGTCCCCCTCGCGGTGCCCGGCAGCGAGGCGCTGCGGCTCATCAACGCCGCGCTGTATCTGCGCCGCCCGCTGCTGATCACCGGAGAGCCGGGCTCGGGCAAGAGCACGCTCGCCCACGACCTCGCCTTCGAACTCGGCCTCGGCCGCGTCCTCCAGTGGCCGGTCGTCAGCCGCAGCGAACTCCGCGACGGCCTCTACTCCTACGACGCCATCGGCCGCCTCCAGGACGCCCAGCTCGCCCGGCTGGAGGACGGCGAGGGCGGCGGGAACGGCGGGAACGGTCCGGCCGGCGGACCGCACCCGGCCGGGGACATTGGGCGCTATCTGCGGCTGGGCCCGCTCGGCACCGCGCTGCTCGCCGCCGAGCGGCCCCGGGTGCTGCTCATCGACGAGCTGGACAAGAGCGACATCGACCTCCCCAACGACCTGCTGAACGTGCTGGAGGAGGGCGAGTTCACCCTGCCCGAACTGGAGCGGGTCGCCGACCGGCCGGGGCAGCAGACCGTCCAGGTCCTCACCGACGACGGGCTGCGCGCCCCCGTCACCGGCGGCCGGGTGCGCTGCCGGGCCTTCCCGGTGGTCGTCATGACCAGCAACCGCGAGCGGGACTTCCCCGCCCCCCTGCTGCGCCGGTGCATCCACCTCGACCTGGCGGCGCCCCGGGACGAACGGCTCGCCGCCATGGTCCAGGCGCACTTCGGCGCCGGATCCTACGACGAGTACATAGGCCTCGTCGACCGGTTCGTCCGTACCGAGGCGGACGGCGGAGTGCGCCCGACCGACCAGCTGCTGAACGCGATCTACCTCGTCCAGCACACCGCGGGCCGCCACCCCGCGGACCAGGAGGCCGTCGCCGATCTCCTGATGCGGCCCCTCGACAACGGGCCCAGGTGACCCGGTGGGCGACGGGCGGGACGAGAGCGGCCGGGGTGTGGCACTGACCACTCTGGTCGCCCGGCTGCGGGAGTCCGGCCGCGATGTCGACGCGCGGGAACTCGCGGACGCGCTGTGGCTGGCCGCCCGCACCGGAGCCCCCGCCCCCGCCGGGCCCGGCCTTCCGGCCGGTCTCCCGCAGGAGACCCCCGCCGCTCCGCCGGCCGCCCCCACCCGCCCCGTCGAGCCGCCCGGGGACACGCCCGGCGCGCCCGCCGCCCTGCTGACCGCGCCGGACCCGGAAGGCGCGCCCGCCGCCGTGGAGGCTTCGCCGGTCCTGGTGCCCGCGGCGCCCGCGCTCGCCGATCCGCACGCGCTCCAGCGCGCGTTACGGCCGCTGAGCCGCTACCGGTCACCGGCCATCCCGCCGGGCCGCAGGCTCGACGAGGAGGCCACCGCCGGCCGGGCGGCCGACACCGGACTGGTCATTCCGGTACTGCGCGCGGCGCGCCGGCAGAAGGCGCGGCTGCTGCTCCTCATGGACGTCTCCACGTCGACGGTCGCCTGGGAGAGCGCACTGGAGGAGCTGGCCGGCATCTGCGCCGGCGCCGGAGTCTTCCAGGACGTCCAGCTGCGCTATCTGCACCCGGACGGCGAATCGGGCGCCGGATACGCGGCCGGACGCGTCCCGGCGGGACCGCTGCGCCGCGCAGCCCAGCTCGGCGACCCCACCGGCCGCCGGATCATCCTGCTGCTCTCGGACTGCTCAGGACCCATGTGGCGGTCCGGTGTCCTGCAGCGGCTGCTGTACCACTGGTCGGCCACCACCCCGGTCGCAGTCGTCCAGCCGCTGCCGCAGCGGCTGTGGCGGCGGACCCATCTGCCCGCGTACGGAGGGGTGCTGCGGCGGCACGAAGGCCCCCTGGGGCGGCTGGAGTTCAGCGCAGTGCCGCACGGCTCCGACCCGCGCGACGGCAGACCGGTCCCGGTGCTCGCGCTGCGGCGCACCTCCGTGGAGGGCTGGGCCGGGCTGGTCTCGGGCGGCACCGGCCAGTCGGTGTCCACCGCGGCCGCCTGGGTGCGCCGTGACCAACCGCCCTCCCGCGCACCGGTACGGGCCGAGGCCGCGCTCACCGGGCAGGAGCGGGTCGGCGCGTTCCGGCGGACCGCGTCCCCCACCGCGCAGCGGCTTGCCGAGTATCTGACGGCGGTGCCGCTGGTGCTGCCGGTGATGCGGCTCGTCCAGCACACGATGCTGGCGGGCACCGGCCCCGAGGCGCTGGCCGAGGTGCTGCTCGGCGGCATCGTACGGCGCGCCGAGCGGCCCGACATCGGCCCCTCCGACGGTCCGTACTACGAATTCCTCGACGGGGTGAAGGTGTTGCTCGCCGCCCGGCTCGACCGGGGGGACGAGCGGCTCGTGCTGCGGCACAGTTCGAGCTATGTCCAGCGGCGCTTCGGCCGCAGCGCGCGCAACTTCCCCGCCATGGCCGCCGTCGCGCTCGGCGAGCGGCTGCCCGTCCCGGCGGGCGGCGGTGCGATGCCCGCCGGGCTGCGCGTCTTCGCCGAGGTCGCGGCGGACACCATCAGACGCCGCGGCGGGCCTCCCGTCGCGCCGCCCGGCCCCGGCACCCCGGGCGAACTCACCGCGCAGGCGGACGAGTTCATCCAGCGGTACGAGCGGTACGGCGGCGTACGGGACCTCGACAGCGCGATCGGGCTGCTGCGCCTGGCCGCGGCAGGGGAGCGGCGCCGTGAGTCGGTGCCGGCCCGCAGGGCGGAGCTGTCCCGGGCGCTGCTGCTGCGCTGGCGGCTGCGTGCGCTGGACGAGGACCTGGCGGAGGCCTGGGAATCCGCGAAGTCCTCCGACGGGTTCGCGGCCGCCGAGGTGCTGCACGCCATGGCGGTGGCGGCCGATGAAGGGCAACTCGGCCAGGAGCTGGCCGGGAAGGTACTGCGCGAGGTCCGCGGCCCGTACCCCGGCGACGCCCCTCTCGATGACGCGGACACCGCGGCCGAGCTGCTGTCCGCGGCGTCCGACCGGCTCCGCGGGGTGACGGAGGCCGTACGGCCGTCGGAGGAGTGGCAGGCGGCCGCCGCACTCCACATCGAGGTGCTGCGGCGGCTGTCCAGGGCGGGCGGGCCGGCGGTGGACACCACGCCCCTGTACGCGGCGGCGGCGCTCGCCGAGCGGCTGGCGGACGCGGCGGACGGGGTCGGGGCGCGGGTGCTGCACGGCACCCTGGAACTGGATCTGGCCCGCCACGTGGTGAGTGACGACGTCGTACGGCACTACGCCCTGCGTGCGCTCCGGGCGCTGCGCCCCGCCGCCGAGGCCACCGGGGGCGCCGAACGGGCCGACATCTGGCTGAAGATCGCCAGTGCGCTGGAGCTGGCCCACCTGGAGGGCGGCGACGCGTCGTGGCGGCGGGAGGTGCTGGACGCGCTCGCCGCGGCCCTGACGGCCGCCGATGACGACGCCGTACGCCACCACTGCCACCTGCGCATGGGGGACGTGCACTGGCAGGGGCACATCGACCCCGCTGCTCCCGCTCTCCCGGCGGCCGCCCGCCCGGACAGTGTCCATTTGGAGAGCGCCCATCCGGACAGCGTTCATCCGGAGAGCGCCCGCCCGGAGGGCAGCCGGGGGGAGAGCGCCCGCCCGGACAGCGCCCACGGGGGCGCCCCCGGACACGGCCAGGGGCCGGCCCCCCGGCCCGGCACACATCTGGACGGTGCCATCGAGCACTGGGCCGCCGCCCTCGCCACCGGGACCCCGGACCGGCCGGCCAGGCTCCTCACCCGGCTGGGCCGGGCGCTGGGACACCGTGCGGCGCGGGACGGCGCGCCCGGCGATCTCGACGCCGCCGTACGCCGGCTGCGCGAGGCCGTCGACGAGACGGCCGAGTCGGACCGCGAACTGGCCGCGCGCCGGGCGCTGCTCGGGGCGCTGTATCTGGCGCGCTACCGGGCCACCGGCGGGCTCACCGACCTCTACGAGGCCGACTGGGCCCAAGGAGCCGCCGCGCGCGGGGCCCCCGACCCGTACGCGGCCTCGCGCGCCTGGCAGGCCCGGGGCGACATCGCGGTGCTCCTCGCCCGGCACACCGGCACCCCCGACCGGCTCCAGCAGGCCGCCGAGCACTATCTGCGCGCCACCGACGTGGACGACGACGGGCGGGCCGGTGCGGCGCGGGCGGCGCGCGCCGCTGTGCTGGAGGAGCTCGCGGGCCCGCCGGAAGCCCTCCGCGAGTACCGGGCGGCCCTGGCGCTGCTGGAGTCCGCCGGGCCCGCAGGGGACAGTGCCGCGGCCGGTGTCCGGGACGCCGTCGCCCGGCTGACGGACGGGGCGGCCGGCCGTTGACCCACGACACAGAAGCACTGCCCGGCGACCCGCTGCCCCGGCTGACCCCGCCGTGGGACACCGGCCACCCGGTGCTCGCCGCCGTACTCGCCGAGACCCGGCAGCGCGATCCGCACGAACCGCTCATCGCCTACTACGAGGACGCGCCATGACCCCCGCGGTCCGCGACCGGCCCGTCGCTCAACACCCCGTGCCGTTCCGGCAGTTCGTCCTGAAGGTGCACAGCCGCTGCAACCTGGGCTGCTCCTACTGCTACGTCTACCGCGGCCAGGACAGCAGCTGGCGGGAGCGCCCGCGCCGCGCCACCGGCGAGACCGTCCGCAGGACCGCGGCGCGGATCGCCGAGCACGTCACCGCGCACCGGCTCCCGCGTATCCGGATCGAACTGCACGGCGGCGAACCGCTACTGTCCGGGCCGGGCCCGGTGATCGAGTACGCCCGCGCCGTACGGGACGCGGTGCCCGCGGGGTGCGAGGTCACCGCGACCGTGCAGACCAACGGGACCCTGCTGACCGCCCGTACGCTCGACGCGCTCGCCGCCGCCCGGATCCGCGTCGGGCTCTCCCTCGACGGCGGCACCGCGGCGCTCAACTCCCGCCGCAGGGACCACGCGGGCCGGCCCTCCTGGCCCGCCGCCCACCGGGCCGCCCGGCTGCTCGCCGCGTGCCGGCACCCCGGCACGTACGCCGGGATCCTCTGCACCATCGACCTCGCGGCCGACCCGGTCGAGGTGTACGACAGCCTGCGCGCGCTGCGCCCGCCGGGGCTCGACCTGCTGCTGCCGCACGGCAACTGGTCCGTGCCGCCACCGGGGACCGAGCCGGGGGAACCGGGCCGGCACCGGCCGCGCCCCACCCCGTACGGCCACTGGCTCGCCACCGTCTTCGACCGCTGGTGGGACGGCGGTCCCGGCCAGCCGCGCATCCGGCTCTTCCACACCCTCGTCGCCCTGCTGTTCGGCGAACCGGCCGCGGCCGAGGCGGTGGGGCTGGCCCCGCTGGCCGTCGTCGTCGTGGACACCGACGGCGCCATCGAGCAGGTCGACGCGCTCAAGTCCGCCTACGAGGGAGCCCCTTCGACCGGCCTCGACGTCTTCAGCGACCCCTTCGACACCGCGCTCGCACACCCCGGGATCGCCGCCAGACAACTCGGTGAGAAGGCGCTCCCCGGAGTCTGCCTGCGCTGCCCGGTGCTCCGGGTGTGCGGCGGCGGCAACTACGTCCACCGGTACGCGGCCGGGGCCGGCTTCCGGCACCCCAGCGTCTACTGCGCCGATTTGGAGTACCTCATCCGGTATATCGCCCACCGGCTGAGCGCTTTCGTCACGTGACGTATCGTGGCGCCGACTGGCCGTCAACATGGCGACTTCTGTTCACACTTGAGTGGTAGGTGCACGACAGTGACGCAACTGGTTGAGGGAGTGACGATGGCGGAGCCGACTCCCCACGTCACGGTGGTCTTCGCCGGGCAGAGCGAGCCCTGGGCCCACTGGATGGCCCGGCAGCTCACGGAGGTGGGGACCGCCACCGCCCTGGTCCGCTGGAACCCGGCCCGGAGCTCGCCGACCGCCGACGCCCTCACCGGAATGCTGACCGCACCCGGGCGGGTCCTGCTCGTCATCGACGACTGGTTCGAGCGGTTCGACGACGGCCTCCGCACGGCGTGGGCCGACGCGCTGCGCCAGATGCTCGCCGACCACCCCGAACGGATCGCCGGAGTCAGCGTCACCACCCGCCCGCTGCCCGAGGCCATCATCGCCCTGGGGCCGGTCGCGCTGCGCGGCCTGAGCGCCGACGCGGCCCGCAGGCGGGTGCTCGAAGTCGCCGGCGCACCGGACGGCGCGGTCCGCCCGGTCACCCTGGACCGCGTCCCGCGGTTCCCCGACGACCCGCCGGACATCCAGAACGTACCGCGCCGCAACCGCAGGTTCACCGGCCGCGGAACCCTGCTCGACCACATCCACGACACCTTCGCCGCCGGCCGCGGCGAGGGTGCGGTACTCGCGCTGTGCGGGCCGGGCGGGATCGGCAAGACCCAGATCGCGCTGGAGTACGTCCACCGCTTCAAGGGCGAGTACGACATCGTCTGGTGGCTGGACGCGACCACCACCGGCACCGCCCGTGAGCAGTTCGGCACGCTCGCCGAAGCCCTCGGCGCAGGAGTCGGCAGCAAGCTCGACCAGTCCATAGCCGCGGCCGCCGGAAAGCTGCGCGCCACCGGCGACAGCTGGCTGATCGTCCTCGACGGCGCCGGAGACCCCGAGAAGCTGGCCGCCCTGCTGCCCGAAGGGGCGGGCGACATCCTGGTCACCACCAACCACCAGGAGTGGTCGGCCCTGGCCGAGCTGTTCCAGGTGGGGCACTTCGAGCGGGAGGAGTCCGTGGCCTTCGCGGGCCGCCGCTCCCAGCGGCTCTCCCCGTACGAGGCCGGGCTGCTCGCCGAAGCCGTCGAGGACCTGCCGCTGCTGCTCGACCAGACGGCGGCCTGGCTCGACATCAACCCCACCGTCGACATCCCCGAGTACATCAGGGAGCTGACGGAGAGCAACCCCGACCGCTTCGGGGTGCTGGCCTCCCAGGACTACCCGGTGTCCTTCCAGATTGCCTGGGCCAGGACCCTCGGCAGCCTGCGCGAACAGGACCCGGGCGCCTGGAAACTGCTCAATCTGCTCGCCCGCTTCTCCCCGGGGATGCTGCCGCTGCGGCTGCTCCAGTCGGCGCGCGCCACCGACCTCCCCAAACCCCTGGACCGGGTCGTCCCGGAACCGAGCAGCTGGAACTCCGCCCTGCGCCGGCTCTCCGAAGTGACCTCCATGCGGCTGGAGTACGACCCCGTCCCGCGGATGGGCGGCTCCGTCACCGTCGCCGCCCTGCGGATGCACCGGATCTTTCACTCCTTCGTACGGCACGCCCAGACACCCGGTGAGCGGGCGGAGCTGACCGAGGCCGCGCTCAAGGTGCTCGTCACCGCCGACCCGAGGGACCCGGCGTCGTCCCGCAACTGGTCCCGCTACGCCGAACTGATTCCGCATCTGGAGATCGCGGGCGCCCTGGAGTCGGCCGACGAGGACGTGCGCAGGCTGGTGCTCAACTGCATCGAGTACCTGCGGATGCGCGGCGAGTACGAGGAGGGCGGGCGGCTCAGCCGGGCGGCCGTCGAGCACTGGGAGCGGGTGTCCGGCGCCACCAGCACTTCCGTCCTGGTCGCCGTCCACCAGCGCGCCAACATGGAGCGCAGGCTGGGCCGTTACGCCGAGGCCGAGGCGGTCGGACGTGAGGTGCTCGAACGGCTGCTGAGCAGCCCCGGAGCCGAACCCATCGAAGTGATCAGGGCCAGGGACGGGCTCGGCGGCACCCTGCTGGCGCTCGGCCGCTACGACGAGGCCAGGACGCTCTTCGAGCAGGCGGACCGGGAGGCCGTCACCTCGCTGGGCGACGCCGAGGTGCCGCGCACCCTGTCCATACGGAACAACCTGGCCGAGGCGATGGGCCTCCAGGGGAAGTACCAGGCGTCGCTGGACCTGCACCGGGACATCCTGACCGCGCGGGTCGCCCTGCTCGGCGGGCGCAATCCGCTCACCCTGCACTCGGCGCTGCGCACCGCGACCATGCTGCGGCTGCTCGGGCGCTACCGGGAGGCCCTGGAGATCCAGCAGCACAACTCGCGGCTGCACGGCCAGGAGCTGGACCGCAACCACGGGCAGACCCTGAACGCCGACCACAACCTCGCCCTGTGCCTGCGCCGCGACGGGAAGCTCCTCCAGGCCAGAGCGCTGCTGCTCAGCGTCCGCAAACGCCGGGTCGCCCGGCGCGGCCGCCGCCACCCCGACACCCTGCGGGCGGGCGCCGACTTCGCGATGCTGCTGCGCGAGGCGGGCGAGTTCCGTGAGGCCTACGACCTCGCGGACGAGACGGCCTCGCTGTACGCGCTGCAACTCGGCGAGCTGCACCCGTACGCGGTGGGCACCCGGGCGAACCTGGCACTGCTGCAGGGCGACGCGGGAGACCACGACGGCGCCCTGGAACTCGCCGAACAGACCCTGGAGCAGATGACGGACGCGGTGGGCGCTGACCACCCGTGGACGCTGGGCTGCGCCTTCAACACCGCGACGGCACGGCAGCGGGCGGGAGACGCCGAAGGCGCCGTACGGCTGGGACACGACCTGCTGGACCGGTCCGTGCGGTCGCTCGGCCCGGGACACCCGCTGACCACCACCGCCCAGACCGCGCTCGCCCGTGATCTGCGGGCGGCCGGCGATACGGCGCTCGCCGGCCGGCTGCACGCGGAGGCGCTGGCCCGGATCACCGAACTGCTCGGGGACGACCACCAGCACACCCGGAGCATCCGGGACGGCGCGGTGCGGTACTGGGACTTCGAGCCGCAGTTCGTCTGAGCCACGGGGCCGGCCGCGGTCCGGTCGTGAGCCGGCCGCGGTACGCCGTGGGGCCCGTACGCATCACACGATGCGTACGGGCCCCAGGGATGAACCTGCCGGTACTGCCTAGGCCTCGAAGACCTCGGCGACCAGCTGGGCCTGCTCGGCCTGGTGGCGCTTGGCGGAGCCGACCGCGGGCGACGAGCCGTGCGGCCGCGAGATGCGGCGCAGGCGCTCACCGTGCGGGACGTCGGCGCCGACCGCCAGGTCCAGGTGGTCGATCAGGTTGAGCGCGATGAATGGCCACGCACCCTGGTTCGCCGGCTCCTCCTGCGCCCAGAGGTACTTCTCGGCGTTCGGGAACTTGGCGATCTCCGCCTGGAGTTCGGCACCCGGCAGCGGGTACAGGCGCTCAAGACGGATGATCGCGGTGTCCGTGACGCCGCGCTTGGTGCGCTCCGCGTCCAGGTCGTAGTAGACCTTGCCGGCCGTGAAGACGACCTTGCGCACGGCGCTCGGGTCGACACTGTCGTCCCCGATGACCGGACGGAAGCCGCCCGTGGTGAACTCCTCCGCCTTCGACGCGGCCGCCTTGAGGCGGAGCATCGACTTCGGGGTGAAGACGACCAGCGGCTTGTGGTGCGGGTTGTGCACCTGCCACCGCAGGAGGTGGAAGTAGTTCGACGGGAGCGTCGGCATGGCGACCGTCATGTTGTTCTGCGCGCACAGCTGGAGGAAGCGCTCCGGGCGGGCGGACGAGTGGTCCGGGCCCTGGCCCTCGTAGCCGTGCGGGAGGAGCAGGGTGACGCCGGACGTCTGGCCCCACTTCTGCTCGGCGGCCGAGATGTACTCGTCCACCACGGTCTGCGCGCCGTTGACGAAGTCACCGAACTGCGCTTCCCACATGACCAGCGACTCCGGGCGGGCCAGCGAGTAGCCGTACTCGAAGCCCATCACCGCGTACTCGCTGAGCAGCGAGTCGTAGACGTTGTAACGCGCCTGGTCGTCGGAGAGGTAGAGCAGCGGGGTGAAGTCCTCGCCGGTCTTGCGGTCGATGAGCACCGCGTGCCGCTGGCCGAAGGTCCCGCGGCGCGAGTCCTGGCCGGAGAGGCGGACCGGGGTGCCCTCCAGGAGCAGCGAGCCGATGGCGAGGGTCTCGCCCATCGCCCAGTCGATCGTGCCCTCGTCGATCATCGCGGCCCGGCGCTGCACCTGCGGCAGCAGCCGCGGGTGCACGGTGATCCGGTCCGGGATGTTGACCTGCGACTCGGCGATCCGCTTCACGACCTCCTGGGAGATCGAGGTGTCCACGGCGACCGGGAACTCGGCCTGCGGGACCGGCACCGTGGCCTCGGCGGGCTCCGCCGTGGCCTCGCGGACCTCCGCGAAGACCTTCTCCAGCTGGCCCTGGAAGTCCTGGAGCGCCTGCTCCGCCTCTTCCAGCGTGATGTCGCCGCGACCGATGAGGGACTCGGTGTAGAGCTTGCGCACCGAGCGCTTCTTGTCGATCAGGTCGTACATCAGCGGCTGCGTGAACGAGGGGTTGTCGGCCTCGTTGTGACCGCGGCGGCGGTAGCAGATCAGGTCGATGACGACGTCCTTGTTGAACGCCTGGCGGAACTCGAAGGCGAGGCGCGCGACACGCACCACGGCCTCCGGGTCGTCGCCGTTCACATGGAAGATCGGCGCCTCGATCATGCGGGCCACATCGGTGGCGTACATCGACGAGCGCGACGACTCCGGAGCGGCGGTGAAGCCGACCTGGTTGTTGATCACGATGTGCACGGTGCCGCCGGTGCGGTAGCCGCGCAGTTGCGACATGTTGAGCGTCTCGGCGACGACGCCCTGGCCCGCGAAGGCCGCGTCGCCGTGCAGCGCCACCGGCAGCACGGTGAAGTCCGTGCCGCCCTTGTTGATGATGTCCTGCTTGGCGCGCGCGATGCCCTCGACGACCGGGTCGACGGTCTCCAGGTGGGACGGGTTGGCGGCCAGCGAGACCTTGATCTGCTCGCCGTCCAGACCGGTGAAGGTGCCCTCGGAGCCGAGGTGGTACTTCACGTCGCCCGAACCGTGCATCGACTTCGGGTCGAGGTTGCCCTCGAACTCGCGGAAGATCTGCGCGTACGACTTGCCGACGATGTTGGCCAGCACGTTGAGACGGCCGCGGTGGGCCATCCCGATGACGACCTCGTCGAGGCGCGACTCGGCGGCCGAGTCGATGACCGCGTCGAGCAGCGGGATGACGGACTCGCCGCCTTCGAGCGAGAAGCGCTTCTGGCCGACGTACTTGGTCTGCAGGAAGGTCTCGAACGCCTCCGCCGAGTTCAGCCGGCGCAGGATGCGCAGCTGCTCCTCGCGCTCGGGCTTGGCGTGCGCGCCGCGCTCGATGCGGTCCTGGATCCACTTGCGCTGCTTGGGGTCCTGGATGTGCATGAACTCGACGCCGGTGGTGCGGCAGTACGAGTCGCGCAGCACGCCCAGGATGTCGCGCAGCTTCATCATCGACTTGCCGGCGAAGCCGCCGACGGCGAACTCGCGCTCCAGGTCCCAGAGGGTGAGCCCGTGCTCGATGATGTCCAGATCGGGGTGCTTGCGCTGCTTGTACTCCAGCGGGTCGGTGTCGGCCATGACATGGCCGCGGACCCGGTAGGAGTGGATCAGCTCGAAGACGCGGGCGGCCTTGGTGACGTCATTGTCGTGCGAGACGTCGATGTCCTTGAGCCAGCGGACCGGCTCGTACGGGATGCGCAGCGCCTCGAACAGGTCGTCGTAGAAGCCGTTCTCGCCGAGCAGCAGGTTGGCGAGGATCCGCAGGAACTCGCCGGAGGCGGCACCCTGGATGACCCGGTGGTCGTAGGTCGAGGTCAGGGTCATGACCTTCGAGATGCCCAGCTTGTTCAGGGTGTCCTGCGAGGTGCCCTGGAACTCGGCCGGGTAGTCCATCGCGCCGACACCCATGATGAGGCCCTGGCCGGGCATCAGACGGGGCACGGAGTGGACGGTGCCGATACCGCCGGGGTTGGTGAGCGACGCGGTGACCCCGGTGAAGTCGTCCATCGTCAGCTTGTTCGCGCGGGCGCGGCGGACGATGTCCTCGTAGGCCTGCCAGAACTCGAAGAAGTTGAGCGTCTCGGCCTTCTTGATGGCCGCGACGACGAGCTGGCGGTCGCCGTTCGGCTTCACCAGGTCGATGGCGAGGCCGAGGTTCACGTGCGCCGGCTTGACCAGCGTCGGCTTGCCGTCCTTCACCGCGAAGGAGTGGTTCATCGACGGCATGGCCTTGAGGGCCTGCACCATCGCGAAGCCGATGAGGTGGGTGAAGGAGACCTTCCCGCCCCTGGCGCGCTTCAGGTGGTTGTTGATGACGATGCGGTTGTCGAAGAGCAGCTTCACCGGGACCGCGCGGACGGACGTGGCCGTCGGCAGTTCGAGGGAGGCGTTCATGTTCTTCGCGACCGCGGCGGACGGGCCGCGCAGTGTGACCAGCTCGGGGCCGGCGGGCGCCTCGGGCTCGGCGGCGGGCTCGGCCTTCGCAGCGGCCTTGGCGGCCGGTGCGGGCTTCGCGGCGGCCGCGGGCTTCGCGGCGGCAGGCGCGGCCGGAGCCGGGGCCTGCGGCGCTGCGGGCGCGGCAGCCGGGGGAGTACTGGGAGTGGCGGGCGCGGCCGTGGTGGGAGCAGCCCCCGCGGCTGCGCCACCCTGCGCGGTGGCCGTCCGGCCGCTCACGCCCGACTGGTGGGGAGGATTCGGGCTCACCGGGTCCGCACCCGCGGTGGGAGCACCGGCAGAACCTGGCTTGTAGTCGGCGAAGAAGTCCCACCAGGCACGGTCAACCGAATTCGGGTCCTGGAGGTACTGCTGGTAGATCTCGTCGACGAGCCACTCATTGGGACCAAAAGCGTCAGCAGGACTCTTGTCCTGCCCCTCCTGGTCGGTCGAGATGCTCGAATTACTGGGGGACTGAGACGACACGGCGTTAACCGCCCTCTTCCGCTTCACAAGGTGATGGACAGCGGAAATAAAGGCTACGCCTCCCTGGCCTGGAGGCGCAGGCTGGGCGGTCCAACGTCGTGTAAGTCACACTCGAAAGCTGGTTTCGGGGCTTGAAATGGCGGGAAACAAGCGTGGTTCCGCGTTATGCGGGTATGGCGCATCACGGCTGCCGCCCCTTGGCCGACACCCTCTGACGCGCTTACCCGCGTGTTCGGTACGGAACGCGGGCTTCCGCTGGAGACTTTACGTCAACTTGGTGTTTTGGATACGCCCGGAAGAGTGACGCGTATCCGGCAGCCACGGGACGATTCGGCCACCCCGATCCGCCCGCCGTGCAGATCGACCGCCCAGCGGGCGATGGCCAGACCGAGCCCGGTGCCGCCGTCGCTGCCCGGACCGTGCGGGGACGGGGCGCGGCCCCGGTTGAAGCGCTCGAAGACCCGGTGCCGCTCGGACTCGGGGATCCCCGGGCCCTCGTCCGTGACCTCCAGGTCCAGCGACTCCGGCTGCTGGCCGCGCCGGGCCTGCACGGTGACCCGGCCGTGCGGCGGGGAGTGTTTGACCGCGTTGTCGATCAGGTTTGCGACCACCTGGTGGAGCCGCTCGGCGTCCGCGTGCGCCGTCAGCTCGGGCGGCGAGACATCCAGATGGAGATGGACGTCCGTCCGGGTGTGCTGGCCGCCGGAGCCCGAGGCGCCCGCGCGCTGAGCGGCTGCGAGATTCGCCTCCTTCAGCACGCCCGAGAGGTACGGCCACACCTCGAAACGGGCCGCCTTGAGCGGCACCACCCCGTTGTCGAGGCGGGAGAGGTCGAGCAGCGTCTCGACGAGCCGGCCCAGCCGCTCGGTCTGCTTGAGCGCGGTGCGCATCGTCTCGGGGTCGGCGGCCGACACCCCGTCCACGACGTTCTCCAGCACCGCCCGCAGGGCCGCGATCGGGGTCCGCAGCTCATGGGAGACGTTCGCGACCAGTTCCTTGCGGTGCCGGTCCACCGCCTCCAGGTCCTCGGCCATCCGGTTGATGGTCGTGGCCAGGTCGCCCAGCTCGTCCCTGCGGTCGGCGCCGCTGACCCGCCGGGTGTAGTCACCGTGCGAGATCGACCGGGCGACGGTGTTCATCTCGTCCAGCGGCGAGGTCAGGCTGTGCGCCACGAACTGGGTGATCAGCATCGAGGCGATCACCGAGAACACCGTGATGAACCGCAGCTCCGTCTTGGTGCGCAGCGCCACCAGGAGCAGCCCCGTGGTGATGAAGACCGACACCACCACGAGCGTGCCCAGCTTGGCCTTGATCGAGACCGGGAAGGGGCGCTGCCGGTTCCACGGCCGGGGCCGGGTCAGCAGCCGGCTCAGATCCCGGCCCAGCTCCCGCCCCAGGTCCCGGGGCCGGACACCGCTCCAGGTCCGCCGGCACCGCGGACGGGTCATGGTGCCGGGGTCTCCAGCGCGTACCCGACACCGTGCACCGTACGGATGCGCTCCGCGCCGATCTTCCTGCGGAGTGCCTTGATGTGGCTGTCCACGGTCCGGGTGCCGGACGCGTCGGCCCAGTCCCAGACCTCGGCGAGCAGCTGCTCGCGCGAGAGGACGGCACGCGGGGTGTTCGCCAGGCAGACCAGCAGATCGAACTCGGTGGGCGTCAGATGCACGTCCTCGTTGCGCACCCGCACCCGCCGCTGCGCGTGGTCGATCTCCAGCTCGCCGAGGCGCAGGATGCCGCTGCGCGGTGTCGAGGCGGCAATGGTCGCCCGCTCCACCCGCCGCAGCAGGACATGGACGCGCGCCGCCAGCTCGCGCATCGAGAACGGCTTGGTCATGTAGTCGTCGGCGCCGACACCGAGTCCGACCAGCATGTCGGTCTCGTCGTCGCGTGCCGTCAGCATCAGGACCGGTACCGGCCGCTGCGCCTGGACGCGGCGGCAGACCTCAAGGCCGTCGAAGCCGGGCAGCATCACGTCGAGGACCATCAGGTCCGGCTGCCAGCCCTGGGCCGCGTCCACCGCGGCCGGCCCGTCCGTTGCCGTCTGCACCTGAAAACCCTCGGCCCGCAGCCGTGCGGCGATGGCGTCGACGATTGTCGGGTCGTCCTCGACGACCAGCACCCGGCGCTGGGCGCCCGGGGTGGCCGCGACGCCGTTGTGGGTGGTGTGTGTCTGCTCCATCGCCCGCCCCTGGAAGTGCGCTGTTGATCTGCGTTCTGCTGCGTACGCGGCTGTGTCCCAGCTGCGCTCTTGGACAAGGCGTCCAGATCTCGTCTGCCGGTCAGCAGACTAGATGCCCGGACGCCGTCCCGGCTACGCAGGGCGAACACCGAGATGGACCACGTCGGGAACGCCCCGGGCAACTGGGATCTCTTCGGTCCTTACCCCGATGAATCCGGCATTCCGCAAGGCTTCCTCAAAAGTCGCCGATGGCTGAGCCGACCAGACGGCCAGGATTCCTCCCGGTTTGAGCCGTTCCATACAGGCTGCGAGCCCGTCGGCGGTGTAGAGCCCGCCGTTGTCGTCGGTGACCGTCCACCCCGGTCCGTTGTCGATGTCCAGGCACAAAGCGTCATATGCCGATGAGGATCCGTGCATGTGTGCGACCAGATCGGTGGGCAGGATCACAGTCCGGGGATCGGCGAGCGCTGCGCCGGAGATCCGGGCGAGCGGGCCCTCCAGGTGCCAGTCGATGACGGCCTGCTCGCGCTCGACGACCGTGATCCGGCCCCAGCGGGGGTCCGTCGCGGCGTGTGCGAGTGAGAATCCGACGCCGAGTCCGCCGATGAGTACGGAGGGACGGTCGCGGCCGGGCGGCAGCGCAGCCAGGGCCGCGTCGATCAGCAGCCGCTCCGAGCGGCCGTCCGACGTGTCCATCAGGAAGCAGCCGTTGGCGATGATCTCGAAGTGCTCCCCGCGCTCGCGCAGTACGACCTCGCCGTACGGCCCCTCGCGCCTGTCGAGCGTGCGTACGTCCCCGGTGCCGGTACCGGGGACGGGGACGGGGACGGTCTCGGTGTCGCCGGTGTGCTCGGTGTCGATGGGGGTTCTCCTCCCGGGTCGCCCCCGGACGCCGCGGGGGGTGCGGGGGTTGCTTCGTGTGGTGGATGTCATAGGCGCGGTCGGAGGCTATCCCGGAGAGTGAACGTTGGGGGAAGTGGAGTCGAACGGGAAGACCGACGGCCGACGGGACAGACAGAGTGCACCACACGCAGCGGACACGACGCCCGGCCGGTGGCACCGGCCGTACCTTGCTGCCCCTGCTGCGCCTGCTGCCCACCCCCACCGGAACGCCCTTCACGTTCGCCTACGTCCTGGTGCTGGTCGCCACCTCGCTCTTCGCCGAGCACGCCGACCCGCACACCGTCACCGCCGTACTGCGCGGCTCCAGTACCGACATGGCGCATCTGGCCCGTACCCCGCTGCTCGTCCTGGTGGGCAGCGCCCTGTGGATAGCCGGCGGCCTGCTCTCGGTGTCCTCGGCCGGCTTCCTGCTCGTCCTCACCGCCCTGGAGCGCCGAATAGGCGCGCTGCGCACCGGCGCGGTGTTCCTGGCGGGGCACGTCCTGGCGACGCTGGCCACCGAGATCCCGGTCGGTGTCGCGGTCGCCACGGGCCATCTCCCCGACTCCTCGCTCCACCGTTTGGACTACGGCATCAGCTTCGGACTGATGGCCGGTGTCGGGGCCCTGGCCGGACTGCTCCCGCCGCTGCTGCGCTGGCCCCTCCTGGCGGCCGTCGCCACGGCGCTCGTACAGGCGCTGCTGACCCTCGACGACCCCCTCACCGACTGGGGTCATCCGATCTCGCTCGCCATCGGGGTGGCCTGCTGGCCGCTGGTGCGCCGCTGGGAAGCCGCCAGGACCGGCCGTGCCCCTCAGGCACCCGGGCCGCCCCTATCGCCCGTACCGGCGAACTCAGCCACCGCGACCCCCTCGGCGAGCGCGTCCGCGACCTCTCCCGACAGCTCCGCCGACGCCTCCACGACGGCCTTCTGACCTGGTGGCGGGTCCGATCGCTGAGAGCGAACGGCCGCCCGGGAACACCAGCACCTCTCCTGGCATTGAGTGTGCATAGCTCAACTTCACTGCCTAAGGGGAGATCATGGCTGACACGTCCACACCGCTCACCCTGCCCGTGCTGCCGCTCGACGACGAGGTCGTGCTGCCCGGAATGGTGGTGCCGCTGGACCTTTCCGACGCGGACGTAAGCGCCGCCGTGGAGGCCGCCCAGGCGTCCCCCGCCCGCTCCAGCGGCAACAAGCCGCTGGTCCTGCTCGTTCCCCGGCTCGACGGCAGCTACGCGAGCACCGGTGTCCTCGGCACCGTCGAACAGGTCGGCAGACTCTCCGACGGAGACCCAGGAGCCCTGGTCCGCGGCCGCGGCCGGGTCCGTATCGGGGCCGGCACCACCGGCCCGGGCACCGCGCTCTGGGTCGAGGGCATCCATGTCGACGAGACCGACCCCGAGCCGCTGCCCGGCGCGGTCACCGCGCTGGTCAAGGAGTACAAGGCGCTCGCCACCGACTGGCTGAAGAAGCGCGGGGCCTGGCAGGTCGTCGACCGCGTCCAGCAGATCGAGGGCGTGTCGGCCCTCGCGGACAACTCCGGCTACTCACCGTTCCTCACCCTCGCCCAGAAGACCGAGCTGCTGGAGACCGCCGACCCGGTGGCCCGGCTGAAGCTCGCCGTCCAGTGGCTGGGCGAGCACCTCGCCGAGCAGGACGTCGCCGAGTCCATCGCCAAGGACGTCCAGGAGGGCGTCGACAAGCAGCAGCGCGAGTTCCTGCTCCGCCGCCAGCTGGAGGCCGTCCGCAAGGAGCTCTCCGAGCTCAACGGCGAGGCGGACGACGAGTCCGACGACTACCGGTCCCGCGTCGAGGCCGCCGCCCTCCCCGGGTACGTCAGGGAGGCCGCGCTCAAGGAGGTCGAGAAGCTGGAGCGCTCGTCCGACCAGAGCCCCGAGGGCTCCTGGATCCGGACCTGGCTGGACACCGTCCTCGAACTGCCGTGGAACGAACGCACCGAGGACGAGTACGACATCAGGGGCGCCAAGGCAGTCCTGGACGCGGAGCACTCGGGCCTGGAGGACGTGAAGGAGCGCATCACCGAGTACCTGGCCGTGCGCAAGCGCCGTGCCGACCGCGGCATGGGCATCGTCGGCGGCCGCCGCGGCGGCGCCGTGCTGGCGCTCGTCGGGCCGCCCGGGGTCGGAAAGACCTCGCTCGGCGAGGGAGTGGCGCACGCGATGGGCCGCAAGTTCGTCCGCGTCGCGCTCGGCGGCGTACGGGACGAGGCCGAGATCCGCGGACACCGGCGTACATACGTCGGCGCGCTGCCCGGACGGATCGTGCGGGCGATCAAGGAGGCCGGCTCGATGAACCCGGTCGTCCTGCTCGACGAGATCGACAAGGTCGGCTCGGACTTCCGGGGAGACCCGGCGGCCGCCCTGCTCGAAGTGCTCGACCCGGCCCAGAACCACACCTTCCGGGACCACTACCTGGAGGTCGAGCTCGACCTGTCCGATGTGGTGTTCCTGGCCACCGCGAACGTGCTCGAAGCCATCCCGGAGGCGCTGCTCGACCGGATGGAGCTGGTCAGGCTCGACGGCTACACCGAGGACGAGAAGGTCGTCATCGCCCGCGACCACCTGCTGCCCAGGCAGCTGGAGCGCGCGGGTCTTGAGCCCGGCGAGGTGACGCTCGACGACTCCGCGCTGCGCAAGCTGGCGGGGGAGTACACCCGCGAGGCGGGCGTCCGGAATCTGGAGCGGGCCGTCGCCAGACTGCTGCGGAAGGTCGCCGCCCAGCACGAGCTGGGCGAGCAGGAGCTGCCGCTCACCGTCACCGACGCCGAGCTGCGGCCGCTGATCGGGCGGCCCCACCATGTGCCGGAGTCCGCCCAGGACCCGGCGGAGCGCCGTACGGCGGTGCCCGGTGTGGCCACCGGCCTCGCGGTGACCGGCGCGGGCGGCGACGTCCTCTTCGTCGAGGCGTCGCTGGCCGACCCCGAGACCGGCGCGGCGGGGCTGACCCTGACCGGCCAGCTCGGCGACGTCATGAAGGAGTCGGCACAGATCGCGCTCTCCTTCCTGCGCTCGCGCGGTGCCGAACTGGAGCTGCCCGTCGCGGACCTGAAGGAGCGCGGGGTGCACATCCACTTCCCGGCGGGCTCGGTGCCCAAGGACGGCCCGAGCGCGGGCATCACGATGACGACGGCGCTGGCGTCGCTGCTCTCCGGCCGGCAGGTCCGAACGGACGTGGCCATGACCGGCGAGGTGTCGCTGACCGGACGGGTGCTGCCGATCGGCGGTCTGAAGCAGAAGCTGCTGGCCGCGCACCGGGCGGGCATCACGACCGTGGTGATCCCCAAGCGGAACGAGGCCGATCTGGACGATGTGCCCGCCGAGGTGCTCGACACGCTTGAGGTGCACCCGGTGACGGACGTACGCCAGGTCCTGGAGATCGCGCTGTCCCCGGCGGAGGTACGGGTTCCGGCGGCCGCCTGACCGCCCGGTGCCGTACAGGACCTACAGGCACACGCAGGGCCCCCGACGGCACGCCGGGGGCCCTGCGCAGTCCGCGGTGCAGTCCGCGGTGAAGTTCTCCGTGCGGTACGCGGTGCAGTTCGCGGCGTCAGCCGTTGGCGAGTGCCTGCACCCGGTCCAGTGCGCCGTTGAACTTGTCGTGGTCGCCGACCGTCGGTCCGGTCGAGGTGTACTGCCACATCGTCTGGAAGCCCCACCCGGCGGGCAGCGCGCCCGGCGCCGAGTCGTAGCGGGCGATCCAGAGCGGGTTGGTGGCCCCGAAGCTGCTGTTGTTCCCCGTGCACTGCGTCCACCAGCTGGTCGCGGTGTAGATGACCGCGTCACGCCCGGTGAGCGACTTGTAGGTGTTGGCGAAGTCGTGGATCCAGGCGACCATCGATGCCGCGCTCAGGCCGTAGCAGGCGTCACCGTACGGATTCCACTCGATGTCCAGCACACCGGGCAGGGTCTTGCCGTCGCGGGACCAGCCGCCGCCGTGGCTGACGAAGTAGTTCGCCTGGTTCGCACCGCTGGAGTCGTTCGGGGTCGCGAAGTGGTACGCGCCGCGGATCATCCCGACGTTGTACGAGCCGTTGTACTGCTGGGTGAAGGAGGGGTTCGTGTAGTAGTTGCCCTCGGTGGCCTTGGTGTAGGCCCACCGCACGCCGCTGCCCCACAGCGTCGCCCAGTTGACGTTGCCCTGGTAGCCGGAGACGTCGACGCCTTCGGTCTGGACCGCCGAGGGGGTGTTGCGAGGGCTGCCGCCCTGGCCGTCGTGCGCGATGACACCCATCCCCATGGTGGCCGTGCCGCGCGCGGGGGTGTCGGCCGCGGAGGCCGCGCCGGGCAGGGCCAGCAGGGAGGTGAGAAAGGCGAGAAGGATCCCGACTGCGGCGGTGCGTCCGCGTCGGGCCGTTCCGGATCTGAGCACGGGCATGTGCGTGCCTCCGAAAGGCTCGGTGGGGGGAGCTGGGCGTACTCCGTCGTCGGAGTACGCCGTCATCACCGACATGGTGTGGTGTGGACATGTCAGCAATGACGACGCTACGCACGTAGACCCGTACGGCGGAAGGGGGCCTGGGTGCTGCCGTTGGTCTACTCCTGCGAAATACTGGCCCAGCTGCGGCGATGGCAGACGCTGAAAGAAACTTTCAGGATCGGGAAAGCTCGTAAGGGGTGCTGACGTGCACGACAGCGGTACTGGAAGTGAACTCCCCGTCCCGCCCGAAAGTGGTGTGGACCATGAATTCCTCGCGCTGGAACGTGAGTTGGCCGTCTTCCTGCGCCGCGCGCGGGCCTCGTCCGGCGAGATGTCGCGCGCCGTCCACCCCGATCTGGAGGCCGCCGCCTACGGGCTGCTGGTCTGTCTCGACGAGTGGGGCGGGCAGCGGGCCACCGACCTGGCCGCCTACATCGGAGTCGGCCGGGCGACCATAAGCCGTCAACTGCGCTCCCTCGAAGTCCTCGGACTGGTCACCCGTGAGCAGGACCCCGGCGACGGGCGCGCCTTCCTGGTGCAGCTCACCGTCGAGGGGCGCGAACGGATGCGCCGGGTGCGGGACGCGCGCCGGGCCGAGTACGTACGCAGGCTGGACGGCTGGGACCGGGCCGAGGTCGCGGAACTGGCCCGTCTGCTGCACCACTTGAACGCCCGGTCGGAGGACTGAGCCGAGGAACAGGGGGCCGGCGCCGGCCCCCTACAGCTCCACCAGCACGGCCGACGCATCGTCGTGCGTCTTACTGTTCCGCAGGAACGCACGGTCGGTGTCCGCGTCCTCCAGCGCCCGGACCCGCCCGATCAGCGCCTGCGGACCCTCCTTGCGCAGCACCGCCAGGCACTCCGCCCAGTCGCCCTCGCGGAAGACCTCCACCCAGCGGCTCGCGCCGTCGCTGAGCGCGGCCAGCGCCCGTACCTCCGCCAGGGGCGTGCGCCCGGTCACCGCGCGCGCCGCCACCGCCGGATCGGCGGCCGCGGTGAAGAACCCGCCCTCCTGGTTCCGTGCCGCGTCGGCCGTCGCCTCGGTCGCCAGCACCTCGCGCGGCAGCCGGTCCAGGCGGTCGTCCAGTACCGCCCGTACCGCCCCCGAGGCGTCCTCGACCAGCAGGGCCGAGTCGGAAAGCACCAGGTGTTCGACGGTCTCGGCGGACCAGCGCGCCATGACAACGGTTGCCTGCGGGGTACGCACGTGAGAAAGGTCACAGATTGAGCCGTGCGCTTCAGCGGTAAGGCGAATCGCCTCCGCGAGCACCTCACGCAGGCTCATATCCCGGCGCGAACCGGACAGTTCGACCAGAGAGCCGCCGAGTCGCGTGGTGAACCACGGC
The DNA here is from genome assembly GCF_036014215.1 of Streptomyces sp. NBC_00440. NCBI lineage: Bacteria > Bacillati > Actinomycetota > Actinomycetes > Kitasatosporales > Streptomycetaceae > Streptomyces > Streptomyces sp. NBC_00440. The sequence continues at coordinate 5,702,358 of NZ_CP107921.1, forward strand.
ACGCCGTGCACACATCCGTCGTTCCCCGCGGGCGGAGTCACGCCGTCGAGCAGTACGAGCAGTCCACCCCCTCCCGAGGCAGGCAGGACGGCACCGGTCCAGTCCTCGTTGGGGCGTTCGGGGGTGCCGGGGGTGGAGGCGAGTTCGATCCGCATACCGGTCAGTCTGCCCGATGCCTTCACGGGGGGCGCACAGGCACGGGCGAAAGGTACGGACCGCCGTGCGGGCCGGGGAACTTGGCACGGAATGTACGACTCCGTAACTCTGTCGGCCCGCTGCGGGCGCGCATCCTGCCAAAGCCGGTCCGGAAGTTCCAACCGGCGCCCCGTGCGCGCCCCGCGTGCGCGGGTCGCAGAGTTGTTCGCCAACTTGCTGTTGATGTTCACTCGTTCAGGTGGCTGACCTGGTGATGCACACTCCCCTCCCAAAACCACTGGAATGGTCAGAAGCCGTACCAGAGGTGGGAGTGCATCCTCGTGATCAGTCATCATCTCGGCGTCATGCGTGGACGAGTCAAGATTGTGAGCACCGGTGCAGAACAAGCGGCTTCGGGGCAACAGAGGCGTGCCACCCGAGCGCACCACCCGGGTACGCAGGCGCCTGGTCGCCGGTGTGGCCGTCGTCGGCCTCGCCGTGCTCGCGGCCAGTGCCCCTTCGGTCTACAGCGCGTCGGCCGAACTGACCGACGCCCAGCGGCTGGTCACCCTCTCCGACCTGGACCAGCAGACCGTCTCGCTGGCGCACGACCTCGCGGACGAGCGGGACGACGTCACGGTCTACATCGCGGGCGGACGCGCCAAGAAGGACAAACTGGCAGCCGACCGGGCCACCCGTGTCGACAGCGACATCGAGGAGATCGGCGCCTCCGCACCGGCCGATCTCCGGCATGACCTCGCCACCCTGCCCTCCGTCCGCAGGACGGCCCTGACCGACAAGAGCAGCGCGCTCGAAGCCAACAAGGCGTACTCCGACCTGATCGAGAAGGTCCAGGAGACCTCGGGCCAACTCGCCGACCGCACACCGCCCGAGGACGCGGCCGCCACCCGCGCAGCGGCCGACCTCGGCCACGCGGTCGGGGAGGCCTCGCAGACCCGCGGGCTGCTGCTCGGCGCGCTGGCCGTCCCGCGCCCCGTCACGACCTCCGTGTACGACCCGGTGACCGGCACCTACGTGCAGAAGTCGGCTGACACCGGCGGCGCGGACGGCCGCACCCGGGACGCGCTGAGCGCGGCGGCCCAGCAGGCCAGGGTCCGCGAACTCGCCGCCCTCGCCGACTTCGACCAGGCCGCGGACCCCGCCGACCAGGAGTCGCTCGCCTCCACGGTCTCCGGCCCGGAGGTCAGCACCGCCGAGGGCTATCTCTCACGCCTGGCCGACCAGCCCACGCTCTCCGCGGCCGACCTCAAGACCAACCCGGCCAAGGCGGGCGCCGCGCTCGCGGCGCGCACCGACCAGATGCGCGGCGTCGAGGCCTCGCTCGCCACCCGGCAGGCCAAACGGATCGCCGCGCTCCGCGACGACGCCGTGACCGCCCTCGAACTGCGGATCGCCCTCGCCGGATTCCTGCTGCTCCTCACCATCGGGGTCGGCGCCGCCGTCGCCCGTACGCTCACCCGCCCGCTCGCGGTGCTCCGGATCGGCGCCGCGCGCCTGGCCGGCGCCCCCGAGTCGGAGGAGCCGATCGTCTTCACCGGCCGCAACGACGAGTTCGCCCAGGTCGTACGGTCCATCAACGCCCTGCACACCAGGGTGCTGACCGCGGACGCCCGCGCCGAAGCCCTCGCACGCGACCAGCGCGATCTGCGCGGCGGCCGGGACCGGTTCGACGCCGAGCGCGCCATGCTGGAGGCGGACACCGCCGAGGTCACCGCCCGCCTCGACCGGCTGCACCACACCGTCCGCGCGACCTTCGTCAACCTCTCGCTCCGCTCCCTCGGCCTGGTCGAGCGTCAGCTCACCGTCATCGAGGGCCTGGAGGAGCGCGAACAGGACCCCGAGGCGCTCGCCACCCTCTTCAAGCTCGACCACATGGCGACCGTGCTGCGCCGCCACAGCGAGAACCTGCTGGTTCTCGCGGGCACCGAGCACGGCCACGGACAGGGCTCGGGGCCGGTACCCCTGGTGGACGTGCTGCGTGCCTCGGTCAGTGAGATCGAGCGGTACGAACGCGTCGCCATCCAGTCCCTGCCGCCGCACGCCCAGATCGCGGGCTTCGCCGCCGACGACATCAGCCACCTCGTGGCCGAGCTGCTGGAGAACGCCACCGCGTTCTCGCCGCCGGAAGCCCATGTCCAGCTCTCCGGCTGGCTCCTGGAGAGCGGCGAGGTGATGCTCTCCGTGCAGGACGAGGGCATCGGCATGTCGCCCGGCCGGCGCACCGAACTCAACGCGCTGCTCGCCGACCCCGACGCGTCCCGTCCGGGCGCACCCGGCGACGAGCAGTCCGGACTCGGACTCCACGTGGCCTCGCTGCTGGCCAAGCGGCACGGCGTACGGGTCGAGCTGCGCGAGCAGAAGCAGGGCGGAGTGGCCGCCGTCGTCGTGCTGCCCGGCGCGCTGCTGCCGGACGGACCGCCGGTCGCACCGTCGCACTTCGTCCCCGACCCCGGCGCGGCACCCGTCATCAGCCTGCCGGGCTCGATGGCCGAGGCCAACTCCAACACGATCCCGACCAGGTCGCGTTACGAGATAGAGCCCGAAGCCCACGAGCGGACCCCCGACGAGGTGGACGAGCCGACCTTCACGATGCGGCGCCCCGTACCGGAGCCGGAGCCCGTACCCGGACCGGAGCCCGTGGCCGAGCCCGCGTACCGGCCCGGCCCGGCGGCCGCGGAACCCGACCCGGAGCCCGCCGCCGGCGGTATCCCGGAGCAGGGGGCCGGGCGCATCACCGACAAGGGCCTGCCCAAGCGCGTTCCCAAGGTCACCAAGCCCGCCGGCACGGCCCCGAAGCAGCGCACCGGCAGTGTGGACGCCGCTGCCCTGCGCAGTAGGCTCGGCGGCTTCCACCAAGGAGCGAAGGACGGCCGCAAGGACGTCGAAACGGAGATCTCGGAGCAGAGATCGGATGTTGTACCTACCGATGACGCGGGGGACAGTGTCGAGGAGGCACGCAGTTGACTGCGCCCAGCACATTCGGACTCAGCAGTGAAGCCCGGAACCTGCACTGGCTGTTGAAGAATCTCGTGGAGGAGGTCCCGGGGCTCCGTTCCATCGCCGTCGTCTCGTCCGACGGGCTGATGCTGCTCTCGTCGGACCCCGAGGTCTCGGCAGCCGGTCAGGCCCGGCCCGTCCGGCAGAGCGGCCCCAAGGGGTCGTCCGCCGACCTGGCCACGATCGTCTCCGGCATCGGCAGCCTCACCATCGGCGCCGCCAAGCTGATGGACGGCGGAGGCGTCAAGCAGACGATGGTCGCGATGGAGGAGGGCAGCGTCTTCGTGATGTCCATCAGCGACGGATCGCTGCTGGGCGTCCACGCCACACCGGACTGCGACATGAGCGTCGTCGCGTACCACATGGCGCTCTTCGTCGGCCGTGCCGGTCATGTCCTCACCCCCGAACTCCGCAGCGAGCTGCGCAAATCGATGGAGAGCGCCCAGTGACCCCGGCCCTCCCGGTCCGTAACCCGGACCGCCGCCCCGCGCGAGTGCGCCCGTACTCGCTCACCGGCGGCCGCACCAAATTCGGCCACATCCTCTTCGTGGAGACCTTCGTGGCCGCGATCGAAGCGTCCCCGGAGCGCCCGGAGCTGGCCAACGGCCCCGCGCGCCTCATGCCGGAGATGCGCGCCATCGTCGAGATCTGCCGCCGGATGCGCACCGTCGCGGAGATCTCGGCGCTGCTCAAGATGCCGCTGGGCGTCGTCCGCGTCCTGCTCAGCGACCTCGCAGACCAGGGAAAGATCCGTGTGTACGGTACCGGGCACGGCGAAGGCCAGCCCGACCGCGCCTTGCTGGAAAGGGTGCTGAGTGGACTCCGCCGTCTCTGAGACGCTGATCCCCGCCGAGGCCAATGAGTCCGTCCAGGCCTGGCAGAACGACCGCACCCGGGCCCCCATATCCACCAAGATCGTGGTGGCGGGCGGCTTCGGCGTGGGAAAGACGACCTTCGTCACCTCTGTCTCGGAGATCACCCCGCTCCAGACCGAGGCCCTGATGACCCAGGCGAGCGAGGAGACCGACGACCTCAGCGCCACGCCGGACAAGCTGACCACCACGGTCGCGATGGACTTCGGGCGGCTGACGCTCGACGACGACCTGGTGCTGTACGTGTTCGGCACACCGGGGCAGCAGCGCTTCTGGTTCATGTGGGACGACCTGGTGCGCGGGGCGATCGGCGCGATAGTGCTCGCGGACACCCGCAGGCTCGCCGACTGCTTCCCCGCGCTCGACTACTTCGAGAGCTGCGGGCTCCCCTACATCGTCTCGGTCAACCACTTCGAAGGCACACCCGGCTTCGAGGCGCAGGACGTGCGGGAGGCTCTGACGATTCCCCCGCACGTGCCTGTACTGATCATGGACGCGCGTAACAGAATGACGGTGGTCGAGTCACTGCTTGCCCTGGTGGGGCACGCACTCGACACCACCCCCGAATAGGAGAACAACCCGCCATGCGGAAGATACTCATCGTCGGAGCCGGCCAGTCCGGGCTCCAGCTGGCTCTTGGCCTCCAGACCCAGGGCTACGAAGTCACGCTCATGTCCAACCGCACGTCCGATGAGATCCGCTCCGGCAGGGTCATGTCCACGCAGTGCATGTTCCACACGGCGCTCCAGCACGAGCGCGACCTCCAGCTCAACTTCTGGGAGTCCCAGGCGCCGAAGATCGAGGGCCTCGGCGTCTCGGTGGCCGCCCCGGACTCCTCCCGCGCGATCGACTGGGTCGGCAAGCTCGACGGCTACGCCCAGTCCGTCGACCAGCGCGTGAAGATGGCCGGCTGGATGGAGTCCTTCGCACAGCGCGGCGGCCGGCTGGTCATCCACGGTGCGGCAGTCTCCGACCTGGACTTCTTCGCCCGGACGTACGACCTGGTGATGGTCTCGGCGGGTAAGGGCGAGCTGGTCTCGATGTTCGGCCGGGACGCGGCGCGCTCGCCGTTCAGCGTGCCGCAGCGGGCGCTTGCGGTGTCGTATGTGCACGGCATGGGCGTACGCCCCGAGCACCCCGAATTCGACGCGGTGCGCTGCAACTTGGTCCCGGGCGTCGGCGAGCTCTTCGTGATGCCCACCCTCACCAACAGCGGCCGCGCGGACATCCTCTTCTGGGAGGGCGTGCCCGGCGGCCCGCTGGACGCCTTCCAGGGCATCAAGGACCCCTCCGAGCACCTGGCCCTCACGCTCGAACTCATGGAGAAGTTCACGCCCTGGGAGTACGCGCGGGCCACCAAGGTCGAACTGACCGACGCGGGCGGCACCCTCTCCGGCCGGTACGCCCCCACGGTCCGCAATCCCATCGGGCGGCTGCCCGGCGGCGGCCTGGTCCTCGGCGTCGCCGACGTGGTCGTGGCCAACGACCCGATCACCGGCCAGGGTTCCAACTCGGCGTCGAAGTGCGCGGCCGCCTACCTCTCCTCCATCGTCGAGCGGGGCGACCAGCCGTTCGACGAGGCGTGGATGCAGCAGACGTTCGACCGTTACTGGGAGACGGCGCAGCACGTCACCAAGTGGACGAACGCGATGCTGGGCGTCCCCCCGGAGCACGTGCTGAACCTCATCGGGGCGGCGGGCCAGCTCCAGCCGGTGGCGGACCGTTTCGCCAACGGGTTCAACAACCCGGCCGACTTCGAGAACTTCTTCTTCGACCCGGAGAAGACGAACGCGTATCTCGCCTCGGTCGCGGGGGCCTGACAGCCGGAACGCCGGGAATGCCGGGAACGCCGTAACGCGTGGCCGTCTGACCGCAGTTGGGCCCGGCGCCGGTGCACCGTCCCGGTGCACCGCCCCGGCCTCGCGCGCTCCCGTGCAGGCGGTCCGGCGTTTCAGGCGTCAGGGCGGACCGCGCCGAGGATCGGGTTCGACGCGATCGGCGAGACCTTCACGTCGGCGCCGGGGCGGGGTGCCTGGACGACCTTGCCGCCGCCGATGTACAGCGCGACATGGGTGGCCCCCGGGAAGTAGACGATCAGGTCGCCGGGGCGCAGCGATCGCAGCGAGACCCTGGGCAGCCGGCGCCACTGCTGCTGGCTGGTCCGGGGAATCGTGCGCCCGGCGTGCGCCCAGGCACGCCAGGTCAGCCCCGAGCAGTCGAAGGAGCGGGGACCCTCGGCGCCCCAGAGGTACGGCTTGCCGACCTGGGCGAGTCCGTACGCCACGGCCCGGGCGCCGCGCGTCGACGCCGAAGCCTGCGGTCCGCTCAGCGCCCCGGAGGCGTCCAGCGCGCCCTGGGCGGCGGTCGTATCGGCGTCGTCCTGCGCCTGTACGTCGGACGCTTCGCCGGGGGAGAGCCCGGCGAGCAGTGCTTCCGCCTCGCGCAGACGGGCCTGGGCCGTCTTGTACTGCTGCTTCTGCCGGGCGACGAGTGCCTGCTTCTTCTGCAGTGCGGCACGTGACGCGGTGTCGAGTTTCCCGGCATGCGCCTCGGCCTTCTGGAGCCGGCGGGCCTTGGCCATCAGATCGGCCGATGCCCGCTGGATCTGGTGGCCCGCGTCGAGAGCCTGCTGGGGGTCGCCGCCCAGCATCAGGCTGATATAGGGGGACAGCCCGGACTGTTCCTGATACTGCTCGCGCGCCAGCCGGCCGGCGGCGTTCCGGCTCTGGGCGAGCTCCATCCGCGCCTTCACCAGTCCGGCGCCGACGCTGTTCGCCTTGGCCTGCTGGCGCTTGAGTGCCTCCGTGGTGGCGCGGTAGGTCTGCCCGGCCTGCTCGGACTGCTGGTAGAGGGTCCGGAGCCGGGTCAGGGTGGCCTCGGCCGGGGTACGGGGAGCGGCGGGCGCGACTCCGGGCGCGCCGGGGGCCGGGTCGGTCACTCCGGGGCCGGACAGGCCTGGTTCGCCCAGGCCCGGATCGGCCGCGGCGTCACCCGGGGCGGCCGGGCTACCGGTGCCGGTGGCCCCGGTCCGGCCGTCGGCGGCGCCGGGAGCGGCTGGTGCGGCGGGAGTGGCTGGAGTGGCGGGACCGGTGGGGGCGGGCGAGGCTGCCGGGCCCGGTTCCGGGACGGGGCTGCCGAGGCCGACCGGAACGGCGAGTGCGGGGGTCGCACCGACGACCACCGTGGCCAGTGCCGTCGTACAGATGAACCGCAGCAGTCTTCCTGACACCACATCACCTCTGCTTCCGGAGTGGACCGTCCACCCCGGACCGAGCCTGCGGTGAAGCCGGCAGTGTCACCTCACGGGTGGGCGAATCGGCCCAATCCGGTCACCCGGACAGGTTGGATCCGGTTGCGGGGACCGGCCCGATACCACCCGGCGGGCCGCCGGCTCACCCGGAACCGCTGCCCGGCCCACCGCCTGACTCGGCATCAGCATCAGGCCCCTCGTCCGGCTTCCTGTCCGGCGTCCTGTCCGATGTCCTGTCCGGTTTCACGTCGGGCTTCACGTCCGGTTGCACGTCCGGTTTCGACCAGGGCCACTTCAGCGTGCGGGGCCGGCCGTCCGGTGCGTACGCGTACTTCCAGCCGCGCTGAATCCCGAGACGCCTGGTATGGCCGGCCGGGGTGCGGACATAGACGAGTACGGTCGGCGGCCCGCCCCCGGCGTCCGGGACGGGAACCTCGTACACCTTGGGCGGCTGACCGGTCGGGCCGAGCAGGACGGGCAGGATCCGCCCGTCCAGCGGACCGCCCTCGAACAGGGTCTCTTCGCTCTTCACCGGGCCAGTCTGACGCAGCACCCCGGCAGCCCCGCGACGGACAGCCGTAGCGGAAGGACAGCCGTAGCGGAAGGACAGCGGTCGCGGACGGCGGCCCGGCCGCCACTGAAGCAGAGCCCCGGCCGCCACGGACGGCGCCCGCCTCTTCGCTGAGGCGCCCCCTGCTGACGCGGTGCCCGCGTCAGGCGTCGCCCAGCAGCCGCGCGGCCTCGTCCACCACGGGTAGCAGCCGGTTGGCCAGGACTCCGACCGCGCCTTCGGGCCGCTCGTCGGCCAGCGCGGTCCTGACGGCCGCCGCGGCCTGAGGGTCCGTCCCGGCCGTCGCCGCCAGCAGCGCGATGAGATGGTCGATCAGCCAGTCGCGCAGCTCACCGACGGGCGGCTGCTTCTCCTCGTCCAGCCAGATCAGCGAGGCGGCCTCGACGGCGGCGATCCAGGTCCGCACCATCATGCGCAGCCGCGGACCCGGTGCGCCGACCCCGAGGTGGACGAGGATCTGCTCGGCCGCGGCCCGCCGCACCTCGTCCACGATCGCCCCGGTGCGGGACGTCTCGGCGACGCTGCCGCCCTGGAGCAGCGCCGAGAACCCGGCGTCGTGCTCGTCCACGAAGGCGAGATAGCGGTCGAGCACCCGTGCCAGCCGTACGGTGAGCGGGCCGGTCTGCGGCTCGGCGAAGCAGAGTTCGAGCTGGTCGGCCGCCGAGCGCAGCGCCTTCTCGTACAACTGCTGCTTGCCGCCGGGGAAGTAGCGGTAGACGAGCGGCCGGGAGACCCCGGCCGCCTCGGCGACGTCGTCGAGCGAGACCTCGTCGGGCGCCCGGTGCGCGAAGAGCGACAGGGCCGCGTCGAGGAGCTGGACACGGCGCTCCTCGACGCTGAGGCGTCGGTACGCGGGGATCGCTGCGGGGGTCATGACCGCAGCGTAATCCCGGTGTTCACGGCGGGGCACGTTCCGGGGAGCGCCCCGGATCCGGCCGCCGCGGCGCCACCGCCATACTGCGAGTGATCGTTCCGCGATTCCGGCCGGCGTTCGCCCGGTCTCCGGCCCCGCCCCGAACCGAAGGGAACCCCCACGTGTCCTCGGCTCTTCCCGTCCTCACGCACACCTCCGTCGTCATCATCGGGGCCGGTCCCGCCGGGCTCGTGGTGGCGAACCGGCTGCACGACAGCGGCGTGGACTGCGTGCTGCTGGAAGCGGAGAGCAGAGATTTCATCGAGCGCCGGCCGCGTGCCGGGTTCATGGAGGAGTGGGCGGTACGGGCGCTCGCCGAGCACGGCCTCGCGGAGCGGATAGCCGTCCAGGCCGAGACCCAGGGCGAGTTCGAGTTCCGGTTCGGCGGCGAGCGGCACACCGTGCCGACGGCCGAGCTGTCCGGCCGGCGGCATTTCGTCTATCCGCAGCCGCGGCTGGTGACCGATCTGATCGCCTCGTACGCGGACAAGGGAGCGGGCGACGCCCGCTTCGGCGTCCGGGACGTACGTCTTGACGGCATCGGCGGCGACCGGCCCGTGGTCTCGTACACCGACCCGCTGACCGGCTCGCGGCACCGCGTCGTGTGCGACTACGTGGCGGGCTGCGACGGCGCACGGGGAGTCGCGCGGGCCGCGATACCCGAGGGCCGGGTCACGGTCAGCCGCCGCGACGACGGGGTCGCCTGGCTGGCGCTGCTCGCCCAGGCACCGCCGTCCGCGGACGGCGTGGTCTTCGGCATCCACGAGCGCGGGTTCGGCGCCCATATGGCCCGCGGCCCCGAGGTCACCCGGTACTACCTCCAGGTCCCGCCCGGCGACACCCCGGACGACTGGCCGCACGAGCGCGTCTGGCACGAACTGCACACCCGCCTCGCCGCGGACGGGGCCCGTCCGCTCACGGAGGGAACGCTCGTGGAGAAGGTGGTCCTGGACATGCACAACTACGTGGTGGAGCCGATGTCCCACGGCCGTCTCCATCTCGCGGGCGACGCGGCACATCTGGTCGCACCGATCGCGGCGAAGGGGATGAACCTCGCGATCCACGACGCGCTGCTGCTCGCGGACGCGCTGATCGCGGCCACCCCGGGCGGCGACTCCGACGACGATGACAACGGCGCCGGGCTCGCCGGGTACTCGGAGGCGGCTCTGCGGCGCGTCTGGCAGTACCAGGAGTTCTCGCAGTGGCTCTCGGACGTACTGCACGGGGCATCGTCGGGCGACCGCTTCCGTGCGGGCACGGCGCGGGCCCGGCTGGGGCGAATCCTGGAATCCGGAACCGCGGCCAGGGCGTTCGCGGGGCAGTACATGGGGGAGGAAGGCGGGCGGTGACCGCGGATGGCCGGCGCAGTCACGGTACGAGGTAGGTCTCTGCCCACACCACCTTGCGGGGGACGGGCCCCAGGACCACGCCTCAGCGGTCGGCGAGCGCTTCGACGATCAGCAGACCACGCCCGGACTCGGAGTCGTCGGCTGGCGGGGCGGTGTTGCCGGGCCCGACGGGCGGAAGGCGGTCACCCCGGGTGTCGGTCAGCTCGATCCGCAGAAGCGTGTCGCCGTGCACGGCCAGGCCCAGCCGGAAGTCCCTGCCCCGTACCCGGCCGTGGACGACGGCGTTGGTGGCCGGCTCGGCAACAATGTGCGCGGCAGACTCCGACGGCAGCCCCCAGGCGCGCAGATGAGCGACGGCGAGCAGCCGGGCGAGCCTCGCGCTCCGGCGGGTGGGGGGGAGGCGGGTCAGCCGATGGAACGGAGATCCGGAGTGCTTCCCTCCGATCCGCCGGCCGCCTTCAGCCGGGTCTACAGCTCCTGGTCTCCTTGCCAGGTGACTGACCTCAGCGCCGCTGGGCCACCATTCGCCAGGCCCTTGTAGGTCACGGTCCGTTCGGGGCCGAGCTCGTGCGCGACCTGTTGTGCCAGGTCATGTCCCTCGCGGAACAGCCGCTGCCACTCGTCGTCGTACTTGCCTTCCTCCCGGTCCCGCAGGTCCAGGTTCAACGTGGTGTCGATGTTCTTCGCCCACGTGTACAGACCGGCGACGAGATCGTCGGACAGGGCCAGCGCGGCGGCGGGATCGTCGGGGGCGAAGTCACCGAATCCCTCGGCGCGCAGCGGACCGAATTTGAACTCGCCCTCGACCGTGATGTGCACGGGAGGTGGCGGTGGTCTGCCGTGGCTGTCGCGCTCCCAGTGGAGACGGTCGCAGCTCCAGCACACCCACTTCGAGGTCTTGTGGCGCTCGTCCCAGTAGCACACGGCGCGCGACGGCCCTAGATGTCCGGCCAGGCGCCGGGCTGCTGTCAGGCCCTGTTTGACGTGCTTGCGCAGTTCGGGACGGGAGGTAAAGCCCTCCGGCGGCCGGGAAAGCGACCAGGAACGCAGCACGTCCGCCAGATTCGCCGGGAGTACCAGCCGGGGATCGTCCAGAGGGACGTTGCGGGTGAACGTACCGAGGTCGTCGTAGAACCCACCGGCCTGCGGTTCGTACAAGGGAGATGGTTCGCCCCGGGCCTGCACCAGCAGGTCACGCGGTTCTTCGGCAGTCATACGGGGTTTGCTCCGTTCGCGTATTCGCTGGCGCCCACGCCCACGACCACACGATGGTGGAGAAGGGCGTCGTGGTCGACCCCCGACCGTCACTGGGGTGTGACCGAGGTACGCGCCAGAGGGGCAACCAGATGATCTTGAAGCCGTGAGTGCTCGGCCCCCGTATTTCAGACGGACACGCGCGCTGTTCTGCCAGCGGCAGAACACCGGCCGGACCGGGCTCGACGATCACTACAGTCCCGTCTCATGACGACGATTACGACGCGTCCGGTCGAGTATCCGGCCGACGGTTTGACGATGATCGGGCACCTCGCGCTCCCGGCCGGTGTCGACCGTCGGCCCGCGGTGCTGCTCGGGCCGGAGGGCATGGGGCTCAGCGACGTCGAGCGCCGCCGGGCCGATGCTCTCGCCGAGCTGGGATATGTAGCGCTGGCCTTCGACCTTCACGGCGGGCACTATTTGGGCGACCCCGAGGAGATGCTGGCCCGTTGCCTGCCGCTGCTCGCTGATCCCGACCGGATGCGGGGCATCGGCCATGCGGCGCTCGACGTGTTGCGCACCGAACCGCGGACCGACCCCGACCGGATCGCCGCCGTCGGCTACGGCACCGGGGGCGCCATCGGGCTGGAACTCGGGCGCGACGGCGTCAACCTGCGCGCAATCGGGACAGTCAACGCAACTACCACGGGCCGACCGGGCGAGGCGGCGCGCATTCGCTGCCCGGTGTGGGCCGGGGTCGGGTCGGAAGACCCGATCATGCCGCCCGTGCAACGGAACGCGTTCACCGCCGAGATGCAGGCCGCGGGCGTCGACTGGCGCCTCTCGGTCTACGGCGGCGCCTTGCACGCCTTTCACCACCCGCCGGTCGACCACCCCATGGTCCCCGGCGTCGGCTACCACCCACAGCACGCGCAGCGAGCCTGGCGCGACGTCGTCGACCTGCTCGCCGAGTGCCTGCCCGTGACGGAGGGCCTGGGGGTATGACCCAGGCGAACACGGTGGCGCCTGGCCTGGTCGGCGTCGGGCACTGACAGTCCCCTCCCCTCAAGTCCGCACAGCAGAACCGCAAATGGGAAGATGCTCGATTGCGGTCAGGCTTCCTGCTCCGGAATGGCGAGGTCGTGTCGGTTGCCAACGGCGGCTCGACCACAGCTGGGAGGGAGGCGGTCAGCCACCATCGCCACGGCTGCCTCAGCCGTGCCAGCCTCACCGACGTACTCCACCCTGGACGGCCCGGCTACTGCAAATCCCCCGCCCTGTCGCGGAGCGACGTAAGGCACGTCCCACGTCCAGGGGTATTCGGGACACCGGCTGAAGTGCAGCTCCCACATGCCGACCCAGGGGAAGAGCTGCCGCAGGCGAGGATCGGCATAGGCGGCGCGCACCACGCAACTGTCCACGCGATCCGAGCCGAGCAGCCTTTTCCACTCCGCCTCGATGATGCCCTCTGCCGCGCCCCGTGCGTCCATAAGCGCAGGGTGTCAGAGCGGCTCGCCCGCCGAGACAGCAGGTATCGAGTCCTTCGACCTTCTCAGGCATGAGCACCCCGACTTCCACAGAAGTTGAGCCAGAACCTGAGATCGACAGCATTACCAACGGGACATCCGGGCCCGACTCCGAGGTCCTGGCGTACGTTCGAACCATGACGCACACCCTGAAGTGCCGACTGGTGGCCCAGTGAGCGGCTGGTGGGCCTATCTGGAGAAACGGACCTGCCAGGAGGTCGACGCCGACGTGGTGCGGGATCGTCGGCTACCCGCGATCACGTCTGTCTGGGAGGCGTTGCGTTCCGTTGGGGGTGGGTCTGCACGAGGCCGAGCAGGTGGTCAATGCGCGATACGAGGTCCCTGGTGACCGGGTGCAGCGCACGCCTCCTGATCCGCTCGATCTCCCATCGCTCGTAGCCCGTGCCACGGTTCTTCCTGGCCGTGTGGCGGCAGTGGAGGCGCTGTGGGACGGCGATACCGTGCACGACTGGTTCGTGCTCTTGGTCGCAGTCTTGGACTCCCCAGACGGAGAGGGGCACCTCGCGACCGTATACCGCGGCCGCGACGGCGCTCCCCCTGGCGGTGCCGCAACCAAGGCCGGCCAGGCGCTGGCCAGCCACCTTGGTGTGCCGTTCCCCTTCGCTTCCCCGAACGTCCCTGATGACGATGCCCCGCGCTGGCGGACAGTCCAGCAGTCAGCGGAAGGGCCGTGAGTCGCACAGGCGGCTGGACGTACTCAGCGGTCGTCCGTGTGCGCCCGCACGGGGTGTGGCAGTGGCTGACGCCAGTCGCCCAGCTTCGCCAGAAGGAACTGGCGGGTGAGGGAACGTATGTCGTCCCATTCCGGATCTGTGGCCAGGGCGTTGGCCCAGAGACCGACGCGGCAGGCGGTATCGATCTTGCCGAGGCGACGGCCGATAGCTCGAAGATCGCGTAGATCCGTGGGGTCGAACGCTCCGCGCTCCGCAAGTCCTTCGGAGACGTGGCAGAGGAACTCCACCTCTTCAACGACGTCCTTCGTCTCCAGCTCTCGCTCACCCAGCCAGGCAAGCTGATCCTGAGTGTCGGCTGCGAGCAGGGCCGTGAAGCGCAGAGTCCAGGTGCGCAGGTGCGCGTCGCCGAGGCTGTAGGACGGCGGGAACACGGGGCCGGGCTTGCGCTCCGCGGTGGCAAGCGTCCTCGCGTCGCAGCCGTCACCGTGGTTCGTGGCGCCCTCGTTCTCGCGAACCATTCGGATGACCCGCTTGCTTGCCGACACAGCTCTTGTCACTCGGATTACTTCTCTCTGCTCCACCGGCCGCCTTCAGCCGTGCCACCTGCCGGCTCCGCGTAGGCGCCGGAGCACGTCGCTCGGGCTACGCCCGGGGTGTGCCGTCCCAGCGCCATGAGGTCAGACGCGGGCGTCCGTGCAGTTCGGCGCGTCCGGTGGCCCACAGCAGGGTCGGCCAGGGATCCGTGGACTCCAGGGCGTTCGGAAACAGCCGGGCTAGTACCCGTGAGCACAGATCGGCGGGTGGGTTCCAGGCAAGCCCGAGCCCTTGGGTCAGGTCATGCGTGTGCACCAGGGTCTCCACGATGCCCATCGCGGCGAAGCCCTCGGGGTCGGAGACGCCGAATGCGTGGTGGGCGCGGACCTCTGGAGGAGTTGTGCGGACCATGGCGACCAGCAGTGCGCCACTCGCCTCCAGCACCTGCAACAGTCCCGTGGGCCCCGCTTCACGGTCCGCGTGAATGGCGTTCGCCGGGCCGCCGGGCCGCCGGCTCTCCCACACGAAAGGCACCTCGCCATCCAAGGGCGGTGTTCTGGGGCCCAGTTGTGCGGCGTATGCGAAGAGGTCGTCGCTGAGGTGCTCGACGGTCTCCCAGCAGTTCCATTCCAGCGAACCCGCCTTCTCGTCCCACACGGCTGGGGGCGCCTTGCGGAGGACCGCCAGAGCGAGCTGCACGGCAAGGTCGAGGTCGTCCGCGGTCACGGGGGACGGGGAAGGGCCAATCTCGGCTGATCGGGACATGGCAGGACCGTATCCCGGCTTGAAGGAGTCGAGGGAGCCACGCCCTGTCTTTGATCACGGCCCGCGCAACCCGGCGAACTCGGCCCCGGCGATTCCCCGGTGCCGAACTCTTCCAGGAGGCGCAGAGGACGCGTAGAGGAGGCGTTAGGGAGCGCGTGCCGGCCCCGCGAGCCCGGGCCGATCCCCCAAAGGCGGTCTCAGTGCATGGATCCCGGTTGGGCGGCGGATTCCAAGGATCGTCGCAATACGTGATCGCCGTTGTGTGAACGGTGAGCAGTCTGGACAGCCGCGCGGCTGACGGTTGTTCCAGGCCGGGCGCCCCGGCCGGCTCGCATGTGTCTCGGCTGGGGTTTCGCGGGCGACCGAGGGGCTGATGGACTCATGCCATGACGACATTGCTGCCCCGCATCATGCGAGCACTTGAGCAGTTCCATGCCACCCATCCCTGGGACCACAACGCCCACTACCACCGATGGATCCTGCGCCGGCTCCCCAGACGTATCAACAGGGCTCTGGATGTCGGATCAGGCAGCGGCGACCTCGCCAGACTCCTGGCCTCACAGGCCGGAACAGTGCATGGTATCGACGCCGACCCCACGATCGTCGATCGCGCGCGGGAGCTCACAGACCCCGCCGCCCCGGTGACCTTCGCTGTCGGGGACGCATTGAAGGAGGTGCCGCCCGGCCCCTACGACGTCATCACATGCGTCGCCACCATCCACCACATGCCGTTCGGCGACGCCCTCACCTGCTTCCGCCAGCACCTGGCGCCCGGCGGAACTCTGGTCGTCGTCGGCGTCTATCGCCCGCAACCTCGGAGCGACTACCTGATCGACGCCGTGGCCATTCCGGCGAACGTCGCCATGGCCTGGATCAAGAACAAGGGCCGCAGGGCGCCGCGACCAGCCTCCATGACCGCCCCCACCCGCCCGGCGACTATGACCTTTGCGGATATCGTTCGCGGCGCCCACGAGGCGCTACCCGGTTCACGACTGCGCCGACGACTGTTCTGGCGTTACACGCTGGTATGGCACCGGCACTAGACCGGCGTCCGCGCCCACGTCATGCAGCGCATCCTCGACTCGACCGCGGCGATATGCGATATGGCTCAACGACCACGCCGGGCAGAACGACCACGCAGGACAGGACGTCCTACGCTCGCCGACCCCGTTCGGTCACTGCCGTTCGCCGTCATTCGATCGAGGCGTCTGACAGCGAACCCGGTCGATCTGGCTTCCCTATCGGTGAACCTGGTCGCCTTTCGGCCCGATGCCGTTGATCCTGGCCGGAGTTCCGTCCGGGGCGTACGCGTGGTGGAAGGTGAAGGCGTGCGGCGCGGAGCCGTGGTCGTGGAGGTGTTCCAGCCTGGAAACCCCGTCCTGCCAGGTGGGTGTCACGCCGTCGGAGACCCACCAGAGCACGTGACTCGGGTGTCCTGTCCTCTCGAACCAGTCGTAACGCCTGTTCAGCGCCTCACGGTGCAGACCGGTATAGATGGCGTCGAAGGCGGGGTGCAGGTCGGTCCAGAGTGAGAGGGTCGCGGCCAGGGCGGTGGTTTCCACCGTATGGCCCTTGCCGTACCAGGTCGGTACAGCGAACTCTCCCCATATACCCCAGTCCGCCCCGAAGAGCTCGCCCAGGTCGCCGTTTGCCGCTTCGGCATGCGCGAGGTATCCGGGGTGCTGACTGATCTTCCGGTAGACGGCCTCACCGATGTCGTAGAACTCGCGCGTGAGGGGGGTGGGATCGGCGAGAGGTGACTTCAGGACGCCGAATGTGTACAGAACAAGATGGGGCATGCGTCTCTCCCTGGTTGGGGGTGCCTGGTGTGGGCCCGGTTCGGTGCCTTACGCATGGGGGCGGGGAATCGTGGGGCATGACCAACTCGTCGCGTCACGGGTGGCTCAGCCTGAAGGAACCCCTGTGCGGCCGTGGGCGACCGCTGAAGACCAGGTGAAGGTAGCTGCCTCTGCGGTCCATGTCGAAGTTGCGCTTTCCCCGTCCAAGTGGCTCCGTGCACACGTCCTTACGGGAACTGGGGTGGGTGTCGCGACGGCCGCTGGAACGGAAGTGGTCGAGTACAGACGGAAGTGGCCGAGTGCAGGCGTTACCCCGCCAGTGGGGCCCTGCGGTCGAGGAAGGTCCTTACTGTCGCGCCCAGTTCAGCCTGATGCGTGATGTAGAAGTCGTGGTGGCCGTCGATCGTCACGACTTCCGTGCCGGGCCGGCGACGGATCATCTCCTCTGCGTGCCGGCGCGGGACGACCGCGCTGTGTCTGCCCCGTACGACCATCAGCGGCTGCTTGGCGCCGGTGAAGTCGTCCCACCAGTCGCCTCGGACCGCGGCCTTGGCGGCCTGGATCTCGTCGGCCCGCCACAGGAATCGCCAGCCCTCCGGTTCCTCCACCGCGCTCTCGGTGAAGTGCCGGGGCTCGTCCACGAACGCGAGCGCGTCCAGCATCGCGCACATGCTCGGGAAGTGCGTCGGGAGCGCGCGCAGCTGATCGTCGCCCAGCGATGCCCGGTATTCCGCCGGGAAGTCCAGCACGACCACGGCCGAGACCAGTTCCGGTCGCCTCGCGGCCAGTTGGTATGCGGTGATGCCGCCCAGCGAGTGTCCGACGGCCGCGACGGGGCCGAGTCCGAGGTGTTCGACGAGCGCTGCCGCGTCGGCGATGTAGCCATCGCGACCGTGGTCGTCGGGGTGGTCGGAGAGGCCGTGTCCGCGCTGGTCGAGTGCGATGAGCCGGTAGCCGGGTCCGAGGTGGGTGGCGAGCCCGAGCATGGAACGGCCGCGTCCGTAGGCGCCGTGCAGTGCGAGGACGGGGCGGCCTGCGCCGCCCAGGTCGATATAGGCGAGCCGTATGCCGTCCGGAGTGTGGAAGTGCCGCGTGGTTGCCGTCGTCATGGTTTTGACTCTAACAGAGGTAACTCTATTCGAGTTAAAGTTCCCGATGCGGCTACCCTGGGCAGCCACGACGACCGCGAAGTACGCACCCCGGAGGCCCGGTGCTCACCCTCTGCATCCTCGGATTCCTCAACGAGGAGCCCCTTCACGCGTACGACCTGCGTGCCCGCATCTCCGGGCTCAGCGGCCACGTGCGTCCCGTGAGCGACGGCGCCCTCTACCCCGCGATCAAGCGCCTGGAAGCCGCCGGACACCTCACCCGCCACACCGAGCCCGGTGAACGGGCCACTCCTCGCCAGGTCCTCTCCCTCACCGAATCCGGCCGCGCCGAACTCATGCGCCGTCTGCGCGAGCCCGCCGAACTCGAAGTCACCGACCGCAATTCCTTCTTCATCCTGCTCGCCTTCCTCGGCCAGTTGCCGAGCCCCGCCGACCAGGTGCACGTACTACGTCGACGCCTCGCTTTCATGGACGAGCCCGGCAGCTACTTCTACGAGGACGGCCGCCCGCTGCGCGCCCGCGAGATGACCGACCGCTTCCGCCGCGGGATGCTCCAACTCGCCCACGCCACCAGCAAGGCCGACCACGCCTGGCTGGAGCGCACCATCGCCGAGCTGGCACAGCCCACTCGGTAGGGCCTCGTGAGGCAGCGGCACCGTCTGCTGATTCCGGCGGGTCAGCACCTCTGACGGCGTTCGCCCACGATGGTTCAGGCGACGAACAGGCGTTCAGGCTACGAGCAGGCGGAGGCCGAGCTCTGCCGTGTCGAGATCGACGAGGTCACTGTTGCGCTCGGCCCACCGGCCCGAGGAAAGGTCGTCGCGGAGCCCGTTCACGGCCCGCTGTTCTGCCTCCGGCCCGACTCTGGTCCACACCGACACCGCGCGGCGCACATGTTCGTCCAGATACGCCTCGGGCCTGCACCAGCAGGCCTCCAGGAAGCCGTCGGCGCAGTCCCACGGGATGAGCACCGGCTCCATGCGGGCTCCGATCGAGCGGGCCGGCTGGTCAACCGAGGGGCGGCCGGCGACGAGGCCGGCGACCTCAGGCAGGTAGTCGCGGGTGAGCCAGAACCGGTGACGCCAGCCGTTGTCACTGGCGTCGTGTGTGAACACCACTACGCGGCGGGCCACGCGCCGCATCTCACACAGCCCGGCGATCGGGTCGTGCCAGTGATGAACGGTGCTGAAGGCCATCGCGGCGTCGAAGGACTGGTCCTCGAACGGGAGGTTCTCCGCACCGGCGGCCACACACGGCGCCGCGCCCACGGGACGCTGTGTCCGCATGACCGCCGCCGACGGTTCCGCCGCGGTCACGTTGCGGTCGGGGGGCTCGTAGGAGCCGGTGCCGGCCCCGACGTTCAGTACGGTCCGTGCGTCCCCGAGTGCGTCCCATACCCGCGCGGCGATCCGCGGCTCGGTGCGCCGCGTCGCCGGGTAAGCGGACCCGATGACCTCGTACAAATGCGCCCCGAACGACCTGAGTTGGTCCTCTGATGTCGTCCTGACACCCATCGCCCGTGCCCTCAATTCCGTGTCTATGGCTGCCACCATGGCAGCGGCGCGATCGCACTGTTCCAGCAGCAGGCCACGCAGCCGGTGCAGGTGCGCGACCGCGTTGGTGCCCGGGTCGTCAATCAGATCCGCGCGTTGTCCCGGTGGACCTTCGCCGCATCCGCTGCGGCCTTGGCCTGCAGCTCGGCGCTGTGCGCCGCTTCCTTACGGAACTCCGCCTTCACCTGCGCGGCCTGGGCGAGCGCCCGCTGCGCGATGGTCTCGCTGTCCCCACCGGACGCGCGGGTGGCGGCCTCGGCGGTCTCGCCCGCCTTCACCATCGCCGCAAGAGCGGCAGATGCCCCCTGGGTGACCTGCGCCTTCTGCTCTCCGACCAGCAGGCCACGGCCCCGTGGCGCGCCGTTCTTGTCCGCGACGGCGTACGCGTCGGTCTCGGCCGTGTCCGAGGTCGTGGCGGCCGTCTTCGCCGCTGCGGCCTGCACTTTGAGGGCGGCGAGCTGCTTCTTCGCGGCCGCCTGGGCGTCGGTGACGCCCTTGGTGGCCTGGTCGAACTGTGCCTTCGGCGGAACCTGACCGGTGTGCCCGGACGGCTTGATGTCGAACTGCTGCGCAGCGGTGTTGTTGCACGTGTACAGCTGCGAGTTGAGGCCGTCGGCGAACGTGTGCAGGTCGAGGCACTTGCCGGTACCGACGTTCTTCAGGCTCGTAGTGGCGTGGCGGTTGTACTCCCAGGTCTGCGCCGGGTTTTCGTGGCACCCCCAGATCTGGATCTGCGTGCCGTTGACCGCGGCGTTCCCGTTCACGTCGAGGCACTTGTTGGAGTTCACGTTCTGCAGGTGAAGACCCACATCGTCGCCGTACACCCGCCACGCCTGCGCCGCGGAACCGTTGCACGTGTACACCTGGACCGGGGTGCCGTCGGTCTTCGCGGCACTCTGCACGTCCAGGCATTTGCCCTTCGCCGCGTGCACCTCGATCACCCCCGGGGCGTCGCCGATCCATCCGGCACCGCCCGGCGACCAGTAGTCCTGCCAGCGGGCGAGATGGTCAGCGATCCAGGACTGGCCCAGCAGCTCGCCCAGCGCCTTGGCCCCGGTGGCGAGGGCGGCGTTCGCGTCCAGGACCTGGTTGCGCTGCACCTGCTGGGAGGCGATCTCCTGCTGCCACTCCGCGGCAGCAGTGGCCGATATGCCTCCGAGCACCTTGTCCGGATCGACCGGGTCACGCCACGCACAGCCGGCGAACCGGGACTTCAGATCCTCGACGGCGATCCGGTACTCCGCGCTTCCCGGTTGCGGAGCCGTGTGGGGGAAGCCGCCGGACGCAAGGAAGATGCGAGCGTCGTCCGCGCCCGCGCTCCCGGCCGGCTCTCCCTGCAGCCATTCGAAAACATCGTGTTCGGCAACCGCACGGTCCCAGTCGTCTTTCGACAGGCCGGTGGGGTCGGGGTCCTTGCCGTAGAGCGGAGCGCCGACGGCGTTCACTGCCTTCAGCGTCTTCGCATCGGCCTGGGGGGTGGAGTCCTGGTAGAAGTCGCTCTCGTTCTTCCAGAAGCGGTCGGCGATCCAGGGGCTCAGACCCGTCTGGGAGTAGAAGTCGTCCGTCCCGCTCCCGGGTGATCCCGGAGGCCACTGGAAGTCGGCGTCGGTGAAACCGGCCGGGCTCTCCAGGCCCGAGAGCGGCTTCTGCCACGCGCCCGGCCGGGCGCCAAGGGTGTCCAGTTCCTTGCCCGCCGCCTCGCGGTCCGCCGTGTACGCGGTGGCGAGCGGAGTCTTCTGCCAGTACTGCCGGTCGGCCAGTACCCGCAGCTGGTCCGGGGTCTGGTTGAGGCCACCCTGTGTGGTCTTGGCCATCGACGGGCCGCCCAGACGCAGCACATCGCCCATCAAGCACTGGTCCTGACGGAGCTGTTCGGCAACCGTGTCCTCGTACTAGTCGTACGAGTCACTCGCCGACTCGGCACTCCGTCCGAGATCCAGCAGGTCCGGGCGCACGGTCAGTCCGCCGAGAACGGCGAGGGCGGCCACGGACGTGACCACCGGGGTCAGGATTCCGGATCTTCGAAATCCGGGCATACGGAACCACGGTCCTGGGCGCAACGGAGTATCCCTTCGGAGGTGATGGGCACACCGAAGGGAGGCAGGAGGGACCGCGCTTGGAAGAAGCGGGCCTCCTCAGGCGCTGTGTGCGGCACCCCCCCCGGAATGCCAGTTCGGTCAACGCCACCGGCGGGGTGCGTCAAGATCCCCGCCGAGGCGCGGAACGCGCCATAGGCACAGGTCAACGGACTGCTGCAAGCGATGACTACGGCGTTGACTCGATCGCATCAGCGAGTAGATGGACCTCTGTGAACGGGTAACTCCCGTGCGCACACTACGGATTAGCTGTGAGAAGGTTGTGAAGGGTGTGTGAGGTGAAAGCCTGGGTCCGGGGACGGAACTGACCGAAAATCGATCTCTTGCGAGCGGGAATCCCACGCCGCTCACCGCGCCTCCCGATGACGCCCTCGCGTGCCCGGCCCGGCCCCGGCCGCCCTACTTCGCCAGCAGCCCCGAGCTGACCCACAGCCTGCGCCCCGCGCCCCGCAGTACGCCGATGTCGTCCAGGAAGTCCGTCAGCCGCTTGGCGCCGCTCTGCATGACCTCCGCGCGGTGGCCGCTCGCCTTGACCTGGGCGACGGCCTCGCGGCGGTCCAGGCCGGTGTTCGTGTACACCTGGGGGTTGATGAAGCAGGTGGAGAAGACCCGCGCCGCCTCGCCGCAGCTGAGCCTCGTGAAGTGCTGTTCCCAGCGCGGCGCGGTGACCATCTGGCGGCGCAACTCCTCCCGTGCGTAACGGACATGGCGCGCCTCCTCGACCACATGGATCCGGGTCACCCCGCGGACCAGGGTCTGTACGCGCTCGTCGGGGAAGGTCAGCCGCTGCATGTAGTCGAGGATCTCCTCGCCCAGCAGGGTCGCCGCGAAGGAACCGGGGGTGGTCGAGACGGTCTTCAGTACCCGCGCCAGGTTGTGGTACATCCGCGGGACCGGGTACGACGGCGCCCCGCCCTTCTGGATCATCCTGGCGAACATCATCGAGTGCCGGCACTCGTCGGCTATCTCGGTGAGCGCGTACCTCACGTGATTGCTGGTCACCGACTTGTCGTAGATGTGCCGGACGAGCAGCTGCATCAGGATGATCTCGAACCAGATGCCGAGCGAGGCGAGCGAGGCCGCTTCGTGCCGGGCGAGCTCCATCCGCTGGTCCTCGGACATCTTCCGCCAGAGCGGGGTGTCGTAGAGCGATACGAGCTCGGGCGGCCAGAACCACTTGCCGTCCTCGACGGGGGCCACCCAGTCCAGTTCCTTGTCCGGGTCGAAGGAGTGCTTGGCGGACGATTCGAGGAGGCGCTCGGCCACTTGTTCGCGGTCCCTGAGCAGGCCGAGGGCGTCACGGAGCACTTCGCGTTCGGTCGCTGTCGTCATCTCTGAGGTACCTCGCGCTTGGGGTTACCGGTGGTCACCTCTTATAAGACTGCTTGTCAGTAAGATGGTCAATCCCTTGCGCGCGACTTGTTGACCCGGCGTCTACCAACGTGTGAGCCTGCCAGGTATGTCGACGCATGAGCTCTATACCAAGGGACCGGCCGAGCCCAACTGGCAGATACCCGCGTCGGGTTCGGCCCGGTTCAGCTGGGAGTACGACGAAGGGCGCGACCGGCTCCTCGCCCTGTACCAGAAGGGCAAGGACAAGCAGTGGGACGGCGCGAAGCGCATCGACTGGTCGCTCGAAGTGGACCCGTACGACCCGCTCGGTACGCCCGACGAGGCGATGACCCTGTACGGAACGCCCCACTGGGCGAAGATGACCGAACGCGACCGGGGCGAGCTGCGCAAGCACTACACGTCCTGGCAGTTCAGCCAGTTCCTCCACGGTGAGCAGGGCGCGATGGTGTGCGCGGCCCGGATCGTGGAGTCCGCACCCGACATGGACGCCAAGTTCTACTCGGCCACCCAGACCATGGACGAGGCCAGGCACGCCGAGATATACGGCCGCTTCCTGCACGAGAAGATCGGGATGCTCTACCCGATCAACGACAATCTCCAGGCCCTGCTCGGCGACACCCTGCGCGACTCCCGCTGGGACATGCCGTACCTGGGGATGCAGGTCCTCATCGAAGGTCTGGCGCTCGCCGCCTTCGGCATGATCCGCGACACCACCGACAAGCCGCTGCCCAAGCAGATCCTGGCGTACGTGATGCAGGACGAGGCCCGCCACGTGGCCTTCGGGCGGATGGCGCTCCGCGACTACTACAAGCAGCTGACCGACGCCGAACTGCGGGAGCGTGAGGAGTTCGTCATCGAGGGCTGCTACCTGATGCGCGACCGGCTGCGCGGCGTGGAGGTCCTGGAGAACTTCGGCATCGCGAAGAAGGAGGCCGAGGAGCTCTCGGAGCAGTCCGAATTCCTCACGCTCTTCCGGCAGTTGCTGTTCAGTCGGATCGTCCCGTGCGTCAAGGACATCGGCCTCTGGGGCAAGCGGCTGCAGAAGGCGTACGTCGACATGGGCGTCTTCGAGATGGGCAACTCGAACCTGGACCTGCTGATGTCGCAGGACGAGGAGATAGCCGAGCAGCTCGACCGGGAGCGGTTCGCGCAGGAGGAGCAGGAGCGGGTCGCCGAGGTGGAGTCGGCGATCGCGGACGGAGCCTGAGGCGCTGCCGCTCCGGCGCTGGTGCTGTTGCCGCCGCTCCGCCGACGCGGGGCCGGTGCTGTTCCGGTGTCCCGTTCGGGCCGGTGCTGTTCCCGTGTCCCGTTACGGGTCGGTGCTGTCCCCGTATCCCGTATCCCGTATCCCGTTACGCGCCGGCGTCGGCGCCGTCCCCGTCTCCCGTCACAGGCCAGAGCCCTCCGGGCCTCCCAGGCCTTCCAGGTCATCGAGGTCATCCAGATCGTCCAGGTCCACGGACCACTGCTGGGGCTGCGCCTGTGGCCCGGTGAGGAGTTGCTCGGCCCAGATGATCTTTCCGTGCGGCGGATACCGAGTGCCCCAGCGCTCCGCGAACTGCGCGACGAGATAGAGCCCGCGCCCGCCCTCGTCCATAGCCGCCGCCCGCTTCAGATGCGGTGAGGTGCTGCTGCTGTCGGCGACCTCGCAGGTCAGGGTCGCACTGTGGAGCAGCCGCACGTGGATCGGGGCGGTGCCGTAGCGGACCGCGTTGGTGAGCAGTTCGCTCAGGATGAGCTCGGTGTTGAACGCGATCTCGTCCAGGCCCCATTCGCCGAGTCTGCGGGCCGCCTCGGACCGTACCGTGGCGACCGCCGCCGGATCGGCCTCCAGCTCCCAGTCCGCGACCGACGACGGGTCGAGCAGCCGGGTCCTGGCCACGAGGAGGGCGACGTCGTCCTCCCGGTGCGAGGGCGACAGCGCGTCGAACACGCTCCGGCACATCTCCTGCGGCTCCGTGTCGAGCCCGGCCTGTTCCTCCAGGGTGGTGCGCAGCAGTTCAAGGCCCACATCGATGTCCCGGCCGCGCTCCTCCACCAGGCCGTCGGTGTACAGCACCAGGCTGCTCCCGGCGGCCAGGTCGAGCACCGCGGTCTCGAAGGGCAGGCTGGCGGTGCCCAGCGGCGGACCCAGCGGGACGGCCGGGAACCGCGCCGTTCCGTCGGGGCCGACGAGCGCCGGGCCGAGGTGGCCGGCGCTGGCCACCGTGCAGCGGCCCGACACGGACTCGTAGACCGCGTACATACAGGTGGCCCCGGTGACGACCGTGCCGTCACCCAGCGAGCTGTTCCCCTCGTCCATGGTGAGGACCAGGTCGTTGAGATGGCCCAGGATCTCGTCTGGGGACAGATCCAGCGAGGAGAAGTTGTGGACGGCCGTACGGAGCCGGCCCATGGTCACGGCGGCGTGCAGGCCGTGCCCCACGACATCGCCGATGACCAGCGCGACCCGGGCGCCGGGCAGCGGGATGACGTCGAACCAGTCGCCGCCCACCCCGGTCCGGGCGGGAACATAGCGGTGGGCCACGTCCAGGGCCCGGTTCTCCGGCAGATCGTGGGGGAGCAGGCTCTGCTGGAGGGTGACCGCCGTGGTGTGCTCGCGGGTGAACCGGCGGGCGTTGTCGACGCTCAGCGCCGCCCGCAGGGCCAGCTCCTCGGCGAAGGAGAGGTCGTCCTCCTCGTACGGCTCACGCTCCACGGCGCGCCAGAAGCTCACCAGACCCAGCACGACCCCGCGCGCCGTGAGCGGCATCCGGATCAGCGAACCGAACCCCTCGTCGACGGCGCGCAGGCCGCCGGACGGGTCCTGCTGCCGCCAGTCGTACGCCCCGGGGAGATCGACCTCCAGAGTGGGCTCTCCGGAGGCCAGATACTGCGCCAGCGGGGTGCCGGGCACCACGTCGATCCGGGTGCCGGCCGGGTCCAGCGCATCGCTGTCGCGGACACCGCGCACGGCAGCCCGCCGCATCGAGGTGAAGGCGCCGCCGGGCTCCCCGCCGGACAGCACGGGCTCCGTCAGATCCACCGTGACGAAGTCGGCGAACCGCGGCACGGCCACTTCCGCCAGCTCCTCGGCCGTCCGCACGGCGTCCAGCGATGTGCCCACCCGCCCACTCGCGTCGTACAGCAACTGCAGCCGTTCCCGCGCCACTTCGGCGCGGCCGGTCAGGGCGCGCAGTTCGGTGGTGTCCCGCAGGGTCACCACTCTGCTGCCGAGTCCGGCGCGGGTCCGGGTGCGCCGCATATTGACCGCCAGCAGCCGGTCCCCGGTCAGGTGTACGGCGTCGGTCACCGCCTCGCCCCGGGTCAGCAGTCGCTCCATGGCCGGGGCGAGCCCGAGGTCCGCGACCCGGTCCAGCTCGGCATCGGGCGACAGGGAGAGCAGCCGGCGCGCCTCGTCGTTCGCCAGCAGGATCTGCCCGTCGCTGCCGATGATGAGCACGCCCTCGCGCACCGCGTGCAGAACGGCGTCGTTGTGCTCGTACATCCGGGTCATCTCGGCGGGTCCCAGACCGTGTGTCTGGCGGCCGAGCCGGCGGCTGACGAGCGCCGCCCCGATGGTGGCCAGGGCGAGGGCGGCCGCGGCGGTGCCGAGGAAGAGCGGCAGCCTCTGGCTGACCAGATCCGTCACATTGCTGATCTCGATCCCGGCCGCGACCAGGCCGACCACACGGCCGTGGCCGTCGAGCACGGGGGCGACGGCGCGCACGGCGTCGGACGGGGCCCCGTAGAAGACCTCGGTGAAGGGGTGCCCCGCCACGGCCCTGCTCAGATCACCTGAGGCCCGCTTGCCGATGAGCGCGCGCTGGGGGTCCGTGTAGCGGATCCCCTTGGTGTTCATCACGGTGACGAAGTCGATGTCGGCCGCTTTGCGGGCGCCCTCCGCCAGCGGCTCCAGTACGGCCGTCGGATCGCGTGAGCGCAGCGCCCGCGGCAGCCCGGGAGCGTGGGCGAATGCCTCGGCCGCGGCCAGCGAGCGGCTCCGCGCCCCGCGCACACTGTCGGACCTGGACTGCAGCACCAGCACCGCAGCGGCGGCTGCGACCAGCAGGACGATCAGCACCACCTGCATACCGAACACCTGCATGGCGAGGCTCCGGCGCAGCCCCCAGCGCGACGGGTGCGGCACGGGGCTCCGGCGGTGTGCGGTCACCCTCGTTTCATAGCATTGATCCCTTAGTGGGGCGAAGCGGACCAAGCGCTTCTTTCCGTGATCGACTCGGCGGCCCGCGCCATCTCCACCAGCGAGGCGTCCTGCCCGGGTGCCGCGACGATCTGCAGCCCCACCGGGCACCCGTCAGGCCCGAACCCTGCGGGAATGCTCGCCGCCGGATGGCCACTGAGGTTGAAAGCCCAGGTCAGCGAGGTCGAGTACCGTTCGCCCGGTCCTTCGTGGCCATGCGGCCGATTCGGTGTCACCGGTGTGAGCAGCAACGGGGTCCGGGCGAAGAGGGACGCCAGCCGGTGGTCGTTCTCCGCGCGGACCGCCGTGGCCAGGTCAGGCTGCCCGCCGCGCACCGCCAGCCAGGCGTCGCACGGGTCGAGCAGGTCGTACGAGGTGGCGTCGAGGCGTACGAGACCGGCCGCCGCCATCCGCTCCACGGCCCGCCTCGCGACCCGTTCCACCTCGTCGTCCACCGCGGCGAAGCCCAGGTCGGCCGACCATACGGCGGGCACCGGGAACTCCGGCAGGGACGGTTCGTACCGGCCCGTCACCGCGCGCAGATACGCCTGCGCCCCGTCGGCGCCGGCCGCCAGGACACCCGCCGACGCCAGCCCGGTCCTGTCCGGCGACGGCAGCAGCCCCGCCGTCGTCCTGAGGCCCAGCACGCCGCACCACGCGGCCGGTATCCGCACCGATCCCGCACCGTCGCTCCCGGTGGCCAGCGGGACCATGCCGGTGGCCACAGCCACGGCCGACCCGGCCGACGAACCGCCCGGGGTACGGTCCGGGCGCCATGGATTGCGGGTGGGACCGTGTGCGCCGAGACCCCAGGTCTGCCAGTGCGTCCCGGGCCCGGGCACCGCCGTCGAGCCGACCGGGACGGCGCCCGCGGCCCGCAGCCGCCGGGCCGCGTACCCGCGGATGCCGGACGGGCCCTTCACCGCGAACGGAACCCCGGAGAGCGGCATCCCGGAGAGCGGAACCCCGGAGCGCGGCGGCCCGCCGTCCACCGGGTGGCCCGCTGGGCCGCCCGGCGATGGGCCGCCCGGCGGCGCGTCCGGCCAGACCTCGGTGAAGGCGCTGAGCGCGGGGTCCAGCCGTGCGATCCGTCCCAGCGCTTCCGCCACCGCCGCGTTCATCGCCACCACCTGCGTCCCCCTCGTCCCACCCGCGCCGGCTGCCGGTGCCCGCCCGCCGGCCTCGCCGTCAGTGTCCCAGTGCCGCCTGCATGACCGCCCGTGCGATCGGGGCCGCGAAGCCGCCGCCCGTGATGTCGGCACGGTGGGCCGACGCGTCCTCGACCACGACGGCCACCGCGACCGCCGGCTGGCTCGCGCCGTCGGCCTTCGCCCAGGAGATGAACCAGGCATACGGCGTACCGGCGTTGTTGACCCCGTTCTGCGCGGTGCCGGTCTTGCCGCCCACCGTCGCGCCCGGGATCGCCGCGTTGGACCCGGTGCCCTGGGTCACGACGTCGACCATCATCTGCTGGAGCTGGACAGCCGTGGAGGCGTCCATCGCCCGGCGGTAGGACTTCGATCCCGTACGGCTGACGACCCGGCCGCCCTTGGCGCGGGTCTCGTCGACCAGATGCGGGTACATCAGCTCGCCCCCGTTCGCGACGGCGGCCGAGACCATCGCCATCTGCAGCGGTGTCGCCGAGGTGTTGAACTGCCCGATCGACGAGAGCGCCAGCTGGTCCTTGCTCATGTCGGTGTCGAAGTTGCTCCTGGCCACCCCGGAGGGGATCCTCAGGCCGGCGTCGTTGAAGCCGAACTTCCCGACCGCGTCGTCCATCCCGCTGAGCCCGACCTTGACTCCGAGGTTGGCCATCACGGTGTTGCAGGAGACCTCGATGGCGTACGCGAGTGAGGCGTTCCCGCAGCCGCTCGCCTCGTTCGGCAGGACGGTGGTGGTGTTGGGCAGCGTGTACGGATCGGGGGTGTCGGTGTCCGCGTTCATATCGGTGACCACGCCCGAGTCGAGGGCGGCCGCCGCCGTCACGATCTTGAACGTCGAACCGGGCGGATAGGTCTGCCGGATGGCCCGGTTGAGCATCGGCTGGTCGGCGGAGCCGGTCAGCCGCGACCAGGCGTTGCTGACGGACGGGCCGGTGCCCGACAGGTCCCCCGGGTCGTACGAAGGGCTGCTGACCAGCGCCAGGATCTTCCCGGTCGACGGCTCGACGGCGGCGACCGCGCCACGCCTGCCGCCGAGCCCGTTGTACGCGGCCTCCTGCATCGACGCCTTGATGGTGGTGGCCACGCTGCCGCCCGGCTGCTGCGCGCGGGTCAGTTCGTTCCAGAGCGGGAAGGGGGCGAGCATCGAGTCGGTGCCGGACAGGATACCGTCCTCGGCGTTCTCGATCAGGGTGGTGCCGTAGGTCTGCGACGCGTAGCCGGTGACCGGTGCGTACAGCGGTCCGTCGCGGTACGTGCGCTCGTACCGCAGTTGCTGGCCGGTGTCCTTCGACCCGGTGACACTGTGCCCGCCGACCAGGATGTTGCCGCGCGGCTCGTGGTAACGGGCAATGGTCTGGCGGCGGTTGGCCGGGTTCTTGTCCAGCGAGTCCGCCTGGAACACCTGGATTCTGGCGGCGTTGGCCAGCAGCGCGACCAGGAGCAGCAGACAGCAGGCGGCGGCACGCCGGATGTAGCGGATCACGACTCGTCCTCCACGATCGGCGCGATGATCCCGGTCTCCACGAACCCCGGATCCGGTCTGCGCGCGGAGTCGCTGATCCGGATGAGCAGCGCCACGATCACCCAGTTGGTGACGAGCGAGGAGCCGCCCTGGGCGAGGAAGGGCATCGCCATACCGGTCAGCGGGATCAGCCCCATCACCCCGCCCGCGATCACGAACACCTGGATCGCCAGGATCGAGGAGAGACCGATCGCGAGCAGTCGGCCGAAGGAGTCGCGGAGCGCGAGCCCGGCCCGGTAGCCACGGGCCACCGCCAGGGCGTACAGCAGGAAGACCGCGGAGAGCCCGGCGAGCCCCAGCTCCTCGCCCGCCGTGGCCAGGATGAAGTCGGACTTCACGGCGAAGCCGATGAGGATCGAGTGGCCGAGGCCGAGACCGGTGCCGAGGATGCCGCCGGCCGCGAAGGCGAAGAGCGACTGGGCGAGCTGATTGGCGCCCTGGCCCGCGTCGATGGAGGCGAAGGGGTGCAGCCAGTCCTCGACGCGGCCGCGGATATGGGGTTCGAGGCTGCCCACGACGAACGCGCCGAACGCGGCCATCACCATGCCGATGGCGATCCAGCTGAGCCGGCCCGTCGCCACGTACAGCATGATCACGAACAGGCCGAAGAAGAGCAGCGAGGTCCCGAGGTCGCGCTCCAGGACGAGGACGCCCACACTGATCAGCCAGATCGCCAGCACCGGTGCCAGCACGCGCATGGTGGGCAGTTGGAGCCGCCAGATCCTGCGGCCCGTGTACGAGAGCGCGTTGCGGTTGGCCGAGAGGTACGAGGCGAAGAAGACCGCGAGCAGGATCTTGGCGAACTCGCCGGGCTGGATGGAGAAACCGCCGACCCGGATCCAGATCTTCGCGCCGTTCACCGCCGGGAAGAAGATCGGGATGATCATCAGGGCCAGGGCGGCGGCGACCGAGAGGTAGGTGTACTGCTGAAGGACCCGGTGGTCGCGCAGGAAGAGCACACAGCAGATGAAGAGCGCCACGGCGAGCGTGGACCAGATCAGCTGGGTGGGGGCCGCGCTGTTGCCCGGGGTCTCCAGGTCGAGACGGTAGATGAGCACGAGGCCGATGCCGTTGAGGAGCACGGCGATCGGCAGCAGCAACGGGTCCGCGTACGGGGCGCGGAAGCGGACGGCGAGATGGGCGAGGAGCGCCAGCAGGCCAAGACCCGCACCGTAGTTCAGGGTGTCCGCCGGTACCGCGTCGTTCTTGGCGAGTCCGACGTCGATGTAGCCGTAGACGGAGATCAGTACGGCGCCGATCAGCAGCACCAGTTCGACGCCCCGACGCTTCGGCAGACGTAGTTCGGGCGGGGGAGCGTCCGCCGTCGTTGCGGTCATGCCAGGCAACGTAGCAAGACGGTGACGCTATGTCCGTTAATGTCACCGTGCGCCGATGGGGAGCCGGTGCCGCGCGCGGCGGGGGCGGTGACCGGACAGCTGCGGGACGGCGCAGGTGTGACGCTGTGTCAGGGCCGCCCGGACCCGCGCCGGGCGGCGGCGCGGCTCACCGCTGGTACGGGTTCTGTCCCTGCTGCTGCGGCGTGGGCGGGCCGTATCCCTGCTGCGGGCCCTGCGGCTGGCCTGCGCTCTGTGCGAGAAGCTGCTCGGCCTGCTCCTTGGTCGCCCGGTTCTCGACACCGCAGAAGGTGCACTGCGTCGCGTACTTGGTGGAGAACGGGAAGAGCGGCACGAAGAACAGCGTGAACTTGGTGACGCGCTTACGGAGTGTGTGCGCGGACGGGTTCCCGCACTGTCCGCACACCAGCGTCAGTATGGCCAGTTGGTAGAGATAGCCTCTGCTGCCAAAAATGATCATGATGGGTCCCCTCCTGGTCGGTAATCGCGGTACACCGTAACCGGGTTCTTGCCCCTGCGGCGCCCGGGCTGTTCCCATGGTCGGGGTGGGGTGATGCGGCATGGCGGAACTCAAGGTGACACCGGGGCGGTACCAGGGCCGGACGCGGCTGTACGTCACGCTGCCGGGAGGCCCGGCCGCTGCCTGGTACGACCGGGAATCGGGCCAGGTCAGCCTGGTGCTGGACGAGTACAGGGCCGAGGTGCTCGACGCCCTCGCGCCCTATCTGAGCGGGGACCCCGAGGTGGGCCCGCCGCCGGTCCCCACCCCGGCGGAACTCGCGCTGCTCACCCTGCACCCCGACGACGACCTCGCACCCAACCGGCCCGGCGAGGCGCTGCACGCCGCCCTGGCGGGGATCGCCGTCTCCCGTTTCCGGCCGGCTCCCCGGCGCGCCGCGCTCGACGCGCTCACCGCCCAGGAGGCGCTGGGGGCCGAGCTGGACACGCTGGAGGGCGCGGGGTGGCGGGTGCTGCACTCGGTGCCGCTGCCCGGCGGCGGGCATATCGGCCATCTCCTGATCGGCCCGGCCGGGGTGCTGTCCGTGCGGACGCTGTACGCCAGGAAGCGGACGGTCCGGATCGCGGATCCGCTGGTCGCGGCCGGGCGCGGACAGCCGGAACCACAGCTGCGCTGGGCCCGCCACGAGGCGGAGCGCGCGGCGCTGGCCCTGGCCACGGCGGTACGTCCGGTGCTCGGGATCGTCGGCGCGGCACGGGTGGAAACGGCGGCGCGGGGCGCCGGGGAACGCGGCGGCCCCGGCGCCTCCGGGGCCCGGCCGGGTGAGGAGTGGCTGCTGCGGGACGGCGGGCAGGTGGGCGTACGGCTGCTGCGGGACGGTGAGGTGGGCGCGCTGGCCGGGCTCGGCGGTGTACTGAAGCCGGCCGACATCGAGTCGCTGTACGCGACGGCCCGCGACCGGAGGACCTGGCTGCGGGTGTGACCGGGCGGGCGCGGGCTGCGAATTGCGGGCCGGGGGTGCGGGGTTGCCGGACTGCCGGGCTGCCGGACTGCCGGGCTGCCGGGCTGCCGGGCTGCCGGGTCAGGTGCGGGGCAGTGGCCTGGCCCGGTTGAGGTTGATCAGCGGGCCCAGCAGATCGCCGTACCGCCGGAGCCGGGGGCCGATGTCGTCGATCCTGAAGTCCAGGTCGGCGGGGGCCGCGCACCCCTCGATCTCCTCCCAGGTCACCGGCGTGGAGACGGTCGGTTCGGTCCGTGCGCGCACGGTGTAGGGCGCCGCCGTGGTCTTCGCCGCCGCGTTCTGGCTGTGGTCCACGAAGACCTTGCCCGGCCGCAGCGCCCGCTTCATCCGGTGCAGGGCCAGATCGGGCAGGGCGGCCTCGGCCTCGACCGCGAGCGTCCTGGCGTACGCCGACACGTCGTCCGAAGGCGTCGGCTCCAGCGGCGTCAGCAGATGGAGCCCCTTGGAGCCCGAGGTCTTCGCGTACGCGGTCAGCCCGTCCGCCGACAGCCGCTCACGCAGCCACAGCGCCACCGTGCAGCACTCGACGGCGGTGGCCGGGGCCCCGGGGTCCAGATCGAGGACAAGCCGGTCGGCGAGGGCCGGTGCGTCGGCCTGCCACTGCGGTGTGTGGAACTCGACCACCAGATTGGCCGCCCACATCAGGCTCGCCAGGTCCTGCACCAGCACCTGGCGCGCGTCCCTGCTCCTGGAGCGCGGCACCTCCGCCGTATGGACCCAGGAAGGGGTGCCCGGCGGCACGTTCTTGGTGAAGAACAGCTGGCCGCCGGGGCCGTCCGGGTACCGCAGGAAGGAGACCGGGCGGCCGTGCAGATGGGCGAGGAGCGCCCCCGCCGTGCTGGCGCAGTAGTGCAGGACCTCGCCCTTCGTGGTGCCCGTGGCCGGATAGAGGACCTTGTCGAGGTGAGTGAGTGCCAGGCGCCGCCCCTCCACCTCGGTGATCGGGGACATATGTCGAGAATCCCACGAAATGCGGAGAGTGAGTATCGGCGACCGGTCATCGGCCCAGTGCCGCGTCCAGGGTCTGCGGGGCGGGGCGCGTACCCGCCCAGGCGATGTATCCGTCGGGGCGGACGAGCAGGGTGGTGGCGCGGTCGTCCGTCCAGTGCGCGTGGACGAGCGGGACCGGCCCGGTGTGTCCGGGGGTGTTCGGGGGCGTGATCAGGACGAAGGCTCCGTCCCGTAACAACTCCAGCAGGTGCCCCTCGGCGAGGCGCAGGGCCGGTGCCCGGGTGCCCGTCAGAGGGTGGCTGCCCTTGGGGGCGGGGTACGAGATGCCGATGCCGGAGATCCTTCCGATGGCCTTGTCCGAGGCCGGCCGTACGGCGGAGAGCAGGTGGGCGACGGCGGCGCGCACCGTCCGCTGCCACGGCGTCCCGGCCATGGCGAGACGGATGATCGCTCCGCTGGCGCGCAGCACCTGCGACCCGACCGGGTGCCTCTCCGCGTGGTAGCTGTCCAGAAGCTTCTCGGGGTCCGCGGACTGCCCGCGCAGGACGGCCGCGAGCTTCCAGGAGAGGTTCGCCGCGTCCTGGAGGCCGGTGTTCATGCCCTGGCCGCCCGCCGGGGAGTGGACATGGGCGGCGTCGCCCGCGAGGAAGACCCGGCCGGTGCGGTAGGCCGGCACCTGGCGCTCGTCGCTGTGGAAGCGTGAAAGCCAGCGGGCGTCGTGCATCCCGTAGTCGGTGCCGAGCGCGAGGCGGGCGATCTCGCGCAACTCGTCGAGCTCCACGGGATCGTTGTCGTCGGCCTGCCGGGTGCGGTGCCAGCCCATGACGCGGTACCAGCCGTCGCCGAACGGGGCGATGAAGGCGAAGGCGTCGCCCACACCGTTCACCGTGAGCAGTTCGGGGGGTGTCCCGGTGAGCCGGACATCGGCCAGGACCATGGACCTGATCACGGACTCGCCGGGGAACGGCAGCCCGAGGGACCGGCGGACCGCGCTGTGCACCCCGTCCGTTCCGGTGAGATACCGGGCCTCGACGGTGGAGCGGGTCCCGTCGGCGCCGCGCAGGTCGGCGGTCACGGTGTCAGAGGCGGGGGACTGGCTGAGGCCGATCAGCTCCGTTCCGTAGCGGAAGTCCACGCCGGCCTTGAGCGCGCGGGCCTTCAGCAGGTGTTCGACCTCGTACTGCGGGGTGATCAGGAGGAAGGGGAAACGCGTCCGCAGCCGGGTGAGGTCGAGCGAGGCGCGGCCGAAGAGGCGCATCCGTTCCATGCGGGTGCCGGTCCTGATCAGGGCATCGGCGAGACCGCGTGCGTCGAGCAGCTCAAGGGTGCGGGCGTGGACGGCGAAGGCGCGCGTCGGATTGCCCGTCCCGGGCGGGCGCCGCTCGATGACGGTGACCGACAGCTGCTGGGCTGCGAGGTCGCCCGCCAGGAGCAGTCCGGTGGGGCCGGCGCCCACGATCAGTACGTCGGTGGTGTCCGTGCAGTTCGCTCCGGTGCTGTGCGTGTCCGTCATGGCGGCCTCCGAATGGCACATGCCGACCTTTGCTGGCCAACGCCTGTGGGCCAACGCTTGTGGGCCAACGCTTGTTGGCAAGGTTAGAGCGGGCCGGGATGGCATGTCAACGCCTGTTGGCCTACGCTCGTTGGCATGTCTGACTCCTCCGTCCCGCGCCGATCTGCCGCCACCACCAAGGCGGCGATCCTCGAAGCCGCCCGGGAGCGGTTCGCCGCCGACGGATACGAACGCGCCACGATCAGGGCCATCGCCCGTGACGCGGGCATCGACCCCTCGATGGTGATGCGCTACTACGGCTCCAAGGAGGGGCTGTTCGCCGCGGCGTGCACGATCGATCTGCGGCTGCCCGCCCTGGCCGCACTGCCGGACGGGCACATCGGCGCGGTCCTCGTCCGGCATTTCCTGGACCGCTGGGACCAGGACGAGGTGCTGACGGGCCTGCTCAGGGTCGGCGTCACCAATGAGGCGGGGGCCGAGCGGATGCGGGCCATCTTCGCCGGGCAGGTCGGACCGGTGGCTGCCGCTGTCTGCCCCGACCCCGCCGACGCCCCTCGCCGTGCCGCGCTCGTCACCTCGCAGATCCTTGGCATGGCACTCGCCCGGTATGTCCTGCGCATCGAGCCCGCGGTGGCGATGTCCCGTGACGAGATCGTCGACTGGCTCGCCCCGACGGTCCACCGCTACCTGACGTCCGAGCACCCGTAGGGTCTGCGTTTTGGATCAGGGGGTCTTCCGTCCGGATCAGGCCGGATCCGGACGGAAGACCCAGGGCCGGTCAGGCCCGGCGCGCGCCCCCATGGAGTAGCCCCGCAGTGAGCCGGTGGCAGAGAAGCCGCACTGTCGGGAGACTGGTCAGGGCAGGACAGTGCCGTACTGACGGACAGGAGCCATCGTGCGATCCATCTGGAACGGGGCCATCTCCTTCGGCCTCGTCAGCATCCCGATCAAACTGGTGAACGCCACCGAGAACCACTCGGTCTCCTTCCGGCAGATCCACACCGCCGACGGCGGCCGCATCCGCTACCGGAAGGTCTGCGAGCTGGACGGCGAGGAGCTGACCGCCGACGAGATCGGCAAGGCGTACGAGGCGGACGACGGCTCCATGATCCCGATCACCGATGAGGACCTGGCCGCGCTGCCGCTGCCGACCGCGAAGACGATCGACATCGTGGCGTTCGTGCCGCTGGACTCGATCGACCCGTTGCAGATGGGCGCGGCCTACTACCTGGTCGCCGGCGGGCCCACGGCCGCGAAGCCGTACACCCTGCTGCGCGAGGCGCTCAAGCGCAGCCGCCGGGTCGCCATCGCCAAGTTCGCACTGCGCGGGCGGGAGCGGCTGGGGATGCTGCGGGTCGTCGGCGACGCCATCGCGATGCACGGCCTGCTCTGGCCGGACGAGATCAGGTCGTACGAAGGGGCCGCCCCGGAAACCTCCGTCACGGTGCGCGACGCCGAACTCGACCTGGCCGACACCCTGATGGACACCCTGGGCGAGGTCGAGATGGACTCGCTGCACGACGACTACCGGGAGGCGGTCGAGGAACTGATCGCCGCGAAGACATCCGGCGAGGAGACCCCCGCCCAGCCCGCGGCGGACGCCGGTGCGGGCAAGGTCATCGATTTGATGTCGGCGCTGGAGAAGAGCGTGCGGGCAGCCAAGTCCACGCGCGGCGAAGAGGGCGAAGAAGGGGAAGGGGCAGCAGGAACCGGGGACGGGGAGGACGCCGAGGTCCGGGAGCTGCGGCCGGGCGGCAGGCGGAAGGCGGACGCGAAGGGCGGGGGCGGGGGAGCGCACACCAAGGCCGGGACCGACAAGCCCAAGTCCGCCCAGAAGAAGGCCACTTCGGGACGGGCGGCCCCGAAGAAGGCCGCGGCGAAGAGAACCACCGCGAAGAAGACCGCTGCGAAGAAGACGACAGCCAAGAAGAGTTCAGCCGGCGGGACGTCGGCCAGGAGCAGCAGCTCCAAGAAGACGGCGGCGGGCAGCGGGGCTTCAGGGACGCGCGGGAAGAAGCGCGCATCGGCGTGACACGCGGCGTCACCCGGCCCTGCGCCAGGGCTGGTTGCCCGTCCCGGGTCATGCTCCGGCACTGACGAAGTACTGACGAGGCACTGGCGAAGCACTGACGAATCACGGACGCGGCACTGACAAATGTCCTGCCGGGTTGAGGACAGCTGCATCTGCCGGGGACCCCCCTCCGCTCGCGAAGCTGTACGCATGGAAAACGCGACGGAGAACCCGAAGAAGAGCATGAGTCCGCTGGTCGTGGACATCGTCATCCCGATGGGTGCCTACTACCTCCTCAAGCACGAGGGCATGGGCACGGTCGCCGCCCTCGCCTGGAGCAGCGCCCTGCCCGCCGTGCGTACGGTGTGGGGCATCGTCAAGGAGCGCCGGGTCAACGGTCTCGCCGCCCTGATCCTCTTCGTCAACGTCGTCGGCCTGTCGCTCACCACGCTCACCGGTGACCCGCGGCTGATGCTCGTCAAGGACAGCGCGGGCAGCAGCGCGGTCGGCATCGGTGTGCTGATCTCCGTCCTGATCGGAAGGCCGCTGATGTCCGCCGGCCTGAAGCCCTGGCTCGTCAAGAGCAGCCAGGACAAGGCCGCGTCGTGGGAACGGCTTTCGGTGGAATCCCGGCCCTTCCGCCGCCTGGAGTCGCTGTTCTCACTGGTCTGGGGGGTCGCCCTGCTCGCCGAGTGCGTGGTCCGGGTGATCGCCGTGTACTCCCTGCCGGTCGACACGATGGTCTGGCTCGGCAACGTGATCATGGGCTGCTTCGTGGTCCTGGCCATGCTGGTGGGCGGCGGACTCGCGGCGGGTCCGATGGAGAAGCTGGTGGCGGCGGACGTGGCCGCCCGTACAGCGGACGCCGCCGCGCAGGCCCGCCCCACTTCCACCGGCGCTGCCGCGCAGGCGCACCCCACTTCCACCGGCGCCACGGGCATCAACACGGCCACCGGCACCGGGCAGGCGGCCTGACGCCGGAACGGCGAGACGGCAAGGCAGCGAGACGCGGTGCCACCCACCACCCCACGGCTGGAAGACCGGACCCCGAGACGGAGAGAGCAGCCCCATGCGACGCCACGGCATCAACTACGACACCGGATTCACCCCGATCGGCGAGGAGATCTCACGTCAGGACTTCGACCCCGGCGTCGTCCGCCGCGAGATGCGGATCATCGCCGACGAGCTGCACTGCGACGCGGTCCGGGTCTCGGGCGGCGACCCGGACCGGCTGTCGACCGCCGCGGAGGCCGCGGCCGCCGCCGGTCTGGAGGTCTGGTTCGCACCCTTCCCCTGCGGTCTGCGGCCCGACGCACTGCACGACGTCCTGCTCGACTGCGCGGACCGGGCGGAAGCGGTACGGCGTACCGGTGCCGAAACCGTCTATGTCACCGGCTGCGAGATCACCCTCTTCAACCACGGATTCTTCGCGGGGGCGACCCTGTTCGAGCGGATGGCGGTGCTCAAGGGAGCCGCCGGAGGGGACCGGCGCGCGCTGTACACGGAGGCGATGGAGAAGCTCGGAGGGTTCCTCCGGGAGACGGCCGAAGCCGTACGGCCGCGTTTCGGCGGCCGGCTGAGTTATGCGTCGGGCCCCTGGGAGCGGATCGACTGGACGCCCTTCGACATCGTGGGCGTGGACGCCTACCGCGCCGCGCACAACGAGCAGCACTTCCGGGAAGAGGTCCGCGGGCACTTGGCACACGGAAAGCCCGTGGTGGCAACGGAGTTCGGCTGCTGCACCTACCGGGGCGCGGGCCTGCGGGGCGGCACCGGCTGGACGATCGTCGACGAGCAGGCGCAACCCCCCGCGCTCGACGGCGAGTACACCCGGGACGAGGGGGAACAGGTCCGCTACTTCGACGAGTTGCTCACGGTGTTCGAAGAGGAGGGCTTCGACGCGGCGTTCTGGTTCAGCTTCGCCGGTTACGGAGCACCGCACCGCCCCGACGACCCCCGCCATGACCTGGACATGGCCGCGTACGGCGTGGTGAAGATGCTGGATGCACCGGTGCTCGGCGGTTCAGCTGCCAGGGGTACCGCTCCGGGGGGTTCGGCTGCGGGGGCTCCGGACTCGCCGTACGCCGGACTCGGCTGGGAGCCCAAGGAGGTCTTCCATGCGATGGCCGCCCGCTATGGCAGATCTGTGACCTGAGTCATAAATCGAATATGCGTACGATCCATGGCAAGGTCGTGCGCCCTGCGCCCGCGCCCCCGCCGAATCCATGGAGCGCCGGGTCGCGCACCGCCTGACGTGCATCTTTGCTGAAGGTTCCGGACTGCGCGCCCGCGCATCGCTGCTCGTGGCCTCTGGGGCGCGAGGGGTAAGGGGGGCGCACCGCCCCGGCCTGCGAGCGGATCTTCCCGCCGCCACGAAATGTGGATGCCACCTACAAGAGTTAGATTGCTTGCGTCAACTAACGACCCGTGTCCACCGGTGTCGGCGGGCAGGGGCGCGCGCAGAGGGGAACGTGCATCGTGGGCATGACCGGTCGAATACCCGCAGAGTCGTCGCCCCCGGCCGGACCGGGGGAGCACTACAAGTGGATCGCGCTGTCGAACACCACGCTCGGCGTGCTGATGGTGATGATCAATCAGTCGATCGTGCTGATCGCGCTTCCGGACATCTTCCGCGGCATTCATCTTGACCCGCTGGACTCCGCGAACACCAGCTATCTGCTCTGGATGCTGATGGGCTTCATGGTGGTCACCGCGGTGCTGGTGGTCACCTTCGGCAGGCTCGGCGACATGTTCGGCCGGGTCCGTATGTACAACCTCGGCTTCGCCGCCTTCACGCTCTGCTCGGTCATGCTCTCGGTCACCTGGATGGACGGCAGCGCGGGCGCGCTCTGGCTCATCGGCTGGCGCATCGCGCAGGGGGTCGGCGGTGCGCTGCTCTTCGCCAACTCCACGGCGATCCTCACCGACGCGTTCCCGGCGAACCAGCGCGGTACGGCGCTGGGCATCAACTCCATCGCCGCCATCGCCGGTTCGTTCCTCGGGCTGATCCTGGGCGGTGTGCTGGCCCCGGTGAACTGGAAGATGATCTTCCTTGTGTCGGTGCCGTTCGGCGTTTTCGGCACCATCTGGGCCTATCTGAAGCTCCACGACACCGGGGTGCGGGCCAAGGCGCGGATGGACTGGTGGGGCAATGTCACGTTCGCCGTCGGGCTGATCTCGGTACTGGTCGGCATCACGTACGGCATCCAGCCCTACGGCGGCAGCACCATGGGCTGGCTCAACCCGTGGGTGCTGGCCGCGCTGATCGGCGGGGTGGTCGTGCTGGGGGCGTTCGTCTGGATCGAGACACAGGTGGCCGAGCCGCTCTTCCGGCTCTCGCTCTTCCGGCTGCGGGCCTTCACCGCGGGCAACATCGCCAGCCTGCTGACCGCGCTGGGGCGCGGCGGCCTCCAGTTCATGCTGATCATCTGGCTCCAGGGGATCTGGCTGCCCCTGCACGGCTACAGCTTCGAGAAGACCCCGCTCTGGGCGGGTATCTACATGATCCCGCTGACCGTCGGCTTCCTGCTCTCGGCCCCGCTCTCGGGCTGGCTCTCGGACCGGCTCGGGGCGCGGCCCTTCACGGTCGGCGGCGCGCTGCTCACCGCGGTGAGCTTCCTGGCGCTGATGACGCTGCCCACCGACTTCCACTACTGGATCTTCGCGCTGCTGCTGGTGGTCAACGGCGTGGGCTCCGGCCTCTTCGCCTCACCGAACCGGGCCGAGATCATGAACGCCGTCCCCGCCGAGTCGCGCGGCGCCGGATCCGGGATGACCGCGACCTTCCAGAACTCCGCGATGGTCCTGTCGATCGGCATCTTCTTCAGCCTGATGATCGCGGGCCTCTCGCACAGCCTGCCGAGCGCGATGCACGACGGTCTGGTGTCGCAGGGCGTGCCCGGCGCCGAGGCCACGCAGGTGTCCCAACTCCCGCCGATCGCCGTGCTCTTCGCGGCCTTCCTCGGCTACAACCCCCTTCAGCAGCTCCTCGGGGACCATCTGACCAAGCTGCCGGACGGCGGCAAGCACCTCACCAGTAAGGAGTTCTTCCCGCATCTGATCTCCGGCCCCTTCCACCAGGGGCTGGTCATCGCCTTCTGGTTCGCGGTGGCGGCCTGCCTGGTGGCCGCGCTCTCCTCGCTGCTGACGGGCAGGGTGGGCCGCAAGCACCGGGTGCTGTCGCCGGAGTCGCTGGGCTCCGAGATGGCCGGTGTCTCCGGAGGCGCAGGCCTGGGCCTGAGCGAGCCGGTCGTACCGGACGGTGAGGGCACCCGGTCGGCAGATCCCGGGCGCGGGGCGACCTCGGCGGGGCGCGGCGGCCCACCGCGCGCCTAGGGGCTGTCCGGCGGATCTTCGCGGGCCCGCGACGCCTGGTACCGCACCTCGCCGTGTTGTCGGAATCACCCGAGTACGTCCAGTACGCGGATGATTCTCCGCCTTGCGATGCACGGCACCAGACGCCGCGGCCTGATCCACGAAGATCCGCCGGACAGCCCCTAGTAGGGCTTTGTTACGTCTCTAGGCAAGTGGGCGCGTTGGTGGTTTCCTGCTGGTATGAGGGCGAATGAACTCGCAGCGTGCCGGGGCCGGTTGGAGGAGTTCGCTGGGGAGGTGTTCGCGCCTTTGGCGCGTGCTGATCAGCGGGTGAAGGGCGGGCTGTATCTGCGGGGTCTGTTGCTGGACGGGCGTCGGAAGTCGATGCAGCCGATGGCCGGGCGACTCGGGGTGGACCATCAGCAGTTGCAGCAGTTCATGACGTCGTCGACCTGGCCGGTGGACACGGTTCGTGCCGGATTGGCCCGCCGGGCGGTGGCGGTGGTGCGTCCGCAGGTGTGGGTGGTGGACGACACCGGGTTCCCGAAGGACGGGACGTCCTCGCCCGGGGTAGCCAGGCAGTACTCCGGCACCCTGGGCAAGGTCGGGAACTGCCAGATCGGGGTCAGCGTCCACGCCGCGTCCGACACCGCGTCGTGCCCACTGTCCTGGCGTCTGTTCCTGCCCGGCAGCTGGGACGGGGCCGAAGCTGCCGGCCGTCGGGCCCGCTGCCGCATTCCTGATGAGCAACAGCACCGGCCGAAGTGGCGGCTCGCGCTGGACATGCTCGACGAACTGGCGGCCTTGGGGTTGCGGCCCGCGGTGCTGGTCGCGGACGCCGGCTACGGAGCGAACGCCGACTTCCGCCACGGCCTGGAGGACCGCGGCCTCGCCTACGCCCTGCAGGTCAAGGGCGAGATGACCGCCCATACCGAATCGGCCGTGCCACACCAGCCGCCCTACGGCGGGCTCGGACCGCGTCCGCTGCCCCGCTACCGGACCCGGCCCATCAGCCTGCGCGAACACGTCCTGGCCGCCGGACGTGCACGAGCGGTCACGGTCACCTGGCGCAAGGGCTCCAAAGCAGCCATGTCCGCCCGCTTCGTGTTCCTGCGCGTCCGCCTAGCCGGCCGCCGCCCGAAACCCGCCCCGGACGGTGCCATCGCTCTTCGGTGGTTGATCGCGCAGTGGCCCGAAGGGGAGAACGAGCCGGTCAAGTACTGGATTTCCAACCTTCCGGCCGACATTCCGGCCCGGGACCTCGTCCGCCTCGCGAAACTACGGTGGCACATCGAACACGACTACCGCGAGCTGAAAACGACGCTCGGACTCGACCATTTCGAGGGCCGCTCATTCACCGGCTGGCACCGCCACGTCACCCTCGTCACCGCCGCCCACCTCTTCCTGACCGAACAGCGGTCCTCCCCAAAAGCCCCTGCCAGGGCCTGACCCTCTACCAGGCCCTGGCACTCCTCCAACACCTGTTAGCCACCTGGACCGGAACCTGCCCCACCTGCCGACAACCCACCCCATGGCAGACCTACGACACCACCTAACAAAGCCCTACTAGGTGTATTGCCCTGTGAGGTCGGGGACCCGGCTTGCCGGCCGGGTCCCCGGCGAAACATGGGGCGGCGGCCACGGAACGATCTCTACGATGTCAGTCACCGGCCGGAAAGGGGGGGCCGGGAACGGGAGATCGGGGGAAACCATGGGATCCAAGTGGCGCGGGGAAGGCCCGGACATCACGGAGCAGCACGGCTGGAACGTGCTGGACGACCACCTGCTGTACACCTGCGGCCTGGTGCACGACCTCGGAGCGGGCCGTATCGGCGGGCGGGCGCCGATTCCCACGAGGGCGCGGCTCCACCAGGGCGAACTGTCCCTGGCGGTCGGCCCGGCCGCCCGCTCGACCTGGCGGGCCCTGGGCAACGGTTCGTACGTGAACAGCAGCACGGTCGCGTTCGGCTCCGCCTCCTTCGTGATCGGCAGCATGGTCGGTTCGGCGGTGGGCAACGCGGCCCGCAGGAACAGGGCGATCGCCGACGCGCAACCCCGCTGGATACCGGACGGCCCCGGCGAACTCACGGTCACCGACCGCCGCGCGGTCTTCGGCCAGCAGCAGAACCCGCTGGACCTGGGCTGGACGGGCCTGGACTCGGTGGAGCTGATCGCGCCCGAGATCGTCCAGTGCAGCTTCCAGGACACGTACGGCAACGGCTATATGACCGTACAACTGCACACGCTCTGGGCCTCGTTGGTCTTCGTCCTGGCCGCACGCGCCGCCTTTCCCGCGCACCCCCGTCTGCTCCAGGGCGACTGGCTGCCCCCGGGCTTCGAAGCACGTTGCGCGGCCATGGGACGGCAGTGCCCGCCGGTGCGGTGAGCGCCTGTTGCACAGAAGCCGGGGCGCGGGCGGTGCCGGCTCCGCGCCCGCCGGACACATGTGAGCAACGGTGCCACCGCACAACGCCCTGGCTGCCCGGGTCGAACGGCAGAAGTCAGGGGGTGGTT
The DNA here is from genome assembly GCF_036014215.1 of Streptomyces sp. NBC_00440. Classification (NCBI taxonomy): domain Bacteria; kingdom Bacillati; phylum Actinomycetota; class Actinomycetes; order Kitasatosporales; family Streptomycetaceae; genus Streptomyces; species Streptomyces sp. NBC_00440. The sequence continues at coordinate 5,746,097 of NZ_CP107921.1, forward strand.
CCGGTGGAGCGCCGCCACATACGCCACAGGCCCCCTGGTCAGACATATTGCCTGATCAGAGGGCCTATTTGGCACCTGAAACACGGTGCCCCCGGCAGGATTCGAACCTGCGCACCCGGCTCCGGAGGCCGATGCTCTATCCCCTGAGCTACGGGGGCGTTGTCGCTGCGTTGAGCGGCGACGGGTAGAACCCTACCAGCTCAGCGGGGGTGACCAGGAACAGGTTTGGGCGGTGACCGGCGTTCGGTGCCCGCACGGGGTGGAAGTGGGCAAAACCCGGACGCGGTGGTGGCCGCGGTTCTACGCTCGTGGGTGTGTCAGGCACGTACGGCAGGGTGCTCGTTGTCGACGACAACAAGGTCATCCGGCAGTTGATCAGGGTCAATCTCGAACTGGAGGGCTTCGAGGTCGTGACCGCGGCCGACGGTGCCGAATGTCTGGAAGTCGTCCACCGGGTCTCCCCTGATGTGATCACCCTCGACGTCGTCATGCCCCGTCTCGACGGTCTGCGCACCGCCGCCCGGCTCCGTGCCGACCCGCGGACCAGCCGGCTCCCGCTCGCGATCATCAGCGCCTGTTCGCACCAGGAGGTGGAGAGCGGGCTCGCCTCCGGCGTCGACGCCTTCCTGGCCAAACCCTTCGAGCCGGCCGACCTGGTCCGGCTGGTGGGCGGGCTGATGCGCCGGCAGTCACCCGCCGGCGGGCCGGACCGGAGCAATCCCGGCGGCAGCAGGCCCGCCGGGTGGGCCGGGAGCACCCTCGGCTGACCGGATGGCGAAACCGGTTCGCGGAGTGGCCCCCCTTCTCCCATACGCTGGACCTGTGACTCCCGCAGAGCTCTCCTGTACCGTCGCGCGCGCCGTGCGCCGCGCGGTCGACGAGGGTGCCCTGTCCGTGCCCGTTCCCGAGCGGGTCAGGGTCGAGCGGCCCAGGCCCGGCGGGCGCGGCGACTACGCGACCAGCGCGGCGCTCCAGCTCGCCGGCCCCGCCGGGATGGCCCCCCGCGCGGTGGCCGAGGCCCTGCGGCAGCGGATCGCCGGTACGCGGGGGATCGAACGGGTCGAGATCACCGGCCCGGGCTTTCTGAACTTCACGCTGGTGCCCGACGGCTCCGGCACGGTCGTACGCACGGTGCTCGCGGAGGGCGCCGGCTACGGGACGGGCAGCAGCGGGACGGAGCCGCACCCTGCGACGGCCCCGGCCGGCACCGGCGGCCCGGCCCGCGGGACGTCCGCCACCGCCACCGACCACCCGCGCCTCGACGCCGCCCGCTGGGGCGCCCTCTTCGGCGGCGCCGGCGCCGGGCTGCTGGTGCGGCGCGAGAGCAATCCGCTGTTCCGGGTGCAGTACGCCCACGCCCGCAGCCGCGCCCTGCTGCGCAACGCCCGTGACCTCGGCTTCCGTGCCGCGTACGGAACCGAGTACGACGCGGCCTGCGAGCGGGACCGCGAGGCAGCCGCGCTGGTCGCCGCCCTCGCCGACTACCCGGCGGCCGTCGAGTCCGCGACCGGCCCCGGCCCCCGCGAGACCCCCCGTACCGCACCCGCGTCCTTCGGCGCGGGGCACCGGATCGCCCGGCAGCTCGTCGTGGTCGCCGATGCCTTCCTGGCGTTCCACATCGGGGTGCTCCCCGTCGGGGACGAGAAACCCTCGGCCGCCCACCGCTCCCGGCTCGCCCTCACCGAGGCCGCCGGGACGGTGCTGGCAGGCGGCCTGTCCCTGCTCGGTATCAGCGCACCCGAACACATCTGAAAGAGCGAAGAGATGAGCCGTTCCGCACACCCCGCCGGACCCCGGCACGCCGATGTCTACACCGAGGGCCACTACTCCGCCCCCGCCGATGACCTCAACTCCCTGGACGAGAAGGTCTGGTCGCGTACGGTCGGCCGTAACGCGGACGGGGTCGTCACCGTCGGCGGCATCGAAGTGACCCGGCTGGCCGAGGAGTTCGGCACCCCCGCCTACTTCCTCGACGAGGCCGACTTCCGGGCCAGGTGCCGGGCCTGGGCCGACGCCTTCGGGCGAGACGCGGACGTGTTCTACGCGGGCAAGGCCTTCCTCTCGCGCGCCGTCGTGAAGTGGCTCCAGGAGGAGGGGCTCAACCTCGACGTCTGCTCCGGCGGCGAGCTGGCCACCGCGCTCGCCGCGGGGATGCCCGCCGCACGCATCGCCTTCCACGGCAACAACAAGACCGCCGATGAGATCGAGCGGGCCGTCGAGGCCGGAGTCGGCCGTATCGTGCTCGACTCGTTCCAGGAGATCGTCCGGGTCGCCCACATCGCGCAGAGCCGCGGAGTGCGCCAGCGGGTCCAGATCCGGGTGACGGTCGGCGTCGAGGCGCACACCCACGAGTTCATCGCCACCGCCCACGAGGACCAGAAGTTCGGGATCGCGCTCGCCGACGGCCAGGCCGCCGAAGCCGTGCGCAGGGCGCTCAAGCTCGACGGGCTCGAACTCATCGGCATCCACTCGCACATCGGCTCGCAGATCTTCGACATGGCGGGCTTCGAGGTCTCCGCGCGCCGGGTCGTGCAGCTCCTCGCCGAGGTGCGCGACGAACACGGCGTGGAGCTCCCCGAGATCGACCTCGGCGGCGGCCTCGGCATCGCGTACACCTCGGAGGACGACCCCCGCGAGCCGCAGGAGATCGCCAAGGCACTCGGCGAGATCGTCAGCCGCGAGTGCGAGGCGGCCGGTCTCGCCACCCCGCGTATCTCCGTCGAGCCGGGGCGCGCCATCGTCGGGCCCACCGCCTTCACGCTGTACGAGGTCGGGACCATCAAGCCGCTCGAAGGGCTGCGCACCTACGTCAGCGTCGACGGCGGGATGTCCGACAACATCCGTACCGCCCTCTACGACGCCGAGTACAGCGTGGCGCTGGTCTCCCGCACCTCCACCGCCGAGCCGATGCTCGCCCGGGTCGTGGGCAAGCACTGTGAGAGTGGCGACATCGTGGTCAAGGACGCGTTCCTGCCCGCGGACCTCGCGCCGGGCGATCTGCTGGCCGTCCCGGCCACCGGCGCCTACTGCCGCGCCATGGCGAGCAACTACAACCACGCCCTGCGCCCGCCCGTCGTCGCCGTCAGGGACGGTGCGGCCCGGGTGATCGTCCGGCGTGAGACGGAGGAAGATCTCCTGCGCCTCGATGTCGGCTAGTGAAATAGTCATCTCAGAATCCGGACGGGGGACAGAAACCCCCGTCCGGTGAGTGAGACTGGTCCAAACGTAGAAGTATGAGAAGTGAGGTCGGATGATGCGTACGCGTCCGCTGAAGGTGGCGCTGCTGGGCTGTGGAGTCGTCGGCTCAGAGGTGGCGCGCATCATGACGACGCACGCCGACGACCTCGCGGCGCGCATCGGCGCCCCCGTCGAGCTCGCCGGTGTGGCCGTCCGCCGCCCTTCCAAGGTCCGTGAGGGCATCGACCCCTCGCTCATCACCACGGATGCGATGGCCCTGGTCAAACGCGGGGACATCGACGTCGTGATCGAGGTCATCGGGGGCATCGAGCCCGCCCGTACGCTGATCGCCGCCGCCTTCGAGCACGGCGCGAGCGTCGTCTCCGCCAACAAGGCGCTGCTCGCCAAGGACGGCACCGCGCTGCACGCGCTCGCCCAGGGACACGGCAGGGACCTCTACTACGAGGCCGCCGTGGCCGGTGCGATCCCGCTCGTCCGCCCGCTGCGCGAATCGCTCGCGGGCGACAAGGTGAACCGCGTCCTGGGCATCGTCAACGGCACCACCAACTTCATCCTCGACAAGATGGACAGCACCGGCGCCGGGTACTCGGAGGCGCTGGACGAGGCCACCGCGCTCGGCTATGCCGAGGCCGACCCGACGGCGGACGTCGAGGGGTTCGACGCGGCGGCCAAGGCCGCGATCCTCGCCGGAATCGCCTTCCACACGCGGGTACGGCTCGACGACGTCCACCGCGAGGGCCTCACCGAGGTCACCGCGGCCGACATCGCGTCCGCCAAGCGCATGGGCTGCACCGTCAAGCTGCTCGCCATCTGTGAGCGCGCCGCCGACGGCAAGTCCGTCACCGCCCGTGTCCACCCCGCGATGATCCCGCTCAGCCACCCGCTGGCCTCGGTGCGCGAGGCGTACAACGCGGTGTTCATCGAGGCCGAGGCCGCCGGGCAGCTGATGTTCTACGGCCCCGGCGCCGGCGGCTCACCCACCGCGTCCGCGGTCCTCGGCGACCTGGTCGCGGTCTGCCGGAACAGGCTCAACGAGGCCACCGGGCCCGGCGAGTCGGCGTACACGATGCTGCCCGTGAGTCCCATGGGCGATGTCGTCACGCGCTACCACATCAGCCTCGACGTGGCCGACAAACCGGGCGTTCTCGCCCAGGTGGCCACGGTCTTCGCCGAGCAGGGCGTATCGATCGACACGGTACGCCAGCAGGGCCGGCAGGACGGAGGCGGCGAGGCATCCCTCGTCGTCGTCACCCACCGCGCGCCCGACGCCGCCCTTTCAGGGACCGTCGAGGCGCTGCGCAAGCTCGACACCGTGCTCGGTGTCGCCAGCATCATGCGTGTTGAAGGGGAGTAAGGACCCATGACCACCAAGGGCACCCACCAGTGGCGCGGCATCATCGAGGAGTACCGGGACCGTCTCCCGGTCACGAGCACGACACCGGTCGTGACACTCCGTGAGGGCGGTACGCCGCTCGTCCCCGCGCAGGTCCTTTCCGAGCGCACCGGCTGCGAGGTACACCTCAAGGTCGAGGGCGCCAACCCCACGGGGTCCTTCAAGGACCGGGGCATGACCATGGCGATCACCCACGCCAAGGAGCAGGGCGCGCAGGCCGTCATCTGCGCCTCCACCGGCAATACATCGGCCTCGGCGGCCGCCTATGCCGTACGGGCCGGAATGGTCTGCGCGGTCCTGGTGCCGCAGGGCAAGATCGCCCTCGGCAAGATGGGTCAGGCGCTGGTGCACGGCGCGAAGATCCTCCAGGTGGACGGCAACTTCGACGACTGCCTGACGCTGGCCCGCTCGCTCTCGGACAACTACCCGGTGGCGCTGGTCAATTCGGTCAATCCGTCCCGTATCGAGGGTCAGAAGACCGGAGCCTTCGAGATCGTCGACGCGCTCGGTGACGCCCCCGACATCCACGTACTGCCCGTCGGCAACGCCGGTAACATCACGGCGTACTGGAAGGGTTACAAGGAGTACGCGGCGGACAGGATGGCCACCCGGACCCCCCGGATGTGGGGCTTCCAGGCCTCCGGCTCCGCCCCCATCGTCCGCGGCGAGATCGTCAAGGACCCCTCCACCATCGCCACGGCGATCCGGATCGGGAACCCGGCCTCCTGGCAGTTCGCGCTCGACGCGCGCGAGGAGTCCGGCGGCTTCATCGACGAGGTCACCGACCGTCAGATCCTCTCCGCGTACCGGCTGTTGGCCTCGCAGGAGGGTGTCTTCGTGGAGCCCGCGTCGGCCGCTTCGGTCGCCGGTCTGCTGAAGGCCGCTGAAGAAGGCAAGGTCGACCCCGGCCAGCGGATCGTCTGCACGGTCACCGGCAACGGCCTCAAGGACCCGGACTGGGCCGTCGCGGGAGCCCCGCAGCCGGTCACTGTCCCGGTCGACGCCGTGGTGGCCGCCGAGCGGCTGGGCCTGGTCCCGTAGCTTCCGGCCCGTCCGTCCGGACCGGGCCCCGGGCTGTGCGGTTGTGCTTCGGGTGTGCTTCAGGTGTGCCCCTGAGCTGCCGCATCACCCGCCGGACGGGCCGTCCGGCGGCCTGGTCCGGCCCGGAGCGCATGGGTAGCGTGCGACACGCATCGTGCGCCTCCTGTGCGCCCTATGTCGCGACAGAACCTTCCTTCGATAAGCTGTAGGCAACCCACCCCGCCGCATGTGCCGCGGTGTTGCTGCTGTGATGGCCCGCAGGTGCCCGTTCGGCCTGTCGGGGTTGTCCGGTCCAGGGGTCCCGGGGGAGTGTTCTCCCGGAAAGCACAGCGGAATTCCCCGTAACAATCCCGCGGTCGAAACCAGACTCGCAGTCTCACAAGGAGAGTCGTCAGAGCGATGGCCGGTCCCGCGTTCCGTGCCGCCGCCGTCCGGGTGCGCACCCCTGCCACCAGCGCCAACCTCGGACCGGGCTTCGACGCCTTCGGTCTGTCGCTGGGGCTGTACGACGACGTGGTCGTCCGGGTCGCCGACACCGGGCTGCACGTCGACATCGCCGGTGAGGGCGCCGAGACGCTCCCGCGCGACGAGAGCCATCTGCTCGTACGGTCGCTGCGCACCGCCTTCGATCTGCTCGGCGGGCAGCCGCGCGGCCTCGAAGTCGTCTGCGCCAACCGCATCCCGCACGGCCGCGGCCTCGGCTCCTCCTCCGCCGCCATCTGCGCCGGTATCGTCGCCGCCCGGGCCGTGACCATAGGCGGCGCCGAGAAGCTCGACGACGAGGCCCTGCTCGAACTCGCCACCGAGATCGAGGGCCACCCCGACAACGTCGCCGCCTGCCTCCTCGGCGGCTTCACACTGGCCTGGACCGACGGCGGAACCGCCCGCGCCATCAGGATGGATCCGGCGGACTCCATCGTTCCGGTGGTTTTCGTCCCCGGCAGGCCGGTACTCACCGAGACGGCCCGTGGCCTCCTCCCGCGGTCCGTCCCCCATGTGGACGCGGCCGCCAACGCTGGCCGCGCAGCCCTGCTCGTGGAGGCGCTGACCAGGCGCCCCGAGCTGCTGCTGGCCGCCACCGAAGACCGGCTGCACCAGGAGTACCGTTCCCCGGCGATGCCCGAGAGCGTGGCCCTGGTCAACCGACTGCGGGCGGACGGCGTCCCCGCGGTGATCTCCGGCGCGGGCCCCACAGTGCTCGCGCTGGTCGAGAACAGTGCGGCCGACAAGGTCGCACGCCTGGCCGGCGAAGGGTGGGCGGCCAACCGGCTGCCTCTCGACGCCACCGGTACGAGCGTCCTGCCACTGGGTACCTGAGCGGCCCGCCACTGGGTGCCTGGACGCACGTCCGGTTGCCGGTGAACGAGAGGGGGAATATTTGTTGGATCCGGTAGTGTTAACCTCAAGTCAGTACTCGACGCCTTTGCGGCGCGGTGCTCAGTGTCCCCATCAGGGACCGCCTTTTCTTCCGGGAGCCTCCCAAACTGCCTGACAGCCTGCCTGAGCAGTTTCGAGCACGCTCCGGAACCGGCCTCTGCCGGACCCCATGCACGTCTTGCCCTCCGCCGTACCCCGGCGGACCACCGCCCCGGCGTCGGTTCGCGATCAGTCAAGATCAGAACCGCAGTCGGACAGCACAACCGGTCGCCGAGCCAGACAGGCCGACGCCCGCTCCAGGGAAGGACCCTTCGTGAGCGACACCACCGATCTGATGGGCGTGACTGCCGACAACTCTGTCGAGGCCGCGTCCGCCGCCGGTGCTGCCACCGGCAGCACCGCACGGCGCCGCCGCTCCGGCACCGGCCTCGACGGCATGGTCCTGGCCGAGCTGCAGCAGGTCGCGTCCGGCCTCGGCATCAAGGGCACTGCGCGGATGCGTAAGAGCCAGTTGATCGAGGTCATCAAGGAGGCGCAGGCCGGTTCGTCCGCGCCGAAGAGCGCCAAGGCCGATGCCGGCGGCACCGACACGGCCGAGGCCAAGCCGAAGCGCCGCGCCACTTCCAAGTCCCGTACGGGTGACGAGCCCGCGGCGGCCGAGAAGTCCGGGGGCCAGCAGCAGATCGACATTCCCGGCCAGCCCGCCAACGACGACCAGCCCACCGGTGAGCGGCGCCGTCGCCGCGCCACCGCACAGGCCGGCAGCCCCGAGCCCACGGCTGCCACGTCGTCCGCCGCCGAGACCAAGGCCGTCGGAACCAAGGCCGTCAAGACCGAGGCCGAGCAGTCCGTGGCCACCGGCGTGAAGACCGATGCGCCGGCCGACGCCAAGGACTCCAAGGAGGCCAGGGCGGAGGCGGCCACCGACACCGCTGAGGGGCGTCGTGGCGACCGCCAGGACCGCGGCCAGCGCGGTGACCGGCGTGAGCGCGGCGACCGTGGCGACCGCCAGGAGCGCGGCGACCGCCAGGACCGTGGCGAGCGCGGTGGCCGTGACCGCCGTGACCGCGGCGGCAAGGGCGACGACCAGCAGGGCGGCGGCCAGCGCGGCCAGCGCCAGGGCAACCAGGGCGGCAACGGCCCCCGCGCCGACGAGAACGAGGACGACTTCGACGGAGGCCGCCGCGGCCGCCGTGGCCGCTACCGCGACCGCCGTGGCCGCCGCGGTGAGCGCCAGGAGTTCGGTGACGCTCCGCAGGTCGCCGACGACGACGTCCTGATCCCCGTCGCGGGCATCCTGGACATCCTCGACAACTACGCGTTCATCCGGACCTCCGGCTACCTGCCGGGCCCCAACGACGTGTACGTCTCGCTCGCCCAGGTCCGCAAGAACGGCCTGCGCAAGGGCGACCACGTCACCGGAGCCGTCCGCCAGCCCAAGGACGGCGAGCGCCGCGAGAAGTTCAACGCGCTCGTCCGCCTGGACTCGGCGAACGGCATGGCGGCCGAATCCGGCCGCGGGCGCCCGGAGTTCCAGAAGCTGACCCCGCTGTACCCGCAGGACCGGCTCCGTCTGGAGACCGACCCGGGTGTGCTGACGACCCGGATCATCGACCTGGTCGCGCCGATCGGCAAGGGCCAGCGTGGTCTGATCGTGGCCCCGCCGAAGACCGGTAAGACCATGATCATGCAGGCCATCGCCAACGCGATCACGGTCAACAACCCCGAGTGCCACCTCATGGTCGTCCTCGTCGACGAGCGTCCCGAAGAGGTCACCGACATGCAGCGGTCGGTGAAGGGCGAGGTCATCTCCTCGACCTTCGACCGGCCCGCCGAGGACCACACCACCGTCGCCGAGCTGGCCATCGAGCGCGCCAAGCGTCTCGTGGAGCTGGGTCACGACGTGGTCGTGCTGCTCGACTCGATCACCCGCCTCGGCCGTGCGTACAACCTGGCGGCCCCGGCCTCCGGGCGCATCCTCTCCGGTGGTGTCGACTCGACCGCCCTCTACCCGCCGAAGCGCTTCTTCGGTGCCGCGCGGAACATCGAGGACGGCGGCTCGCTGACCATCCTCGCCACCGCGCTGGTGGAGACCGGCTCGCGCATGGACGAGGTGATCTTCGAGGAGTTCAAGGGCACCGGCAACATGGAGCTCAAGCTCGACCGGAAGCTCGCCGACAAGCGCATCTTCCCGGCTGTGGACGTCGACCCGTCCGGTACGCGTAAGGAAGAGATCCTCCTCAACGCGGAGGAGCTCGCCATCGTCTGGAAGCTGCGCCGGGTGCTCCACGCGCTCGACTCGCAGCAGGCGATCGAGCTGCTGCTGGACAAGATGAAGAAGACCAAGTCGAACGCCGAGTTCCTGATGCAGATCGCCAAGACGACACCTGCGTCCGGCAACGGCAACGACTGACCTTCCGTCACGGAACGTCAACTGGCCCGCCCCGTCACGGAAGTGACGCGGCGGGCCAGTCGCGTACGGCGGCCGGACCGCCCGCACGCCAGGTCTCCACGCACAGCCTCCACACACCGCTCACGTGCCGCTCACCCGTCCGTCGTGCCGCTCCCGGGCCCGCCGAGATCTTCGCCACAGCGCACGCCCCCGCACCGGCTCACGACAGCCTGCGGCCCCGGAGAGAAAACCCCAGGTGAGGGCCGCTTTTACGGAGAAATCCCGGCTACCGTCCGTGACGTCGGGGCCGCTCCGGAGTCACAGCGCGTTGTGCAACTCTTTCGCGAGAAACGTCGTCTCACTAGTGACGACAGACCGCGCCTGAACTTCGGGACAGGGGGTAGCGGGACCACCGAGAAAGCTGGAGGGGACATGGGCGAGCCGCAGAAGGGCAGCCGAATACGTGGCAGCGGCGCACGCCGCAAGAAGGCCACCTCGCGCCGGAAGGCGCTGATCATCACGGCATGGGTGGCAGCCGGAGTGGTCGTGCTCGGTGGCGGTGGCCTCGGCTTCATCTACTTCAAGCTCGACGGCAATCTCAAGAGCGTCGACATCAACGCCCAGCTCGGCACCGACCGCCCGCACAACGTCGACAACGGTTCGATGGACATCCTGGTGCTCGGCTCCGACTCACGGGCCGGCGCCAACTCCAAGTACGGCAAGGACGAGGGCGGCGCCCGCTCGGACACCGCGATGGTCGTCCACGTGTACAAGGGCCACAAGAAGGCCAGCGTGGTCTCGATACCGCGCGACACCCTGGTCGACCGCCCCGACTGCACCACCTCCAAGGGCGCGAACGCCCCGGGAGCCCAGGAGGCCATGTTCAACACGGCGTACGAGACCGGTGGCCCGGCCTGCGCGGTGAAGACCGTGGAGCAGATGTCCGGGATCCGCATGGACCACTATCTGGAGGTCGACTTCGCCGGCTTCCAGAAGCTGATCGACGACCTGGGCGGCGTACCGGTCACCACCAGCAAGGCCATCAACGACGACAAGAGCCATCTGCATCTGTCCGCGGGCTCCCACACCCTCAACGGGCAGGACGCGCTCGGTCTCGTACGGACCAGGCACGGCGTCGGCGACGGCAGCGACCTCGGGCGAATACAGCTCCAGCAGGCCTTCATCAAGGCGCTCATCACCCAGGTCAAGCACGTGGGGATCTTCAGCAGCCCCGACAAGCTCTACAGCCTCGCGGACACCGCGACCAAGGCCGTCACCACCGACTCGGACATCAGCTCCGTGAAGAGCCTGGCGTCCTTCGCCGACAGCCTCAAGGGCATCGGCGCGGGCTCCACGAAGATGGTGACGATGCCGGTCGAGTACGACCCGGCGGACCCCAACCGCGTCATCCCGCTGGAGGCCAAGTCCAAGCAGGTGTGGGCCGCGCTGAAGCAGGACAAGCCGATTCCGGCCTCCGCCACCAAGGGCTCCGCGGGCGACAAGGGCGAGGCCGGCAAGGTCGTAACGGGCTCGTGAGCAGCCGGGGGAGCCGGATCCCGCGGTGGCGGGCGGAATAGATCCGGTCCGCCCCCGGTTCACCGACTGTCCGAAATTTTGACGGGCGGGCCACTCCTGGCAGACTGGTCCGCTGGCCCCGGTTCACGTACGGACAATTCCGCCCGCACGACCCGGCGCCCTCCCGAAACTAGGAGTCACCTTGAAGCGCGACATCCACCCCGAGTACCACGAGACCCAGGTCAGCTGCACCTGCGGTGCCTCGTTCACCACTCACAGCACCCTCGCCGAAGGCAGCATCCGTGCCGAGGTCTGCTCCGAGTGCCACCCGTTCTACACGGGCAAGCAGAAGATCCTCGACACCGGTGGCCGTGTGGCCCGCTTCGAGGCCCGCTTCGGCAAGAAGGCCGCGGACTCCGCCGCCAAGTAGCGAGCTACTGCGCCGGTCCCCGGACGCTCCTCACCGGAGCGCCCGGACCGGCGCTTTTGCCGTCCCGGAAGCGCCCTTCTTGACGTACGAAAGCAGGAAACCCCCGATGTTCGAGGCGGTCGAGGAACTGATCGGCGAGCACGCCACGCTTGAGGAACAGCTCGCGGACCCGTCGGTCCACGCCGACCAGGCCAACGCGCGCAGGCTCAACAAGCGCTACGCCGAGCTGACCCCGATCGTCTCCACGTACCGTTCCTGGAAGCAGACCGGGGAGGACATCGAGACGGCACGTGAACTCTCCTACGACGACCCGGAGTTCGCGGCCGAGGTCAAGGTGCTCGACAAGCAGCTCGAAACGCTGACCGAGAAGCTCCGGCTGCTCCTGGTGCCGCGCGACCCCAGCGACGACAAGGACGTGCTCCTCGAAGTCAAGGCGGGCGCGGGCGGTGACGAGTCCGCGCTGTTCGCGGGCGACCTGCTGCGGATGTATCTGCGTTACGCCGAGCGCGTCGGCTGGAAGACCGAGATCATCGACGCCACCGAGTCCGAGCTGGGCGGCTACAAGGACGTCCAGGTCGCGGTGAAGACCAAGGGCGGCAACGGCGCGACCGAGCCCGGCCACGGCGTCTGGGCGCGGCTGAAGTACGAGGGCGGTGTGCACCGGGTGCAGCGCGTGCCCTCCACCGAGTCGCAGGGCCGCATCCACACCTCGGCCGCCGGTGTGCTCGTCACGCCCGAGGCGGAGGAGGTCGATGTCGAGATCCACTCCAACGACCTCCGGATCGACGTCTACCGCTCGTCGGGCCCCGGCGGGCAGTCGGTCAACACCACCGACTCCGCGGTCCGCATCACCCACCTGCCGACCGGTGTCGTCGCCTCCTGCCAGAACGAGAAGAGCCAGCTCCAGAACAAGGAGCAGGCCATGCGCATCCTGCGCTCCCGGCTGCTCGCCGCCGCCCAGGAGGCCGCCGAGCGTGAAGCGTCCGACGTGCGCCGCAGCCAGGTCCGCACCGTCGACAGGTCCGAGAAGATCCGGACATACAACTTCCCCGAAAACCGGATCTCCGACCACCGCGTCGGCTTCAAGGCGTACAACTTGGACCAGGTGCTCGACGGCGACCTGGACGCAGTGATCCAGGCGTGTGTGGACGCGGACTCCGCGGCCAAGCTCGCCGCCGCCCAGTAGTAGCCGGCCCGTACTGGAGAACCGCATGAACCTGCTGCTTGCCGAGGTGGCCCAGGCCACCCAGCGGCTGGCCGACGCCGGCGTGCCCTCCCCGCGCTTCGACGCGGAGGAGCTCGCCGCCTTTGTGCACGGCGTCAAGCGGGGCGAGCTCCACAACGTCAAGGACGCGGACTTCGACGCCCGCTACTGGGAGACCATCGCCCGCCGTGAGGCCCGCGAACCGCTCCAGCACATCACAGGCCGCGCCTTCTTCCGCTATCTGGAACTCCAGGTCGGCCCCGGGGTGTTCGTGCCCCGCCCGGAGACCGAGTCGGTCGTCGGCTGGGCCATAGACGCCGTACGCGCGATGGACGTCGTCGAACCGCTCATCGTCGACCTCTGCACGGGCTCCGGCGCCATCGCGCTGGCCATGGCCCAGGAGGTGCCGCGCTCGCGCGTGCACGCCGTGGAGCTGTCCGACGACGCGCTGCGCTGGACCCGGAAGAACGCCGAGGGGTCCAGGGTCACCGTCCACCAGGGCGACGCCTTCAGCGCCCTGCCCGAACTCGACGGCCAGGTCGACCTGGTCATCTCCAACCCGCCGTACATCCCGCTCACCGAGTGGGAGTACGTCGCACCCGAGGCCCGTGACCACGACCCGGAGATGGCCCTCTTCTCCGGCGAGGACGGCCTCGACACGATCCGCGGTATCGAGCGCACCGCCCACCGTCTCCTCGTGCCCGGCGGCGTCGTCGTCATCGAGCACGCGGACACCCAGGGCGGCCAGGTCCCGTGGATCTTCACCGAGGAACGGGGCTGGGCCGACGCGGCCGACCACCCCGACCTGAACAACCGGCCCCGGTTCGCCACGGCCCGCAAGGCCCTGCCGTGACGATCGCAGGACCGGTTCCGCACCAGATTTCTCAGGCTCAGGCTTTGCTCAGGGAGGCTCGCTAAATGGCACGGCGATACGACACCAACGATGCGACCGACCGCACCACCGGTCTGCGTGAAGCCGCGTCCGCCGTCCGCCGGGGCGAGCTCGTCGTCCTTCCGACGGACACCGTGTACGGCATCGGCGCCGACGCCTTCAGCTCCGAGGGCGTCGTCGATCTGCTGGACGCCAAGGGGCGCGGCCGCAATATGCCGAGCCCTGTCCTCATCGGCTCCCCGAACACCCTGCACGGCCTGGTCACCGACTTCTCGGAGCAGGCCTGGGAGCTGGTCGACGCGTTCTGGCCGGGCGCGCTGACGCTCGTGGCCAAGCACCAGCCGTCGTTGCAGTGGGACCTCGGGGACACCCGTGGCACCGTCGCCGTACGGATGCCGCTGCACCCGGTCGCCATCGAGCTGCTCACGGAGGTCGGCCCGATGGCCGTCTCCAGCGCCAACCTGACCGGCCACCCGGCGCCGGAGGACTGCGACGCGGCCCAGGAGATGCTCGGCGACTCCGTCTCCGTCTACCTGGACGGCGGCCCCACCCCGGGCAACGTCCCGTCGTCCATCGTCGACGTCACCGGCACGGTCCCCGTCCTGCTCCGTGCGGGCGCGCTCTCCGCCGAGGAACTGCGCAAGGTGGTACCCGACCTTGAGGTGGCCAATTGACAGCCCCTGAGGGGCGTGGCATAGGCGCGTCCGCCTCCGGCGGCACGTTCAGGATCCTCCACGTCAGCACCGGCAACGTCTGCCGCTCGCCGATCACCGAGCGGCTGACCCGCCATGCCCTGTCGGACCGCCTCGGCACCGGGCTCGGCGACGGCCTGATCGTGGAGTCCGCCGGCACCTGGGGCCACGAGGGCGCCCCGATGGAGGCCAACGCGGCGACCGTGCTCGCGGACTACGGCGCGGACGCCGGGGGCTTCCTCGGCCGCGAGCTGCTGGACGACCATGTGATCCGCGCCGATCTGGTCCTCACCGCGACCCGCGACCACCGGGCTCAGGTCATCTCGATGGGCCACTCCGCGGGGCTGCGGACCTTCACGCTGAAGGAGTTCACCCGGCTGGTGCGGGCCATAGACCCGGCGACGCTGCCGGACGCGCTCGACGAGGGCGTGGTGGAGCGGGCGCGGGCGCTGGTCCGGGCCGCTGCCGCGCTCCGCGGGTGGCTGCTGGCGCCGACCGTCGAGGCGGACGAGGTGAACGACCCGTACGGAGCGCCGATCACGTTCTTCCGGTCGATCGGCGACGAGATCAACCAGGCACTGGATCCGGTGGTCACGGCGCTCACGGGGGTCGCGGCGCCGCACTGAGCGCCACCACGGCCCACGGTGTGGCGGAGCTGTCCGCCGTACGGCAGAACACCGGCAGGCGCCCCCGCGCGGCCCGTCCTACATTGGACGGGACGCCGAGGAGCACACGATGCCGGTCACCACCACTGCACCCCACCCCGCGGGCCCGCACCCCGCCGGCTTCGAGGCGCTGCGCAGGCAGGACCCCGAGATGGCCGATGTGCTCCTCGGCGAGGACGAGCGGCAGGCCACCTCGCTCCAGCTGATCGCAGCCGAGAACTTCACCTCGCCCGCCGTGCTGGCCGCTCTCGGCTCCTCGCTCGCCAACAAGTACGCCGAGGGCTACCCCGGCGCCCGCTACCACGGCGGCTGTGAGCTGGCCGATCTCGCCGAGCGGATCGCCTGTGAGCGGGCCACAGCGCTCTTCGGAGCCGAGCATGCGAACGTCCAGCCGCACTCGGGCTCCTCGGCCGTCCTGGCGACGTACGCGGCCCTTCTGCGCCCCGGTGACACGGTGCTGGCCATGGGTCTTCCACACGGCGGCCATCTCACCCACGGTTCGCCCGCCAACTTCTCCGGCCGCTGGTTCGACTTCGTCGGGTACGGCGTGGACGCGGAGAGCGGGCTCATCGACTACGACCAGGTACGGACGCTGGCGCGGCAGCACCGGCCCCGGGCGATCGTCTGCGGCTCCATCTCGTACCCCCGTCACCCCGACTACGCGGCCTTTCGGGAGATCGCCGACGAGGCGGGCGCCTATCTCATCGCGGACGCCGCCCATCCGATGGGTCTGATCGCCGGGGGAGCGGCGCCCAGCCCCGTGCCGTACGCCGATGTGGTCTGCGCCACCACGCACAAGGTGCTGCGCGGTCCCCGCGGCGGTCTCATCCTCTGCGGGGATGAGCTCGCCGACCGGATCGACCGGGCCGTCTTCCCCTTCACCCAGGGCGGCGCCCAGATGCACACGATCGCGGCCAAGGCGGTCGCCTTCGGCGAGGCCGCGGCGCCGGCGTTCGCGGCGTACGCGCACCAGGTGGTGGAGAACGCCCGGGTGCTCGCCGCCGGGCTGGCCGCCGAGGGCTTCGCGATCACCACCGGAGGGACCGACACCCATCTGATCACCGCGGACCCGGGGCCGCTGGGCACCGGCGGCGGGACCGCCAGGGCCCTGCTGGCGGCGGCCGGGATGGTCCTGGACACCTGCGCACTGCCCTACGGTGACGAGCGGGGCATCCGCCTGGGCACCGCCGCCGTCACCACCCAGGGCATGGCGGCGCCGGAGATGGCCGAGATCGCCGGGTTCTTCTCGGCCGCACTGCGTGAAGAGCGAGGGACCCGTGAAGAAGTCCGCGAACTGGCCAGGAGATTTCCGTCGAATTCGGGCTAGAGCGGTTGTCGTGCAACCATCGGAGCTACCCGTGTGTCCTCAACCTTATGCAGGCCGAAGCTAAGGTGTGGGGCTGAGATGGCCAGCGATATCTGTGGGGCAGCCCGTGCGTGAATACCTGCTGACGCTCTGCGTCACGGCCGCGGTGACGTATCTCCTGACCGGGCCGGTGCGGAAGTTCGCCATCATGGCCGGGGCGATGCCGGAGATCCGGGCCCGTGATGTGCACCGCGAACCGACGCCGCGGCTCGGCGGCATCGCCATGTTCGGCGGCCTCTGCGCCGGGCTGCTGGTCGCGGCTCATCTGCAGAACCTCGGCAGCGTCTTCACGCTGTCGAACGAACCGCGCGCGCTGCTCTCCGGCGCCGGACTGATCTGGATCATCGGTGTCCTGGACGACAAGTTCGAGATCGATGCCCTGATCAAGCTCGGCGGCCAGATGATCGCGGCGGGCGTGATGGTCATGCAGGGCCTGACGATCCTGTGGCTGCCCATCCCCGGTGTCGGCACCGTCTCGCTCACCCAGTGGCAGGGCACTCTGCTGACCGTCGCGCTGGTGGTGATCACCATCAACGCGGTGAACTTCGTCGACGGCCTGGACGGTCTCGCGGCCGGCATGGTCTGCATCGCGGCCGCCGCCTTCTTCATGTACGCGTACCGGATCTGGTACGGGTACGGAATCGAGGCCGCCGCACCGGCGACCCTCTTCGCCGCCGTACTGATGGGGATGTGCCTGGGCTTCCTGCCGCACAACATGCATCCCGCCCGGATCTTCATGGGCGACTCGGGATCGATGATGATCGGGCTGGTCCTCGCGGCCGGCGCCATCTCGGTCACCGGCCAGGTCGACCCGGACGCGATGAGCCTCAACCTCGGCGGCGGACGTGAGGCCACTCACGCGATGCTCCCGGTCTTCATCCCGCTCCTGATGCCGCTGACGATCATCGCGGTGCCCTTCGCGGACCTGGTGCTCGCGATCGTCCGGCGTACCTGGAACGGCCAGTCGCCGTTCGCCGCCGACCGCGGTCACCTCCACCACCGGCTCCTGGAGATCGGCCACTCGCACAGCAGGGCAGTGCTGATCATGTACTTCTGGTCGGCCCTGTTCGCCTTCGGCGCCCTGGCCTATTCGGTGCGCTCCTCGTCCACCTGGATCCTGCTGGCTGTCGTCGCACTGAGCGCGGTCGGTCTCGCACTGCTGCTCATGCCGCGCTTCACCCCGCGCGCTCCGAAGTGGGCCCAGGGCTTCGTCCCGCCCCGCTACCGCGGGCGCCGTCGCGCGGCCGCCGGAACGGAACCGGAGACGGCAGGCGCGGCGGAATATGACGAGTCGGGCAATTCGCTCGAAATGGAAGATCCCGTTCCGCATATCGACTTGAACGGAAGCGAGCCGATTCCCGCAGGCGTCAACGGGGCTACCGCAATTGGTCCCCGATCCGGGCTCCCTGATCGGCGCGAAGCCGGAACATGGCGTTGAGTATTTCGCTCAACAGGCCCCAATATCAGGCAAACCGGCGGCGGACATGCACAGACGCGCAGGTTCACTCTCATGTGTGACGGGCAGCACACTCCCAGGGTAAAGACCTCATCAAATAGTTTGTGATAGCGTTCACTACCACCGGTTGGAGCACTGAAAGGCCTTGATGCGAAGGCCTTTTGGACCACCCGTAGCTGTCTTCCGGCGCAACTCCCGGCGCTAACCTCTGATCGACGTAAGACCATCGACGAGTCGCCGTCAGTCACCACATGCATATCCACCCCCCAACTCCTTCTGGAGCTGTTCGCATGCCGTCCAACGACGCCCGGATCCTCCGGGGCTCGACGATCATCGCTGCCCCCATCGGCATTGTCGCCACTGTTGTCAGTGCGTTCGTCGCAGGCGAGAAGGGCCTGATCGGCGGGCTGGTGGCGCTGGCCGTCGTCGGTGTCTTCTTCGTGGCCGGGTTCGCCGCCCTGATGCGCATCACCCGGGACAAGCCCCAGGTGGCGATGACGGCCGGACTGCTCGTCTATGCCGTGCAGATCCTGCTCATCGGTGTCTTCGTCGTTGCCTTCGGTCACACGACACTGTTCAACGGCCGCGCATTCGCCCTCACTCTGCTGGTCACCGCGCTGGCATGGGTGGGAGGCCAGGTTCGTCACAGTCTCACCAGCCGCATGCTCTATGTGGATCCCGAGCCTTCCGTTCCCGCCAAGGGAACGGCGGACCTGGCGAAGACGGAGTCCTGATCATGCGGTGTAGGGGGGGCCTAAAGGGAGTTCGTCCCGGTCTGCTATCGTCCGGAATCGCTTCCAGTGAAGGCCCCTCCCGCTTGATGAGCGGAGGAGGACGCAGCCCTCACGACCGGCGGCGTACTCGGCCCGGCAGCTGTGAACACGGCGCGGAATCCGGGATGCCCGGTCCTCGGTGGATGCTTCCAGCGGACCGCGGAGGCACCGCCACACCACCACGTCCCCAGTGCCGAAAAGCGGCTCCAGCAGCCGCGCTGAGACACAAGGTTGCCGTTACTTATGCGTCACGACGAAGGAGTCACGGGTGAGTGCCCAAACGCTGCTCGCTGAAAGCGGGTGCCATATCAATGCGGACTGCGCGTTCCCGGCGCCGGGCCTCCACTCGTTCGACTTCAAGCCGATCTTCAGCATCGGCAGCTTCGACTTCACCAAGCCGATGCTCCTGGCGATCATCTGCATGCTGATCGTGGTCGGCTTCTTCTGGGCCGCGTTCAACAAGCCGAAGCTTGTGCCCGGGAAGCTGCAGTTGGTCGGCGAGATCGGCTACACCTTCGTGGCCCGCAGCATCGCGCGGGAAGTGATCGGCAAGAAGGGCGACAAGTACGTCCCCTTCCTCACCTCGATCTTCTTCTTCGTGTGGATCATGAACTTGATGTCGGTCATTCCGCTGGCACAGTTCCCCTCCACGGCGCGCTTCGCGTACCCGGTGGTTCTCGCCCTCCTGGTGTGGGTCACCTACATGTTCCTGACGTTCAAGAAGCACGGCTTCGCCGGCGGCATCAAGAACCTGGTGTGGCTCGAAGGGCTTCCCAAGCCCATCGCGCCGCTCATCGTGGTCCTGGAGTTCCTGCAGAAGGTCATTCTTCAGCCGTTCACCCTCGCGGTGCGGCTGTGGGCCAACATGTTCGCGGGACACATGCTGATCGTCATGTTCAGCGTGGCCAGCTGGTACCTGCTGACGCCGTCGCTCCTGTCGGCCGTCGCAGGCGGCTCGTTCCTGCTGGCGCTCGCCATGACCGCCCTTGAGGTACTGATCCAGTTCCTGCAGGCCTATATCTTCACGCTGCTCGCCTCCATCTACATCGGCGGAGCGCTCGAAGAGGGTCACTGACCCTTCTGCACGTCCCACCGCCCTTCCGCTGGGAATCCTCCCAACGGACCGCATCACATAGGAAGACCGGAAAATGTCTGCCGACCTTGTTAACCTCGCCGCTTCCACCGTCCCCGGCCGCATGGGCGCCATCGCCTATGGTCTCGCCGCGATCGGCCCCGGCATCGGCATCGGCGTCGTCTTCGGCCACTCCATCGAGGCCATGGCCCGCCAGCCCGAGGCCATGCCGATCATCCGCACCAACATGTTCCTGGGCTTCGCCCTCTGTGAGGTGCTCGCGCTGCTCGGTCTGGTCGTTCCCTTTGTCTTCAGCAGCTGATCTGAAGCAGACCGGTAGCCACATTCGACGAAAGGTTCAGACATGATGCTCTTCCTGGCGGAGGGGGGCTCCGAGAACCCGCTCATCCCCGATACGGCGGAACTGATTGTCGGCCTGCTCTGCTTCTTCATCGTCTTCGGCTTCCTCGGAAAGAAGCTTCTGCCGAATATCCAGAAGACTCTGAACGAGCGGCAGGACGCGATCGAGGGCGGACTGGAGCGGGCGGCCGAGGCTCAGGCCGAGGCGACCCAGACGCTCGATCAGTACAAGGCGCAGCTCGCCGAGGCCAGGCACGAGGCCGCGCGCCTGCGCCAGGAAGCGACCGAGCAGGGCGCCACGATCATCGAGGAGATGCGGGCGGAAGGCCAGCGGCAGCGCGAGGAGATCGTCGCCGCGGGTCACGCCCAGATCGAGACGGACCGCAAGGCCACGGCCGCCGCGCTCCGTCAGGACGTGGGCAAGCTCGCGACCGAGCTGGCCGGAAAGCTTGTCGGCGAGTCCCTTGAGGACCACGCCCGGCAGAGCCGTACGGTCGACCGCTTCCTCGACGACCTTGAGGGCAGCGCTTCGAAGGCCGAGGCCGCGCGATGAACGGTGCGAGCCGCGAGGCGCTGGCCGCTGCACGTGAGCGTCTGGAGGCGCTGACCGACACCCCGTCGGTCGACGCCGCGCAGCTCGCGGACCAGCTGGCACAGGTCACCGGGCTGCTCGACCGCGAGGTGACCCTGCGCCGGGTCCTCACCGAGCCGGCGCGGGAGGGCGAGGCCAAGGCCGAGCTGGTGGGACGGCTGCTGGCCGGACAGGTGGACGGCCCCGCCGCCGACCTGACCGCCGGTATGGTCCGCTCCCGCTGGTCGCGTTCGCGCGACCTGGTCGACTCGCTGGAGGAGCTCGCAGCCACCGCCGATCTGACCGCGGCCCAGCAGGCCGGTGCACTGGACGATGTCGAGGACGAGCTGTTCCGGTTCGGCCGGATCGTCGAGTCGAGCACCGCACTGCGCTCCGCGCTCACCGACCGTGCGGCGACAGTCGCTGCCAAGACGGAGCTGCTGCGCAGCCTGCTCGGAGGCCGGGCCAACCCGGTGACCGAGCGTCTGGTCGTGCGTCTCGTGACGCACCCCAGGGGACGTAGCCTGGAGACGGGTCTGCAGACCCTGTCCAAGCTCGCTGCCGCACGCCGGGACCGTGTCGTCGCCGTTGTCACATCGGCGGTGCCGCTCACGGACGGGCAGAAGCAGCGTCTCGGTGCCGCACTGGCGAAGCTTTACGGCCGTCGGATGCACCTGAACCTGGACGTGGACCCCGAGGTCCTCGGCGGGATCTCGGTGCGGGTCGGCGACGAGGTCATCGACGGCACCATCGCCGAACGTCTCGACGAGGCGTCCCGGCGGCTGGCCGGCTGACAACTGCCGGCAGCACTGCACAACAAAGAAGAGCGGCCCGGTTGGGCCGTGCAGAAATTGCAGAAGATTCCTGGGGGCCGC
Source organism: Streptomyces sp. NBC_00440 (assembly GCF_036014215.1). Lineage (NCBI taxonomy): Bacteria > Bacillati > Actinomycetota > Actinomycetes > Kitasatosporales > Streptomycetaceae > Streptomyces > Streptomyces sp. NBC_00440. Next base: position 5,767,369 of record NZ_CP107921.1, read on the forward strand.
CCCCAGACCCCCAAAGACTTCAGGCCCAACAAGGAGAGCAGGGAACCCAGATGGCGGAGCTCACGATCCGGCCGGAGGAGATCCGGGATGCGCTGGAGAACTTTGTCCAGTCGTACAAGCCGGACGCGGCCTCGCGCGAGGAGGTCGGTACGGTCAGCGTGGCCGGCGACGGTATTGCCAAGATCGAGGGTCTTCCCTCGGCGATGGCGAACGAGCTGCTGAAGTTCGAGGACGGCACGCTCGGTCTTGCGCTGAACCTGGAAGAGCGCGAGATCGGTGCTGTTGTACTCGGTGAGTTCAGCGGTATCGAGGAGGGCCAGCCGGTGCAGCGCACCGGAGAGGTGCTCTCGGTCGGTGTGGGCGAGGGCTACCTCGGCCGCGTTGTCGACCCGCTCGGCAACCCGATCGACGGCCTCGGCGAGATCGCGACCGACGGCCGCCGTGCGCTGGAGCTGCAGGCTCCGGGCGTCATGGTGCGTAAGTCGGTGCACGAGCCGATGCAGACCGGCTACAAGGCTGTCGACGCGATGGTGCCGATCGGCCGTGGCCAGCGTCAGCTGATCATCGGCGACCGCCAGACCGGCAAGACCGCCCTGGCCGTCGACACGATCATCAACCAGCGCGACAACTGGCGCTCCGGCGACGAGAAGAAGCAGGTCCGCTGCATCTACGTCGCCATCGGCCAGAAGGGCTCCACCATCGCGTCCGTACGCGGTGCGCTGGAGGAGGCGGGCGCCCTGGAGTACACGACGATCGTCGCTGCTCCGGCTTCCGACCCGGCCGGCTTCAAGTACCTGGCGCCGTACACCGGTTCGGCCATCGGCCAGCACTGGATGTACGCGGGCAAGCACGTCCTGATCATCTTCGACGACCTCTCGAAGCAGGCCGACGCCTACCGCGCCGTATCGCTTCTGCTGCGCCGCCCGCCGGGCCGTGAGGCCTACCCGGGTGACGTCTTCTACCTGCACTCCCGTCTGCTGGAGCGCTGCGCGAAGCTCTCCGACGACATGGGTGCCGGTTCGATGACGGGCCTCCCGATCGTCGAGACCAAGGCGAACGACGTGTCGGCGTTCATCCCGACCAACGTCATCTCCATCACCGACGGTCAGTGCTTCCTGGAGTCCGACCTGTTCAACGCCGGCCAGCGGCCCGCGCTCAACGTCGGTATCTCGGTCTCCCGTGTCGGTGGCTCCGCCCAGCACAAGGCCATGCGCCAGGTGTCCGGCCGGCTCCGTGTGGACCTCGCCCAGTACCGCGAGCTGGAGGCGTTCGCCGCCTTCGGTTCCGACCTGGACGCGGCCTCCAAGGCCTCGCTGGAGCGCGGTAAGCGCATGGTCGAGCTGCTGAAGCAGGGCCAGTACCAGCCGATGCCCGTCGAGGAGCAGGTCGTCTCCGTCTGGTCCGGTACCACCGGCAAGATGGACGACGTACCGGTCGAGGACATCCGCCGCTTCGAGGAAGAGCTGCTGGACCACCTGCGCCGCGAGCGCAAGGAGCTCCTCACCTCCATCCGCGAGGGCGCCAAGATGTCGGACGACACCGTGACCGCGATCGGCGACGCCGTCGCAGCGTTCAAGCGGCAGTTCGAGACCTCGGACGGCAAGCTCCTCGGCGAGGACGCACCGGCCGTCAGCGCCTCCAAGTGACGACGGAAGGGACCTGACTCATGGGAGCCCAGCTCCGGGTCTACAAGCGTCGCATCCGATCCGTCACCGCGACCAAGAAGATCACCAAGGCGATGGAGATGATCGCCGCCTCGCGCATCGTCAAGGCGCAGCGCAAGGTGCAGGCATCAATGCCGTACGCCACCGAGCTCACCCGTGCGGTGACCGCGGTGGCGACCGGCTCCAACACGAAGCACGCGCTGACCACGGAGGCCGAGAACCCGACGCGGGCCGCAGTTCTGCTCATCACGAGCGACCGCGGTCTGGCCGGCGGGTACTCCTCCAACGCCATCAAGGCGGCGGAGCGGCTCACCGAGCGGCTCCGCGGTGAGGGCAAGGACGTCGACATCTATGTCGTCGGCCGCAAGGGCGTCGCCTACTACGGCTTCCGCGAGCGCAAGGTCGTGGAGTCGTGGGGCGGGTTCACCGACAACCCGACGTACGCGGATGCCAAGCAGGTATCGGCTCCGCTGATCGCGGCGGTCCAGCAGGACACGGCCGAAGGCGGTCTGGACGAACTCCACATCGTCTTCACCGAGTTCCAGTCGATGCTGACGCAGACGCCGGTCGAGAACCGGTTGCTGCCGCTCAGCCTGGACGAGTCCGCCGAGCAGTCGGACAAGAAGGCCGATGCGCTTCCGCTGTTCGAGTTCGAACCGTCGGCGGAGGGCGTTCTCGACGCACTGCTGCCGCGTTACGTCGAGAGCCGTGTCTACAACGCGCTGCTGCAGTCGGCTGCTTCCGAGCACGCCGCCCGCCGCCGTGCGATGAAGTCGGCCACCGACAACGCCGGGGACCTCGTCAAGAGCCTCTCCCGGCTTGCCAATGCGGCCCGCCAGGCCGAAATCACCCAGGAAATCAGCGAGATCGTCGGTGGCTCAAGCGCCCTGGCCGACGCGACCGCGGGGAGTGACAAGTAATGACGACGACTATCGACGAGGCGGCGACGGCCGCCGCCGCCACGGGCCGCGTTGCCCGGGTCATCGGCCCGGTCGTCGACGTGGAGTTCCCCGTCGACGCGATGCCGGAGATCTACAACGCGCTGAAGGTCGAGGTCGCTGACCCGGCCGAGGACGGCAAGCTCAAGACGCTGACCCTCGAAGTCGCCCAGCACCTGGGTGACGGCGTGATCCGTGCGATCTCGATGCAGCCCACCGACGGCCTGGTCCGCCAGGCCCCGGTGGTCGACACCGGCAACGGCATCACGGTGCCGGTCGGTGACATCACCAAGGGCAAGGTCTTCAACACCCTCGGTGAGATCCTGAACCACCCCGAGGCCGAGTCGGAGATCACCGAGCGCTGGCCGATCCACCGCAAGGCCCCGGCCTTCGACCAGCTTGAGTCGAAGACCAAGATGTTCGAGACCGGCATCAAGGTCATCGACCTTCTCACCCCGTACGTCACGGGTGGAAAGATCGGTCTGTTCGGTGGTGCCGGTGTCGGCAAGACCGTGCTGATCCAGGAAATGATCTACCGCGTCGCCAACAACCACGACGGTGTGTCGGTGTTCGCGGGCGTCGGTGAGCGTACCCGTGAGGGCAACGACCTCATCGAGGAGATGGCCGAGTCCGGCGTCATCGACAAGACGGCGCTTGTCTTCGGTCAGATGGACGAGCCCCCGGGCACCCGTCTCCGTGTCGCGCTTGCCGGTCTGACCATGGCGGAGTACTTCCGCGATGTGCAGAAGCAGGACGTGCTCTTCTTCATCGACAACATCTTCCGTTACACCCAGGCCGGTTCCGAGGTGTCCACCCTGCTCGGCCGTATGCCGTCCGCGGTGGGTTACCAGCCGAACCTGGCTGACGAGATGGGTCTGCTGCAGGAGCGCATCACGTCGACCCGTGGACACTCGATCACCTCGATGCAGGCGATCTACGTCCCCGCGGACGACCTGACCGACCCGGCGCCGGCGACCACCTTCGCCCACCTGGACGCGACGACCGTGCTGTCCCGTCCGATCTCGGAGAAGGGCATCTACCCGGCGGTCGACCCGCTGGACTCGACGTCCCGCATCCTGGACCCGCGTTACATCGCGAAGGACCACTACGACGCCGCGCTGCGCGTCAAGGGTGTCCTTCAGAAGTACAAGGACCTCCAGGACATCATCGCGATCCTCGGTATCGACGAGCTGGGCGAGGAGGACAAGCTCACTGTCCACCGTGCCCGGCGTGTCGAGCGCTTCCTGTCGCAGAACACCCACGTCGCCAAGCAGTTCACCGGCGTGGACGGTTCGGACGTGCCGCTCGACGAGTCGATCACCGCGTTCAACGCGATCTGCGACGGGGACTACGACCACTTCCCCGAGCAGGCGTTCTTCATGTGCGGTGGCATTGAGGACCTCAAGGCCAACGCCAAGGAGCTCGGCGTCTCCTGATCGCTGCCCCATGTGAGTCATCAGACTCCTGGAGAGGGGCGGGTGTGTCCCGCCCCTCTCCGTACGCCCATTAGACTTTGACCCAACACCCGGCAGCAGTGCCGGGTGGTGACCCGAGGAGCCTCCTTTGGCTGCTGAGCTGCACGTCGAGCTGGTCGCGGCGGACCGTAATGTCTGGTCCGGCGAGGCGACTCTGGTTGTCGCGCGCACCGCGTCCGGCGACATCGGGGTCATGGCCAATCACCAGCCGCTGCTCGGTGTGCTGGAATCGGGCCCGGTGACCATTCGTACGAGCGAGGGCGGGACGGTCGTTGCCGCTGTGCACGGCGGTTTCCTCTCGTTCGCCGACAACAAGCTTTCGCTGCTGGCCGAGATCGCGGAGCTGGCTGACGAGATCGATGTCCAGCGCGCCGAGCGTGCGCTGGAGAGTGCGAAGTCGGAGGACGACGCCGTCGCCGAGCGGCGCGCCGACGTCCGACTGCGCGCAGTGACGGGGAACTGACGACTCCCACCGAGATTTGACCTCAGCCGCGGCCCGTCCGGAAGCATCCGGACCGGGTCGCGGCTGAGGCGATGCAGAACCAGGTCCCTAACGGTATGAGGCGAGGAGGTCGGTGTAGATGATCCTCGCTCTGCTTGTGTGCGGCCTGGTCGTCGTACTGGTAGCGGTGGGACTCTTCGTCTTCGGCCTGCGACGGCGGCTGATCCAGCGTTCCGGGGGCACTTTCGACTGCAGTGTCCGCTGGGACCTTCCGGAGAAACCCGACGTATCCGGCAAAGGCTGGGTGTACGGGGTGGCCCGGTACAGCGGCGACCGCATCATGTGGTTCCGCGTCTTCTCCTACGCCCCGCGCCCGCGCCGCACTCTGGAGCGCCAGTCCATCGAAGTCGTCTCCCGGCGTACGCCGGAGGGCGAGGAGGAACTGGCGCTCCTTTCTGATGCGATCGTGCTGCGGTGTTCGCACCAGGGTGTCCGGCTCGAACTCGCGATGAGCGAGGACGCGCTGACCGGCTTCCTCGCCTGGCTGGAAGCGGCACCGCCCGGCCAACGAGTCAATGTGGCTTGAAAAGTAGGGGCCTCGTTGGTTGGGGGTCCCCCGGACGGAGTCTGGGGGAGAGTCAACGTGGCTTAGCCAACTGGCTTACGTAAGAGGCCAGTTGGCCATGGTGATGCCCCTGGTCCCTACCGCTCGCCGCCCGGCACCCACAGCACGTCCCCGATGTCCTTGTTCGCGGTGCGCGCCAGGATGAACAGCAGGTCGGACAGCCGGTTCAGATAGGTCGCGGTGAGTGCGTTCATCACCTCGCCGTGTACCTCAAGCGCCGCCCAGGTCGACCGCTCGGCCCTGCGCACCACCGTGCACGCCTGGTGCAGCAGCGCCGCCCCGGGTGTGCCGCCGGGCAGGATGAAGCTCCGCAGCTTCTCCAGGTCTTCGAGGAAACGGTCGCAGTCCGCCTCCAGCTTGTCGACGTACGACTGCTCCACCCGCAGCGGCGGATACTTCGGGTCCTCCACCACGGGCGTGCACAGGTCGGCCCCCACGTCGAACAGGTCGTTCTGGACGCGGACGAGCACCTTCACCACCTCGTCCGGCAGGCCGCCGAGCGCGACGGCGGTCCCGATGGCCGCGTTGGCCTCGTTGGCGTCGGCGTACGCGGAGATCCGCAGATCGGTCTTGGCGGTCCGGCTCATGTCACCGAGTGCGGTGGTGCCCTTGTCGCCGGTACGGGTATAGATACGCGTCAGATTGACCATGCGGCCGAGCCTAGTAGGCCTCGGTCAGGCGCCGGCCCTGCGGAAGACACGTGTGCCCACCGTCACGGCGGCGGCTGCCAGCGCCCCGGCCGCGAGTACCCCGTAGAGCATCGCCGTACTGGTGTAGTCGCCCACGTAGCCCGCCCGTACCGCGTCCACCAGATAGCGGAACGGCATGAAGTGCGACAGCACGTTCAGCCAGCCCGGGGCCAGCGCCATCGGGAGCATCAGCCCCGAGAGCAGCATGGACGGCATGGTCACCGCGTTGATGACCGGGCCGAACTCGTGCGGTTTGGAGACCTTCAGCGCCAGCGCGTACGAGAGCGAGGCGAGCGCCACCGTGAGGACGCCCACGAAGGCGAAGCCGATCAGTACGCCGCCCAGCGGTGCCCGCAGCCCCATCACCAGCGCCGTCACGACCAGCAGGACGGACTGGAAGACGAAGAGCGCGGCGTCCCGCAGCACCCGGCCCAGCAGCAGCGCGAGCCGGCTGACCGGGGTGGCCCGCATCCGCTCGAACACTCCGGTCTGGTTCTCGATGATGATGGCGAAGCCGCTGAACGACGCACCGAACAGGGCGAGTTGGAGCAGCAGCCCGGGGACCAGGATCTGCCAGGAGTCGCCCTGCGAGCCGAGCGGAAGGCCGGTCAGCAGCGGGCCGAAGAAGAGCAGATAGAGCAGCGGCATCAGAACGCCGAAGAGGATCTGGAACTTTGAGCGCGCTGTCTGCCGGGCATAGCGGCCGAAGATCAGCGCGGTGTCGTGCATGAACATGTGAGGGGGCTCCTACACGGCTACGGGGGCGGTCTCTTCGGGTGCGGCGGTGCGGCCGGTGATGGCGAGGAAGGCGTCCTGGAGGGTGGCGTCGATGGACCCGGTGTACTGGAGCTTCAGCGCGCCCGGCGTGCCGTCGGCCACCACCGTGCCCTCGTCCACGACGACCAGCCGGTCGGCCAGCGCGTCCGCCTCGTCGAGGTAGTGCGTGGTCAGGATGACCGTGGTGCCGTGTTCCTTCCGCAGCGCGCGCACCAGCTCCCACAGATCGGCCCGGCTGCCCGGGTCGAGGCCGGTGGTCGGTTCGTCGAGGAAGAGAACTTCCGGCCGGTGGGTGAGGCCCATGGCCAGGTCCAGGCGTCGCCGCTGACCGCCGGAGAGCGAGGCGCACTTGCGGTCGAGCAGTGCGGTGAGGCCCAGTTCGGCCGCGAGTTCGCCGGCGCGTGCTGCGGCGCGCGCCCGGCTCAGCCGGTAGAGGCGGCCCTGGGTCACGAGCTCCTCGCGTACGGACATCTGGGGGTCGACACCGCCCGACTGGGCGACGTAACCGATCTTCCGGCGGACGCCCGCCGGGTCCCGTACCAGGTCGCAGCCCGCGACGGTGGCCGCGCCGGCGCTGGGCGCCAGCAGGGTGGTGAGCATCCGCAGCGTGGTGGTCTTGCCCGCGCCGTTGGGTCCGAGGAAGCCCAGGATCTCGCCTGCCCGGACGGTCAGATCGATCCCGCGTACGGCCTCCACCGGGCCGGCCTTGGTGGTGAAGGTCCGGGCCAGCCCGGACGTACTGATGATTGGCATGGCACTCAGAAAAACAGAGACGCTGCATTTTTGCAATGGATATAAATTTTGCAGTCACCCCAAGCTTTCACCGTGCCCAGCGGCCCGCATACGATGCGGGCATGGCTGAGGGGCTCAGGGAGCGCAAGAAGCGCCGGACCAGGCAGTACATCTCCGATGTGGCGACCGGGCTGTTCCTGGAGCGCGGCTTCGACGAGGTGACCGTCGCGGAGGTCGCCGAGGCGGCGGAGGTCTCCGTCAACACGGTGTACAACTACTTCCCGGCCAAGGAGGACCTGTTCCTCGACCGCAGCAAGGGCGTGGTGGACCGGCTCGCGCGCTATGTGCGCGGCCGGGACCCGGGGGAGTCGGCGGCGGGCGCGGTCCTGCGGGAGCTGCGGGACCAGGTGACGGCGGTCTCGCCCACGGTCGGGCTCCTCGACGGCTACGACCGGTTCCTGCGCGTCGTGCAGGACGCGCACTCCCTGCGCTCCCGGATGTGGCACATCCAGCAGCAGTCCCTGGCGAATGTGGAGACGGCGCTGCGCGAGGAGACGGGCGCGGCGGGCTCCGACACGCTCCCGACCCTGGTGGCGGGTCAGCTCGCCTGGATCCAGTCGACGCTGATGGCGTGGATCGGTGACGAGATGATCGCCGGGCACGCGCCGGACGAAGTCTCCCGTCGGGCCCTGGATCTCCTCGACGACATGGAAGAGGTCCTGGGGGAGAAAGTGCTCAACTACGCAGTAAGGGGCTGAGGGTGACGCCCCGGAGTGTGATGTCCGCCATGTGGGACGTGACGCGCATCTCTTAGCCACCACAAGGTGCCCGGCTCCCTATAGCCTCCGCCCCAGAGCCGTTCGCAGAATGCCGTTTAAGGGGTGCCAATTGGCCAGGAAGCTCGCTGTCATCGGAGCCGGACTCATGGGTTCCGGAATTGCGCAGGTGTCGGCCCAGGCCGGCTGGGACGTTGTTCTGCGCGATGTCACCGATGCGGCCGTGACCCGCGGCACCGACGCCATCAAGGCGTCCTATGCGCGGTTCGTCGCGAAGGGCAAGCTGGAGGCGGCCGACGCCGACGCCGCTCTCGCACGGATCACCACGACCACCGATCTGGACGCGGCCGCCGACGCCGACATCGTCGTGGAGGCGGTGTTCGAGAAGCTTGAGGTCAAGCACGAGATCTTCCGCGCGCTCGACAAGCTGGTACGGGAGGACACGGTCCTCGCCTCCAACACCTCGGCGATCCCGATCACCAAGATCGCGGCGGTGACGGAGCGCCCGGAGCGGGTCGTCGGCGCGCACTTCTTCTCGCCCGTCCCGATGATGCAGCTGTGCGAGCTGGTCCGCGGGTACAAGACGAGCGACGAAACCCTGGCCACCGCAAGGGAGTTCGCCGAGTCCGTCGGAAAGACCTGCATCGTCGTCAACCGCGACGTGGCGGGCTTCGTCACCACCCGGCTCATCTCCGCGCTCGTCGTGGAGGCGGCAAAGCTGTACGAGTCGGGCGTGGCCACCGCCGAGGACATCGACATCGCCTGCAAGCTCGGGTTCGGGCACGCGATGGGCCCGCTGGCCACCGCGGATCTGACCGGTGTCGACATCCTGCTGCACGCCACGGGCAACATCTACACAGAGTCCCAGGATGAGAAGTTCGCCCCGCCCGAGCTGATGCGCCGAATGGTCGATGCGGGTGACATCGGCCGGAAGAGCGGGCAGGGGTTCTACAAGCACTGAATCGCACAGCTCGCCCCTGAGATCACCCGGTTGGGTGAATTCGGTATCGGTTCGCTTACGGACGGCAACTTGTTTCCCGGCGGGGCAGTCAGTTCAGTGACAGACGTGAAAGACGTGACGGAGTCCGAGAACTCCCGGGGAGCGCATATGCATATCAGGGGCGACCACGCCAAGCTGGTCGTCGGGGGCCGCCTCGACGTTCGCAGCGCGGCGGACGCCCGTACGGTCCTGCACTCGGCTGTCGACGACGGTGTCGGCGATCTGGTGCTCGACCTGACCGAACTCGACTCGTGGGACGCCACCGGACTCGGGGTGATCATGGGCGTCCACCGGCGCGCCGGGAGATGCGGCCGCCGGCTCGTCCTGCGCGGGGTGCCGCCGCAGATGCAGCGCCTCCTGGTGGCGACCCGGCTGCACCGCATTCTGGCCATCGAGGGCGGAATCGCCGCCGAATGCCTGCCCCGCGTCTGACGGACCCGGCGTACCGCTCCTCGGGCCCCCGCGGGGGGGCCGTCCCCGGCGCCGGGGACCCCGAGTGGTGACGGATACTGGCTGAAGGTCTAGGGTTCGGTCGCCTACTGATTGACGAACCCATGTGCGGTAGGCGCCGGACCAGAAGCGACAGCGTGGTGTGCGAGGCCGGGAAGGCAGACCGCGCGCAACGCCAGCTGGGGGCTTTCACCTATGGATCCGAAGAAGAGCGGACCGGACGAGTACGGCCAGGATTCCGGCCACCGTCCGGGGCGGCCCGGAGGGCCGGCCTCGCCCAGACCGCCGCGGGACCCGCTCGCGCCCGACCTCGCGCAGCAGGCGCCCGCCCGCGCCCGCACCGTGCGGTTGGTCACCGGCGACTTCCTGGTGACCGTGAACCCCGTCGACGGCAGTGAGATTGAACACTGCCCGCCGGGCGAACACCCGGGCGCCCCGGAGCGGTACAGCGCCGAGGAGCGCACGGCCCTGCTGCGCGCGGCGGGCCCGCCGGTGCCGCCAGGACCCGCAGGGCCCGAACTCCCGCTGCTGGAGCGGCAGGAGGAGCACGAGCGGCTGGTTCGGCTGCTGGCGCGCGGGCGGTCCGTACGTCTGACGGGCCCGGCGGGCTCCGGGCGAACCTCGCTGCTGGACGCCGTGGCCCGGGACTGCTCCGGTTTCGCGCCCGACGGGGTCGTCAGGCTCTCCGGGTACCACCGCACCGCCGCCGACCTGCTGTACGGGCTCTTCGCCGCGGTCTACCGGGCCCCGCTGCACCGGCCCGACAGGGCCGAGCTGCTCACCCTGGTCAACGGGATCGGCGCGATCGTCGTCCTGGACGACCTGGAGCTCGGCGGGACCGCACTGGAGGAACTGCTCGACGCCACCCCCGAGTGCGCCTTCCTGCTCGCCGCGACCCCGGAGGTGACCGCCCCGCTCCCCGAGTCCCACCTGGAGGAGGTCTTCCTCGGCGGTCTCGGGCGCAGCGCCTCGCTCGACCTCCTGGAACGCGCCGTGGAGCGGCCGCTCACCGAGGAGGAGGCCAACTGGGCGGGCGATCTGTGGTTCGAGTCGGAGGGGCTGCCGCTGCGCTTCGTCCAGGCGGCAGCCTTGCTGCGCCAGCGCGACCTGCTGCGCGCCGGCCCCGGCTACCCGGGACCCAGCACCGACGACGCCTTCCCGGGCGGCTCCGGTGCCGCCGCCGGCCCGCCCGGCGATGCCCCCGAGGTACCGCTGCCCACCCTGGGACAGGGGGCGGCGCCCGCCCAGCTGCTCGCTGAGCGGCTCAGCGACGCGGCACGGTCCACGCTGGCCTTCGCCGTGGCGCTCGGCGGCGAGGTGCCGCACCAGGCCCATCTGCCGGCGCTGGTCGGCGACACCCACGCCGACGCGGCGATGGGGGAGCTGGCCGGGTCCGGGCTGCTCTCCCCGGCCGGTTCGCACTACCGGCTGGCCGCCGGCGTCGTCCAGCAGCTGGAGGCCGGTGGATACGCCGACGACTCCGCCGGGTACGCGCTGACCACCGCCCAGCACTACGCCTGGTGGGCCGGGCACCCCTCGGTGGCACCCGAGCGGGCGGCAGCCGAGGCCGACGCCGTCCTCGCGGCGATGAGCGCACTCGTGCCCGGCTCGGAGGCCGGACACCCCAGCGCCGCCGTGCTGCTGGCCCGCAGCGCCGCTCCCGCCTTCGCTGCCGCACTGCACTGGGGCGCCTGGGAACGCGCCCTGCGGACCGGCCAGGAGGCGGCCAGGCTCTCCGGCGAGGTCGCCGAAGAGGCCTACTTCCACCATGAGTTGGGCGTACTGGCGCTCTGCACCGGCAACCCGGACCGGGCGCTGGCCGAGCTGGAGGCCTCCATAGCGCTGCGCGGTGCACTGGCGGACAAGGCGGGTACGGTCGCCGGGCGCAGGGCGCTCGCGCTCATCGCCGACCGCTCGGGCGCCGCCTCGCTGGGCGGCTATGTGCCGGGCGACACCCCGCCGCAGGGCGCCGAGGTGCTGCCGTCCGCACACGAGGACATGGCCCAGACGCCCGTCGGTCCGGGCGCGGCGGGCGCGGTCGTCTCGCTCTCCCCGGCGCCCCACGACCACATCACGCTGGTCACCCAGCAGGTGTCCCCGGAGGGCGCCGCTCCGCACGGCCGGCGCCGTACGGTCCTGGGAGGCGCCCGGCGCAATCTGGTCGCGGCCGGAGCCGGTGTGCTGCTCGCCGGAGTGCTCGGCACCGTGGTGACCCTCGGCGCGACGAGCAACAGCCACTCCGGGGACGGGGACGGCACGCCCGGCCGCTCCGTCAACGACGGCGGTGGCAAGGACGGGATGAGCGCCGACGAGCCCACGCAGAGCACGCCGGGGAACTCCGACGGCTCGACCGGCAGCGGAACCGCCGACCCCTCGGCCCCCGCCTCCCCGAGCGCCACCGACAGCGGCCGGCCCTCCGGGACCCCGACACCGTCGGACGGCGCGTCGACCCCGGGCGGCAAGCCCTCGTCACCGTCGGACAAGCCGTCCGGTTCCAGCGGGAAGCCGCCCACGAAGCCGTCGACGCCGCCGACCAAGCCCTCGCATTCGCCGCCCAGCAGCCCGTCCACGTCGCCGAGCGACCCGGGCAGCCCGAGCCCCAGCCCGTCGGACTCCACGACAGAGGACCCGCCGCCCGCCAATTCCCCCTCGACGACCCAGAGCGCCATGCGGCCCTCCACGGCCTCCAGCGGGCCGGTGGACAGCGGGAGTTCGTCCACGCCTCCGGGAGACGCGTCGGCGTCCCCCTCGCCCGACTCGCCCCCTTCGGCGGGCTGAGGCGGCACGGCACCCAGCCGACAGGACCCCGGCTGACAGGACACCCAGCCGGCACGGACACAGGGGAAGGCCCCGGCGGAGACATCCGCCGGGGCCTTCCGTTTCAGCTGTCGCAGCTGTTCCCGTTCCTCAGAAGAGCCGCAGCTTGTCGTCCTCGATGCCCCGCATCGCGTCGTAGTCGAGCACCACGCACTCGATCCCGCGGTCCGTGGCCAGCACCCGGGCCTGCGGCTTGATCTCCTGTGCCGCGAACACGCCCTTGACCGGGGCCAGATGGGGATCCCGGTTCAGCAGTTCCAGATAGCGGGTGAGCTGCTCCACGCCGTCGATGTCGCCGCGCCGCTTGAGCTCGACGGCCACGGTCCCGCCGTCAGCGTCCCGGCAGAGGATGTCCACGGGGCCGATCGCCGTCATGTATTCACGCCGAATCAGAGTGTGACCCTCACCGAGGGTTTCGATGCGGTCGGCGAGGAGTTCCTGGAGGTGCGCCTCCACACCGTCCTTGATGAGCCCCGGATCGACACCCAGCTCGTGCGAGGAGTCGTGGAGGACCTCCTCCATCGTGATGATGAGCTTCTCGCCCGCCTTGTTCACGACCGTCCACTGACCGGTGTCGTCCCCTGTCCCCTCCTTCAGAGTGCAGGGCGGGGACATCCAGTTGAGGGGCTTGTACGCCCTGTCGTCCGCATGGATCGAGACGCTTCCGTCGGCCTTGACCAGGATCAGGCGCGGAGCGGACGGCAGATGGGCGGTGAGGCGGCCCGCATAGTCGACGGAGCAGCGGGCGATGACGAGACGCATGGTCGGCAACGCTACTCGACATCGCCGCTTGTACGCGATTCGCCCTGAACAACCCCGTTCGTTATTGGCCGGTTGTGTGCCCATTCTCCTGGTGCGGGCGCCTGCACACGCATACCGTGGAAGCAGGAGGTTGTCGCGCGTGTACTCTGCGTCGCGATTCTCCGTACCTGCCCGTAAGGCCCCGGCTACTCCGGGGTCGCGAGAGGAGAACCCATGTCGCTCGACGTCTCACCGGCCCTACTCGAACAGGCCGAGCGAGGCGAGGTCGATGAAGCGGACTTCATCGACTGCGTCCGGACCTCCCTGCCCTACGCATGGGAGATGATCAGCTCTCTGGCGGTCCAGCTGAAGGTCGACGGCGGCGAGTTCGCCGACAACCAGACGCCTCCCCCCAATGAGCAGGCGCGCGGCCAGCTGCTGCGCGCACTCGCGAGTGACGCGATACGTGGAGCGCTGCAGCGGCATTTCGGGGTGCGCCTGGCATTCCAGAACTGCCACCGTGTGGCGGTCTTCCCGCTGGACCCCTCGGTCGATGAGCGGCTCGGCCGCTTCACCTCGATCAGGGGTCAGCTGCTGAACCAGTCTCCGGAACTCAGGGACTGCTGACGCGCCGGGCTGCCGCTCCGCACCACTGGAGGTGTCTTGGCTGCCGGAGCGGCAGCGCCCGGTTCCACCGGATCAGTGCAACCGCGGGAGGACTTCGGTTCCGATCAGCCGGAGGTTCTCCTCGGTGGCCGCTACATCGCCCGAACCCTCCACCAGCATCGCGAACCGTGTGATGCCGGTCCTCTCCGCCGTGGCCGCGAGCCGGTCGGCAGCCAGGCGGGGAGGGCCCACGGGATGGATCCGGCAGAGCATCTCCGTGTACGCGACCGGGTCCCGCATCGCGCGATGCCTGCCGTCGACGGTCACATGGGCGTCAAGTCCCTGTTTGAGCCAGCCCGGCATCGCCTTCACCAGAGTCTCCGCCGCGTCGGCCCTCCGGTCCGCGATCTGTGCCACGCCCGCCGCCACATGCCCGGCGTCCGCCACGGCCCCGGCCGGAACTCCCGCTGCCCGCGCGTGCGTTCGCCACAGCGCGACCATGTCGGCCTTCTCCTCGTCGTCCGAGTGCATCCCGAGCAGCATCGGCAGCCCGCGCTCGGCGGCGAGCCGCACACTGGCCGGTGAGGTGCACGCCACGACGACCTCGGGGCCCGGCACTTCACCGCACCGCAGCTCCTGCGGCCGTGGTACGACCGGGACTTCGCGGAAGCGGAAGCGCTCCCCGCCGGCCGACACCCGGGACTCGCGCAGCCACCGCAGCAGCAGGTCCAGCGACTCCGGGAAGCCGCTCTCGTACGCGCCGAGCCCCGCGCCGAAGACCTCCAGGTCCACCCAGGGCCCGCCGCGTCCCACGCCGAGGCTGAACCGCCCGCCGGATGTGATGTGCAGCAGCGCCGCCTGCTCGCCCAGCGCGACCGGGTGCACGGTCGGCAGTACGCTCACCGCCGTACCGACCTGGATCCGCCGGGTGCGGCCCAGCATCATCGCGGCCAGCGTCACGGCCGAAGGACACACCCCGTACGGTACGAAGTGGTGCTCGGCCAGCCAGACCGCGTCGAGCCCGGACTCCTCGGCGACCTCGGCGGACCGCACCGCGCGGTGCAGTGCCTCTTCCTGCCCCTGCCCCGGGAACTGGGCTGCCAGTACAAATGCCCCAACACGCATCGCCTTCTGCCTCCTTGCGGCCGACGCGACTCTCCCCTTACTGGCAACAACGCCTGACACGTGCCAAAGGCACGGCCCAACGCAAAGTTGTTGTGATTTTCCGGTAAGCCCGACCGGCGCATGGGGGGCGGGAGAAGGAGCGGGGTCTGGTGCGTGCGGTCGCAAGGCGGAGGAGGGAGGAATGGCGGAGCCATGGCGACCGACGACAACGCCGCGAGCGTGCGTGCCAGACCCCGCGACGCCGCCCCCCATGCGCCGGTCGGGCCCAAGCAGGCCCCCGGGGCTTACACGTTCTCACGGTGAGCAGTACGGATGTGGCGTTCCGCTGCCCGTAGGCTGGACTGAGCGAGAAACTGTCCGCTCTGCCCCGTGAGGTGTTACGTGTCCCCGCGCCGCAACCGCCCCCGTGGGGGCGAGAAGCCGAGCGAGTCCGTCGGCGGGGGTGGGGGGCCGGACCGCTTCGGTCTCCAGGCCACCGAGTCCTGGCAGGGCGAGGAGTGGTCGGTCCGCATGGTCAGCGGGGCGAGCGCGCAGGGCAAGCGCTACCGCTGCCCCGGCTGCGACCAGGAGATTCCCTCGGGGGTGCCGCATGTGGTGGCCTGGCCCGAGTACGGCGGGGTCGACGACCGCAGGCACTGGCACAAGGCCTGCTGGAACGCCAGGGACCGCCGCACCTCCAGGGTGCAGCGGTCCCGTAACGCGCCGAAGTACTGAGCAGCTCAGCAGGTCTGGCCGGCCGTCTCAGACGTCGCGGCTGCTGAGCGCGGCGACCGCGCCCCCGAACACCACCGCCGTCACCCCGAGCAGGATCCACAGCGGCTCCCAGCCGGACGGTCCTGTGCTGGAGACCGAGGTGCTGTAGAAGGCGCTGAGCTGGTTGGGGATCGAGTACTCGAAGAGCTTTTCGCGCAGGGTGGACAGCGACTGCGCGAACATGAACAGCGCCAGCACCAGCGGGAGCAGCACCACCCCGAGCATCACCGTGATCGCGCCGGCCGAGTGCCGGATGAGCGAGCCGACGGCCAGCGACAGCAGCCCCAGCAGGGCGACATAGAGGCTGACGCCCACCGTCGCCTGGATCCACTCCCGGCCGTCCGGCGTCCGGGCGCCCGTCCCCTTGAGCATCGCGTACTGGAACATCGCGACGAGCGCGGTCGTCACCAGCAGGATCACGAACGCCAGCAGGAAGAAGACGATCGCCTTCGCCGCGAGCACCCGCGCCCGGCTCGGGCAGGCGGTCAGGGTCGTACGGATCATGCCGGTTCCGTACTCGGACGCCACCGTCAGCACGCCGAGCGTGATGACGCACATGGAGCCGAGCAGCACGCCGAAGAACCCCATGCTCAGCACCGGGGTGCCGTTCATGGTGGAACCGGACGACCTGATGGCGACCGTCGACAGCAGACCGATGCCGAAGACGAGCACGATCAGCACGCCGAGCGTCCACATCGTGGAGCGGACCGACTTGATCTTCGTCCACTCCGAAGCGATGGCGTGCCCGAGGTGTGCGTCGGTCACCGGGATCGGCGACACGTAGGACGGAGTCCGGTGGGGCAGTGGCGGCTGCTGCTGCGGCGGCTGGAACGGCGCGGAAGCGGGGGTCGTCATCGGTGGTCCTTCGGGGCGGGAGCGGGCGCGGGGGCGGTCGCCTGCGGCGCTGCGGGGCCGGTGGCGGGCGGCGCGGGCGCGGCGGCCGGGGGAGCGGCGTACGGGTTCTGGCCGGGCGGCGGCGGGGCGTACCAGCCCTGCTGCGGCATCTCGGCGGGCACCGGCAGCGGGTGGCCGGGCTGCTCGAAGCCGGACAGCTGGTCCGCCGTGGAGCGGTAGTCGACGGCCCCCTGCGTCATCCGCATGTACGCCTCCTCCAGCGAGGCCTGATGCGGCGAGAGCTCCCACAGCCGTACGTCGGCGTCGTGCGCGAGGTCGCTGATCCGCGCCAGCGGCAGCCCGGTCACCCGCAGCGCGAGGTCCTGCTCCGGCATGACCTGCCCGCCGGCCTCGGTGAGCGCGGCCGTCAGCTTCTCGCGCTGCGGCACGTCGGGGGTGCGGACCCGCGCGAAGTCGGCCGAGTTGTGCGAGATGAAGTCCTTGATGCTCATGTCCGAGAGCAGCTGGCCGCGGCCGATCACGATCAGATGGTCGGCGGTGAGGGCCATCTCGCTCATCAGGTGCGACGAGACGAAGACGGTACGGCCCTCCGCCGCAAGGGACTTCATCAGATTGCGGACCCAGAGGATGCCCTCCGGGTCGAGGCCGTTGACCGGCTCGTCGAAGAGCAGCACCTGCGGGTCGCCGAGCAGGGCCGCGGCGATGCCCAGGCGCTGTCCCATGCCGAGCGAGAAGCCCTTGGAGCGCTTGCGGGCCACCTCCTGGAGGCCGACGACGCCGAGCACCTCGTCGACCCGGGACGCCGGGATCCCGGAGAGCTGTGCCAGCGAGAGCAGATGGCTGCGCGCGCTGCGGCCGCCGTGCACCGCCTTGGCGTCGAGCAGCGCGCCGACCTGCCGGGGCGCGTTCGGAAGCTTGCGGAAGGGGTGGCCGCCGATCGTGACATGGCCGGAGGTCGGCTGGTCGAGGCCGAGGATCATGCGCATGGTGGTCGACTTCCCGGAGCCGTTGGGCCCCAGGAAGCCGGTCACCGTGCCGGGCCGCACTTGGAAGGAAAGGTTGTACACGGCCGTCTTGGCGCCGTAGCGCTTCGTCAGGCCGACTGCCTCGATCATTCTCCAGCCCCATCGACGTTTTCGTGTCGTCGGGGCCTGGCCGCATTCGGCCGAACACCCCCGTATGAGTGAGGAGGATATCCAGGCCTTGACGGTTCCAGCCAAGTCGTGACTGTCGTCGCCTTCCGGCCACCGGGCCCGGGAACGGCCGTCAGGCGTCGCGCTTCTTCAGCAGCACATAGCCGGCGAGCACCGCGGCCGCCACCCACAGGGCCATGATGCCCAGCCCCTCCCAGGGCCCGTACGGGGCGCTGTTACTGCCCGGGACCACCTGGGTGATCTTGCTCCCGGCCTGGTCGGGGAGGTACTGGCCGACCTTCTTGGTGGCGGAGACGCTCCCCAGGATGTTGGAGATCAGGAAGAAGAACGGCATCAGGATGCCCAGCGACAGCATGGGACTGCGCAGCAGCGAGGCGATGCCCATCGAGAACATCGTGATCAGTGTCATGTACAGCGCGGCACCGAAGACGGCCCGCAGCACACCGGGGTCCCCGATGTGGGAGCGGTGGACACCGAGCAGCGCCTGGCCGAGAAAGTACGTCACGAAGCTCGTCACCACACTGATGACGAACGCCAGGACCGTGGCCACCACGATCTTGGCGGTGTAGAAGGTGCCACGCTGCGGGACGGCGGCCAGCGACATCCGGATCATTCCGGTGCTGTACTCGTTCGTCACCACGAGCACCCCGAAAACGATCAGCGCCAACTGACCGAGCACGATCCCCGTGAAACTCACCGACGTCGGGTCGAAGGTGAGCTGGTCCGAGCGGTTCAACTTGCTGAACTGGTTGTTCGACAGCGCGCTGAACAGCGCCCCGAACGCCACCGTCACCACCAGCGCACTCGCCAGCGTCCAGACCGTGGACTGCACCGAGCGGATCTTGGTCCACTCCGACTTCATCACCTGGGCGGCCGCCATGGTCAGGCCCCCCTCTTCGGGTTCTGACCCCACCTGGGCTGCTGTCCGGGCTGCGGCGGGTTCTGGCCCCAGCCGGGCTGCTGTCCCGGCTGCTGCGCTGCGCCCGGCGGCGGGCTGTCGGTGCTGCCGTGTGCGTGGTACTCCACCGACTCCGCGGTGAGCTGCATGAACGCCTCTTCGAGTGAAGCCTGCTGGGGACTGAGCTCATGCAGGACGAGCTGGTGCCGGGCGGCGAGTTCGCCGATGTCGGCCGCGGCGGTGCCGTCCACTTCGAGCGAGCCGTCGCCCGCCGGGACCGGCTTGTACCCGGCCTCGTGCAGTACGTCGAAAAGCTGCTCCCGCTGCGGGGAGCGCAGCCGTACGTACGACCGCGAGTTCTCCGCGATGAACTCCGACATGCTGGTGTCGGCCATCAGCCGCCCCTGGCCGATGACGACCAGGTGGTCGGCGGTGAGGGCCATCTCGCTCATCAGGTGCGAGGAGACGAAGATCGTGCGGCCCTGCCCGGCAAGGGCCTTCATGAGGTTGCGGATCCAGTGGATGCCCTCGGGGTCCAGACCGTTCACCGGCTCGTCGAACATCAGGATCTCGGGGTCGCCGAGCAGCGCCCCGGCGATGCCGAGCCGCTGACCCATGCCGAGGGAGAAGCCCTTGGCGCGCTTCTTCGCCACCGCCGAGAGGCCGACGGTCTCCAGCACCTCGCCGACCCGGGACGCCGGAATGCCGTTGCTCTGCGCGAGACAGAGCAGATGGTTGTGGGCGGTGCGCCCACCGTGCATGGTCTTGGCGTCGAGCAGTGCGCCGATGTGCCGCAGCGGGTCCTTGAGGTCCCGGTAGTGCTTGCCGTCGATCCGGACGTCTCCGCCCGAGGGGTTGTCCAGGCCGAGGACCATCCGCATCGTGGTGGACTTCCCGGCGCCGTTGGGCCCCAGGAAGCCGGTGACGATGCCCGGCCGCACACTGAAGGTCAGCTGGTCGACCGCCGTCTTCTCGCCGTAGCGTTTGGTCAGCCCCGAGAGTTCGATCACTGCGTTCCGCCTCGTCGTTTCTGGTGGTTCGCCCGGCCTTCCCCCTGCCCCCGGCCGGGCCACGCGGATCCTGAGGGCAGCACGCAGCCACGTTAGGCGCACAACAAGCCCCCCGCCACCGGAATGACGGGGGGCTTGCTCGCGGTACGCGGGACCGCGGACGTACTGAGGATCAGCGAGACGCGACCCCGGGGGAGAGGCAGCGTATCTGCGGCTCAGCGGCTGAGCAGGTCGAGCGGCTCAGCGGGTCTGCTGCGCCGGGACTCCGTGGGAGGCCGACTCCTCGTCGGCCGGCGTACCGGCGGCGGCCACCGCGGCACCGGTCAGTGTGGCCAGCATCTCGCGGACGTTGGTCAGCTGCGCGTTGATCGAGTCGCGGCGGTTGGTGAGCGCCGCGAGCTCGCGCTCCGATTCGCTGCGGATCCGGTCGGCCTTGGCGTTCGCGTCGGCCACGATGTCCTCGGCCTGGCGCTGAGCCGTCTCCACCGTCTGACGGGCGCGGCGCTCGGCGTCCGTACGCAGCTTCTCCGCCTCCAGGCGGAGCTGCTCGGCACGGTGCTCGATCTCGGCCAGACGCTTCTCGGCCTTGGCCTGACGCGAAGCCAGGTCGCGCTCCGACTGCTCGCGGCGCTTGGCCAGGTTCGTCTCGAAGTCCGCGGCGGCCTGGGCGGCCTTGGCGCGGGTCTCCTCGAAGAGCGCGTCGGCCTCCTCACGCTTGGACTGCGCGTCCTTCTGGGCCTCGGAACGCAGCGTGGACGCTTCGCCCTTGGCCTTCTCGACGATCCGGACGCCCTCGTCCTCGGCCTTCGCCTTGCGCTCGGCGGCGAACGACTCGGCGTCGTTGCGGACCTGCTGGGCGGCCGACTCGGCGAGCTCGCGGTGCTGCTCGGACGCGCGACGGGCCTCCTCACGGAGGTCCTTCGCCTCCTCCTCGGCGAGCCGGAGGATCTTCTCGACGCGCGCGCCGAGACCCGCGTACGACGGCTCCGCGTCGTTGACCTGGGCCTGCGCGTTCTGCGTCTCAAGGTGGAGTTCCTCGATGCGCTTTTCCAGAGAGGTGATCCGTGCCAGAGCGCTGTCACGGTCGGCGACGAGCTTGGTAATGCGGTCATCCACCTGACCGCGGTCGTAACCACGCCGCACGAGCTCGAAGCCGAATGGGGAGGAAGTGTCGCTCATGGGGTTCCTGTCGAATGAGACCGGTGAGGTGATAGGGGGAATCCTAGGGGCCGAAGCGGCGTGTCATCGAGCGGATGCCCGTTTGATCTGGAGAATGTCCAGCCTTTTGAGTGGCTAGCCATCAGAAGGCTTGCCACTCGGACGAGTTCCGCCCGCCGCCGCGCCCGCCTTGACGCCGTCTGCGGTCTTGCCGCTCCCGGTCGGCGCCTCGAAGGATTCCAACGCCTCCAGTACGTCCTGGACACGGGAGATTTCGGCCTGGATGTCCGCCCGACGGCGCATCAGCACATCGTGCTCGTGGGTGGCTTCCTCGATGAGATGGTCCGACTCGGCCGCGGCGTCCGCCTTGAGCTGCTGGGCCTCCTGTATCAGAACGGCCTTCTTCTGCTCGGCCTCCTTCAGGAGCGCCTCGGCCCGTTTGACGGCGGAGATCCGGACGCTGGCCGCCTCCGACTCGGCGTCGGACACCAGCTCCTTGGCCTTCTCCGCGGCCTCGGCCTGCTGGTCGGCGGCCGCCTTCAGCAGCTTGTCGACGCGTTCGCCCGCGGACTTCAACTGCTCGGCGGTCTCGCGGCGGGCCCGCTCGTGCAGCTCCTCGATCTCGGCCGTCACCCGGTCCCGCAGCTCCTCGGACCGCTCCCTTATGGCGGTCGCGTCCCGGCGTGCGCCGACGAGCAGTTCGTCGGCGTCCGTACGGGACCGCTCCACCAGGCTGTTGCCCTCGACGGTCGCGTCGGCGGTGATCCGGTCGGCCTCCTGGCGGGCCGCCCCGACCATCGTGTCGGCCTGCGCCTCGGCCTCGGTGGCGGTGCGCAGCGCCTCTTCCTGGGCCTTGGACATCAGCTGGTCGGCCTGTTCCGCCGCGTCCGCGCGGCGCTTGGACGCGACCTCGCGGGACTCGTCCAGCATCCGGTCGGACTCCGACTGGGCCTCGGCGCGCAGCTGTTCCGCAGCGGCGGCGGCGTCGGTCCTGACCCGCTCGGCCTCCACCCGGATGCGCTCGGCGGCCTGCTGGGCGGAGCCGACGGTCTCGGCCGCCTCGGCCCGCATCCGCTCCGACTCGCCGGAAGCCTCCGCGATCAGGGCGTCCGCCTGGCCCGCCGCGTCCGAGCGGATGCGGTTGGCGTCCTCGCGTGCGTCGGCACGGGCGCGGGCCGCGTCCTGTTCGGCCGACGCCACCGTGTCGGAGGCCTCGGTCCGCATCCGCTGGGCGTACTCGGCGGTGTCGGAGCGCAGCTTCTCCGACTCGGCGATCGCCTCCGAAACGGTGCGCTCGGCCAGCGACTTGGCGGCCTCGGCCTCCTCCTGGGCGACGCTGCGGATCCGGCTCGCGTCCTCGGACGCGCGCTCCCGTTCGGCGTGTGCGTCGGAGCGGACCCGGTCCGCCTCCTCCTGCGCCTCCGTCCTGGTCCGCTCGGCCGCGTGCTCCGCCGCCGAGCGCAGCCCGGCGATCTCCTGTTCGGCCTGGTCCTGGAGGCCCGCGACGGAGTCCCGTACCTGCTGGGCGGTCTGCTCGGCCGCCGACACCAGCTCGCCGGCCCTGCGGTCCGCCTCCTCGACCAGCCGCGCCGCCTCTGCCTGCGCCTCCTCGACCCGCTTGCGCGCGGAGGCCAGCAACTCCTCGCTCTGGGCGCGCGCCTGGCCCCGCTCCTGCTCGGCCTCCGCACGGGCCGACGACAGGGTCTCCTCGGCCTCCCGGCGGCGCCGGTTGGCCTCCTCCTGCGCGGCGGCCAGCGCCTCCTGCGCCTCCGTACCGACGCGTTCGGCCGCCGCTGCGGCCTCGGCGCGCATCCGGTCGGCGCTGTCCTGCGCCTCGGACTTGAGCCGCTCCGCCTCCGCGGTGGCCTCGCTGCGCAGCCGTACGGCGATGTTCTCGCCCTCGGCACGTGCCTGCGATGCGTCCGCCGCGGCCTCGTCGCGCAGCCGCTCGGCCTCCTGCTCGGCCTGCGTCTGGAGCGTGCGGACCCGCTCGGCCGCCTCGGTGCGCAGCCGCTCGGTCTCGTCCGCGGTCTCCTTGCGGAGCCGCTCGGCCTCGGCGCGGGCGTCGGCGAGCGCCGTCTCGGCGCCGCTCAGCCGCTCCTCGGCCTCGGTGTGCAGCCGGGCCAGCTCGTCGGCTGCTTCGGCCCTGCGGGCCTCTATGCCGCGTTCGTTCTCCTCGCGCAGCACACCGGCGGCCTCCTCGGCCTGGGTGCGGGTCTCCTCGGCGTGCTCCTCCGCCTCCGCGGCCAGCCGCCCGGCCTCGGTGCGGGTGCGCTCCAGCGTCTCCTCGGCCTGGGTGCGCAGCGTCGTGGCGCGCTCGACGGCCTCGGCGCGTACCCGCTCGGACTCGGCGGTGGCTCCCGAGCGCACCTCGTCCGCGTCGGCCTTCGCCTTGGCCAGCAGCTCCTCGGCGGTCCGCGCCGCCTCCTCGATCTGCTGCACGGCCTCCCGGCGGGCCTCGCCGCGGATGCGCTCGCCCTCGGCGACCGCGTCGGCCCGCAGCTGCTCGGCCTCGCCGCGGAGCCTGCGCGCCTCGTCCTGGAGCTCGACCGTCTTGGCCCGGTACTCCTTGGTGTCGTCCTTGGCCGCGCCCTTGAGCTGCTCGGCGGACTCGGCGGCCTCGTCGCTGAGCCGCGCGGCCTCCGCCTCCGCCTCGTGGCGGATCCGCTCGGCCTCGTCGGCCGCGGCTCTGGTGGTCGACCTGGCGTCATCGGAGGCCTTCGTCAGGACCTCCTCGGCGGTCCTGGCGGCCTTGGCCAGCTGCGCGGCCGTGTCCTCCGCCGCTGCCGTCCTGGCCTTGTCGCTCGCCTCCGCGACCATCCGCTCCGCGGTGCCACGGGCGTCCTCAAGTGCCTGCTGGGCCTCCGCCTTGAGGGCCTCCGCGTCCTTGGTCGCCTCGCCGACGAGCCGGGCGATCTCGGCCTTCGCGGTGCGGGTGCGCTGCTCGTTGACCGAATCGGCCGTGGTGAGCTGCTTGGCCGCAGCCTCCTTCGCCTCGGTGACGACCTTCTCGGCCTCCGCCCGTGCCTCGCGCAGCGCGCGCTCGGCCTCCTGGACCCGCTGCTCGGCGGTGCGGCTGAGCTCTGCGGCCTGCTGGCGGGCCTGGTCGGACTCGGCGGTCGTGGATGTACGCAGCTGCTCGGCGTGGGTGGTGGCCTCCTGCGCCTGGGTGGAGGCGGCGGTGAGCAGCCGCTCCGCCTCGGCGCGGGCCCTGCGCAGGATGGTGTCGGCCTCGCTGCGGACCGACTCGGTCTCGGAGCCGAGGCGCTGGCGGGCCTCGGTGACCAGCCGCTCGGCCTCGGCGCGGGCCGCGGCCAGGGACTGCTCGGCCTCGGTGCGCGACTCGTCCATGAGCCTGCGCGCCTGGGACTCGGTCCGGGCGCGCAGCTGTTCGGCCCAGGCCACGTTCTCGTTGACGTGCGACTCGACGGTCTGCCGGCGCTCGGAGAGCTCCTGGTCCAGGCGCTGGCGCCGGGTGACCGCCTCGCTGTGCAGCTCGGCCTGGAGCCTGGCCTGGTGCTCGGCGTGCTCCTGGAGGATGCGCTGCGTCTGGGCGCGCGCTTCCCGCAGTTCGCGCTCGGCGTCGGTGCGCAACTGGTCGGCCTGCACCTGCGCGTTCCGCAGCAACTGCTCGGCCTGGTAACCGATGTCCGCCTGGTCGTAGGCAGGACGGGACGCCAGACTGCGGCGCGCCTCGTGGAGCTTGGCACGCAAGACCTCGACCTGGTAACCGAGGTCCTCGGCGTGCTGGACGGCCTTCTCCCGCTCGGTCTTCAGCCGGTCCATCTCGGCCTCGAACCGCGAAAGATGGTCGTCTTCAGCCCGGTGGCTCTCCTGGCGTTCGTAGCCCCGCACTGCGCGGTCCCATCCGTCCCCTGGTCGCAACACACTCTTCCCGTACGAGCGCCGCCGTCTCAGCGACGACGGGCCCCCGGGGGGAATGGTGTCAGATCAACGACGAGGCATGGGTCACAGGCCCCGATCCGGCCCCGGACCGGAGCCGCCCACTCTACCGGCCCGGGTATCCGGAGGTCAGTGCTCCTTACGAGCCAGTGACTCCCCTTCTCCGGGTTCTGCCGCTTCTCCGGCAGTTCCGTGCGGTGCGGCCGCCGTGACCAGCTCCGTCAGTACCCCGTGGCAGTCCTTGGGGTGCAGGAACGTGATGCGGGAACCCATGGACCCGATGCGCGGCTCGTCGTACAGCACACGGACGCCCTTGTCCCGAATATCCTGGGAGTCGCCGTCCACGTCCGCGGTGCCGAAGGCGATGTGGTGCACGCCCTCACCGTTCTTGGCCAGCCACTTGCCCACCGCGGAGTCCTCACGGACGGACTCCAGCAGCTGGAGATAGGAGGCACCGCCGTCGGACGTCTCATTGATCTTGAGCATGGCCTCCCGGACGCCCTGCTCCTCGTTGACCTCGGTGTGGAACACCTCGAAGCCGTATGTCGCCCGGTAGAACTCGACAGTCTTGTCGAGGTCGAAGCAGGCGATCCCGATGTGGTCGATTCGCGTCAGCATTCCCCCAGTGCAGCGCGCCGACACATGGTTACGCAACGTGCGCGCGATCACATGGGCGGGGCGATGACGAGCGGAGGACCGCTCAGTACATTCATGTAAACCCTCGTTCACTCTCTTCCAAGGGGCCGCGCCTCATGTCTGGAACGAACAGCAGTACCTCCGTGATCGTCGCCGGAGCCAGGACCCCGATGGGCAGGCTCCTCGGCTCGCTCAAGTCCTTCTCCGGTGCCGACCTGGGCGCCTTCGCGATCAAGGCCGCGATGGAGCGGGCCGGTATCGGCGGAGACCAGGTGGAGTACGTGATCATGGGGCAGGTGCTCCAGGCCGGGGCAGGGCAGATCCCGGCACGCCAGGCCGCCGTCAAGGCGGGCATCCCCATGAACGTCCCCGCGCTGACCATCAACAAGGTCTGCCTCTCCGGGCTCGACGCCATCGCCCTCGCCGACCAGCTGATCCGCGCCGGTGAGTTCGACGTGGTGGTGGCCGGCGGCCAGGAGTCCATGACCAACGCACCGCATCTGCTGCCGAAGTCCCGTGAGGGCTACAAGTACGGCGCGGTCGAGATGCTCGACTCGATGGCGTACGACGGTCTCACCGACTCCTTCGAATCCATCCCGATGGGTGAGTCCACCGAGAAGCACAACACCCGCCTCGGCATCGACCGCGCCCCGCAGGACGCCTTCGCCGCCGGCTCCCACCAGCGGGCCGCCGCCGCACAGAAGAACGGCCTGTTCGAGGCCGAGATCACGCCGGTCGAGATCCCGCAGCGCAAGGGCGACCCGGTGCTCTTCTCGCAGGACGAGGGCATCAGGGCCGAGACCACGGCGGAGTCGCTCGGCAAGCTGCGCCCCGCGTTCGCCAAGGACGGCACGATCACCGCCGGCACCTCGTCGCAGATCTCCGACGGTGCGGCGGCGGTCGTGGTGATGAGCAAGGCCAAGGCGGAGGAGCTCGGGCTCGACTGGATCGCCGAGATCGGTGCGCACGGCAATGTGGCGGGCCCCGACAACTCCCTCCAGTCCCAGCCGTCGAACGCCATCCAGCACGCGCTGGGCAAGGAGGGCATCGGCGTCGACGACCTCGATCTCATCGAGATCAACGAGGCGTTCGCGGCCGTCGCCGTCCAGTCAATGAAGGACCTCGGGGTATCGCCGGAAAAGGTGAACGTGAACGGCGGCGCCATCGCCCTCGGCCACCCCATCGGGATGTCCGGCGCCCGGGTGGTCCTGCACCTCGCGCTGGAGCTGAAGCGGCGCGGCGGCGGGGTCGGCGCGGCAGCCCTGTGCGGCGGCGGTGGTCAGGGCGACGCCCTGATCGTGCGCGTACCCAAGTAGGAGCGGTCCGGGCGGCGACGGGCACCCGGATACGGAACCGGCCGGATACGGCATCGGACTGAGCGGAGCTGTGAACGTGGAGATGGACGTCCCCACCCTGGTCGAACAGGCCCGTGAGGGCAGGCCGAGGGCCGTCGCCCGGCTGATCTCCCTGGTGGAGGGGGCGTCCCCGCAGCTGCGCGAGGTGATGGCGCGGCTGGCCCCGCTGACCGGCGGCGCGTACGTCGTCGGGCTGACGGGTTCGCCGGGTGTCGGCAAGTCGACTTCCACCTCGGCGCTGGTCTCCGCGTACCGGCGGGCAGGCAAGCGGGTCGGTGTGCTCGCCGTCGACCCCTCGTCGCCCTTCTCCGGGGGCGCGCTGCTCGGCGACCGGGTCCGGATGTCCGAGCACGCGTCCGACCCGGGCGTCTACATCCGCTCCATGGCCACCCGGGGCCATCTGGGCGGCCTCGCCTGGGCCGCCCCGCAGGCGATCCGGGTGCTGGACGCCGCCGGGTGCGACGTGGTCCTGGTGGAGACGGTCGGCGTCGGCCAGTCCGAGGTGGAGATCGCCTCGCAGGCCGACACATCGGTGGTGCTGCTCGCGCCCGGAATGGGTGACGGGATCCAGGCCGCCAAGGCTGGAATCCTGGAGATCGGCGATGTGTACGTCGTCAACAAGGCCGACCGGGACGGCGCCGACGCGACCGCGCGCGAGCTCAACCACATGCTGGGCCTGGGTGAGGCGCGCGGCCCCGGCGACTGGCGCCCGCCGATCGTGAAGACCGTGGCGGCGCGCGGCGAGGGTGTCGACGAGGTGGTCGAGGCGCTGGAGAAGCACCGGGCCTGGATGGAGGAGCACGGCGTCCTGGGCGAGCGCCGCAGAGCACGCGCGGCCCACGAGGTCGAGACGATCGCGGTCACGGCCCTGCGCGAACGCATCGGCGACCTGCGCGGCGACCACCGCCTCGACGCCCTGGCCGACCGCATCGTCACAGGAAGCCTGGACCCGTACGCGGCGGCGGACGCACTGGTGGACGCCGTGACGGAGGGGGCGTCCGAGGCGGCTGGTGCGGAGCGGGCGTCCGGGGCGGCCGGCAGGCAGGGCTCGTCGGGCTGAGCGGTGGACGGCCGGTCCTCAGGGCCGGCCGAACTGACGCGGTGCGCAAGGCCGTCGGGCTGAGCGGGACGGTAACCGACGGCGGCAGTCGGGCGACGGCGGGGCAGGCGGACCTGAGGGTGCCCCTGCTACCGTGACCGTATGTTCCTCCCCCGTGCGTAGGACCCGGCCGACCACCCGGTGTCCTGTCCGTGCCGCTTCCGAGGAACCCCCATGCCGTCCTACGCCGCTGTCCTGCGGCCCCCGCACGCCCGCCGCACCTTCGGTGCCGCCCTGATCGGCCGTCTCTCCTACGGGACGGTCTCCCTCTCCCTCGTACTCGCCGTCAAGGACGCCTCGGGCTCCTTCGCGCTCGCGGGTACCGCCATGGCGCTCTTCGGGGCGACCAGCGTCTGCCTCTCGCCCGTCAGAGCCGCCTTCGTCGACCGCTACGGCCCCCGCCGCGCACTCGTCCCGATGGCGGGCTGCTACGCCCTGCTGCTCCTGGTGCTCGCCGCCGCCACCCGGCACCCCGGCACGCCCCCGCCGCTGATCGCGGCACTGGCCGCGGCCGCCGGTGCGGGGACGCCACCGCTCGGGCCGACCATGCGGACTCTGTGGCGCCGGCTCGTCCCCGAGCGGGAGCTGCTGGAGTGCGCGTACAGCCTGGACGGGGTCGCGGAGGAACTGCTCTACGTCGCCGGGCCGTTGCTCGTCGGCGCTCTGACGGCCTGCGCCTCACCCTCGGCAGGAGTCGCCGTCAGCGCTCTCCTGGTGCTGGCGGGAACCGTGGCCCTGGTGACGTCGCCGGTCGCCGCGGGCCCGCACCGCGAGAGCGCCGGTTCACCGCCCGGAGATCTCCGGCCGGCCGGCTCACCACCCGGCCCCACCGGTCCTGCCGGCGTACGGTCCCGGTGGCCCCGGTGGCCCCGGCAGCCCGTGGTGGTGGCCGCGGGGGTGGGACTGGCACTCGGCGGGCTCGATCTGCTGGTGGTCGCCGACGCCGCGCGGCACGGCAGGCCCGCTGCCGTGGCCTGGGTGCTGGCCGCGCTCTCCGCCGGCAGTGTGGTCGGCGGGCTGGTCAACGGGGCGGTCAGCTGGCACGCCCCCGCCCGGCTGCGGCTCGCGCTGCTCGCCGCGGGCCTCGGGCTCAGCCTGGCCGGTGCCGGGCTCGCACCGAATCTCCCCGTGCTGGGTGCTGCCACCGCTCTGGCCGGTCTTTTCGTGGCGCCCGCGCTGACGACCTCGTATCTGATCGCTGACGAGAGCGCGGCTCCGGACGCCCGCACCCGGGCCGGCGCCTGGGTCAACACCGCCGTGAACGCCGGGTCCACGGGCGGTACAGCGGCCGTCGGCGTCCTGGTCGGGCGGGTTCCGCTCGCGCTCTGTTTCGCGCTGGTGGCGGCTCCCGCCCTGCTCTCCGGCGCGTCCGCCCTGCCGGTCCTGGGCCGGGTCAGTCGTCGGCCCCGTCGTCGCCGTCGACGTCGTGCTGGTGCCGGTTCAGGTGCTCGGACGTGACCTTGCCGGTGGTCAGGTTGATGTAGACCTCGTGCCGGGCGCCGTTGTGCGCGGTCACCTCGGCCTCCCAGCGGCCGTTGTCCAGCTCGACCGAGGTGACGGTGCCCGGGACGGCTCCGCGGGCCGCCGCCGCGGCGCGGACCGCGGTGACCGGGGCGCCCTTGCGGTCGTCCTGGTCACCGCCGTCCTGGCGCGACGAGACGACCTTGCCGGTCCTGCGGTCCAGGTGGATCTCGTGCCAGACGCGGTCCTTGCCGTAGAGGTCCACCTCCCAGCGGCCATGGTCCAGTTCGGCGGAGGTGACCGTACCGGGTTCGTACGCCTCGGCCGAGCGGACCACCGCGTCGACCGTCGCGACACCACCCGTGCCGGAGCCCGAAGATGCGCGAGCCGGACCGGACGCGGTGCTCGCGGCCCGTGCCGACGCCGTCGTGGACGTGGCAGCCGGGGATGAGCCCGAGCCGCCGCCGTCCGCGAGGGCGACCCCGGTGGCCGTGCCGCCCGCTGCCAGGGCCGCCGCTGCGACACATGCGATGACGTAGTTGCGCTTCATGAGGTTTCCTCCGTGGGGCCGGCGCGGTGACCGGCTCGACTGCTTCGGACAGGTTCCAATCTGCCGGGGGAGTGCTGAACGCAGCCTGAAGCCTGCTGAAGATCCCTTCAGCTTCCATTTGCGAAGCTGTCCCCATGCGCCTGTTGATCGTGGAGGACGAGAAGAGACTCGCGGTGTCCCTCGCCCGCGGACTCACTGCCGAGGGTTACGCCGTGGATGTCGCGCACGACGGGCTCGAAGGACTGCACCTGGCCAGTGAGGGCCCGTACGACCTGGTCGTGCTCGACATCATGCTGCCCGGGATGAACGGCTACCGGGTCTGCGCGGCCCTCAGGGCGGCGGGCCATGACGTCCCCATCCTGATGCTGACCGCCAAGGACGGCGAGTACGACGAGGCCGAGGGGCTGGACACCGGGGCGGACGACTACCTCACCAAGCCGTTCTCCTATGTGGTCCTCGTCGCCAGGATCAGGGCGCTGCTCCGCAGGCGAGCCGCCGGCCGGCCGTCGCCCGTGCTCACCGCGGGGAGCCTCACCGTCGACACCGCCACCCACCGCGTACACCGCGCGGGCGCCGAAGTCACCCTCACGGCAAAGGAGTTCGCGGTCCTGGAGCAGCTTGTCGTGCGCCAGGGCGAGGTGGTCGGCAAGCCGGAGATACTGGAGCACGTCTGGGACTTCGCCTACGAGGGCGACCCGAACATCGTCGAGGTGTACGTGAGCGCCCTGCGCCGCAAACTGGGCGCCGACCTCATCCAGACCGTGCGCGGCGCGGGCTACCGGCTGGTCGCCGGATGAGGCGCGTCTTCGGCTCCGTACGGGCCAGGGCGGCGCTGGGCGCGACGGTCGTCGTCGCTGTCGCGCTGGTCGCCGCGGGGGTCTCCCTCCTGCTCGTCCTGCGGTCGAACCTCACCGGCCAGACCGATCTGCGCGCCGAGGTCGCCGCCCAGAACGTCGCATCGCAGGTGGCGCTCGACGTCCCGTTCCACAAGCTCGACCTGCCCGACTCGGACGAGAATCCGGTGCAGGTGGTCTCCGAGCACGGCAAGCTGCGCGCCGCGAGCGACGACCTGGAAGCGGTGACCGGAACGGCGACCACCGCCGTGCATCCGGTGGCCTCCAAGGCGGACCACGACCACGACGACGACGATCCGCCGCGCGGTGAGGTCTCGCACGACGACGCCCGCTTCAGCTCCGGCACGGCGACCGTCGACGGTGACACCGCCGACTACCGGTTCGCCGCCGTCGAGGTGACCAACGGCAGCGACGACACTCTGATCGTCTACGCGGGCGCCCCCCTCACCACCGAGGAGAGCGCCGTCAGCTCGCTCCGCGGCGCGATGCTCGTCGGGCTGCCCGCCCTGCTGGTGGTCGTCGCGGGCGTCACCTGGCTGGTCACCCGGCGCGCTCTGCGCCCCGTCGAGGGAATCCGGCGGGAGATGGCGGCGATCACCGCGTCCGAGGATCTGGCCCGGCGGGTACCGGAGCCCCGTTCGCACGACGAGGTCGCCCGGCTGGCCCGTACCACCAATGCGACCCTCACCGCGCTGGAGAAGTCCGTCGACCGGCAGCGGCGGTTCGTCGCGGACGCCTCGCACGAACTGCGCAGCCCCATCGCGAGTCTGCGCACCCAGCTGGAGGTCGGCGCCGCGCACCCCGGTCTGCTGGACGTCGAGGGCGCGGTCGCGGACACCGTACGGCTCCAGGAGCTGGCCGCCGACCTGCTGCTGCTCGCCCGGCTGGACGCGGGGGAGCGGCCCGGTGCCGCGCGGATCGACCTGGGGGAGCTGGTGAGCGAGGAGGTGTCGCGGCGGCAGACGGGCCGGGTCCCGGTGACGGTCCACGCCGCGGGAGGTCTCGAAGTGGAGGGCTCGCGCGGGCAGTTGGCGCGGGTGATCGGCAACCTCCTGGACAACGCCCAGCGCCATGCCCGCTCGGGGGTCGAGGTGTCCGTACGGCAGCGGAACGGCAGGATCGTCGCGGAGGTCGCCGACGACGGCCCCGGAGTGCCTCCCGGGAAGCGCGAGAAGATCTTCGAGCGGTTCGTACGGCTCGACGACGCCCGGACCCGTGACGAGGGCGGCGCCGGTCTCGGCCTGGCCATCGCCCGCGACGTGGCACACCGGCACGGCGGGACACTCACCGTCGGCGACGGCGCCGTCTTCGCCCTGGACCTGTCCGCCGCGCGGAGCCAGGACGGCCCGGGGGTCCGGGGGGCCCGGTAGGGCCTTCCGTCCGGATCGGGCCCGCACTGGATCCGGCGCCGCGGGTGCTTCCGTTCAGGGAGCGGACAGTTCGGTGGCGGGTACGGGCGAGCCCTTGTGCGCGGGGAGCCTGAGGAACGCCGTGAGCAGGGCGCCGACGACGTAGCAGGCGCCGAACACCCACATCACGCCCTCCACGCCCAGCGGTGTCAGGCAGAGGCCGACCAGGGCGGGACCGGCCGCCGTGCCGAGGCCCGCCCCGAGGTTGAGCCCGGCCATGGCGGCGCCGGTACGCCGGGGGGCGATCTGCGGCATCAGAGCGGACATCGGGGAGAATCCGGCCAGGCAGGCGCAGAACGCGCTCCCGGTGATCAGGGACAGCCAGAAACTGTGGGTCGCGGTGGGTATGTAGTAGAAGGCCACGGTGGTGACGGCGCAGCCCACACAGCCCATCCACCGGAGCACGGTGGTGACTCCGTACTTGTCGCTCCAGTATCCGGCGAGCAGATTGCAGCCCAGATTCACCATGTACATCACGGAGTAGATGGTGAGCCAGTCGCCGAGCGGGAACCCGAGGGACTTGGTGAAGTAGACCGGCAGGAAGACCGGGAACCCGAACTGGGAGACACCGTTCACGACCCGGATCAGCCCCGCCGCGGCCACTTTCGGCTCCTGCCAGAGCACGGAGACGCCCTTGACCAGCCCGCGCAGCGGGTCCTCCTCCGGACGGGCGACCGGACGGTCCCCGCCCGGGGCGTGCACGTTGAGTGCGATCACCGCACCGACGGCTATCACCAGCAGGGCCGACCACAGCGTCGGCAGCGGCCCGATCAGAGCGATGCTCTCCTTGGCGATCAGCGGGCTCAGTGTGGAGAAACCGGCGATGTAGGCGAACCAGAACCAGCCCACGGCCACGCCCAGCTTCTCCGGCCGCGCCGTCCGCACGATCCACATGAGGAACCCGTAGGCGAACAGGGGATACCCGAACCCGCGCAACCCGTAGCAGACGAGCAGCATCACCCCGGAGTGCTCCGTGACCCCCAGGGTGATGAACAGGACGTGGAACACCACCCAGACGGCGACGCCCACCGCCATGAGACGGCGTGGTCCGAAGACGTCGGAGAGGGCGGCGGCCATCCACGCGGAGACCCCTGCGGTCACC
This sequence comes from Streptomyces sp. NBC_00440, assembly GCF_036014215.1. Taxonomy (NCBI): domain Bacteria; kingdom Bacillati; phylum Actinomycetota; class Actinomycetes; order Kitasatosporales; family Streptomycetaceae; genus Streptomyces; species Streptomyces sp. NBC_00440. The sequence goes on from NZ_CP107921.1 coordinate 5,800,423, forward strand.
CCGTAGAGAGTGAACATCAGCGCGACCCGGTGGGCGGCGAAACCCTGGTCGTTCAGGAACGCGGAGAGATAGCCCTGTTCGACACCGTCCCCGATCATGAAGAACGCCAGAGCCAGATATCCCGCTGCCAGACTCCGCGGAATGCCGATCCTGTCGAGGATGTTGCTGTGTCCGTGTGCGTCCGGCATCGCTCCACCTTCCGTGTTTCTCCGAGCGATCAGTAGCGGTGGCTGTCGCCGGCCAGGACAGGTCGGCCAGTCAGGAATGTGCGTTCATGAGCGTCATGGCGCGGACGGGCCCGGCGGCCGTCCGGCCCGGGCTGCGCATGCGGCCCGGGTGCGCCGGATCGGGGTGCGCCGGGTCCTACTCGGCGTAGGCGGCCTCGTGAAAACCGATCTCGGCTTCGAGGACCCTTCCGAAGACCTTGACCAGGTCCTCCGCCGTCTCGGGGAGGATCTCCAGCGCGTCGATCTCGGCCTCCAGGAACCGCACTTGGGCGGTGAAGGGTTCGACCGTGTGCAGGTGGACCCAGTCCGCGATCTCACTGCGCGCCGACGGTGAGTGGTCGGCCGTGCGGCACCAGTTCTCGTACAGCGACTCCGCCGCGTACATACACGTCACGATGGCCGGATAGCCGAGGGCGTCGGCGGCGTCCAGGACCTCCTCGGTGAGCACCGATGCCTGCTCCTGCGCCCGCGGACCGACCTCCGGCACGCCTGTGGTCTCCAACGCCCGGGTGAAGTAGGCGTACTGGTCCGTCACCAGGGCGTGCAGCGTACGGGCGTGCCCGGCCAGCGCGGCGGCGCCGGGCGCCTCGCGCACTGCCGCGCCCGCGAGGCGGGCCGCGGTGTCCACGAACTCCCGCTCGAACAGCAGGTATCGGGCGAAGACGGCGTCGCTGACGGTGTCGTGGGTGACGTCGCGGACGAACCGCATGGTGAGCGCCCGGTTCCATGCGTCCGCGTTCCTCTCCTTGAGGGACGTACTGAGGGACGTGCTGAGGGGGCCGGACCGCGCCGACTGTGCGTCTGAATGTTCTGAATGTCGCGCTTGCATGGGGCGTACCTCCGCTGTCGCAACCGGGCGCCGCCGGTGAGTGGGTGGATTCCGGCGGGCCCGGAGACAGGGCAGCGGCCGCGCCGGCGCGCGCTCCTGGCCGGGACCGACACGGCCGGAACGGAAAAACACGGCTGCCTGCGAAATCCCGCGTGCTGTGCCGCTTCCGGCGGCTGCGGTGCGGTCGCCGGCGCCTGGCTGGTGGGCCCGGCCCACAGGCGCGGGGCGCCCGGTGGCTCCGGACGGACCACCAGCCGTTCAATGGCCGATTAAATGGCCGATCGTGGTGCCCGTCAGGGCAGTTGGTAGCCCGCCTTCTCGGCGTGCCGGGTGAAGGCCCTGACCTTCGTCCTGTCGACCCGGCCCCACCAGCGGCCGTTCTCCTTCAACGACGAGGCCACGATGGCGCCGTGGCACAGCGACAGCAGCCGTTCCGCGTTGTCCTCGTTCATTCCCGAACCGATGATCACCGGCAGCCGGGTGGCGTCCATGATGCCCCGGACCTCGCTCTCGGCGGCCTCGTCACCGGTGCGTCCGCCGGTCGCGATGAGCACGTCCGCGTCGAAGAACTCGGCGTCCTCCGTCTGCTCCGCCAGGGACCGGTCGGCGATGATGGAGTGCGAACCGTGTTTGACGTGGACGTCCGCGAACACCTTGAGCTGTTCGGCCCTGAGCGTCGCCCGGTAGCGCGTCGCCGAAGGGGCCAGTCCTTCCATGAAGCCCTCGTTGGCCACATAGGCGTTCGCCCACTGGTTGACGCGTACGAAAGCCGACTGGGCGGCCTGGGCGGTGGCTATCGAGCAGTGCGCCCCGTTCGCCAGGACGTTCACACCGACCGGCAGGCCCACCTTCTCGCGTACGTGGTCGCTGATCACCGCCAGGTTCGCCGCTGTCTCGAAGCCCTGGTCCTCCGGCTTGGGGAAGGGCAGGTCCCAGGCGTTCTCCACGATCAGTCCGTGCACCCCGCCCTGCTGGTACGCCGTCGCTTCCTCCACGGCGAACCGGATCACGTCCGCGAGCGGCTCGCCGCGGTAGTGGGGACTGCCGGGGAGCGGGGGGCAGTGCACGACACCGATGACCACGCGGTCGGTGCCGAAGATCGAGCCCAGAGCCGACTCCTTCGGCGGGAAGACACCGAGCGCTCGCTCGTCTGCGGTGCTGTCAACCGGGTTGTTCATGGGGTCCTTTCAGTTGAGTCAGGCGAAATTGAGTCAGGTGAAGGGGGCGTCGGCCGGATCGGCCTGCCCCACCTGGTTGGAGAACTCAAAACAGGTGGTGTATCCGGCGGTGACCAGGCGGGACCAGTGGTCGAAGGCCTGCTCGGCGGTGGGGAAGAACCAGATCTCCACCTGGGAGTAGTCGCTCTGTCCACGGACGTGGAAGCGTCCGCCGCCTCTCCCGCCCAGCCGTTCCGACGCGTCGCGCTGTTCCTGGAACGCCTGCTCGTACCGCTCCCGGGCCGCGGGTTCGAGGTCGAACCACGCGGTGCGGGGCAGGGAGTGGTGCAGCCAGACGACGTCGTTCATGTCACTTCCTCCGGAAGGCGTCGTCGAGCCTTGTCCGACGACCGATGTAGTGGCGGGACGTGGTGAACTTGAAGTCCGCCACCCGGGTGTGTTCGCGCATCGCCGCCTGCACCATGGCCACGCTCGGCACCCGCCAGACCCCGACGTGGTCCCACTGGCTCGCGCTGTCGAGTCGGTACCGGCCGGCGATGGCGGCGCCGTTGCGTACGTCGGACGAGAAGGCGTCGTCGCACTCCAGGTCGTACGCGCGCCGCTCCTCCGCGGTGGCGGCCTGCCAGGCGCTGTTCCACTTCCAGAGTGCGAAGAAGCCCCAGCCGTCCTCCTCGCCCCGGGACGCGGGGCCGACCACGGGCAGGAACTCCTTCGGCCCGATGAGCCATTCGGTCCGCAGCAGACGCGCCCACCCCGCCTGTTCGAGCGCGAGCGTCCCGTCGAGGGCGTCCGACGCGGTGGGGGCCTCGAACATGCCGACGAAATCGACGTCATGGGAGAACCCCGTGTCGTACACGGTGGGTGTGTCCTCCGACCGGCGGCCGCCCCCGGCGAGAATGCCGTCGACCGAGAGCAACCAGCCCTGCGCCCGGAGCACTTCGAGTTGCTCGGCGACCGCCCGTGCGGACCGGCCCGCGTCCCCGGGACCCGGTGTACGCCGACGGGCCAGGAACAGTACGGCGCACCGTTGCCCGGGGGCTGCTTCGAAGACCTCCGTCTCCTCACTCAGCAGAGTCATGCGAACCTCCTCGGAATGACGGCGTGACCGGTGCGTTGAGTGGTGTCGCGTTGCCGGAAGCGGCAGGTGCGCCGGTGGCCCGTCGCAGCCGCGTCACCTCGGCCCTCGTGGCGTAGGACGGGTGGCCGCCCAGCCCCGAGCAGCTGCGGGAGGCCGCCGTCACCGCATAGCGCAGCGATTCGAGCGGGTCACCGGTGTCGAGCATCATGCCGACGAACGACCCGGCCAGGCAATCGCCCGCTCCTGTCGTGTCCGCCACCGGGGCGGTGTCGCGTACGACCGGAACGGTGACCTCCGCACAGCCCGGCGCGCACCAGCGCGCCCCGTGCGAGCCCTCGGTGAACACCACGGAGCGGGCGCCCAGTTCGAAGAGGGTCCGGACCGCCGCGGGACCGATGGCACGCGCGGCATGAGCGTTGCAGAACACCGTGGCGGCGCCGTCGATGTGGTCGGCGAGCGTCTCGATCCCTTCCGGGAACGTCGCCGGCTCCAGGTCGACGGACCAGGGAACCCCGCTCTCCGCACACCGGGATATGACGGTCCGCGCGGCCTCCGGGTCGTAGACGGCCGTGTGCAGCCACCCGGTGTGCGCGAGAGAGAGCTGCCGGCAGACGGCTTCGGACGGGTACATCCGCGCACCCGGTACGAGAATGAGGTGCTTCTCGCCGTCCTCGGCGATCGTGATGACGGCCCGGCTGGAAGCGCCGGCCGACACCTCGGGCCGGAAGTCGAGGCCGAGGCTCTCCGCCTGCGCGGCGCACTCGCGGCCCGCCACGTCCGTTCCCACGGAGCTCACCAGTCTGGTCGGCGTTCCGGTGAGGGAGCACGCGACGGCCGCGTTGGTCACCACACCTCCCACCGAGTCGGTGAGGTGGTCGCTCACCACTTTCTCGTCGGCGGCGGGGAGGGAGCCCACGCGAATCGTGGTGTCGAACACCGTGTCCCCGACGAAGACCGCTGTCTTTTTCATGGGCGGGTGAGCTCGATCCGGAAGCGGTACCTGTCGGCCCGGTAGGTGATCACCACGTACTCCAGGGGGAGGGCGGCCGTCGAGAGCGAGCGGCGGCGGGCGATGAGGATCGGAGCGCCCTTGGTGACGGCCAGCCGCTGCGCCAACTGCGCGTCGGCGACTCCTCCTTCGATGTACTCCTCGCCCGAGCCGATCCGCGTACCGGTGGTGCGCTCGATCCACTCGTACAGCGAGGAGTTACGCAGCGCCGCTTCGGGCGGTGCGTCGGCCGGGGGGACGATCCGGGGTGACAGCCACGACAGGCTGGACGCGATCGGTTCACCGTCGGCGAGCAGCACCCGGTCCACGCAGACCGCCTCGTCGCCCTCGCACAGCCCCAGTTCCTTGGCGACCTGTGCCGGAACCGGCAGCACGGTGACGGAGACCAGCCGGTAGCCCGGCGCCAGGCCGCGGGCCCGCATGTCGTCCGAGAACGAGGCCAGCAGGTTGAGCGGCTGCTCGACCTTGGGCGGGAGCACGATCGTGCCCTTTCCCGACCGGCGGCTGACCAACTGGTCGCCCTCCAGCTCGTTCAGGGCGCTGCGGGCGGTGGTCCGGCTGATGCCGAAGCGCCGCGTGAGCAGAGTCTCGGACGGCAGCGCGTCGCCGGCCGTGAACTCGCCGTCGGAGATGGCCGATCGCAGACGCTCGGCGATCTGATGCCACTTCGGTACGGGGCCGTCCAGCAAGTCTTCGTCATCCCAAGCCATGCCGAAATTATGCGAACGTCATGACGTTTGGTCAACGGGTCAGCTTGGAAAACTTCGCCTGTCCGGGCTTTGCGTGTCCGGCTTTGCCCGTCCGGGCGACGACTCGGTGACGCCGGGCTCTCGCGCGTAAAGGGGACTTGGCCTGGTCGCAGCGGCCCGGTCACGGCGGCCCGGTCACGGCGGACTGACAGTTCCACGGCGAATGAGGTGCTCTTCTTTCATGATCGTCTTCTGCGGGTACGGCAACAGCGACCTGACGGTGAACGTTCCCGCCCTCCCGGGGCCCGGAAGCCGCGTACAGGCGCTCGGCATCCGGCGCCATGACGGTGGGATGGGCGCGAACGCGGCGACGGCCGCGGCGCGGATGGGGGCCGACGCCAGGTTCGCCGGCGTGGTGGGGCCGGATCTGCTGAGCACCGCCTTCCTCGACGGGCTCGGCGCTCAGGGCGTGGACGTGGCGTGGACCTCGCGCCGGGGTCACCTCACCACCGCGGTCATCCTCGTCACTCCGGACGGGGAGCGCTCCGTGATCAGCCAGGACGACGACGTGACCGAGGAGCATGTGGCGGAGGTGGTGCGGTCGCTCTCCCGGGCCGGGGGCGGGTGGCTCTATCTCGACGGCTACCGGTTCCCCTGGGCCGCCCCGCTGCTGGCCGGTGCTCCGTCCCTGCGCACGGTCGTCGACATGGACGGCTGCGAGTCGGCCGAGGCAGCGGAGGCGGCCCTGTCGGTGGCCGAGCACGCGATCATCGGCCGTACGCAGGCGGAGCGGCTGATCGGCCAGGGCGCCGGCGCGGCCGCGGTGTCGCACCGTACGCATCTGCTGGTCACCGATGGCGCTCACGGGTGGCGGCTGCACACGCCGGCCGGTGACACCCTGGCCGGAGCGGCCATCGATGTACGGGTCCAGGACGCCACCGGGGCAGGTGACTGCTTCGTGGGCTGTTACCTCGCCGAACTGGAACGCGGGGCGGAACCGGTCGACGCGGCACGCTTTGCCGCCGTCGGGGCGGGTCTGTCCTGCACGGCGCCCGGCGCCAGGGCGGGCCTGCCCGACCGGGCCGCGGTCGCCGGGTATCTCGCCGGTGGCGGGACGCCGTAGGGCGGGGCCCTACCCCTTGCGCAGCCCCCGCAGCTGATCGGCGACCGGCGTCAGTGACTCGCGCAGTCCGGCCAGTGCCTCGGGCGTCAGCATGTCGATGAAGTGTCTGCGCACCGAGGCCACATGGTGCGGTGCGACCTTCTGCATGGTCTCGCCGCCGAGGTCGGTGAGGACGGCGAACAGGCCACGCCGGTCCGACTCGCAGTTCTCCCTGCGGACCAGGCCGGCCTTCTCCATCCGGGTGATCTGGTGCGACAGGCGGCTCTTCGACTGAAGGGTGGCGGCGGCGAGATCGCTCATCCGCATCCGCCGGTCGTCGGCCTCGGAGAGATTGACCAGGATCTCGTAGTCGTTCATCGTCAGGCCGAACGGCTGGAGGTCCTTCTCCATCTGGTACGTCAGCAGCCTGTTCACGTCCAGGTAGGTGCGCCAGGAGCACTGCTCGGCATCGTTCAGCCAGCGGGTGGCCGTCTCGGTCTCCATAATGAGAATTCTACCTAAGAAGTTGAATATTGGACAACATGGGGGGTTGCACTCCCCGGCGCGCGCCAGTGCGCCACCTTGATCCCGATCGTGGCGGCGATCCCGATCCGGTGCATATGCCGGGGGTTCAGATGTTCGACGTTACACTCCGCAGGCTATCGCTCACAGCCCGAAGCGGCGCTGAAGATCCCCGACCTGGCCGGGAAAGCGCGCTCCTGGGCTGTTTTGGCCGGAACGGGGTCCCTGCCCACCGGGAACGCCCGGTTCGTTCGGCACGGAACCGGTCGGCTTCTCGGGCAGCAGCGCCTCGGTCGACTGGAGCAGCACCGTCCCGGCGCCCACGAACTCGAACTGGTGCTCCTCGCCCGACACACCCCCCAGGCCGGTGAACGACCGGATCCCGCCCAGCACCCCCGTCAGATAGGCGTGGTCGTAGTGGTGGCACGGCGCAGGGCAGTCCGCCCAGCCCACCAGGGCCTGCGGGTCGACCCGGATCGGCGGCTCCATGAAGACGACCGGACCGTTCGAAGCGGCCACGAACTTCCCCGTACCGATCAGGGTCAGAAAGCCGGGCACGATCGACTGCTTCAGGGACAGCGACGGCTCGAACGCCAGCAGATTCCCGGAGCGGACCGTGAGATTGCCGTCGTCCAGGTCGAACGAGTTCACATCGAAGGCCCGGTCGGCGAGCAGCATCTTGCCCGAGCCCTCCGCCACGACCCAGTCCGCGGCGTGCATCGGGGAGTGGAAGCTGCTGCGCAGCAGATGGTCGAACCGGCCGTTGCCGATGCCGTTGTAGTCGATCCGCCCGTAGTAGGCGATCATCTTGCCCTTCTGCAGGAACCACTGGCTGCCGCTGAGTTCCACACAGAAGGTGTACTTGTTGACGTTGTCGTTGGCCGGCAGCGTCATCGGGTCATGGACCACCGGTCCCGTCACAGCTTCTCCTCCGATGCCTGCACATAGACCGCGCCGCTGCCGGACAGTTCGAGCTGGAACGCCTCGCCCGAGCCGCGCCCCACCATCTCCCGCCAGCCGAGCGCCGCCGACAGCTTGTTCCGTACGTCCCCGTGGTGGGCGACATAGGCCTGCGGGTCCACATGCACCGGCCCCTGCGGGGTGATCGGCAGCTCCACAACCCCGCCGTGCGCCATCACCGCCACCGCTCCGTGGCCCTTGAGCGTCGTGGTGAACAGCCCCTGCCCGGTGACCTGGCCGCGCACCATCCCCATGACCCCGCCCTGCGAACCCATGAACATCGTGCCCTGCTGGAGCGAACCGTCGAACGCCAGCAGCCGGTCCGCCTCCACGTAGAGGGTGTCGCCGGCCAGCGAGATCACCTGGATGTGGTGGCCGCCGTGCCCGAACATCACCGTGCCCCGGCCCTCCACCGTCATCAGCGGCGTCGCCTCGTTGGCCACCCGCCGCCCGATCATGGACATCACGCCGCCCTGACCGCCCTGGATGTTCGGAGTGAAGGTCACATCGCCCCGGTACGCGAGCATCGCCCCGCGCTGGCTGTAGAGCTTCTGGCCCGGCACCACCGTGGCCTCGACCATCTTCGAGTTGATCTCGGTGAACGGCATCAGACATCACCCCCGATCGTGCTGCGCTCGCTGGGCTGCACGTAGACGAGCCCTTCACCCTCGAACCGGATCTGGAACGACTCGCCGGACCCCTCGCCCATGAAGGTCCGGAAGCTGACCCCGGTCTGGAAGTGCTGCTGGAGGCTGCCGGTGTGCGCGATGTACGCACCCGGGTCGACCAGCAGCGGGTACTGCGGGCTGACCCGCAGGACGACCGCGGGGCCGTCCGACATCACCGCGGCCTGCCCCGTCCCCTCGACGGTGGTGGTGAACAGGCCGTTGCCCTGGGACGCGCCCCGCAGCCCGGTGAAGGTCGTGCCGGTGCGCAGCCCCGCGTCCGTGACGAGCAGGTTGCTCGCCTCCACGTGGAGCTTCTCGCCGTGCAGGGCGACGAGGTTGATCTCGGTGGCGCGGTCGGCGAAGTAGCAGGTGCCCTTGCCGCGCACCTCCATCACGCTCATCTGCTCGCCGGTGAGGCGCCGGGTCACCATCCCGCGGAGCCCCTCACCGCCGCCGGACATCTTTTTGAAGGTCATCTGGCCGTCGTAGGCGACCATCGCGCCGTTCTTCGCTTTGACGGCGTCGCCTGTCAGGTCGACGGCGAGCATCTTGCTGCCTTGGAGTCGGAACTGAGCCACGGTCCGAAGGTAACGGGCCGGAGGGGGCACGAACAGCGCCCCTGGGCGTATATGCACCCTGAAGGAGCCCTGAGAAGGGCGACTGACACAATGGGGCAAGCTTGTGCGTACTTTCACAAGATCGCTCCTGTGCCCCTCAACCGGGAAGGTTGCTCCCCCGTGGACCTCAAGACCGCTTCTGCCCTCCGCCGGTTCCGGCTGGTAGCCGCTCCCGAGGCGGTGTCCTACTTCCTGCTCCTGCCGATCGGCGTCGTGCTCAAGGGCACCACCTCCTTCAACCCGGTGCCCGTGCTGGGCTGGATCCATGGCCTGCTCTTCATCCTGTACGTGGTCTTCTGCGCGGATGCCTGGAAGCGCGCCCAGTGGTCGGCCAAGACCGGCATCGTCTATCTCGTGCTCTCCGTGGTGCCGATCGGCGGCTTCTTCGCCGAGCGCAAGCTGCGCCGCGAGGCCGAGGACGCGGTGATCGCCTCCCGGGCGCGCCGCGAAGGCGTGGTCGCGTCATGATCGTGGCTTTCTCGATCACCCCGCTGGGCGTCGGTGAGGACGTGGGGGAGTACGTCGCCGATGCCGTCCGCGTCGTACGGGAGTCGGGTCTGCCGCATCGCACCGACGCCATGTTCACCGCGGTCGAGGGCGAGTGGGACGAGGTCATGGACGTCGTCAAGCGCGCCGTCGCGGTGGTCGAGCAGCGCTCCCCCCGGGTCTCGCTCGTGCTCAAGGCGGACATCAGGCCGGGTGTGACGGACGGCCTGACCTCCAAGGTGGAGACGGTCGAGCGGCACCTCGCCGGGTGACTCCGGCCCGTTCGCGTCCCGCTCCCGCCCTTCGGTCCGCGGACCGAAGGGCGAGACGGGGCTGACCGTCATATGACCGGCCGGTAGGGTCAATGCCGTGCCGAAGCCGCTCAGCCTTCCCTTCGATCCCATCGCGCGCGCCGACGAACTGTGGCAGCAGCGCTGGGGCCCCGTGCCCTCGATGGCCGCCATCACCTCGATCATGCGCGCCCACCAGATCCTGCTCGCGGAGGTCGACGCGGTCGTCAAGCCGTACGGGCTGACGTTCGCGCGCTACGAGGCGCTGGTGCTGCTCACCTTCTCCAAGGCGGGCGAACTGCCGATGTCCAAGATCGGCGAGCGGCTGATGGTGCACCCCACATCGGTGACGAACACCGTCGACCGGCTGGTCACGTCCGGCCTGGTCGACAAGCGCCCCAACCCGAACGACGGGCGCGGCACGCTGGCCTCCATCACCGACAAGGGCCGCGAGGTCGTCGAGGCGGCCAGTGCGGATCTGATGAAGATGGAGTTCGGGCTGTCCGCGTACGACGCGGAGGGGTGCGGCGAGATCTTCTCGATGCTCAGGCCGCTGCGGGTGGCGGCGGACGACTTCGAGGAGTAGTGCGCCGGACCGGCGGGGGCGCGGGAGCGCCGTCGCGGGCCGTGCTGTGTCGTGCCGGGCCCTGTGGGCCGGTCCGCCGGGGGTTGGGCGGGTGCTCCCGTCCCAAGGGCAACCCCGCCGAAGATCGCCCATAGCGCCCGGATACGCTCGACTCCATGAAACGAAGCGTGCTGACCCGCTACCGCGTGATGGCCTACGTCACCGGTGTGCTGCTGGTCCTGCTGACCCTCGGCGTGATCGCCAAGTACCTGCTGGACATCAACGGGGCGACCGGTTTCGTCAGCGTGGTCGGCATCGCGCACGGCTGGCTGTACGTGGTCTACCTGATCTTCGCCTTCGACCTCGGCTCCAAGGCGAAGTGGCCGGTCGCCAAGCAGATCTGGGTGCTGCTGGCGGGCACGGTCCCGACCGCGGCCTTCTTCGTCGAGCGGAAGATCTCCCGCGAGCTGGAGCCCCGGATCACCGAGCCGGCCCCGGTCGCAGCGAAGGCGTAACAAGGCGTAATATCGCCGCCCGCACGATGTGCGGGCGGTCTGCCATCGACATTTATTAGGACGTCCTAGTAAATTCGTGGGTATGGACGCTCACGCCATTGAAGAGGGCCGCCGTCGCTGGCAGGCCAGGTACGACAAGGCCCGCAAGCGGGACGCCGATTTCTCGACCCTGTCCGGCGACCCGGTGGACCCGGTGTACGGGCCACGGCCCGGCGACACCTACGAGGGATTCGAGCGGATCGGCTGGCCCGGTGAGTATCCGTACACCCGGGGCCTGCACCCCACCGGCTACCGCGGCCGCACCTGGACGATCAGGCAGTTCGCCGGGTTCGGCAACGCCCGGCAGACGAACGAGCGCTACAAGACGATCCTCGCCAACGGCGGCGGCGGTCTCTCGGTCGCCTTCGACATGCCGACGCTGATGGGCCGCGACTCCGACGAGCCGAAGGCGCTCGGCGAGGTCGGCCACTGCGGGGTCGCCATCGACTCGGCCGCCGACATGGAGATCCTCTTCCAGGACATCCCGCTCGGCGATGTCACCACATCGATGACGATCAGCGGCCCGGCCGTCCCGGTCTTCTGTATGTACCTGGTCGCCGCCGAGCGCCAGGGCATCGACCCGGCCGTGCTCAACGGCACGCTCCAGACCGACATCTTCAAGGAGTACATCGCGCAGAAGGAGTGGCTCTTCCAGCCCGAGCCGCATCTGCGCCTGATCGGCGACCTGATGGAGCACTGCGCCGCCGCCATCCCCGCGTACAAGCCGCTCTCGGTCTCCGGCTACCACATCCGCGAGGCGGGCGCGACGGCCGCGCAGGAACTGGCGTACACCCTCGCTGACGGCTTCGGTTACGTGGAGCTCGGCCTCTCGCGCGGGATGGACGTGGACGTCTTCGCGCCGGGCCTGAGCTTCTTCTTCGACGCGCACGTCGACTTCTTCGAGGAGATCGCCAAGTTCCGTGCGGCGCGCAGGATCTGGGCGCGCTGGATGAAGGACGTCTACGGCGCGCGGACCGACAAGGCGCAGTGGCTCCGCTTCCACACCCAGACGGCCGGGGTCTCGCTGACCGCGCAGCAGCCGTACAACAACGTCGTACGGACCGCGGTCGAGGCGCTCGCCGCGGTCCTCGGCGGCACCAACTCCCTGCACACCAACGCGCTGGACGAGACACTCGCGCTGCCGAGCGAGCAGGCCGCGGAGATCGCCCTGCGGACGCAGCAGGTGCTGATGGAGGAGACGGGCGTCGCCAATGTGGCGGACCCGCTGGGCGGCTCCTGGTACATCGAGCAGCTCACGGACCGCATCGAGGCCGACGCGGAGAAGATCTTCGACCAGATCAAGGAGCGCGGTCTGCGGGCGCACCCCGACGGGCAGCACCCGATCGGCCCGGTCACCTCGGGCATCCTGCGCGGTATCGAGGACGGCTGGTTCACCGGCGAGATCGCCGAGTCCGCCTTCCAGTACCAGCGCTCGGTCGAGAAGGGCGACAAGCGCGTCGTCGGCGTCAACTGCCTGCACGGATCGGTCACCGGTGACCTGGAGATCCTCCGCGTCAGCCACGAGGTGGAGCGCGACCAGGTCCAGGAGCTGGTGGTCCGCAAGGCGGCCAGGGACGACGCCCGCGTACGGACCGCCCTGGACGCGCTGCTCACGGCCGCCCGGGACGGCTCGAACATGATCGAGCCGATGCTGGCCGCCGTCCGCGTGGAGGCGACGCTCGGCGAGATCTGCGGGGTACTGCGGGACGAGTGGGGCATCTACACGGAGCCGCCGGGCTTCTGAGCAGGGACGGCGGGCCCGGGGGCGGCGCCCCCGGGCACCCGGTTTCCGTCCGGAGCCGGTGCCGGGTCGCGCACTGGTGGTTACCTCTGACGCAGAGCTAAAATGGGCTCATGGCCACCGACGAGTTCCCGGACTCGCTCGCCGATGTGCTGGCCGGTGTGCACCGGCTGGTCCGGCGGCGGCTGCGGCGCGGGCTCACCTCGCCGCCCCTGCGGGGGGCACAGGCCGAGCTGCTGCGGCTGGTCGGCGCACGGCCCGGGATCCGGGTCTCGGATGCCGCCAAGGAGCTCTATGTGGCGGGAAATTCGGTCTCCACACTGGTCAACCAGCTCACCAGGGCCGGATATCTGACCCGCGAGAGCGACCCCGACGACCGCCGTTCGGTGCGGCTTCGGCTCACCCCGGCGGCCCATGAGCGGCTGCGCGACTGGCAGACGCGGCGTGGCGAGCTGGTCCGGGCCCAGGTGGCCCGGCTGTCCGACGAGGACCGGGCGGCCCTGGCGGCGGCGCTCCCCGCGCTGCGCCGGCTCGCCGGGCACCTGCACGAGGAAGTGGAGGGCTCATGAGCGCCGGCCGGAGCAGCGACAAGGGCAGCGACAAGGGCGGTGACAGCGGCGGCTTGGGGGAGACCGACAGCGCGGCGGCCGTCGCCTGCAGCGGACTGGAGTACGCCTTCGGTGAGACCAGGGCCGTCGACGGTGTGGACCTCTCCGTCGCCGCAGGCGAGGTCTTCGGCCTGCTCGGCCCGAACGGCGCGGGCAAGACCACCGTCATCCGCTGCATCACCACCCTGCTGCCGGTCCCGGCCGGCCGGGTGCGGGTGTTCGGGCACGACGCGGCGAAGGAGCGGATGGCGGTGCGGCGCCTGCTCGGTTACGTACCGCAGCAGCTCTCCGCCGACGCAGGGCTGACCGCACGGGAGAACGTGGAGCTGTTCGCGCGGGTCTTCGACGTCTCCCGGCGCGAACGGGCCGAGCGGGTCGGCCAGGCGCTGGCCGCCGTCGGCCTCGACGGGACCGCCGACCGGCTCGCCAAGACCTACTCGGGCGGCATGATCCGCCGCCTCGAACTCGCCCAGGCGCTGGTCAGCGCGCCCCGGCTGCTCATTCTCGACGAGCCGACCATCGGCCTCGACCCGATCGCCCGGACCAGCGTCTGGGAGCACATCGACGCCGTACGCGAGGCCACCGGGATGACCGTCCTCGTGACCACGCACTACATGGACGAGGCCGAGCAGTACTGCGACCGGCTCGCGCTGATGCACCAGGGCCGGGTACGGGCGCTCGGCACCCCCGAAGAGCTCAGAGCCGACCTGCGGGAGCGCCGCCGCGCCCGGAGCGAAGGCTCAACGGGTCCCGCGGGGTCCACGGCCGCTCCCACCACCGCCTCCACGGAGGGCACCCCCACCGCCCACGGCAAGGACCCGGTACACGGCAAGGACACCGCCCACGGCAAGGACACCGCCAAGGACACCGAACCCACGCTGGAGGACGTCTTCCGGGACGTCGCGGGCAGCGGTCTCGACGAGCAGGGAGGTGAGTTCCGCGATGTCCGTTCCACCCGCCGCACCGCGACCCGCGTCGGCTGACGCCACCCGCGCCGGGCTCGGGCTGCTGCTGGTCCCGCCGAAGCCGCGCACCGGCCCGCGGATGGTGCCGGCCAGGGTCGCGGCCATGTGCCTGGTCGAGCTGCAGAAGCTGCGCCACGACCGCACCGAGCTGTACACCAGGGCCGTCCAGCCGGCGCTGTGGCTGCTGATCTTCGGTGAGACCTTCACCCGGATCAGAGCCATCCCGACCGGCGGCATCCCGTACATCGACTATCTCGCGCCCGGCATCATCGCCCAGTCCGCGATGTTCATCGCGATCTTCTACGGCATCCAGATCATCTGGGAGCGTGATGCCGGAATCCTCACCAAACTGCTGGTCACACCGACCCCCAGAGCCGCCCTGATCACCGGCAAGGCGTTTGCCGCCGGAGTGAAGGCCCTGATCCAGGCGGTCGTGGTGATCGTCATCGCCGCACTGCTCGGCGTCGCCCTGACCTGGAACCCGCTGCGGCTGCTCGGCGTTGCCGTGATCGTGATCCTGGGCTCGGCGTTCTTCTCCTGTCTGTCCATGACCATCGCCGGGATCGTGCTGACCCGCGACCGGCTGATGGGGATCGGACAGGCCATCACCATGCCGCTGTTCTTCGGCTCCAACGCCCTGTACCCGGTCGCGATCATGCCCGGCTGGCTCCAGGCGATCAGCAAGGCCAATCCGCTGAGCTACCAGGTCGACGCCCTGCGCGGGCTGTTGCTCGGCACCCCTGCCCATCTGGGCCTGGACTACGCGGTGCTGGTGGTGGCCGCCGCGCTCGGCGTGCTCGCCGCGTCGTCACTGCTCGGCCGCCTCGCCCGGTAGCATCCCCGGCCTCCCGGCCTCACGGCAGGCGCAGCCGGAACAGCGCCCCGCCGCCCGGTGCCTGCTCCGCGGTGAGTTCCGCCCCGTGCGCTCGGGCGATCTGGCGGGCCATCGCGAGACCCAGGCCGGAGCCGGGCAGCGCGCGGGCGGCGCGGGCCCGGTAGAAGCGGTCGAAGACGTACGGCAGGTCATCGGGCGCGATCCCCGGCCCGTGGTCGCGCACGGTCAGTTCCGTCGAGGTGAGGACGGTCTCGACCTCACCGCCGTCGCCCGAGAACTTCGCGGCGTTCGAGAGCAGATTGGCAATCAGCCGGGAGAGCCGCGCCGGTACGCCGTTCAGTGCCGGGTCGGCCGCCGTCTCCACGGTGAAGGCGATCCCCGGCCAGTGGCCGCGGGCCGCCGTCACCGCGTGCTCGACCAGCGGGGCCAGCCGGACACTCTCCACGAGCGGTACGGGCTCCTCGTCGCGGGCCAGTTCGATCAGGTCGTTCACGAGCGTCGTCACCTCGTGGATCTGCCGGGTGAGGGCGCCGGCCGCCCGGTCGCGCTGAGCGGTGGTCAACCGGTCGGCGCGGGCGAGGAGTTCCGCGTTGGTCCGCAGCGCCGTGAGCGGGGTGCGCAGCTCGTGGGAGGCGTCCGCCACCAGTCGGCGCTGGGCGGTCACCGACTGCTCCAGCTCGCCCAGCATGGTGTTGAACGTGGTGGCCAGCCGGGTGATCTCGTCCTCCCGGCTCGCGGGTCCCGGCGGCAGCTCGATGCGGTGGCGGGGGTCCCGGGTGGCCGCGATCCGCTCGGCGGCCCCGGTGAGCCGGGCGACGGGCGCCAGACCGGTGCGCGACACCCAGTAGCCCAGCGCCGCGGCGATCAGCACCCCGGCGCCGCCGACCGCAGCGAGCAGCTGGGCCGTGCGCCGCACGCTCTTCTCCACCGGGTCGGCGCGCAGGGCGACCTGCACCGCCTCACGGTGGCCGAAGGTGGTGGTGAGCATCCGGGTGGGACGCCCCTCCAGGGTGATGTTGCTGAAGTACGGTGCGCGGGTGCCCGCGGCGACCTCACGGACCGCTCCCGACACCGGCAGGAGGTACGGCTTCGCGGGGTCCGCCGACGGATGCGCCGGCACGATCTGTGAGCAGGCGGGCGACGCCAGGAACTGGCACTGGCCCTCGACCACCCCGGGCGTCCCGCCGCCGCGCCCGCCGCCGGACACCGCCGCCGACTGGATGAGATTGAGGTCCAGCTGGTGGTAGATCTCGTACCGCTCGACGAAGAAGGCCGCAGCGCACACTCCGAGCGCGACCAGGGCCACGGCCGCCGAAGCGGTCAGGGCGAGCCGGGTGCGCAGCGGACGGCGGCGGCGCCAGCGCGCACCGAGCCGGTGGGACGGCGCCCGGTGGCTGCGGCCCCCGTCACCGCGGGCGCTCACGCCGTGTCCAGCCGGTAACCGACCCCGTGCACGGTGTGGACCAGGCGCGGTTCACCCGCCGCCTCCAGCTTGCGGCGCAGGTAACCGACGTACACCGCCAGGGAGTTGGAGTCGGGACCGAAGTCCTGGCCCCAGACCCGCTCCTGGATCAGCTCCCGGGTGAGGACCTGCCCCGGGTGGCGCAGCAGCAGATCGAGCAGGGCGAACTCGGTCCTGCTGAACTCGATGGGGCGCCCCGCCCGGCGCCCGGTGCGGGTCTCCGGATCCACCGTCAGATCGCCGTACGACAGCGCGCCCGGTTCCTCCTCGACCGGCGCGGCCCGCCGCAGCAGCGCCCGTACCCGGGCGATCAGCTCGTCGAGCGCGAAGGGCTTCACCAGGTAGTCGTCGGCGCCCGCCTCCAGGCCGTCCACCCGCTCGCTCACCGAGTCCAGCGCGGTCAGCACCAGGACCGGCGTACGGTCGCCGACGGCGCGCAGCCGGCGGCAGACCGCGAGGCCGTCGAGCACCGGCATCATCACGTCGAGCACGATCGCGTCCGGCTGCCAGGCGGCGACGGCCGACAGAGCGGCGAGACCGTCGGCCGCGCCCTGCACCTCGTACCCCTCGACGCTGAGGCCGTCCTCGACCGCCACGCGTACCTCCGGCTGGTCGTCCACGACCAGGATCTTTCGCTGCCGGGGGCTCACGGGCGGCGTCTGCGAGTGCGAGTACGGATGCGGGTTCATGGAGCAAAGCCTGCCAAACCCGGCTCTTAGAACCTTCTTACGCCCCGACGCGAGTGTGCTGCCCATGCGCACACCACTCTCCGTCGTGATCGGCGCGGGCGGCACCGGGGGTCACATCTACCCCGGCCTGGCCCTCGCCGACGCCTTGCGCCGGGCCGTACCCGGCGCGGTGATCTCCTTCGTCGGCACCGAACGCGGCCTCGAATCCACGCTCATACCCGGCGCCGGATACCCGCTGCACACCGTCGACATGATCCCCTTCGACCCGGCGCTCGGCGCCCGGCGCTATCTGCTGCCGGCCGCCCTGCTGAAGTCGGGCGTGCAGTGCCGGACGATCCTGCGCGAGCAGGGGGCCCATGTCGCGGTCGGCATGGGCGGCTACCCCAGCGCGCCGGTGATACTCGGCGCCCGGATGGCCGGGGTGCCCAGCGTCATCCATGAGTCCAACGCGGTGCCGGGCCGCGCCAACCAGTTCGCGGCCCGGCTCACCCCGCATCTCACCGTGGCCTTCGACCGCAGCCGGGCCCACCTCGCGGGCGGCGAGAACGCGGAGACGGTCGGGATGCCGATCGCCGCACCGATCGCGGCGCTCGACCGTCCCGCGCTGCGGGCGGAGGCCCGCCGGGCGCTCGGTGTCCCCGCCGGGGCGCGGCTGCTGCTGGTCAACGGCGGCAGCCTCGGCGCCGCCCGGCTCACCGCCGCCGCGGTCGGACTCGCGGCCCGCTGGCAGGGGCGTACGGACGTCCATCTGCTCATCAAGACCGGTCCGGCCGCCCTGGAGGCGGCCCGGACCCGGCTCGCGGACGAGGGCGGCTGCCGGATCGCCCGCGCCGTGCCCTATCTGGACCGGATGGACCTCGCGTACGCCGCGGCCGACCTGGTGGTCTGCCGGGCCGGCTCCGCCACGGTCGCCGAACTCGCCACCACCGGGGTGCCCGCGATCCTCGTCCCGTATCCGCACGCGCCGGGCGACCACCAGACCCACAACGCCCGCGTCCTCAGCGACGCCGGGGCCGGGGTGCTGATCGCCGACGAGGAGACGACGGCGGAGCGGCTCGCCGAAGTGGCGGGCCCACTCCTCGCCGACCCCGCCCGGCTCGCCGCGATGAGCGGTGCAGCCGGCCCCTCCACCCACGCCAGGGCGGCCGATCTGCTCGCTGCCCGCGTCCTCTCCCACTCAAGCCTGTCCCACGCAAAGGAGTTCACCCCATGACCACCTCGCCGACCACGTCCAGCTGGCAGAACCGCACCGTCCTCGTCACCGGAGCCGAGGGCTTCATCGGCTCGACCCTGGTCGACCTCCTGGTGGAGCAGGGGGCGCGGGTCCGGGCGTTCGTCCACTACAAGCCGTACGGCGAGAAGGGCCACCTCGCCCGCCATCTGGGCAGCTCCCAGGTCGAGATGGTGGCGGGGGACGTCCGGGACGCGGGCCGCGTCGACGACGCGGTGGCGGGCTGCGACACGGTCTTCCACCTCGCTGCGCTGATCGGCATCCCCTACAGCTACGACGCCCCCGGCGCGTACGTCGCCACGAATGTCGTCGGTACCGAGAACATCGCCGAGTCCTGCCGCCGGCACTCCGTACGCCGTCTTCTGCACACCTCCACCAGCGAGGTGTACGGGACCGCGCTCACCGCCCCGATCAGCGAACAGCACCCGCTCCAGCCGCAGTCCCCGTACTCCGCGTCCAAGATCGGCGCCGACATGATGGCGCTGTCCCACTGGCACGCGTTCGAGCTGCCGGTGACGGTGGTGCGGCCCTTCAACACCTACGGCCCCCGGCAGTCCGCGCGCGCCGTCATCCCGGCCATCCTCGCCCAGCTCCACTCCGGGGCCCGGGAGATCAAGCTCGGCTCGCTCACGCCGACCCGTGACTTCACCTATGTCACGGACACCGCGCGCGGCTTCCTCGCGCTGGCCGACTGCGACCGGGCGCTGGGCGAGAGCGTCAACCTCGGTACCGGCCAGGAGATTTCGATCGGGGACCTGGCGCAGGCGCTGATCGCGGCCTCCGGACGGGACGCCGAGGTCGTCATCGACCCGGCCAGGCTCCGCCCTTCGGGCAGCGAGGTCCAGCGGCTGCTCTCGGACAACTCGCGGGCCCGCGAATGGGCGGGCTGGCAGCCCGAAGTCGCGCTCACCGACGGGCTGAAGCAGACATCCGAGTGGATCGCGGAGCATCTGCACCTGTTCGCGGCGGACCGCTACCAGGTCTGACCGGCACCCGTTCGGGCCGACCGTTCCCACGTCCGACCGCGGCACCTGCCGGCGGCGGACCGCCGCCGGGTCCGGACCGGGGATCAGGCTGGCCGGGGGATCAGGCGGGCGGGGCCGGGGCGCTCAGCCCGGAGCAGAGCAGCACGGTGAACTCGCGCGCCCACTCCTCGTCCACCGGCTCCGCGCTCACCAGGGCCCGGTGCACCACCGCGCCCGCGACCACGTCGAAGATCAGGTCGGTGTGCCGGGCCGAGGCCTCGGGGTCGTCCTCGGTGGGGAGTTCACCCCGGGCCTGGGCCCGTTCGCGGCCGATGGTCACCAGCCGCTTCTGCCGGTCGACGATGGCCGAGCGGATCCGGGCGCGCAGCGCCTCGTCGCTGATCGACTCGGCGACCACCGCCATCAGCGCGGTCTTGGTCTCGGGCCGCGCGAGGAGCGCGGCGAACTGGAGCACCACGCCCTCGATGTCCGCGGTCAGACTGCCCCGGTCGGGGAGTTCGAGTTCGTCGAAGAGGACCGCCACGGCGTCCACGACCAGTTCGTTCTTGTGCGACCAGCGGCGATAGAGCGTCGTCTTGGCCACGCCGGCGCGGGTCGCCACCTCGCCCATCGTCAGCTTCGACCAGCCCAGGTCGACCAGCGCGGCTCTGGTCGCCACGAGGATCGCGGTATCGGCCTCTGCGGAGCGTGGGCGACCCGTTCGGGTGGGCTTGCTGAAGGGCATGACCGCGACCATACCGGTCAGTAGCTCAGCCGCCGTGAGTCAGATCACGGGAAACCGTCGGAGAATTTACGCCCACTGCTCCCGGTCGACCAGTTACGCTACGACTCGTAGCGTAAAGAGGCGCAAGCGCGCCCCTGCTGCACGAGCACCACGCGACGACCACGCGACAACCGGGTGACACAACAGCACAACAGAGCCACTGGCGCCAGGGTGGGGACCCTGCGCCTGTCCCGGGCCCCTCATCGGGGTCGGACTGATGGTCCGTGTCCGTCCGTACGCCCCGCATCCGGCGGGGGGTGTACGGACGGGCCGGGCCCGCACCACCGGCGGATTACGCCGACAGCTTTCCTGAACGGCTTTCCTGAACGAGTGGCGGAGGGGGGAGGATGTACGTATGCAGCCTAGGAACATGTCCATGAGCGGCGTCGTCGACCTCGCCGCAGTGAAGGCCGCCGGCGAGGCCCGGCAGAAAGCGGAGCAGGCGCGCGCCGAGACCGCAAGGCAGGGCGGCGCAGCGCCCGTCTCGCCCGTCTCGCTGGTGATCGACGTCGACGAAGCCGGTTTTGAGCGCGATGTCATCCAGCGCTCCGCCGAGGTCCCGGTCGTCATCGACTTCTGGGCCGAGTGGTGCGAGCCCTGCAAGCAGCTCGGCCCGCTGCTGGAGCGCCTCGCCGTCGAGTACAACGGCCGCTTCCTGCTCGCCAAGGTCGACGTCGACGCCAACCAGATGCTGATGCAGCAGTTCGGGATCCAGGGGATTCCGGCCGTTTTCGCCGTGGTCGCCGGGCAGGCCCTCCCGCTCTTCCAGGGTGCGGCGCCCGAGGCCCAGATCCGGCAGACCCTCGACCAGTTGATCCAGGTCGGCGAGGAGCGCTTCGGGATCACCGGGATCCCGGTGGACCCGGAAGCGGAGCCGCCCGCCGCGGACGCCGAGCCCGCCGAGGTGCCGGCCGGCCCCTATGACGCACTGCTCGAAGCGGCCGTACAGGCGCTGGACGCCAATGACTTCGACAGCGCGGTCCAGGCGTACCGGAATGTCCTCTCGCAGGACCCGGCCAACGAGGAGGCCAAGCTCGGCCTCGCCCAGGCCGAACTGCTCGGCCGGGTCCAGGGTCTGGACCCCCAGCAGGTCCGGAAGGACGCGGCCGACAGCCCCGCCGATGTCAAGGCGCAGATCGCCGCGGCCGACCTCGATCTGGTGGGCGGTCATATCGAGGACGCCTTCGGCCGTCTGGTCCAGACGGTGCAGCGGACGGTGGGTGACGACCGCGAGGCCGCACGGGTCCATCTGCTCCAGCTCTTCGAAGTGATCGGATCCGACGACCCGAGGGTGACCGCCGCCCGTTCCGCCCTGGCGCGCGTGTTGTTCTGACGAGGGTTCTGAACAGTCACTAAACGCGCGGCGTCGGCGGGTTGATGCTGACGATTTGGCGACACAGCGATAACCGACGGCCGTACTTTGCCAAAGCTTGGCAATTGCGGCCGTCTGTTACTCCGAGTAAATCAGGTACCTCCTTCTGCCCGGTTATGGTCGCCTACCGCCCGATGTAGCGCCGACGTCGGCCCCACCCTGTGTGTCCGCGCGATATCGGCCGGTCGCGGTTCGGTTATCGAGCCGTTACTAGCCGGTAACGAGCCCCTTGTGTCACAGCCGCGAATGCACCACGATCGGCCAAGCTCGGTCCAATCACGCACCGGCGCGACATCCGGTCGCGGCGTGGCCGCTTGGGTCCCCACCGAGCCGGTCGGCGGCAGTGGCGCCGGCTGCGGGACAGGGGGGTTCCTGCCACCCGGCGGGGCCTGTCCAGCGGTTGCGCGAAGGCGTGGCCAGTGGTTGTCGCTCGGGGGTGATCGCCGGTGCTTCGGACGCGGTTCGCGCTTCTGAACCGGGCGCTCTCCTTCCCGAGGACGTAGCACTTCTCCCATCCCAGGACGGGCTTCGAACCCGATCCGGAGATGTACGTCCGAGAAGGAGGAAACTAAGTGAGTTCCCAGGTACGTGGCGGAACCAGATGGAAGCGGTTCGCGCTTGTCATGGTGCCGAGCGTGGTCGCCACCGCTGCGGTGGGCGTCGGCCTCGCGCAGGGTGCGCTCGCCGCTTCGTTCAGCGTGTCCGGCCAGAGCTTCAAGGTCAGTGCCGACCAGCTGGTCGGGCAGGACTTCGTCCAGTACGGCAGTGTCGCGACCGGCAAGGACCTGAACGGCAAGAGCGCCGCCCACGCGGTGGCCGTGTCGGGGTTCAGCAGCGCCACGATCAACAACATGTGCCAGTCGGTGGTCACACCCAACCTGCCGTTCGGCCTTGGCAGCGTCACGCTGCAGCTGCACGCGGGCACCGACGCCAAGAAGCCGGTCGAGGCGACGAATCTGTACCTCGATGTCGCGAGCCTCGACGCCGATGCGACGTTCAAGAACATCGACATCGGTGTAGCGGCCGGTGACCCGTCGAACAAGACGGGCATCGAGCACGGCACGGAGAAGGCCGTCAATCCGAACGGCTTCGCGCAGCGCGCCGATGAGGCGACGCTGAAGCACGTGAAGCAGACGGCGTGGGCGACCACGGCCGGCACTTTCAAGCTCAGCAACTTGAGCCTGAGGCTCAAGCCGGGCGTCCAGGAGTGCTACTAAGCACACCCGGGCGGCCGGAGCGCGCAGTCGGCGCTGCGGCCGCCCGAACCCCCTACTTCTCAGAGCAACACCGGTACCAGGGAGCTGTTTTCCATGAGCGCCGAGTCCACAGGTTCCCGCGATTTCACCCACTGGCGGCTTCGCTTCCGCGCATGGCGGGGAAACCGACCCTTCTGGGCGGGCCTGTTCACCATGGCGGGAGGCGTGCCGATCGCCTACTTCCCGTACGCCAACATGCACCTCGGCAATGTGACGCTGGCGATGTCCACCACCGCGGGTGCCGGGTCGCTGATCATCGGCGTGCTGCTCGTCACGCTCGGTGTGACGATGTGGTACCACGCCGCTGTCAAGGCGTTCGCGGGGGTAGCGGCGATCCTGCTGGCGCTGATCTCCCTCCCGGTGGCGAACATCGGCGGTTTCGTCGTCGGCTTCCTGCTGTCGATGGTCGGTGGGGCGCTCTCGCTCTCCTGGGCGCCCGCGAAGCCCAACGCCGACCCGGCGGTGCCGGCCCAGGGTGGTTCCGAGGACGGGACTCCGCACGGAAGCACGCCCGAAGGCACCGCTCCCGTGGACGAGTTCCTCCCCTTCGGCCACGCACCGGCCGTCCCGGAGCAGCCGTCCCGGGCGTATGACAAGGACACGACAGTGGATGCCAACGGTGGGAGGCACCGTGCGGGGTGACGAAGCGCAGCTGAGTACCACCGAAGGCGACGACTTCCCGGAGAGAAGAGGCGGCCGTCACGCGGCCCCCAGGAAGTCGCTGCTGACGAAGCTGCACATACCCACGAGCAAGGCGATAGCCCTGGCGGCCATGCCCACCGCGGTGTTCGTCGGGATGGGTCTCACCCCCAAGCTGGCGATGGCCGACGACCACGGCGACATCCCGTTCGCGTCCGGACCGTGTGTGTCCCGCTCCGACGAGCCGAGCCCGTCGGACAGCGCGTCGGACTCGCCGAGCCCGTCGGCTTCGGACAAGGCCAAGACGGACGCCAAGGACGCCAACGCCAAGAAGGACGACAAGGCCGTTGACGCCCCGTCCCCGTCGGCCACACCGTCGGCGACCGGCTCCACGAAGAAGTCGACGCAATCCACGTCGGGTTCGTCCGCTTCGGACCAGGCGTCCCCGTCGCCCGCCGCGACCGAGTCGAAGAACCCGCTGGACCCGCTGGGTGTGGGTGACGCGCTCAAGCACCTGTTCAACCCGGACAAGGACACCGCGAGCCCGTCCCCGGACCCGTCGTCCTCCGCGACGGCCAAGACCGCGGCCGAGAAGAAGGCCGCGGAGAAGAAAGCCGCGGAGAAGAAAGCGGCCGAGAAGAAGGCTGCCGAGAAGAAGGCAGCGGACAAGAAGGCAGCGGGCTCCGTCGCGGACGCGGCCGGCAAGGTCACCGGCGCGGCGAAGAGTACGGCCGACAAGACCGCCGAGAAGATCCGCGAGGCGGCCGCCGAGGCCGGCAAGACGGTCAAGGAACTCCCCTCGGACGCCAAGGGCCTAGACCCCAAGAAGGACACGGCCATCCCGGACGGCGCCAAGCCGTCCTACCCGTGCCCGACCGCCGACCCGAAGGCGCTCGCCGCGGCCGATCTGGAACAGGGCATCCCGGCCCTGCCCGACGACCCGTGGACGCTGAAGAGCTCGATGCTGACCCTCAACGGCCTGGACTACAAGGGCATCGTCGAGGTCAGGACGGGCAGCGGCAAGATCAAGAAGGTCCTGAAGTTCACGGCGTCCTCGCTGGACATCAAGGACCTGCACCAGATGACCGTCGGCCCGAACGGGGCCACCGGCCATGTGAAGGGCGCGGCGGGCTCGACGTCGACCATCCGCGACGGCCAGGTGACGATGTACACGGAGTCGCTGAAGGGCAACCTCTTCGGCCTCATCCCGATCACGTTCAGCCCGGACACTCCGCCGCCGATCAACGTGCCGTTTGCGTTCTTCACGAACGTAACGGTGAAGCAGGCCGGCCAGTTCGGCGGCACGCTCCATGTGCCAGGTCTCCAGAACTACTTCACCGGCGCCTGATCCGCCGGGCGAGAACGTCCGGGAGCCGCGGAAACGGCTGTGGCCCGCACCCTCTGCTTCGAGGGCGCGGGCCACAGCCGTATGCGGGCCGCCGAGCCCGCTCGCGTCCCCGAGAGCGCGTGTCACCCGACAGGGCGCTGCTGGATCCCCCGAGCCGGCCCCGCAGGCATCACGGTGCGACCGCCGGCTGAATGGAATCTCTACGATCCGCAGGTGATCCGCCGGCGGCTCACTTCGCCCGTCCGTGCCGCCCAACTGCGCGAACTGCGGGCGATCTTGGCAGGCGCCCGGACCGATACGGAAGAACTGCTCTGAGGGGGCGCGTCCCCGGACTGTACGGCCGCGGAGGGCTCCGCCCTCGCCGCACTCATTGACGCCGTCCTCCTCGAACCGCTGGCGAGCGGGCCGGGAATCCCCTCCGGCCTGATGGCGTAGCGCTGCTGACCGGGACGTTGCGGCCTTCCGCGGGGTCGTGCGGCCGATGGCCCGCGCCCCGGCCCGACGCGAAAACGGCTCGGGCTGCTGCCGCGGGCATGAACACCGGAAACCCGGTCCTCAAGTCACTGCGACTGGATCTTGACTCCCGCACTCCGGCGCTGATAGTCATTTGATACTACCATTGCTTCGAAAGGTTCAGGCCATGCCAATGCCACCGGACAGCGTCGCAAAGGCAACAGAGCAATCCGCGGCATCCGGGGACGGGCGGCTGCTGGGCGTCGCCGCGGGCGTGGCGGCGGTCGCCGGACTGCTCTTCGGTTACGACACGGGCATCATCTCGACCGCCCTGTTGTCCATCACGCAGGACTTTCATCTCAGCTCCCAGGGAAAGGAGTTCGTGACCAGTTCGATCCTGGCCGGCGCCATCGTCGGGGCCCTCGTTTCGGCCCGGCTGTCGGAGCGCCGGGGGCGGAAGTTCGCGGCCGTGCTGGTCGGGGCCGTCTTCGCGATCGGAACCGTCGGCTCCGCGCTCGCCCCCGATGTCGAGATACTGATCGGCTCGCGCCTCGTCCTGGGCTTGGCCGTGGGAGGGTCGTCTCAGGTCATCCCCATCTACATCGCCGAGATCGCGCCCGCGTCCCGGCGCGGGCGGTTGGTGGTGATGTACCAGGTACTCATCGCGGCGGGAGTGCTGGTGTCCGCCGTCGTCGGTTATACGACCCACAGCTCCTGGTCCTGGCGGTGGATGGTCGCGGTCGCGGTCATCCCCGCGCTGCTGCTGGTGGCAGCCACGGCTTTTCTCCCGGAGAGCCCGCGCTGGCTGGTCGCGCACGGTCAACCCGAGCGGGCCAGGAACGTGCTGCGTCGGCTGCGCACGAGCCCCGAAGAGGCGGAAGCTGAGCTTCGCGAGGTCAGCGCCCTTCCTGAGCAGGGGAAACGCAAGGAGAAGCTGAGCGCGCGATGGCTGCGCCCCGCGCTGCTGGCAGGACTCGGCGTGGCCTTGTTCGCGCAGGTCACAGGCATCAACGCCATCGTCTATTACGCGCCGACCTTCCTTTCCGAATCCGGGTTCGGGGAGTCGACTGCACTGCTCGGGACCGTCGGTGTCGGTGCTGTCGAGACGCTGATGGTGATCCTCGGAGCGATGACCGTGGACCGTATCGGCCGGCGTCGGCTGATGCTGTGGACCCTGCCTGGCTCCGCGCTGAGCCTTGTCGTCATGGGCGCGGCTTCACTCGCCGGGAACGCCGGGTGGGCGGTCATGTTGTTCATGTTGCTCTACATGGCGTTCAACAGCCTGGGCATGCAGGTCGTCGCCTGGCTCATGGGGTCGGAACTGTTCCCGCTTCCGGTACGGGGCAAGGCGATGAGCGCCCACGCGACCACCTTGTGGGGGGCCGACCTCCTGGTCTCCATGACGACCCTGACCCTGGTCGACAGCATCTCCTTGACCGGAATGCTGTGGGTGTACGCGGCGCTGAACGTCGCCGCGATCGTTTTTGTCGTGTTCCGGGTGCCCGAGACGACCGGGCGCTCCCTGGAACAGATCGAGTCGAGCCTGCGTGACGGGACGTTCGTCCCCCGGGGCAACGAAGGAGTGGAATGAATTCGCCGGAACGCGTCGTCCTGGTGACCGGTTCGACCCGCGGCATCGGCCGGGCGACGGCCGAACTGTTCGCGGCGAGCAGGTACCGCGTGGTCGTTCACGGTATACGGAGCGAGGAGTGCGACGAGACGCTGCGTGCCATCCGTGGTGCGGGCGGCCACGCCGGTGTCGCCACGGCCGACCTCACGCAGGAGGGGGCCGCTGAGCACCTGATCGATACCGCCCACGCGGTGTACGGGCGACTCGACGTGCTGGTCAACAACGCGGGGGCGAACGTCTTCACCGGGACGCTCGGCACGTCGATCGCGCAGTGGCAGCATGCCATGGACCTCGATCTGCGAGCCGTGTGGCTGTGCTCGAAGGCTGCGGCGCGCTCCTTGGAACGGCCGGGCGCCATCGTCAATGTGGCGTCGAACCACGCCTTCTCCACCATGGCCGGCTCCTTCCCGTACAACGTCGCGAAAGCAGGAGTGGTCGCCCTCGGGCAGTCGCTCGCGCTGGAACTGACGCCGGAGCGCATCCGCGTCAATACGGTGTGCCCCGGCTACATCGACACCCCGATCAACGAAACGTACTTCGGCGGCTTCGCCGACCCTGCGCGCGAACGGGCCCGGGTCGAGGCGTTGCATCCTGTGCGGCGCATCGGCATGCCCCAGGACGTTGCGCGGGCCATCCGCTTCCTTGCCGATGAGCAGGAGGCCGGGTTCATCACCGGTACCAGCCTGCTCGTCGACGGTGGCAGGTCGGCTCTCATGCAGGACCCCGACCCGGAACAAGCGGCGACCCGGCCGTAGGAAGCACGACAGAGCACCTCATCGCATGAGCAGCAGGACAAGAAAGGCTGAGAAATGAATACCAACAAGGTAGTCACGCTTGAAGGCCCCGGCGCCGCCCTCGACGTGCGCGAGCAGCCGATGCCGAAGGTGCAGCGGGACAATCTCCTCGTACGCGTCGAGCTTTCCGGCGTCTGTGCCACGGACCTGCACATTTGTCAGGGCGACATTCCCGGATTCCGCTACCCCGTGACACCGGGTCACGAGGTCGTCGGCACGGTTGCCGAGGCGGGCGCCGATTTCACGACGGACGTCACGGGCCGGCCGGTGCGGCCGGGCGACCGGGTTGTGGTGATGCCGGCGACTCCGGACGGCACCTGTCCGTCCTGCCGCCGTGCGCGGCCGGTCCCCGACTGCGACAACTTCGACGTCATCGGTTTCTCGGTCCCCGAAGAGCGTCAAGCGGGCGGCGGCTGGGGACAGTACGTGCTGTGCAACTCCAGCAGGGCGCGGGTGTTCGTCACCGAGGCGAGCCCGGAAGCGGCGGTTCTGGCGGAGCCTGCTTCCACCCCGGTGGAAGGTATGCGCCGGGCAGGTGTCGCCTTCGGTGACAGTGTGCTCGTGCAGGGCACCGGCACCATCGGCCTGCTCGCGGTCGCCGCGGCCAAGGCTCTGGGCGCCGCCCGCATCGTCGCGATCGGTGGCCCCGAGCGCCGGTTGCGCATCGCCGAAGAGCTCGGTGCCGACACCACCATCAGCATCGACGGGACACCCGACCCCGAGGAACGCGTGCGGCTGGCCATCGCCGCCAGCCCGGGCGGCCTGGGCTTCGACGCGGTTGCGGAGTGTGTGGGGGCTCCCGCGGTTCTGCCGGAGGGTCTCTCCTGCCTTCGCAAGGGGGGAAGTTACCTGGAGCTCGGGCACTTCTCCGATGTGGGCGAGGCCAGCATCAATCCCTACCGGCACCTGCTCGCCAAGGACGCGCGGCTCGTGGCGGTCTCCGGCTACACCCCCGAGTCGTTCCACCGCGCCCTTCTGATGGTGGAGCGACTGGGCGCCGCGGCGGAATCCCTGGTCACGCACCGGTTGCCGATGGCCAGGGCCCAAGAGGCCGTCAACGCCCTGGCGCCCGGTCAGCAGTACGTGCTGGACGGAACCGAGGTCGGTAAGATCGTGATCGACCCCAGGCTGTAGCCCCCTCGGCTACAGTCCACGCACTACCGGGCCGGTGGGGCAGAATCGCGGAGTCGTGCGGGCGTCCGGGGGCCCGGCCGTGGCCCGTGTCATCGGGTGGCGGGGAGCATGGGGGAGTGAGCGGTGGGGGCTGTCGACGGCTGCCGTGCGACCGGCGACGACGGGAGCGGGCCCGCCGGGCGGATACCGGAGCCCGCGGGGCGAATACCCGAGCCCGCCGTGCGAACAGACGGATCCGCCGGGCGAATACAACTGCGCGCCGCCGCAAGCCGGTTCACCGCGTACGGCAAGGACCTGCTGCGCGGCGAGTGGCTGCGGATCGTGGTCGAGCCCGCGCGGGAGTTCAGAAGGCGCGGGGTGCCCGGCGTCGCACTCGGCATCCTGGCCGTCCTCGCGGTGATCGTCGTCCATGAGCTCATACGGACCCGTACGGGCGCCGTCGCGATACGGCTGACCGGCGAGGTCCGGGGAGATCTGCCCCTGCCGCTCGTCCTGCTGCGTACCCCTGTCTCACTGGTCCTCACGGACCCCGGGCTGCCCGTGTGGGCGGGGCTGCCCAAGCTGTTTCTTGCTCTCGCGCTCGCCGAACTCGTCCTCGGCCGCACCCGTACGCTGCTGATCGCCTGCGCCACGTCCCTCGCGGGCACGCTGGGCGCCCGGGTGATGATCGCGCTGGGGCACGGCCCGCTGGGACTGCCGCCCGAGACCGCGCACGTCCTCGACACCGGCCCGTCCGCCGCCGTGGCGGGACTCTTCGCCTATCTGGCCGTGGTCCGGCGCGCCCCGGTGCTCACCCTGCTGACCACCGCGGTGATCGTCGTCCCTTCGGTGCTCAGGCCGAACCTCGCGGGGCGCGAGCATCTGCTGGCCGTGGGCCTCGCGCTGGTCCTCGGAGTGGCCGCGTCCGTCCGCTCCCGGCAGCCGGGCGGCGAGTCCGCCGCGGCCGTGGCGGGTTGACGGGCTTTCGGGCGGGGCGGGCGTATTCTCCGGGCCCCCGCGACATTCCGGGCAGATCCCGTTACGGGCGATCCTGTTCCGGGCCATCCTGTTACGGGCGACTCCGTTACGGCCGGACCCCTGCGAGGACCGCGATGCGAAAGATCATCCTGACGATGTCGATGTCCCTGGACGGGTACAGCGAAGGACCCGGGCGGGACATCAGCTGGCACCGGATCGACGACGAACTCCACCGCCACGTCAACGCGTACCTGGCGACGCTCGGCGGCTTCCTGGACGGCCGGGTGACCCATGAGCTGATGGCCGGCTTCTGGCCGACCGCGGACGCCGACCCGTCCATCAGCGAGCCGATGAAGGAGTTCGCCGCCATCTGGCGCGAGATGCCCAAGACCGTGTACTCCAGGACCCTGGAGCGGGCCGACTGGAACACCACCGTCGTACGGGAAGTGGTCCCCGACGAGGTGCGCGCGCTCAAGGCCCGGCCCGGCGGGGACCTGTCGCTCGGCGGGGCCGGTCTCGCCGCGTCCTTCATGGCGCACGGGCTGATCGACGAGTTCCACATCTACGTCCACCCGGTGCTCATCGGCGGGGGCACGCCGCTCTTCCCGGCGGCGGGGGCCTTCGCCGGTCTCGACCTGGCGGAGTCACGGAGCTTCGGCAACGGCGTCGTCCTGCTGCACTACCGGCGGGCCGGTGAGTCCGGCCCGGAGTGACCCCCACACGGCCCGCGGGACACGGCTGTGGCCCGCGAGCCCGGCCTGATCGCAACGAAGGCCCTGGTCATGGCCGGTCCGTGACCAGCGTGGCGAGCTGCCTGTGGAGGGTCTCCGCGGCGGGGTGCGGGTCACGGCGTGGTGCGATCGTGTAGATGCCGCGGGTCGGGGGATCGACGAGGCCCACGGTGGTGACGTCGGCCCGCAGCGCGCACGTCAGCACCCCGGGTATCAGCGCGATGGCGTGCCCTGTTGCCACCAGAGCCAGCTTGCCCAGCAGATCGGCCGCGGTGAGGTCGATGCGGGCGCTGACTCCGGCACGGGCCGCGTGCTGGCGCAGCAGGGCCGCCGAGCCGTCGTTGTCCTCGGCCCAGGTCTGGTCGGCCAGCGTCCGGATGTGCACCATGCCTTCCCCGGCCTGCGGATGGCCGGCGGGCAGGACGACGACCATCTCGTCCAGGCCGAGGAACCGCCGCTCCACCCGCGGGTCATGGGCCAGCCCCGGTGGTGCGTCAGTGACGACAGCGATGTCCAGATCGCCGCCGATCACACGCTGGTGCAGCTGCGCGCTCAGACCGGGGACCAGGCTCCAGCGGACGGACCCGGTCTGCTCCAGCAGGGCCCGGATGGCCTCGGGGACGATCCCGGCGGCCAGCGAGGGCGCGGCGCCGACGGCCAGCGGCCGGCTGAACGCCCCGTCGCGAACGTCCCGTGCGGCACGTACGGCGCGGTCGGCCTCATGGAGCGTGGCCAGGGCGTGGCGCCGGAACACCTCGCCGGCAGCTGTCGGACGCACACCACGCGCATGGCGCTCCACCAGGGGCACCCCGATCTGCCGCTCCAGCCCGGCTATCTGCCGGGAGACAGCCGATTGCGTGTGGCTGAGTTCGGCCGCCGCCGCCGACAGCGACCCGAGGCGGCACACGGTCACGAAAGTTCGCCACACACTCAGTTCCATGGAGGCGAGTATGCACAGCCGGTACACACAGCCGGCACACGCCGACGGTATGCCCAACTCGCATGGCCGGCCTGCGAAATCTGCGCTTGTCGCAGCCTTCGCCCTGCACCACTCTTGCGTGCATGACCGCACCACACACGCCATACACCGTCGCTGTCCTCGGCCTGGGGCGCATGGGCGGCGCGATGGCCGCACGACTCGCCGCCCAGGGCTGGGATGTCGTCGGCTGGACACGCTCCGGGCGCACATCGGGCACCGCCGAGGTGACCGGCGACGCGAACGAAGCCGTGGCCAAGGCCGATCTCGTACTCCTGGCACTGTTCGACGGGCCCGCCTGCCGGCAGGTTCTCGACGACGTCCGCGACGCGCTGCGCACGGACACGGTGGTGCTGAACACCAGCACCGTCGCTCCCGCCGAGGCGTCGGAGCTGGCCCGGCTGTGCGGCCCGTCCTACATCCACGCGCCCGTGCTCGGCTCCGTACCGGCTGCCGCCGCCGGAACCCTGCGGATTCTCGCCGCCGCCGGACAGGACGCACTCGACCGGGCCCGGCCGGTGCTGGAAGCGCTCGGCACCGTACGACGCGTCGACGACGCCTCCACCGCCGCCGCGCTCAAACTGATCGCCAACAACAGCCTCGCCGGGGCCGTACTCGCGCTGCGCGACTCACTGCGGCAGGCCGACGCCATCGGACTGAGCCGCGCCCAGGCGCTGGACGTTCTCGAACTGGGCCAGCTCGGTGGGCTCGTGGCCCGCAAACGCTCCTTCCTCGCCGAGCAGCCGGACGCCGGTACGGCCGAATTCACCATCGGTGCGCTGGCCAAGGACATGGACCTGCTGGCCGCCGCGTCGGACACCCCCCTGCGCGGCGCGGCCGGCCTGGCCCACACCCCGGCCGGCCCCGGGGCCGACTTCGCCGTCGCCGCCACGGTCCCCGCCGTGGAGGACGCGGTGCTCGAACCGCTCCGTGCGTACATCCGCGGACACGCCACCGGCGACCCCGTCCACTTCCGCGACGCGTTCCTGCCCACCGCCCATATCGAGGGAATCCGGGACGGCGCATTCGTCTCGTGGCGCCTGGCGGAGTACTGCGCTCTCTTCCAGGGGCGGCCCGCCCCGGACGAACCGGCCCGCTCCCGCCGCATCGACGCAGTCGACGTCCACGGCACCGTCGCGACCGCCACCATGACCCTCCGGCACGGCGCGGACACGTTCACCGATATCTTCCTGCTGGCCCGCGTCAACAGCTGGCGCATCGCCAACAAGGCCTATCACCGGCACTCCTGAGAGAGCGGGGGACCCACTCATGTCCGGCAGGGGCGGGTGGTGAACGGGAAGCCGGGGGCGGCTGGACAGTCCTCATACGCCGAACGTGTCCCGGTGGTCGCCGGCCCAGGTGGCGTAGGTGCGCGCCGCGCGGCCGAGCACGGCCGTCACGTCACCGGTCAGCCGGGCGTTTCGCCCCTCGGCGATGAACCGCTGTCCGTGCACCGCGCCCTCGGCGAACTCCGGGTCCCGGCCGGCGGCGATCAGCTGCTGCTTCACCACGTCCAGCGGCACGTCGACGATCTCGATCGGGCGGCCGAGCACCTTCCGCAGGACGTCCACCTGGTCGGGCAGGCTCAGCAGTTCGGGACCTGTCAGGGTGTACGTCCTGCCCGCGTGGTCCGGCGTGGTCAGCGCCGCGACCGCGACCTCGGCGACATCACGTGGATCGATCACGCCCTGGGCGCCGTCGCCGGTCGGATTGGGAACCGGCTGCCCCGCCCGGATCGTGGCGGCCCAGTGCAGGGTGTTGGTGGCGAAGCTGCTGGGCCGCAGGACCGTCCAGGCCGCATCGCCCTGGTGCAGCGCCCGCTCGCCGGGGAGGTGCCAGGCGCCGACCCGGAGCCCGGTGTTCTCGCCGGTGCCGATGGCCGACAGCTTCACCACCCTTCCGACGCCGTGGGACCGTACGGCGTCGAGCATCGCCAGGTCGTGCTGCTCGATCCAGGGACCCGGCGCGTTCAGCAGGAAGACCGCGTCGGCCCCGGCCACCGCGGCGTCGAGGGAGTCACGGTTGCCGTAATCCGCCTGTACCGCCTGTACCAACTCCGCGGGCAGACGCGCGCCTTGAGGATTCCGCGTCATGGCCCTGACCCGCTCGCCGCGCTCTGTCAGGATCCGGACCACTTCAGTGCCGATGGTGCCTGTCGCACCCGTTACAAGGATCATGCCGAGCACTCTGCCGCCCGCTGCCGCACGGCTATAGGAAAAATCGGCAGTGCCCCGGAGCGTCCGGCGTGAACGCGATGATCCCGACGCCCGCGCTCCGGCCCTGGATCGCGGACGTGACGCTGATGCGGCCCGACAGCGCTCTGCCACTGGTGCACCTGCCCGACGCCGCCACCGCACTGGTCTACCGCAGGACCGGTGCGCGGGACGGCGACCTGCGCGTGGTCGGCCCGCGCAGCCGGGCCTCCTGCCATCCGGGCAAGGAACTGCCGATGTGTGTCAGGGTCCGGCTGCGTCCTGGCGCGGCCAGGCCGGTGTTCGGTGTCCCGGTCAGCGAACTGCGTGACCGGGCCGTACCGCTCACCGACCTGTGGGGCGACCGGGCGACCCGGCTCGCACACCGGCTCAACGAGCTGACCGGCCCAGGACCGGCTCTGCGGAGCATCGAGGAGGCACTGCTCGAAGGCCTGCACCACGGATCGGAGTCACGCGGCACGGACGCACACGACCTGCTGCTCCGCGAGGCCGTCGATTCGCTGTCCACCACGGGCGAACGGGTCGCCGCGCTCGCCCGGCGGTTGTCGGTCAGCGAACGCCACCTGCGCCATCTGTTCACCGACCGGATCGGTCTGCCGCCCAAGCGCTTCGCCCGGATCCAGCGCGTCCGCACCGTGCTGGCCGGGGCGGGCTCCGCGAGGCTGGCGGGCCTCGCATCCGACACCGGCTACTACGACCAGTCCCATATGACGGCCGACTTCCACACACTCATGGGAGTGTCACCGGCGGCCTTCCGCGCCGGCCGCCTCCCGGCCACGACTCCGTGCGCCGCGTGAAGCAGTCGCGTGAAGCAGCCGTGTGAAGCAGGCAGACCAACCGGTGTCCGCCCCGTACGGCTGTGGCCCGCGACCCCGGTGAGGGGGTGCGGGCCACAGCCGTACGGAGCGGGGGGTCAGCTCTGGGTGTCCTCGCCGCCCAGGTGGTGCACCCGGACCATGTTGGTGGTGCCGGGGACGCCGGGGGGCGAGCCCGCGGTGATGATCATGCGGTCGCCGTCGCTGTAGCGCTTGAGCTTCAGCAGCTCGGCGTCGACCAGCTCGACCATCGCGTCGGTGTTGTCCACGTGCGGGACCACGTACGCCTCGACGCCCCAGCTCAGCGCGAGCTGGCTGCGGGTCGCCTCGTCCGTGGTGAAGGCCAGGATCGGCTGGCAGGTGCGGTAGCGGGAGAGGCGGCGGGCCGTGTCGCCGGACTGGGTGAAGGCGACCAGCGCCTTCGCGTCCAGGAAGTCCGCGATCTCGCAGGCCGCACGGGCCACCGAACCGCCCTGGGTACGCGGCTTCTTGCCGGGCACCAGCGGCTGGAGGCCCTTGGAGAGCAGCTCCTCCTCGGCGGCGACCACGATCTTCGACATCGTCTTGACGGTCTCGACCGGGTACGCGCCCACGCTCGACTCCGCGGAGAGCATGACCGCGTCGGCGCCGTCGAGGATGGCGTTGGCGACGTCGGACGCCTCGGCGCGCGTCGGGCGCGAGTTGGTGATCATCGACTCCATCATCTGGGTCGCGACGATCACCGGCTTGGCGTTGCGGCGGCAGAGCTCGATGAGGCGCTTCTGCACCATCGGGACCTTTTCGAGCGGGTACTCGACGGCCAGGTCGCCACGGGCGACCATGACCCCGTCGAAGGCCGCGACGACACCCTCCATGTGGGCGACCGCCTGCGGCTTCTCGACCTTGGCGATGACGGGGACCCGGCGGCCCTCCTCGTCCATGATCTTGTGCACGTCGATGACGTCGCTCGCGTCCCGCACGAAGGAGAGCGCGACCAGGTCGCAGCCCATCCGCAGCGCGAACCGCAGGTCGTCGATGTCCTTCTCGGACAGGGCCGGGACGTTCACCGCTGCGCCGGGCAGGTTGATGCCCTTGTGGTCGGAGATGACACCGCCCTCGATGACGATGGTCCTGACCTCGGGGCCCTCGACCTCGACGACCTTGAGCTCGACGTTGCCGTCGTTGATCAGGATCGGGTCGCCCTTGACGACATCGCCGGGCAGGCCCTTGTAGGTGGTGCCGCAGATGGTCTTGTCACCCGCGACGTCGTCGGCGGTGATGGTGAACTCGTCACCGCGTACCAGCTCGACGGGGCCCTCGGCGAAGGTCTCCAGGCGGATCTTGGGGCCCTGGAGGTCGGCGAGTACCCCCACGGCGCGGCCGGTGTCCTGGGAAGCCTTGCGGACGCGGTGGTACCGCTCCTCGTGCTCCGCGTGGGACCCGTGGCTCATATTCAGACGGGCCACATTCATGCCGGCCTCGATGAGCGTTTTCAGCTGCTCATAGGAGTCGACGGCTGGGCCCAGTGTGCAGACGATTTTGGAACGGCGCATGAGGCGGATCCTATCGGTTTGTTTCGCAACGGAATATTCCGTCTGGCGGAAAGTACAAATGGGCGGCAGGGTGCTCAGGTGTCAGTCATTCACCAAGGCGTATACCTGCTGCGCGATTTCACGTTCCTCGTCCGTCGGAACCACGGCCACAGCCACCCGGGAACCCTCCGGAGAAATCAGCCGGGCTTTGTCGGAACGCACGGCATTGAGCCCGGCGTCGACCGCGAGACCCAGCCCGTCGAGCCCCGCGACGGCGGCCGCGCGCACCGGAGCCGAGTTCTCGCCGACGCCCGCGGTGAATGCCACCGCGTCCACCCGGCCGAGTACCGCGGTATAAGCCCCTATGTACTTCTTCAGCCGGTGTATGTAGATGGCGAATGCGAGTTCCGCCCGCCGGTCGCCCTCGTCCATCCGGCGGACGATCTCCCGCATGTCATTGTCCCCGCAGAGCCCGACCAGACCGCTTTTCTTGTTGAGCAGCGCGTCGATCTCGTCCACGGACATTCCGGCCACCCGGGTGAGATGGAAGATCACGGCCGGATCGATGTCACCGGAACGCGTCCCCATCACCAGGCCCTCCAGCGGCGTCAGCCCCATGGAGGTGTCCACACAGACCCCGCCTGCCACCGCGGACGCCGACGCCCCGTTGCCGAGGTGCAGCACGATGACGTTGACCTCGTCGGGTGTCCGGCCCAGCAGCGCGGCGGTCTTCCGCGAGACGTACGCATGGGAGGTGCCGTGGAAGCCGTACCGGCGGATGCGGTGGGCGTCCGCGGTCTCCACGTCGATGGCGTACCGGGCCGCGGACTCCGGCATCGTCGTGTGGAACGCGGTGTCGAACACGGCCACTTGGGGAAGGTCGGGGCGCAGCTCGCGGGCGGTGCGGATGCCGATGATGTTCGCGGGGTTGTGCAGCGGGGCGACCGGCACCAGGCGCTCGATCTCCTGGAGCACCGCGTCGTCCACGACGGTCGGAGCGGTGAACCGCAGCCCGCCGTGCACCACCCGGTGGCCGATCGCCGCCAGCTCGGGGGAGTCCAGACCGAGCCCGTCGGCGTCCAGCTCGGCCGCGACGGCCTTCAGCGCCGCGGCGTGGTCGGCGATATGGCCGCTCTGCTCACGGGTGGAGCCGCCGTGCGCGAGGAGCGTGTGCATACAGCGCGAGGCCGCCTCGCCGATCCGCTCGACCAGCCCCGTCGCCAGCTTGCTGCCGTCCGCCATGTCCAGCAGCTGGTACTTCAGCGACGAGGAGCCGGAGTTGAGAACGAGAACACGGGTGGCGGTCATGCGGATCCCTCCTGGGCCCGGCTCCGGCCCTCGCCCTGAGCCTGGATCGCGGTGATCGCGACGGTGTTGACGATGTCCTCGACGAGCGCGCCGCGCGACAGGTCGTTGACGGGCTTGCGCAGCCCCTGGAGCACCGGGCCCACCGCCACGGCGCCGGCCGAGCGCTGCACGGCCTTGTAGGTGTTGTTGCCGGTGTTGAGGTCGGGGAAGATCAGTACGCTGGCCTGTCCCGCGACCGGCGACCCGGGCAGTTTGGTGGCGGCCACGGACGGCTCGACCGCCGCGTCGTACTGGATGGGCCCCTCGATCAGCAGATCCGGCCGGGCCGCCCGGACCAGCTCGGTGGCCCGGCGCACCTTGTCGACGTCCGCGCCCGAGCCCGAGGTGCCGGTCGAGTACGAGAGCATCGCGATGCGCGGCTCCACACCGAACTGCGCGGCGGTCGCCGCCGCCTGGATCGCGATGTCCGCCAGCTGCCGGTCGTCCGGGTCGGGGTTGACCGCGCAGTCGCCGTACGCGAGCACCTTGTCGGCGAGGCACATGAAGAACACCGACGAGACGATCGACGCGTCCGGCTTCGTCTTGATGATCTCGAAGGCGGGGCGGATCGTGGCGGCCGTCGAGTGCACCGCGCCCGAGACCATGCCGTCGGCCAGGCCCTCCTGGACCATCAGCGTGCCGAAGTACGAGGCGTCGGCGACCACGTCGTAGGCCAGCTCGACCGTGACGCCCTTGTGCGCGCGGAGCTTCGCGTACACCTCGGCGAACCGCTGGCGAAGCTCCGATGTCACCGGGTCGGTGACATCGGCGAGCGATACGTCGATGCCCAGGTCGGCCGCCTTCTTGCGGACGGTCTCCGGATCACCGAGCAGCGTCAGGTCGCAGACCCCGCGGCGCAGCAGGATGTCGGCGGCGCGCAGCACCCGTTCCTCGGTGCCCTCGGGCAGCACCACCCGGCGGCGGTCGGCCCGCGCGGTCTCCAGCAGCTCGTGCTCGAACATCATCGGGGTGACCCGGCCGCTGCGGGCCACCGAGAGCCGGTCGAGCAGCTCCGCGGTGTCCACATGGCGCTCGAAGAGGCCGAGCGCGGTCTCCGCCTTGCGCGGGGTCGCCGCGTCCATCCGGCCCTCCAGGGCGAACAGCTCACCCGCGGTCGGGAACGAACCGCCCGTCACGGCGACCACCGGGGTGCCGGGCGCCAGCCGCCCGGCCAGCTTGAGGATCGCCTCACCGGGACGCTCGTCCAGCGTCAGGAGCACACCGGCGATCGGCGGGGTGCCCGCGCTGTGCGCGGCGAGCGAGCCGACCACCAGGTCCGACCGGTCGCCGGGGGTGACGACCAGGCAACCGGGCGTCAGCGCGTTCAGCAGGTTCGGCAGCATGGCCCCGCCGAACACGAAGTCCAGCGCGTCCCTGGCCAGCCCCGCCTCGTCGCCGAGCAGGACGGTGCCGCCCAGCGCGTGGCTGATCTGGGCGACCGTCGGCGCGGCCAGCGCCGGCTCGTCGGGCAGCACCGAGCACGGCACCGGAAGCTGCGTGGCCAGCTGTGCGGCCAGCTCGGCGCGGTCGCCCGGGGCCACCCGGTTCACCGCCATGGTGATGACGTCGCAGCCCAGCGCCTCGTACGCGCGGTAGGCGTTGCGGGTCTCGGAGCGTACGGACTCGGGCGGCTGCCCCTTGCCGCCGACGACGGCGATCACGGACGCACCGAACTCGTTCGCCAGCCGGGCGTTCAGGGCCAGCTCGTCGGGGAGCTGGGTGGCCGCGAAGTCGGTGCCGAGGACGAGCACCACCTCGTACCCGCGCGCCACCTCGTGGAAGCGGCCGACCAGGTGCGAGACCAGCTCGTCGGTGCCCTGCTCGGCCTGGAGGGCGGATGCCTCGTGGTAGTCCATGCCGTACACCGACGCCGGGTCCTGGCTCAGCCGGTAGCGGGACCGCAGCAGCTCGAACATCCGGTCAGGACCGTCGTGCACCAGCGGCCGGAAGATCCCGACCCGGTCCACCTGGCGGGTGAGGAGTTCCATGACCCCCAGCTCGACGACCTGGCGGCCGTCGCCGCGGTCGATCCCGGTCACGTACACGCTGCGCGTCACGCGTGTTCTCCGTCCTCTGCCTCATGTGCCTCGTGCTGGTGTTTCCGGGCCTCCCGGACAGCGCCGCCGGGACCCGGGGGGCGCTCGCCGGGGCCCCGCGCGCCCTCTTGACAGTACCCTCGGGGCTGGCTAGGCCGCCTGTCCACGCCTGCGTACGGGACGGCCGCGACGACCCCACGGCGAGCGGCCGTGGAAGAATCGGCACGGCTCGCAGGTACCACTAGGAGCAGGAGAATCAGCACGATGCGCATCGGAGTCCTCACCGCGGGCGGCGACTGCCCCGGTCTCAATGCCGTCATCCGGTCGGTCGTGCACCGTGCCGTGGCCGGGCACAACGACGAAGTCATCGGCTTCGAGGACGGCTTCAAGGGCCTGCTGGACGGCCACTACCGCCCCCTCGACCTCAACGCGGTCAGCGGCATCCTCGCCCGCGGCGGCACCATCCTCGGCTCCGCCCGCCTGGAGCGCGACCGGCTGCGCGAGGCCGCCGAGAACTGCGCCGAGCTGACCGAGCGGTACAGCATCGACGCGCTCATCCCGATCGGCGGCGAGGGCACCCTCACCGCGGCTCGGATGCTCTCCGACGCCGGGATGCCCGTGGTGGGCGTCCCCAAGACCATCGACAACGACATCTCGGGCACCGACCGCACCTTCGGCTTCGACACGGCCGTCGGTGTCGCGACCGAGGCGATCGACCGGCTGAAGACCACCGCCGAGTCGCACCAGCGCGTGATGGTCGTCGAGGTCATGGGCCGGCACGCGGGCTGGATCGCCCTGGAGTCCGGCATGGCGGGCGGCGCCCACGGCATCTGCCTGCCGGAGCGCCGCTTCGAGGTCGACGACCTGGTGAAGATGGTCGAGGAGCGCTTCTCCCGCAGGAAGCGGTTCGCGGTCATCTGCGTCGCCGAGGGCGCACACCCGGCGGAGGGCTCCATGCCGTACGAGAAGGGCGTCATCGACCAGTTCGGACACGAGCGCTTCGCCGGTATCGGCACTCGTCTCGCCGTCGAACTGGAGACCCGGCTCGGCAAGGAGGCCAGGCCGGTCATCCTCGGCCATGTCCAGCGCGGCGGCACCCCCACCGCGTACGACCGCGTCCTGGCGACGCGCTTCGGCTGGCACGCGGTGGAAGCGGTGCACCGCGGAGACTTCGGCAACATGACGGCGCTGCGCGGCACGGACATCGCGATGGTGCCGCTGGCGGACGCGGTGACCCATCTGAAGACGGTCGACGAGAGCCGGATGTACGAGGCGGAGTCGGTCTTCTAGGGCCCTTTGTCCAGCCCCCTGTCCAGTCCCCTGTTCAGTCCCCGGCGAGCTCCCAGAACCGCACCACGATCGCGTCCAGGAACGCCTGCCCCGCGTCGCCCGTGCCGGCCGACTCCGTGGACCCCCAGTTGAGGGTCGCCACCATCAGCGCCTGGTAGTCGGAGTGCAGCTGTTCCAGCACCCGCTCCAGCTCGGTGCGGGGCAGCGGCACGAGCTTGGCCGTGGCTTTGACGTGGGCCTGCCAGCGGGTCGTTACCGCGCTGCTCAGGATCCCGGCCAGCTCGCCGTCGCGGCCCGTCGCGGTCAGGAACGCCGCCGGGGTCAGCGACAGGGCATCGGCGAGCGCGGCCGACTGGCGTTCGTTGCCCCGCCAGCGGCCCGACTCCTCGACCTTGAGATACGCCCCGGTGTCCATGCCGACCTGCTGGGCGACGTCCTCCGGCGCCATCCCGCGGGCCAGCCGGTGCTCGCGCAGGGTGACCGCCTCCATCAGCAGGTCACCGGGGGAGCACCACAGCACCCCGGCGAGCGCCGTCAGTTCCCGTGCGGTCGGTGACTGGAGGCCGCGTTCCCAGGCGGCCACCACATCCGGCGTGACGAGCAGTCCGTACTGGGCGCGGAGCCCGTAGGCGACGTGGCCGGGTGCCATGCCCAGCGCCTCGCGGAGGCGACGTGCGGCGGGAGCATCGAAGGGCGGGGTCTGGTGCACGGGCACACGGTAAGGGCAAGTGTGGTCCCGCGAATACGGGTTGTTCACACAGTCTTGATATGTGGAGAAAAGTACGGGAGGCCATCTCCGTCTCGCCTCCCCCCGGGCTCACCCCTTGACCGCCCCTCCCAGCGCGAAGCCGCCGCCCAGCCGCCGTGAGATCAGGATGTACAGCACCAGAACGGGCGTGGAGTAGAGGATCGAGAAGGCCGCCAGCTGACCGTAGGCCACTGATCCGTAGTTGCCGAAGAGCGTAAAGATCGTGACGGACGCGGGCAGCTGGTCCGGGCTGAGCAGCAGCATGAACGGGACGAAGAAGTTCCCCCAGAGCATGATGAACGTGTAGATCATCACGACCGTCGCCCCCGGCCCCATCAGCGG
The DNA here is from genome assembly GCF_036014215.1 of Streptomyces sp. NBC_00440. Classification (NCBI taxonomy): domain Bacteria; kingdom Bacillati; phylum Actinomycetota; class Actinomycetes; order Kitasatosporales; family Streptomycetaceae; genus Streptomyces; species Streptomyces sp. NBC_00440. The sequence goes on from NZ_CP107921.1 coordinate 5,842,069, forward strand.
CAGCACCACCCGCCGCAGAGTCTGTGCCATGGACGCCCCGTCCGTCCAGGCCGCCTCCTCCAGCACCTTCGGGACACCGTCCATGAAGTTCTTCATGAGCCAGATGGCGAAGGGGAGTTGGGATGTGGCGAGGAAGAGGGCGGTGCCGTACACCGTGTCGATCAGATTGACCTGGACGAAGAGTCCGTACACCGGGACCATGACCGCGGTGATCGGCAGACAGGTCGAGAAGAGGATCGTGAGCAGATACGGCCGGTTGAACCGGGAGCGGTAGCGGGAGAGCGGGTACGCCGCGAGGACCGCGCAGACCACCGTCAGCACCGTCGCGCTGCCGCAGAGCACCAGGCTGTTGAGCATCGGCGTGAAGGTGATCTCGTCGGTGAGGACCGCCGAGAAGTTGTCCAGGGTGGGCGACGCCGGCACCCGTACCCGCAGGTTCGCCCCGTCGTCGAACGAGGCCAGCACCAGCCAGGCCAGCGGCAGTACGAACGCGGCGGCCACCACGAGCAGCGCCGCGTCCGCTGCCAGCCTGCGCCGGGTGCGGCGGGACAGCACCGTGTGCACCGGGGGCATCAGACCTCCACCTTCATCAGCCGGAGATAGACGACCGAGAAGAGCGACCCCACCAGGAGCAGCAGCAGCGCCACCGCGGTGCCGTAGCCGATGAGGCTCTTGTTGAACGCCTCGTCGTACATGAAGACCGGCAGCGTCTGGCTCCGGTCGCCGGGGCCGCCGCGGGTCATCGCCCAGATCAGTCCGAACACCGAGAGGGTCTGCAGGGTGTTGAGCATCAGATTGGTGCCGATCGAACGCCGGATCATCGGCAGCGTGATGTGCCACACCGCCCGCCAGCCGCTCGCGCCGTCCACCTCGGCGGCCTCGGTGATCTCCTCGGGGATCTCCGCGAGCGCCGCCGAGTAGATGAGCATCGAGAAAGCGGTGCCGCGCCAGACGTTGGCGAACGACACGGCGAGGATCGGCAGGGTGAACAGCCAGTTCTGGCCCGGGAGATGGAGCCAGCCCAGCACCGCGTTGAGCGTGCCCTCGCGGCGGAAGAACGCGTACAGCAGAAAGGCCGCGACGATCTCCGGCAGCACCCAGGCCGTGATGACCAGGGCACCCGTCAGCGTGCGGAGCGGACGGGAGGCGCGGCGCATCAGACCGGCCAGCGCCAGCCCCAGCGTGTTCTGGCCGACGACCGACGAGACGAAGGTGAAGACCAGGGTGAGCCACACGGCGTTACGGAACCGCGCGTCGGAGAGCGCCCGCCGGAAGTTGGCCAGCCCCACGAAGTCCGTGTGGGACGAGCCGGTGAGCTGCATGTCGGTGAAGGCGATGTAGACGCAGTAACAGATGGGCCCCGCCAGGAAGAGCAGCAGCAGAAGCGTGGCGGGGGCCAGCGGCAGCCAGCGGACCGGCTGCCGCCGCACTCCCGTCCCACTGCCGGTCCCAGGGCCCGCCCCAGTACCCGTCCCGGCGCCCGTGACGGTGCCGGGCGCGGTGCCCGTCCGGCTCGCGGTGCTCATCCGGTCCTGTCGACGACCGCGCCGCCGGTGACCGACTTCAGCTGGTCGTCGTACGACTTCGCCGCACCGGCCGGAGTGGAGTCACCGGTGGTCACCGACTCCAGGGCCTCGCCGATCGCGGACGACACCTGCGGATAGACGGGCAGCGCGGGCCGGTAGTGGGTGTTCTTCACCAGGGAGGTGAAGAACTTGATGCCCGGCATGGAGTTCAGATACTTCGGATCCGCCGCCACGTCGTCGCGCACCGCGATCTGCGCGTCGGCGATGTCCCACCGGACGGCGTTCTCCTTCTGCTGCATCTGCTGGATGAACTCCCAGGCGAGCGCGGCGTTCTTGGACTTCTGCGGGATCGCCCAGGTCCACCCGCCGGACATCGAGACCTCGCCGGGTGCCTGCCCGCGCTGGGTGGGCATCGGAGCCTGCCCGAGCGTGGTGCTCCACTCCGGCCACTTCTTGGTGCCGTTGCCGAGCCAGAGCTGTCCGAGCCAGGACCCGTCCAGATCGATGGCGAGTTTGCCCTCGGGCAGCAACTCGGTACCCACCGTCGTGTTGATGTTGGCGTCGAGGGCGTCCGACGGGTCGGGGCCCAGCTTCTCGCCGTACACCGTGTGTACGAAGTTGAGCGCGTCCTTGAAGCCCTTGCCCCCGGCGACCCACTTCTTCGCCGCCGGGTCGTAGAGCGGGTCGGCGCCGGTCCCGTACAGCAGCATCTCGAAGCCCTGCATCACCGCGACCTCGCCGGGCGCCTTGCCGGTGTAGACGTTCAGCGGGATGACGCCCGGGAGCTTCTTCTTGATGGTGCGGGCGGCGTCCAGCACATCCGCCCAGCTCTTCGGATGCCAGTCGGCGGGCAGCCCCGCCTTGGCGAACAGCTTCTTGTTGAACCAGAGCCCGCGGGTGTCCGTGCCGTCCGGGACGCCGTACGTCTTCCCGTCCCCGGCCTTCGCCGCCGACTTCGCGGTGTCCACGAAATGGCTCCAGGCCGGCCACTTCGCCAGATAGTCGTCCAGCGGACGCAGATACCCGGCCTTGATGTCGGAGTTGATCCGGAACGTGTCCTCGTAGACCAGGTCGGGCGCCGTCCTGGGGGAGCGCATCATCTGCTGGACCTTGGTCGCGTAGTCGTCGTCCGGCGCCTGGATGGGGACGAGTTCGATCTTCTTGCCGGGGTGTGCCTTCTCGAACTGCTTCTTCATGGAATCCAGGAACTGGTCCTTGAAGCGGACGTTGTTGTCCGTGTTCCGGTTGTAGGCGACCTTGACGGTGTCCGGATCGCTGCCGGAACCACTGCCGCAGGCGGTGAGCGATCCCGCGGCGATGACGGTGGCTGCGGCGGCGAGGATGAGCGGGGCGGTGGGGCGCACGGGCACGACCTCCTCTGGCGCGAACCGCTGTCAGCGGCTGCCCGGCGAAGGTATGGCGGCCCGCAATTCAAGGTCAATGCCTGTGCATGACAACGTTGTTGAGGTGCCCCGGCCGCCCGTCCCGCCGGCCGCCGGGCCGTGCGGAAAGCCGGTACGCGCCGCTACGGCCGGCTCAGCCAGCGGTACTGGAGTTCCGGGCGCCCGATCTGCCCGTACTGCGGGCGGCGCACGGCCCGGCCGGTCGTCACCAGATGCTCCAGATAGCGGCGCGCGGTGATCCGCGAGATACCGACCGCCTCCCCGGTCGCGGTGGCCGTGGCCCCGCCGGCCGCCGCCCGCAGTGTGCGGGTCACCGCCTCCAGCGTCGGCGCGCTCAACCCCTTGGGGAGCGAGGCCGGTTCGGGCGTACGCAGGGTGGCGAGCGCCCGGTCCACCTCCTCCTGGCCGCTTGCCTCGCCCGCCGCGGCCCCCCGGAAGTCGGCGTACCGCACCAGGCGGTCCCGCAGGGTGGCGAAGGTGAACGGCTTCAGCACGTACTGCACGACACCGAGTGAGACCCCCTCCCGTACGACGGCGAGATCGCGCGCCGAGGTCACCGCGATGACGTCGGCGCTGTGCCCCGCGGTGCGCAGCGACCGGACCAGCTGGAGGCCGTGGCCGTCGGGCAGATGCAGGTCGAGCAGCAGCAGGTCGACGGGGGTGCGGTCCAGGATCCGCACGGCCTCCGCCCTGGAGTGGGCCTTTCCGGTCACGGTGAACCCGGGCACCCGGCCCACGTACAGCTCGTGCGCGTCCGCCGCGACCGGGTCGTCCTCGACCACCAGCACCCTGATCACGCCGGGGTCACCCCATGCACCCTGTCCCCACCCGGGGTCACCTCATGCACCCTGATCACGCCGGGGTCACCTCCTGTCGGACCGGCAGCCGGACGACGAACTCCGGGCCCGCCGCCGTGACCGTACCCCCGCTCCGCTGGACGGTCTGCCTGACCAGGGCCAGGCCGAGGCCCCGGCCGGTGCTCTTCGTCGACCAGCCGAGCCGGAAGACGTCGTCGCCCGGGGCGACGCCAGGACCGGTGTCGCGGACCCGGATCAGCAGCTCGCCGTCCGCCGCGCGCACCGTCACGGTGACCCGGGCGCCCTCGCTGCCCTGGGCGGCGTCGACCGCGTTGTCGATGAGGTTGCCGAGGATCGTGACCAGGTCGCGGGCGGGCAGCAGTCCGTCGTCCAGGACACTGTCATCGGCCAGCACCAGTTCGACCCCGCGCTCGTTGGCCTGCGCCGCCTTGCCGAGCAGCAGCGCGGCCAGCACCGGTTCGTCCACGGCGCCCACCACCCGGTCCGTGAGGGTCTGCGCCAGTTCCAGCTCCCCGGTGGCGAATTCCACCGCCTCCGCGGCCCGCCCCAGCTCGATCAGGGAGACGACGGTGTGCAGCCGGTTGGCGGCCTCATGGGCCTGCGCGCGCAGCGCCTGGGTGAAACCGCGCTCCGAGTCCAGCTCGCCGGCGAGCGCCTGGAGCTCGGTGCGGTCGCGCAGGGTGACCACCGTGCCCCGGTGCTCGCCCGACGAGACCGGGCGGCTGTTGACGACCACGACCCGGTCGGCGGTCAGATGTACCTCGTCCACCCGGGGCCCGTCGGCGAGCAGCAGCCCGGTGAGAGGGGCGGGCAGCCCCAGATCGGCGGCGCTGCGGCCCACCACGTCGTCGCCGAGCCCCAGCAGTTCCCGGCCGCCGTCGTTGATGAGCGCGATACGGCGGCCGCTGTCCAGCATCAGCAGCCCCTCCCGTACGGCGTGCAGGGTGGCCTGGTGGTAGTCGTGCATCCGGCTCAGCTCGGCCGGGTTCATCCCGTGCGTGTGCCGGCGCAGCCGCGCGTTGATGACGTACGTGCCGATGCCGCCCAGCGCGAGGGCCACCCCCGCGAACCAGAGCAGCACACTCACCTGCGCCTGGAGCTGCGCGTCGATCCGGTCCACGGTGATGCCCGCGCTGACCAGTCCCGTGACCCTGCCGTGCGCGCTGCCGTCGGCCCGGACCGGGGTGACGACCCGGGCGGACGGGCCGAGTGTGCCGGTGTACGTCTCGGCGTACGTCCTGCCGTGCAGCGCCTCCGCGGTGTGGCCGAGGTAGTGCTCACCGATCCGGGCCGGGTCGGGGTGCGTCCAGCGGATCCCGTGCACGTCCATGATCGTCACGAAGGCCACCCCCGTGGAGCGGCGCACCTGCTCGGCGTACGGCTGGAGCACCGCCGACGGGTCGTCGGAGACGGTCGCCCGGCGCACGGAGGGGGAGAGCGCCACGGCGGTCGCGGCAGCGGTGGCCTGGCGCCGGGCGGCCGCCTGGGCCTGGCGCTGGTCCGACACATAGCTGAACACCGCGCACCCGGCCACGATCACCGCGACCAGCACGACCTGCATCGCGAAGAGCTGGCCGGCCAGGCTGCGGGGCCGGGGGGTGCGTATGCGCATGGCCGACAGTCTGCACGCTGCGAAATGCGTGAACGAAATGCACGTAAGGGTGACCGCGGTCACAGGCTGTTGGAGAGTCGCGGGGATCCACCGGGATGGTCAGGGATGTGGATCGGACGTGGACCGGACGTGGACCGGACCTGCACGAGGAGGCAAGCGTGTCCGCAGAGAAGCGGGACCGTACGCACTATCTGTATCTCGCGGTGATCGCCGCTGTGGTGCTCGGCATCGTGGTCGGCTTCGCCGCACCCGGGGTCGCCGTCGAACTCAAGCCGCTGGGCACCGGGTTCGTGAATCTCATCAAGATGATGATCTCGCCGATCATCTTCTGCACGATCGTGCTGGGGGTCGGCTCGGTCCGCAAGGCGGCCAAGGTCGGCGCGGTCGGCGGTCTCGCACTCGGCTACTTCCTGGTGATGTCGACGGTGGCGCTCGCCATCGGCCTCGTCGTCGGGAACGTACTGGAGCCGGGCTCCGGGCTGCATCTGACCGAGGCGGTGCGGCACGCGGGCGCCGCGCAGGCCACCGGCGGAGGGGATTCCACCGCGGACTTCCTCCTCGGGATCATCCCGACGACGATGATCTCCGCCTTCACCGAGGGCCAGGTCCTTCAGACACTGCTGATCGCACTGCTCTGCGGGTTCGCGCTCCAGGCGATCGGCCCGGCGGGGCGGCCGGTGCTGCGCGGTATCGAGCACATCCAGCGGCTGGTGTTCCGGATCCTCGCCATGATCATGTGGGCGGCCCCGGTGGGCGCGTTCGGCGCGATGGCCGCGGTGGTCGGCGAGACCGGCGTGGACGCGCTGAAGTCACTGGCCGTCATCATGATCGGCTTCTATCTGACCTGCGCGCTCTTCGTCTTCGTCGTGCTCGGCGCGCTGCTGCGGCTGATCGCGGGCATGAACATCTTCATGCTGCTGAAGTACCTGGGCCGCGAGTTCCTGCTGATCCTCTCGACCTCGTCGTCGGAGTCGGCGCTGGCGCGGCTGATCGCGAAGATGGAACATCTGGGCGTGAGCAGGCCGGTCGCCGGGATCACGGTCCCGACCGGGTACTCCTTCAACCTCGACGGCACCGCGATCTATCTGACGATGTCGGCCCTCTTCGTCGCCAACGCGATGGACAAGCCGCTGAGCGGCGGCGAGCAGATCTCGCTCCTGCTCTTCATGATCGTCGCGTCGAAGGGCGCGGCGGGCGTCACCGGCGCGGGCCTCGCCACGCTCGCCGGAGGTCTCCAGTCGCACCGCCCCGACCTGGTCGACGGGGTCGGCCTGATCGTCGGCATCGACCGCTTCATGAGTGAGGCGAGGGCGATGACGAACTTCGCCGGGAACGCGGTCGCGACGGTGCTGGTGGGCACCTGGACGAAGGAGATCGACAAGGCACGGGCGGTGGAGGTGCTGGCCGGCCGGTTGCCGTTCGACGAGGCGACGCTGATGGACGACCGGCCGGAGGGTGCTGCGGACGGCGAGGCCGCCGGGCCCCGGGAACAGCAGGATGTGCCGCCGTCCCGGGACGGCGGCAAGGAGCCGGCGGCCAGGAGCTGACAGTCAGGCGCTGACAGCCTGGGCCGGTTCGTCACGGTCGGTCGGCTCAGCCCGGCAGCGGTACCGACGCCGCTGCCGGGCAGCCCGCCCAGTGGTCGTCGACGACGCCGACGGCTTCGAGATAGGCGTAGACGATGGTGGTGCCGACGAAGGTGAAGCCGCGCCGCTTGAGGTCCTTGCTGATCCGGTCGGAGAGCTCGGTGCTGGTCGCAAGGGGGTCGCCCGGCCCCGGCCGGTTGACGACCGTTTTTCCGTCGGTCCACTGCCAGAGGTAGGCGTCGAACGAGCCGAACTCCTTCTGTACGGCGAGGAAGGCGCGGGCGTTCTTGACCAGCGAGGCGACCTTCAGCCGGTTGCGTACGATGCCGGGGTCGCCGAGCAGCTCCGCCAGCTTGCCTTCGTCGTACTCTGCGATCCGCACCGGGTCGAATCCGTCCAGCAGCCGCCGGTAGTTGGCCCGCTTGTTGAGCACGGTCGACCAGGAGAGCCCGGCCTGGGCGCCCTCCAGGACGAGGAATTCGAAGAGGTAGCGGTCGTCGTGTGACGGGCGGCCCCACTCCTCGTCGTGGTAGGCGGCCATCAGGTCGGAGCTGTCCGCCCAGACGCAGCGGTGTTCGGCGTGCTTCATACGGATTCCCTGGAGACGCGGTCGGGCTATGGGTGCGGTTGGTCCGGGTCACGGAGTTGCGGGTGGCCGATTGGTCGGGTCACGGAGTTGCGAGCGGTCGGTTCACATGCTGTCACCCACCACTGACAACGGGCCCCGAGTCCATTCCGCACCGGCCTGCCTCCGCCTCCCGCACCCCTGCTGACCTGGTACGACGCGCAGCCCTGAGCCGCGCCGCGCGGTGCGCGTGGCCGATGTGACGCGGAATGCCCACACTGGGAGGGGCGGACAGAACCGGACAGAACGCCGACGCCCCCTCCTCGCTCCCGATCCTCGTCGCACCCTCCACCCCGCGGAAGGCAGGGAAGGCCCCATGACATCCACGCCCGCATCTCCCCGCGCCATGCAGGTCGCCGAGCCCGGCGGCCCCTTCACCCTCGTACGCACCGAACTCCCGGAACCGGGACCTGGCCATGTCAGGATCACGGTGGAAGCGTGCGGGGTCTGCCACTCCGACGCGATGATCACCGGCGGAATGCTGCCCGGAGCGACGTTCCCCGTGACCACCGGCCATGAGATCGCGGGCCGGATCGACACCCTCGGCGCGGGCGTCGAGGGCTGGGATACCGGGGACCGGGTCGCGGTCGGCTGGTACGGCGGCAGCTGCGGCTACTGCGAGGCCTGCCGGGAGGGCGACGGCATCAACTGCGACCGGCTGGAGATTCCCGGCGCCGCCTATCCCGGCGGCTATGCCGACACGGTCGTCGTACCGGCGGTCGCCCTGGCCCGCGTCCCCGACGCCCTGACCTCCGTCGAGGCGGCCCCGCTGGCCTGTGCGGGCGTCACGGTCTTCAACGCGCTGCGGCGCAGCGCGGCCGGCCCGGGTGACCTGGTCGCGATCCTCGGGATCGGCGGACTGGGCCATCTCGGCGTGCAGTTCGCGGCGAAGATGGGGTTCCGTACGGTGGCGATCGCCCGCGGCGCGGAGAAGGCGAAGCTCGCGTACGGCCTCGGAGCCAGGCACTACATCGACAGCACGGCCGGGAATGTCGCCGACGAACTCCAGGAGCTGGGCGGCGCGAAGGTCGTCCTCGCCACGGTCACCAACGGCCCGGCGATGACGGCGACCTTCGACGGCCTGGGCCGGCGCGGTGAACTCATCGTGGTCGGCGCCACCCCCGACGAAATGACGTTCAGCGGCCTGCAGTTCATCACGGGCACGAAGAAGGTCTACGGCCACGCGTCCGGCACCGCGGTGGACACCGAGGACACCCTGCGCTTCGCCGAGCAGACCGGCGTCCGCTCGTGGACCGAGGAGGCACCGCTGGAGGAGGCGGACGAGGCGTTCGCCAGGATGATGTCGGGCTCAGCACGCTTCCGGATGGTCCTCACGACGGGGCGCTGACCGGGGCGGGTTCCGGGGTGCCGCCGTCCGTCGCCCCGTGCGGACGGTGACGGTGCGGTCACTCCACCGCGCCCTGCCGACGGAAAAGCGACCCAAAACAACAAGGCGCATGATTTGAGGGGTGGTTGGCAGTACAACGTTGTCAGCACGTAATGAATCGGGGGGCAATGAGACTGAGCAGACATCTGACGCCGGGCCGACGCCGCCGCGCCAACGCCGTCTGGCTGCTGGTGGGGGCAGTGTTGCTGGGCGGCGCGATGGCGCTCGGCTCGCTGGCGGGCAACACCGAGCGGGTCACCCGCCTGTGGGTGGTCGCGGCGGTCGCCGGTAACGGCACCGCCCGGGTGACCGAGGTGATCGACTACGACTTCGGCCGGGGTCTTGAGGACAAACACGGTATCTACCGGGATGTGCCCGGTCTCTCGGACATCGCCGATGTGAAGGCGACGGTCGACGGCCGGCCCGTTCCGGCCGAGACGGAGTACCTGTCGGAGCATGAGACGCGGATCAGGATCGGTGACCCCGACCGGACGATCAGCGGTGTGCACCGCTACCGCATCGAGTACCCCCTGGCGAGGGTGGCGCCCGGACACCGCCTCGCCTGGAACGCGGTCGGCGCCGGCTGGGCCGTCGCGCTGGACGACATCAGGATCCAGGTGACTGCGCCGTTCGCCCTGGCCCGCCCCCGGTGCGTGAGCGGGGGCACCGGATCCCGCAGCAGTGCCTCCTGTACGGTGTCCGCGCCCGAACAGGGCAGCCTGGTCGCCGAGTTGCCCGGGCTGCGGGCCGGGCAGGGGGCCACTCTGTACTCCGCCGATGGCGGCCGGGTCGCGTCCCGGTCGGCGCAGACCGTGCCGTCCGCCGCGATCCCCCGCGCCGCGGGCCGTGCACACCCGCCGCTGCTCTGGATGTACGGCACCGCCGCCGCACTGGTCGCGATGGCGCTGACCGCAATGCTGTTGCGGCGGGCCGGGCGGAGCCCGCTGCACGACGAGGGCGGGCTGGAGGCGGCCGGGCCGGGCGCGACGGACGGCAAGCGCATACGCAGGGTGGACCTGAGCCGTCTCGCCGCCTCCCGGCCGCGGGCCGCCGCGCCGCCGGAGGGCCTCGATGCCGCACGCGCCGGGGTCCTCTTCGCCGGACGTGTCCTGCCCGAGCACAAGGTGGCCCTGCTGATGCACGCGCACGAGCGGGGCTGGCTCACCATCTCGCAGCGGGACGCGCCGGTCCTCTCCCGGAAGCGGTCCGAGGAGGAGGCGTCCCGCGAAGCCGACGCGATGACGCGCGATGCGCTGAAAGCCATCTTCGGCAACCGGGACTCCCTCACCCTGGACCACTACGACTACTACTTCGGCAAGGCGTGGGAAGGGCTCGACACCGACCTGCGCGAGTGGCTGGAAACAACCAGCGGCCTCTGCGACCCGGCCGGGCCGCGCCGCAGCCGCCCGGCACGCAGGGCAGGTGTCGCAGCGACCCTGACCGGCCTGGCGTCGGCGCTCACAGGGGCGGTGCTGAGCGGGCACCCGGAACACCTGTGGAGGGGCTGGGCGGTGGCGGGTGCCGTCGTCGCCGGTGCGGGTCTTGCCCTGGCGGTCCGTGCCTGGGAGATGCACACGCTCACCCCGCACGGCGCACGCCAGTGGCTGCGCGTGGCGGCTTTCCGGAAGTACCTGGCGCATCCCGACAAGCCCGTCGGCGACACCATGAGCGAGGAGGATGTGCGCAGGTACACCGGCTGGGCCGTGGCCCTGGGCGAGGCGGACCACTGGTCGGCGGCGGCCGAGGCCTCCGCGCAGCGCCCCGGTCACCCTGCCGTGCACGACCACCGTCACCTGCACACCTCGGCCCTGGCGGCCTCCCTCACCTCTGCGGCGGCCACGTCCAGTACGTCGCCGCCGTCCGATTCCTCCTCGGGCTCGTCAAGCAGCGGCTCGGTCGGTGGCGGAAGCGGCGGGGGCGGAGGCGGCTCCTGGTAGGCGCCGGGGCGGGGGTGCGGTAGGTGAGTGGTCGGGCGTACCGCAAAACCTCTGCGACAGAATCGAGTTGATCCTTTCGCCGGGGCTGACCGGCATCAACCCCCGTGCGCCGCGCCGTCCCCCCGGCCGAGCGCCGACCTCACCACTGCGGCCGCGCGCGACGCCGGTACGCCCGCTGTCATCAGCAGGGTGCTGGCTGCCGCCGCTCCGCCCTCCTCCGCCGGGAGGGCCCCTTCGTTGACGGCCTCCATCAGGCCGAAGAGCGCCTGCTCGTGGACGTACGACAGGGCCGCCGCGGTCAGGGGTGAAGTGAACGCGCCCTCGTCCAGGCCGTATTGGATGAGCGCCGTGCAGATCTCCCGTACCGGGGTGAGGCGCTGTTTGATGCCCGCCATGGTCACGCTGCGCTGGGCCAGTGCGACCAGCAGCCGGTAGCGGTCGGCGATCTCCCAGACCGCGAGGGTCGCGCGGGCCAGTGCCTCGGCCGGGTCGCTGATGCCTTCGCGGCCGGTGGCGTGGGCCTCGACCACGGCGGCCGTCGCGTTGTCCACGAGCGCGCCGATCAGCGCCTCGCGGCTCGGGAAGTGGCCGTAGACCGTGCGGCGTACGACTCCGGCCGCGCGCGCGATCTGGTCCATCGAGGCGTCCGGGTCGTGCAGCAGCTCGGTGAGCGCCACATCCAGGATGCGGCGGCGGTTGGCGTCTGCTCGTCCGGAAGTCACGGGCCCCATTTTGCACCGCGCCGGGAAGCGCGCTAAATTGCACAGCAGCGTGTAATTGCACAGTGATGTGCAAGTAGGTGTTGGCGTGTGCGGTCGGCGTGTGCCAGTGGACGGGAGTGGTGGAACGTCATGAACCTCGTGGTGAAGCAACCGGTGGCGGAGATGGCAGGGCCGTACCGGCGCCGCTGGTGGGCGCTGCTGGTGCTCTGTCTGAGCCTGCTGATCATCGTGATGGCGAACACCGCCCTGACGGTCGCGGCCCCCGACATGACACGGGACCTGGGGCTCAGCAGCGCCGACCTCCAGTGGGTCATCGACGGCTACACCGTCCCGTACGCGGCGCTGATGCTGCTGCTCGGCGCGATCGGCGACAAGTACAGCAGGCGCGGCGCGCTCGTGCTGGGGCTCGTCGTCTTCGGCGGGGGAGCGGTCGCCGGGTCGCTGGTCGGCAGTGCGACCGGCGTCATCGCGGCCCGCGCCGTCATGGGGGTCGGCGCGGCGATGATCATGCCGGCCACGCTCTCACTGCTCGCCGCGAGCTTCCCGCGCGCCGAGCGGGCCAAGGCGATCGTCCTGTGGACGGCCACCGCCGGGCTCGCCATCGCCGCCGGCCCGCTGGTCGCGGGGGCGCTGCTCCAGCACCACGGCTGGGCCTCGACGTTCCTGATCAACGTACCGATCGCGGTACTCGCCATCATCGGCGCCTTCGTCCTCGTACCCCCGTCGAAGGCAGGCCACCACGGCCGGATCGACTACGTGGGCGGGCTGCTCTCGGTGATCTCCGTCGGCGCCCTCGTCTACATGATCATTGAAGGTCCGCACTTCGGCTGGGGCGCCAAGGCCGTCACCGCCGCTGTCGTGGCGGGCGCCGGGTTCGTCGTGTTCGTGCTGTGGGAGCTGCGGCACCCGCGACCGGTGCTCGACGTACGGCGCTACCTCGACCGCGGGTTCGCCGGGTCGAATCTCGCCGTCGCGCTCTTCTTCCTGGCCGTGTTCGGTGCCTTCTACTACCTGACCCAGCACCTCCAGTTCGTCCTGGGCTTCGACGCCTTCGAGACCGGGGTCCGGATGCTGCCGCTGGCCGGCGCGGTCTTCGTCGGCTCGGCGCTGACCGGGATCCTGACGCCCCGGCTCGGGATGCGCGTCACGGTCACCGCGGGCATGGTCGGCGGCACGGCATCGCTGGCGCTGCTCACCCGGATCGACGCGGGCTCGGGCTACGGGGAGTTCGTCCTGCCCCTGGTCCTGCTCGGCCTGGCCATCGGCCTCGCCCTCTCGCCGTGCACCGACGCGATCATGGGCGCCTTCCCGGAGTCCGAACTCGGCGTCGGCGGCGCGGTCAACGACACCTCGATCGAGCTGGGCGGCTCGCTGGGCATCGCGATTCTCGGGTCGGTGCTCTCCGGCGCGTACTCCTCGCACCTCGCGGACACGGTCGGCGGGAAGCTGCCCGCCGGTGCGCTGAGCACCGCGCAGGACTCGGTGGGTGCCGGGCTCGCGGTCGCCGAGAAGGTCGGCGCCAAGGCGGGGCCCGAGCAGGCGCACGCCCTGGTGGACGCGGTGAACGGCGCCTTCTCGCAGGCGGTCGCCCACACCAGCCTGGTCGGCGCGGTGATCCTCGGGGTGGGCACGGTGCTGGTCGCCGTCCTGATCCCGGGCCGCGGCCGGCGTACGGAACCGGAGGCGGCGCCCGCGGAGGAGCCGGCGACCACCGCGGCCTGAGGCCGCCGCGGGCCGTCCCTGCTCCTTGCCTTGACGCCGACGTCAAGGATTACCGTCGGGACATGCGAATCGGCGAGCTGGCGGAGCGGGCCGGTACCACCACCCGTGCTCTGCGCTACTACGAGTCCCGGGAACTGCTGCCCGCACGGCGGGCGGTGAACGGCTACCGCACCTATGACGAGGACGATCTGCGGCTGCTCCAGCAGATCAGGACGCTCCAGGACTTCGGCTTCGACCTGGAGGAGACCAGGCCGTTCGTCGAGTGCCTGCGCGCCGGGCACCCGGCCGGAGACGTCTGCCCCGCCTCGCTCGCCGTGTACCGGCGCAAGCTGTCCGAGCTGGACGCGCTGATCGGGCAGCTCCAGGGGGTCCGCCGACAGGTGGGGGCCGAACTGGCCCGCGCCGAGGCGGAGTTGCCGGGCGGTCCGGAGCCGCGCTGTGAACTGTCCGACGGGGACGAGTGGGAGGAACACCGGAGATGATCCACGCAGAGGGCGTCGACGCCGTGACCGACGCCGATTTCGACACCGAGGTACTCGCGGCCGGACTGCCGGTCCTGGTCGAGTTCACCGCCGACTGGTGCGGGCCGTGCCGGCAGCTCGCGCCGGTGCTGAGCGCCGTCGCGGGCGAGGAGGCCGGACGCCTCAAGGTCGTACAGCTCGACGTCGACAGCAACCCGGAGGTGATGGTCCGGTACGGGGTGATGTCGATGCCGACACTGATGGTCTTCCGCGACGGGGAGCCGGTGAAGTCGATGGTGGGCGCCCGCCCGAAACGGCGGCTGCTCCAGGAACTCGCCGACGTGCTCTGACAGGGAGACCTGACGCGGAACCTGCCACGGAGTCCTGTCGCGGAAAGCGGAAAAATACCCCGGGCGAATTGACGTCCGGGGTATTGCGGCGCGTAGAGTGGGTGCTTCCTGTCTTTGTATCGCCTTGTGTGAGGCGGAGTCAGAAGAAGACTTATAAGGGCACCGTATCGCGTCAGGAGCTGCATTGTCAACCGAGGAATTGCAGAACGAGCAGCAATTCGTCTCACGGCTCTACGAGCGGCTGGACGCGCTCCGAGAGCGCGCCGAAGCCGCCGTCCAGGGCTCGTTCGCCCAGGTGGGGAAGGGACTTCAGGCGCGTGTCGAGCGCGATGTGCTGGTCGCTGAACGGTCCGGTCTGCTCAGTGCGCTGAATTCGGTGGAATCCGGGCTCTGCTTCGGCCGTATTGATTTCACCGACGGATCCCGGTACCACATCGGCCGTATCGGAATCCGCGAAGAGGCCGACGAGAACAACGAACGCACCCCGCTGGTGATCGACTGGCGTGCGCGTATCGCGCGGCCTTTCTACCTAGCCACCGGGCATTCCCCGATGGGGCTGCGCCGCCGCCGGCACCTCACCACCGATGGCCGGACCGTCACCGCGCTCCACGACGAGATCCTCGACCTCACCGACACGGAGCGCACCGGGCACGAGGGGTCCGACGCCGACGCGGTGCTCCTCGCCGCCCTGGACTCCGCGCGCACCGGCCGGATGCACGACATCGTGCAGACCATCCAGGCCGAACAGGACGAGATCATCCGGGCCCCGCACCACGGGATCCTCGTCGTCGAGGGCGGCCCCGGCACCGGGAAGACCGCGGTCGCCCTGCACCGCGCCGCATACCTCCTCTACGCGCACCGCGACCAGCTCGCCCGCCGTGCCGTGCTCGTCGTCGGCCCCAACCCGGCCTTCCTCGGATACATCGGTGAGGTGCTTCCCTCGCTCGGCGAGACGGGCGTGCTGCTCGCCACCCCGGGGGAGCTCTTCCCCGGAGTGACCGCCACCGGCACGGACACCCCGGCGGCCGCCGCCGTCAAGGGGCGTACAGAGATGGCGGAGGCGCTGGCCGCCTTCGTGCGCGATCTCCAGCGCACGCCGGAGCCCGGCGAACCCCTGGTGATCCCGCACGACGACGGCGATCTGCTGCTCGACTGGACCATCGCCGACACCGCCCGTGAGCGGGCCCGCTCGACACTGCTGCCGCACAACCTGGCGCGCCCGCACTTCGCGTTCCGGATCATCGACGACCTGACCGCGCAGCTGGCCGACCGGCTCGGCGCCG